>CACZJZ010000013.1 GCA_902781655.1 uncultured Lachnospiraceae bacterium
TCAAAATGCTTATCTTTTGGTCTTTGGTTCGGAATAGTGTAGTGCTGGCGGTCTATCTATTGTTTTCGGTTGCTTGCTTCTTTACCGTACATGAGCATTTGCGCACCGCGCAAACTTATACTGGTCTGTTATAACCTGCCAGATTGTGCTACGCACAATCTGGCGTTTTTAGTGGGAAGCTCCGCTTCCCACTAAAAACCATTACTTGCCCAGCTGAGGATCGTCGTTGCCGGAATCAGAAGTAAACATCTCCAGCATGTTGATCGGATCATCGTAGTCAGCGAGCCAGCCCTCACGAGCCACGCCGAAGTTGCCGGACTTACGATCATTCAGGAAGGTCTGCCAGTCCTCAGACTGAATCTCAACCTGGATGCCGATCGCACCGAGATCCTGCTGAATGAGCTGTGCAACAGCCTGATGGCCGCTGCCGTCGTTCGTCAGATAAGTGAAGGAAATCGGCGTATCGGCGGAAAGCATGCCGCTGTCATCGAAGGTGTAGCCAGCATCCTCGAGCAGAGCCTTCGCCTCAGCAAGATTGCCCTCCGGATCCGCAGAGTAATCCTTGTAGTATCCGGTATCCACAGGATAGGTATAGGCATCTGTGTTGGCCTTGAAGGTGCCGCCGTTGCCGTCGCTCATGCCGGTCGGGATGAAGGAGGTGGCGACTTCCTGATCCGTCTGGCCGACCGTATCGACAATATACTGACGGTCGATCAGGAGAGCCATCGCAAGTCTCATCTCTGCTGCCTGCTTCGGGGTCTTGCCGTCGAACATCGAATCATTCACATTGAACGCGACATAGTAGGTGCCGAGGTTCGGGATGACATGGAACTCAGGCGTATCCTTGAGGTTCGCAACTTCATCGGTCGGAACGGTATCCGCATAGTCGATGTCGCCGGACTGGAATGCAGCAAGGATAGCCGTGTCATCTGCAGAGAGCATGAAGTGAAGCTCATCGACAGACACATTTGCTGCGTCATAGAAGTTCGGGTTCTTCACATAGACCATGGACTCGTTGTGCTTCCACTCCTTCAGCGTATATGCGCCGTCGGTGACGAAGCCTGCCTCGGTAGCCCAGGAGCCAGGTGTGCCGGCCTTGACAGCATCGAACGCAGCCTGCGGAACCGGCATGAATACCGGGAATGCAAGCAGGTTCATCATGTAAGGGCAGGGAGCGGTGAGCTTGAACGTAACCGTGTTATCATCCGTGGCCTGTGCGTTGATCTCTGTGGAGCCATCTTCACTGTAGCCGTCGAAGACAGCAAACAGATAAGAATAATCCGAAGCCGTGTTCGGATCAGCAGCCAGCTTCCAGGAATTGACAATGTCATTCGCGTTGAGTTCCGTACCATCGGACCACTTGAGGCCTGTCTTCATCTTGATGGTGTAGGTCAGTCCGTCGTCAGAAATCTCCGGATCGCCGTCAGCCAGTGCCGGAACGATCTTGCCGTCCTTGTCGTTGGTGTAAAGACCAACAAAGGAGTTTGCCGCAAGCGCTGCGCCATCGACCGTGCTGTTCAACTGAGGATCCAGATGATCCGGCTCGGAAGCGAGGTTGATGCTGAAGACATCCGCATTCTTGCCATCCTTCTTCGCATACATGAAATACTTGGTGCCGAATACGGTCGCAAAATCTCCGCTCCACGCCGTGTTCTCCAGATAGAGATCATTGTAATAATACAGCGGAAGAATCGCGCCGGTCGCCATCAGTATATCCTCTGCCTGATGCATCTTTGCGACACGGTCCGTCAGATCGGTGTCCTGACGAATCTCATCGATCAGATTGTCATACTCCGTCCAGTCCGGTGCAGCCGGGTGATCGGCAGACGCCTTGAACTCGATGTTGTCCGGCCACGCGCTTGTGCTTTCCGCAGCGGTCGTTGCAGCCGTTGTGGAGCTCTCTGTAGCAGACTCTGCAGGGGCCGTTGTTGCTGCCGCCGCCTCGCTGCCTGCGGTAGAAGCCGCTGCAGGGGCCTTGGAAGCATCCGCGCATCCGGCAAGCAGAGTTGCGGCAGTCGCACCAACAAGAACCAGTGCTAATGCTTTCTTTTTCATAACTGTCCTCCTTGTAAAAATAAATATCGAATGAATCCCGCCGATCGGGCTTCATCCATAATACGGAAATCTATGATTTCCGGTATTACCGATTATGGAAATCTTCAATCCGGTATTGCCTTGCAAATGTCAATGACAGTATCGGCTGAACGCGCTGTTACTTGTTCCAGCACGCGACCATGTGACCATTGCCGCGGTCGGTGAGCGGCGGCATCTCCTTGCCGCACTGCTCCGTTGCGTAGCGGCAGCGCGTGCGGAACGGACATCCGGACGGCATGTGGAGCGGCGACGGAACATCGCCCTCGAGAATGATACGCTTCGACTCCCTCGCCCGCTTCGGGTCCGGAATCGGCACCGCGGACAGCAGGGAGAGTGTGTACGGATGAATCGGCGAGGCATTCAGCTCGTCCGCATCCGCGATCTCGACGATTTTGCCCAGATACATCACGGCGATGCGGTCCGAGATGTGATGCACCACGAGCAGATCGTGGGCGATGAATAGGTACGCAACGCCCAGCTTTTCCTGCAGCTCCTCAAACATATTGATGACCTGCGCCTGAATCGACACATCCAGCGCCGATACCGGCTCATCGCAGACGATGAACTTCGGGTTCACCGCGAGCGCCCGGGCAATGCCGATGCGCTGCCGCTGACCGCCGGAGAACTCATGCGCATACCGTGTGGCATGCTCCGCGTTCAGACCGACCAGTTCCATCAGATGCATGATCTTGTCATGCCTGTCCTGCTTCGTCGTATAAAGATGATGAATATCGAGCGGCTCTCCGATGATATCCTCAACCGTCATGCGCGGATTCAGCGAGGAATACGGATCCTGGAACACCATCTGCATCTGCCGGCGCAGCTGATGGATGTTCTTGTCCGTCACCAGCTCGCCGTTAAAATAAAACTCGCCTCCCGTAGGCTCATACAGCCGCAGAAGCGACCGTCCGACCGTCGTCTTGCCGCAGCCTGACTCTCCAACGAGGCCGAGCGTCTGGCCTGCCCTGATCTGGAAGGAGACGCCGTCCACCGCCTTCAGCGGAATCGTCTTGAAAAAGCCGACCTTCACCGGGAAATATTGCTTCAGTCCCCGCACGTCCACGAGGTATTCGCTTTTCTTATTTTCTTCTGCCATTATGCGTTTACCTCCCCGGCCTTCTCAAAATTCTTCCCGGCCACGACGCTACCGTCTGCGTTCTCCGCGATTATACCCTCCTGCTCGTATTTTGCCTTCACATTCATCCAGCAGGAGGCGTAATGTCCATCGTCCATCTGAAGCTCTTCCGGCACCTCAGTCAGGCAGATCTTCATCGCATTGTCGCACCGCGGGCAGAACGCACAGCCCTTCGGCATATTCAGCATATTGATCGGCGTGCCGCCGATGGGAATCAGCTTCTCGTTCATGTTGTCGAGGTTCGGAATGGAACGGAGAAGCCCCTTGGTATATTCATGGTGGGAGCGGTAGAAAATATCGTCCGCCGTGCCACGCTCGCAGACGCGTCCGCCGTACATGACAATGATCTCATCGCACATCGAGGCGATGACGCCGAGATCATGGGTGACCATGATGATGGCCATGCCAAGCTTCTTCTGCAGGTCCTTCATCAAATCAAGGATCTGTGCCTGAATCGTCACGTCGAGCGCGGTCGTAGGCTCGTCGGCGATCAGAATATCCGGCTCGCAGGCGAGCGCCATGGCGATCATGACACGCTGCCGCATGCCGCCCGAAAGTTCGAACGGATACTGATGAATCCGGCTCGCAGGCTCGTTGACGCCGACCATCTCAAGGAGTTCGATCGCCCGCTTGTTGGCAGCTGACTTTGTCTTGTACTGCGTGTGAAGCTGGAGTGCCTCGCGCAGCTGCCAGCCGACCGTGAACACCGGGTTCAGCGCGGTCATCGGATCCTGGAAGATAATGGAACATTTGTTGCCGCGAAAATCCTCCATTTCCCTTTTGCTGAACTTCAGGACATCGCGTCCCTTGTACAGAATCTGTCCGTCGACCACCTTGCCGGTGTCCGCCAGAATCTGCATGATCGAATACGCCGTGACCGACTTGCCGGAACCCGACTCCCCGACCACGCCGAGAATTTTGCCTTTTTTGAGGTTGAAGGAGACGCCGTTGACGGCCTTCACCTCTCCGGAATCTGTAAAGAAGGAGGTGTGGAGATTCTTAACCTCGAGAATATTTCCCTCCTCGTTCTCCCTCACTTTCTCCCGGACCTTTTCTTCTGTTGCTGCATCCATAGCTGCCATTTTTATACCCTTTCCAAAGTTATCAGCTCTCAGCGTCAGCCCTTGAGTTTCGGATCAAACGCATCGCGGAGCGCGTCGCCCAGCAGATTGAACGCAAGGCAGATCAGAATGATCGCGACCGCAGGGAATACCAGCTTCCACGGATAGGACTGCATACCGGAACGCGCGGTATTGGCCAGAGAGCCGAGGGACGGCATCGGAAGGGCAACACCAAGTCCGATGAAGGACAGATAAGATTCCGTAAAAATCGCCGAAGGGATCTCCTGCGCCGTGCAGATGATGATGACGGACAGGCAGTTCGGCAGAATGTGCTTGCGGATGATCCGGCCTCCCGAGGCGCCCATCGATTTGGCCGCGAGCACGTACTCATTCTCCTTGATGGTCAGGATCTGGCCGCGCACGAGACGCGCCATGCCGACCCAGTACAGAAGACCGAACACGATCAGCATCGAAACCATGTTCGTGCCGAGCTTACCGACGACGGGAACCTTCGAGAAATCCAACGTCTCCTTGAATACGACCGAGAGCAGGATGATGATCAGAAGATCCGGCAGCGAGTAGATAATATCGACAATCCGCATCATGACCAGATCAACCTTGCCGCCGCAGTAGCCCGAAATGGCGCCGTAGATCGTGCCGATGATGAGCACCATCAGGCTGGCGAACACGCCGACCAGGAAGGACACCCGCATACCGTAGACCACACGGATGAAGTAATCGCGGCACAGCTCGTCCGTTCCCATGATGTGCGGGAAGATTCTCACGTTGTACTTTTCCATGTATGCCTTTTCCAGTTTGGAGTACTGGAACGGCGCCATGCTGGCAGCGGACTTGTCGCGCACGCCCTCGACAGTGATGACCTCCGAGTAGCTGTACGGAACAAAGATCGGTGCGACAATCATGATCGCGATCAGGATGATCAGAATCCAGATTGCAAACACTGCCAGCGGATTGCGCCTGAGCCTCTTCATGCCATCGCGGAAAAAGGTTGTGGACTCCGCCATGACATCCGCCTGCCGCTTTTCTTCATCCGTCGCCCTCTCGAACTTTTCCGGATTCAGCTGCAGGCTCCACATTCTCTTCTTCGGTGCCGGAATATCGTAATTTTGTGCCATGTTACCCTCTTGCCGTCCCGCCCACGGTAAATCTCATGCGGGCAGGGCTGTGTTATTGTATTGCTGTATTGTTATACTATTGCTGTATTGTTATACTGCGGCGATGCGTCCGTTATCTGACCTTTCAAATCCCGCCACGTCCAGGTTGTCGGAAATCTCTTACAGGAGACTTTCGTGGCGTCATGGATCAGGCGTCAGCTGAGCTGTATCCGCGGATCGACCAGCTTATACACGATATCGCTGATGAGATTGGCCAGAATCATAATAAACGCCAGGAAAATGGTGGTTCCCATGATCATCGGGTAGTCTCGCGCTGTGATAGAATCCACAAACTTGGAGCCGAGACCGCCGATGGTGAAGATCTTCTCCACGACAAGCGACCCTGTCAAAATCGCGGCGCACAGCGGTCCGACATAGGTGATGACAGGAATCAGCGCATTGCGAAGCGTATGGATGAAGATCACCTTGAGCGGCTTCACGCCCTTCGCTCTGGCGGTGCGGACATAGTCCTGACCCAGCGCGTCCAGCATGCTGGTCTTGGTGAGACGGGTGATATAGGACATCGGCGGAAGGGAAAGCGCGATGACCGGCAGCACGTAGTTCTGACTGCTGGAACTCCAGACCGGCACCCAGCCGAGCTGAATGCAGAAGACCAGCAGCAGAAACGACGCTGCCACAAAGGACGGCATGGCCGTGAACAGGGTGACAAAGAAAATGATGACGTGATCCGGCCACTTGTTTCGGTTTAGCGCGGCGACGCAGCCGAGCACAATTCCGAATACCAGCGCGACCAAAACCGCGATCAGACCGATTTTGGCGGAAACCGCGAATGACTCGCGGATCGTCTGCGCAATGTTGCGGCCATTCTTAAGAGAGACGCCGAAATCGCCGTGCAGAATATTCTTCATATAATTGATGAACTGCACATGAACCGGCTTGTCCAGACCATATCTTGCATTAAGCGCCGCGATGACTTCCGGAGACTTTGCCTTTTCTCCATTGAACGGTCCGCCCGGGACCGCATTCATCATGAAGAAGGTGATGAAGCAGACCAGAAACATGGTGACGACTGCCAGCAGGATGCGTTTTACAATGTACTTTGCCACCTTTTCTTACCTCTTTCCAAACTTGCTTTGACCCCACAGGAGGTGCGCCAGAAATCAGACACTTGTCCGTATCCCGCGGACGCTCTTGTGGTAGTCAACGACTATATATACCATAGATGGCAATCCAATTTCAAGGACCAGAATGGTATTTCTTACATTCCAGACCGATATTTCTTTATAATTCTGCCTCCTCTGTATAAATTACCCGTTTTCCCCCTGAATCCTGTATACTGAAATCGTTCATGATAAGACTTCCAATGGGGGAATGATCTATGCAGCAAATCGGTTTTGACAACGAAAAATATCTGAAAACGCAGTCTGAACACATCCGCAACCGGATTGACGCATTCGGCGGCAAGCTCTACATGGAGTTCGGCGGCAAGCTTTTTGACGACTATCACGCCGCCCGCGTCCTTCCGGGCTTTCAGCCGGACTCCAAAATCCGGATGCTGCGCGAGCTGAAGGATCAGTGTGAAATTATCATCGCGATTCACGCGGGCGATATCGAGAAGAACAAAATCCGCGGCGATCTCGGCATCACCTATGACATGGATCTGCTCCGTCTCGCAGATGAATTCCGGGCGAATGGCCTGATGGTCGGAAGCGTCGTCCTCACCCGCTTCGCAGGCCAGCCCTCCGCCGTCGCCTATCAGAAAAAGCTGGAGTCTCTCGGCATCCGCGTCTACCGCCACTACGCCATTCCGGGCTACCCGTCCGATATCCCCCTCATTGTCTCGGATGAGGGCTTTGGCCGAAACGACTATATCGAAACCTCTCGTCCTCTCGTTGTTGTGACGGCGCCAGGTCCCGGCAGCGGCAAGATGGCTACCTGCCTTTCTCAGCTCTATCACGAGCATCGCCGCGGAGTCCGGGCCGGTTATGCAAAATTCGAGACGTTTCCGGTATGGAATCTCCCGCTGAATCACCCGGTCAATCTTGCCTATGAGGCTGCCACCGCGGATCTCGATGACATCAACGAGATCGACCCCTTTCATCTGGAGGCCTATGGCACGACAGCAGTCAACTATAACCGGGATATCGCCGTCTTCCCCGTACTGAATGCCATGCTGGAAAGAATCCAGGGCACCTCTCCCTATCGTTCCCCCACAGATATGGGCGTCAACATGGTAGGGAACTGCATCTGTGACGATTCTGTCTGCCGCTCCGCCGCGAATCAGGAAATCATCCGGCGCTTCTATGCGGCACTCTGCGAGCGCCGCAAGGGCGATGCCGGAGACGGACCGGTGCTGAAAATCGAGCTTCTGATGAAAAAGGCCGGCATTTCCGTGCAGGACCGCCCGGTCGCCGAAGCTGCCTGCCGCCGGGCAGCGGAAACCGGCGCGCCTGCCGCAGCCATGCAGATGGAGAACGGACAGATTCTGACCGGCAAAACCAGTCCTCTCCTCGGCGCCTCCTCCGCGCTGCTCCTCAATGCGCTCAAATATCTCGCCGGAATCGACGACGCCGTGGAACTCCTCTCCCCGGAAATCATCGCCCCCATCCAGGAGCTGAAGGTGCGCCGCCTCGGCGGCCACAGCTCGCTGCTGCATCTGAATGAGATTTTGATTGCCCTCTCCATCGCTGCAGTCACAGATGACAACGCGCGCAGGGCTATGGATCAGCTCGACAACCTTCGCGGCCTCGAGGCGCATTCCTCTGTCATCCTTTCCCAGATCGACAGCAGTGTATTTCGCAAGCTCGGGGTCAATCTCACCTGCGAGCCGCACTACGAAAGTAAGAAGCTGTATCACCGGACTGGTTTCTGAGTGTCTGCGATGCCTCGGCAGCCATGGAATATATCTTCCCCGATGCTTGCAGGCTGGTCTACTAATAAAGGTCCTGCACATCCGTAATCCTGCCGTCTGCCACCGCGAAGCTCCATACCGCGTGCCCAGGCAGACGGTGCTCCATGAGATAATATCGTCCGTCCGTGCGCGTCATGTAATAGGGCGTGCCGCCTCCGATAAAATAAGTAGAATAAATATCCCGCACTCCCGCGGACAGCGCCGTCCCGGGTTCCGCCGCAAGAGACTCAAGAAACGGCGTCCAGAGCATGACCGCCGCGCTCTGATCGCCTGTAAGATCCGTCGACACCGTCACAAAATATCCATTGCGGCAGGCGGTGCCTTCTTCTATCTTCCCGAACACCTCCTGCGTGTGCGGTTCTCCCTCCGCCGGAAGCTCTTCATCCGAATCGATCACAGGAAGAATCTGCACCATCCCCGCATAGGCATCGCAGACCGGGTACGCCTCCTGCACCGACAGATCAGACAGCCTGCACAGCAGAATTCGTGCCTGTCCGCCGTCCGCGCTCGTCCCGGATACAAACAGGATCCGATCTCCGAAGATTGTAAAGGAACGCACATACGTGTTTGACAGTGCCGGACAGGTTCTTACCTCCGTGAGATAGAGCGTCGGATCATCCTTCGGATGCCGGAAACAGTATAATTCCCCGTTCTCCGAGCTCCATACATAGAACGTGTCTGTGTCCGGATCATAGACGCTGAAGTGCGGCCTTCTGCCAATATTGCGAAAGACCTGTGTCGTCGTGAACACACCGCCGACCTTCGTATAAACCAGCACCCGGTTGTTCTCCGTGTCATCCGCCAGCAGAACAAGTCCGTCCCCGGCCACCGTATGCGGCCTTGAGACACCGTTGCGGGGCAGAACGCTCCAGTCAGAGATGGCATCGGTCAGCGCCTCCTCATCCCCCGCGTGATACAGAATCCGATCATGATAACAGTCCACCAGAAACCAGGTGTCCCCGATACGTTTCAAAATGGTCGGCACAGACAAAGTCCCATCCTTGTTTGCTGTGTCTCCGACACCGCCCTGCCAGCTCTCTCCCTTCGAGATCCACGCGTCCTGCTCCGGGTCAAACGGCGCGGCAGCAGCCTGCCCGCTCTCCTCCGTCAGGCTATCCTTCGTCAGCCCTTCCGATGACCACTCTGCAGCTCCCACAGCCGTCGTTCCAGGAACCGTTCCTGGTTCTTCCCCTGCGATGCGGCTGACTGACAGGGTGTCCCCAGTCGCTGCTATGCCCGCCCTCTCGCTGCCACATCCTCCGAGAGTCATGGACAGCAAAACTCCGCCCACGCTGAACAGGGCAGCCGTCAGAACAGCGTTTCCTCCGCCGCGGATCTGTACCGCCGCCTTCTTCCCCGACAAAATGATCCCGGCACTCACCAGCACAAGCGCGGCAAAGACACGGACGCTGAACGCCTCCCTGCCCTCTCCCAGAAACAGCGCTGAGAGCAGCACACCCAGCACCGGATTCATAAAACCCAGGATCGTAATGCGGCTCACCTCATTGTATTTCAGCAGAATTCCCCAGAGCGTGTAAGCGCCCGCCGAAATAAAACCCATATACAGAAGAAGCAGCCATGCCCTTCCACCGGTCGGCTGGAGACGCCCGCCCAGAGCTAGCCCCATCAGAGTCAAAACCATACCACCAGAAAGGAACTGCCAGCCGCTGAGCGTGACCGGATTCTCCCTCGCCGAAAAAAGCTTGATACAGCAGCCGGCGACAGCACCTGTGAGCGCCGCAATCACCATACATCCCTCGCCGGAGAAACTGATTCCTCCGCCGCCTGTACCGCCAGCCGTGACAATCAGCAGCACGCCCAGAAACCCGGCGATGCTTCCAACGACCCTGGCAGCCGTTAGCTTCTCAAACCGGAACACAAACGCCGCGAGGAACAGAGAGAAGAACGTTCCGGCCGCATTGATCACCGAACCGCGAACACCGCTCGTGTGCGCAAGTCCGGTGTAAAAGAAAATGTACTGCAGAATCGTCTGAAACAGCATCAGAACCAGAACGTATCGCCAGCTCTCCCGTGTCGGGCGCAGGAAACGGCGCTCCAGCATACTGCCGATGGCGATCACCATTCCTCCTGCGATCATGAAACGCACCCCTGCGAAGACAAAACGGGAAGCAAGATCCTCCGTTCCGATCAAGAACAGCGCATACCCGATTTTGATCGACGGCGAGGCCGATCCCCATAGAAAACAACAGAAAAACGCAATCAAAAAGACAGCTGCCGGATTCGTCCAGAACTTCACCCTGTTTCGCATACCACTTCACTCAACTTCACTCAAAACTTCACTGCACTTCACTGTAAACTTCACTGACTTCACTTTAGTCACATTACCTCTGAATATAAAAAGAAAGCAGAACCCTCTGCTTTCTCCTATAAATTTCTATTGCTGACGTATTCGCGGGAATTTTGGGTCTTCTCACCGGATATCGTCAAGATTGTACGGTGTCATCTGATACACAAGGTTGATCCAGTTCGCATAAAGAAGGCTGCTGTGGGAGCGCCACTGCAGGTTCGGTTCCTTCTCCGGGTCGTCGTCCGGGAAATAATTCTCCGGCAGCGCCGTGTCGATGCCCCTCTCATGGTCACGGATATACTCATCCCGCAGCGTGTAGCGGTCATACTCCGCATGTCCGAAGATGAACACCTGCCTCCCGCCCTTCGCGATGGCAAGAAGCACGCCGGCGAGTTCGGACTCCGCGAGCACGGTCAGATCCGGACACGCGTGAATGATGTCAGCCGGTACCTCCGTGTAGCGGCTGTGCGGAATGAGGAAATAGTCGTCAAAGCCGCGGACCAGCGGTTCTTTGCGGTGATGTACCTTGTGCGGATATACGCCGAACAGCTTGTAGGGAAGCCGGCGCTTGGGCAGTCCATAATGATAATAGACACCAGCTTGTGCCGCCCAGCAGATATGGAAGGTGGAGGTCACATGCGTCTTCGACCACTCGAAAATATCGCATAGTTCCGGCCAGTAGTCCACCTCCTCGTACTCCAGCTTCTCCACCGGCGCACCGGTGATGATGAGACCGTCGAAGCGCCGTTCCTTAAGCTCTGCAAACGTATAGTAGAACTTGTGCAGATGGACGGAGGAGGTGTGCGTGCTCTCATGCGACCCCACGCGCATGAAGGTAATGTCAAGCTGCAGTGGCGTGTTCGAGAGCATCCGCAGAAGCTGCAGCTCCGTGTCCTCCTTCTTGGGCATGAGATTCAGAATACAAATCTGCAGCGGACGGATGTCCTGATGGGTTGCCCGCTCCTCTTCCACCACAAACAGGTTCTCTTCTTCCAGAATCTCCCGGACCGGAAGATCGTTCTGCACGTTAATCGGCATGGACTTTCCTCTCTATGTTGTCAGGCGCTTTTGCTCACAAAATCTTCGTAACTGACAGGACTGTGCAGCTGTGCGTGGGGCCGTCTCCGCCGGCACAGGTTTCCCTCACTGAATCATTCTCAGGAATGCGGCCTCGTCCAGCACCGGCACGCCGAGCGATTCTGCCTTCGCGAGCTTGCTGCCCGCGGCCTCTCCGGCGACAAGATAGCTTGTT
The DNA here is from genome assembly GCA_902781655.1 of uncultured Lachnospiraceae bacterium. Taxonomy (GTDB): domain Bacteria; phylum Bacillota; class Clostridia; order Lachnospirales; family Lachnospiraceae; genus CAG-791. Next base: position 11,898 of record CACZJZ010000013.1, read on the forward strand.
TTCTTTGATACGCTCCCGGTTGCCCGACCGCCGTTTCTGGTAATGAGTTCCTCGATTTCCCTGCGTCCAAGCGTCGGCAGCGTACCGGTCACTGCGATGGTAAGCCCGGACAGCCTGCCTGTCTGTCCTTCTCCTTCCGTCTCCTCCGGCAGCGACGCGCGGACGCCGGCCTCCTCCATCCGCTTCACCAGCGCCAGATTGGCCGGTGTGTGGAAGAAATGATAAATGGACTCCGCCGTCGTCTCCCCGACATCCGGAATTTTGGTCAGATCATCGACCGATGCCGACGCGACCGCGTCGATGCTCCGCATCCCGGCAAGAATGGTCCGTGCGGTCGACTTGCCCACATTTCGGATCGCAAGGCCGGTGAGAAACCGGTCAGGCGGGTTGTTCTTGGATTTCTCGATCTCGCCGAGCAGCTTGTCCGTGTTCTTCTCCTTGCCGACGAGGCCCTGCTCCACCAGCTCGTCCCGATGCTCTTTCAGCGTGTAAATATCCGCATAGCTTCGAAGATATCCCGCCTTCACCAGTGCATCCACCAGCGTGTCGCCGAGTCCCATGATGTTCATGGCATCTCTGGAGGCAAAATACGCGATGGTCCGGGTGATCTGGGCCGGACAGTTCGGGTTGACGCAGCGGATATCCGCCGTGTCCTCCTCCCGGATGAGCGGCTCCCCGCAGACCGGGCACTTCTCCGGTGCGGTGAAAACCTCCGGCGGTTCTTTCACACAGCCGTTGAGTTTCGGGATGATTTCGCCGCTCTTGAAAAGGCGGTACTCCCCGCCTACGCCGATATGCATTTCCCGGATGTAATCCTGGTTGTGGAGCGTTGCCCGCGAAACACTGGTGCCGCAAAGTCTTGCCGGCTTTCCGGTCCGGCTGTCATGGAATTCGCCTGTGAACGTCAATTTCCCGGTCCGTCCGACGTCGGTCAGGATGCGGTCCATCGTGACAATCGCTTCTTCGGGCGGATATTTGTAGGCGATGTGGCCGCTCGAATATTTGCTGCCCGCCGGAAAATCCTGTCTCCACGGTGTGTGATCAAGTTTCACCACCGCGCCGTCAATATCGTGATCAAGGCTCCCGCGAGATTCTCCAATCTCGTCGATCGCAGCGAGGCATTCCTCCGCAGTGGTGCAGCTGCGATGCCAGACCACCGGCACACCAAGTGCCGCGAGCCGGTCTAGCGCGGCATCATGGCTCTCCATGAAATCAGCCGGTCCCGCCTGGATGTTAAAAATAAACATACGGAGCCGCCGCTCCCGGGTGATGGAAGGATCGAGCTGCCGGAGCGTGCCGGCAGCCAGATTGCGCGGATTGGCTGCCGCCTTTTTCCCTGCGTTTTCCTGTGCCTCGTTGAAACGGTCAAAATCCGCGTGGGTCATGTAAACCTCTCCGCGGAGTTCCAGGGAATCGAACGGCAGATCGATCGTCTGTTTCACGTCCGGGATAACCCGCGCGTTCGCCGTCACATCCTCGCCGATGAGGCCGTCGCCCCGCGTCTCGGCCAGCACAAGCGACAGCTGTCCGGTTTCCGGACTCCTGCGGTACCGGAGCGACATCGACAGACCGTCAATCTTCTGCTCCACCGAGAATTTTGCCGAAGGATGCATCTCATGTACCTTCTGGATGAAAGCGCTGACATCCTCCCTGGTAAAGACATCCTCGATCGAGAGCATCGGCACATCATGTGTGACCTTGACGCCAGCCTCCCGCTTCGCTGTGCCGCCGATCTTCTGCGTGGGCGAGTCCGGCGTGATCCACTCCGGGTGTGCCCGTTCTGCCGCCTTCAGCCTCTGCATCAGCTGGTCGTATTCGTAATCGCTGATCTCCGGCGCATCCTGGTTGTAGTAGCGGTCCATGTGATAATCGATGGTCCGCTCCAGAGCTTCGTACTCCGCGTGGGTCATCGCAGCCGCTGCCTTCTCATCATCCGGCTCCGCAATCAATCCGGTTTCCTGCGTCGTTGCAGCAGCATCCCCGGGCGCTGCCTGCTGTTCCTTTTCAATCTGCTGTTTCACCCTGCTCATGGTTCCCCCGCTGCACTCTCCAAACTATGTATCTGGATGCATCCGGCAATGCCAATCCCCTCTTCGCGGATTTATACTGCGTTCAATCCGGCGCTTTCAGCCCTGCCGCCTGATACAGGCTTTCTGTCTCTTCCTTTGTCAGGATACGCTGCTGCCCCGGCTTCATGGCCCCAAGCTCCACGTTCAGCACCCGCGTCCGCTTGAGGCGCTTCACCTCGCCGCCGCATGCCCTTACCATACGCCGGATCTGACGGTTCAGGCCCTGCGTCAGCACAATGGAAAACGTGCGCTCGCCAAGGCGCTCGATGCGGCAGGGTCTTGTTGTGATACAAAGGTCCCGCAGATACATGCCGCGGCGCATCCGCTCCAGATCCGCATCAGAAATCCGCCGGACAGTCCGGACAATATATTCTTTTTCATGGCCGGCGCTGCCCCGCATCATTGAATCGATGAGAACGCCGTCGTTTGTCATGAGGAGAAGTCCCTCGGAATCACGGTCAAGTCTGCCCGCATAGGTGAGCCTGGTGGGAAACTGAAAGACATCGGCAAGCGTCCGATCCGCATGCGGATCGCGCTCTGTGCAGGTAACGCCGACCGGCTTATAGAATGCGACGACAATATGATTCGCGGATGAGCCAATCACTTTGCCATCCGCCACGACATGGTCGCGGCCCGCGGCATCCACCTGCTCTCCAGGATGAGCGACGCGGCCGTTCACCGTCACTCTGCCGGACTCAATCATGCGGTCCGCATCGCGCCTCGAGCACAGTCCGCTGTGCGCAAGGTACGCATTGAGCCGCACCTTGCCGTGTTCAGCCTCCGGACCGGGCACTTCCCTTCCGGACTTACGCTGCGTGTTCCGCCGTATCTGGCCGTTCAAAGTGCTGCCAGCGTTTTGATAGTGCTGTGATCCAGAATACACGATACCTGCTCCCTGAAATGTGCGATCATCTCTTCCCGTGTCGTAACCAGAGCGCCGAACTCATTGAGTACCAGTGCAAGCTTCGAGAACTCCAGCTCCTGCTTCCCGGGGTTATGAATCACCAGATAGAAACTGCCATCCTCATTGTAAAGCTCCGCATCGAGACCGATATTTTCCACAAAATCATCCGCCGCGAGGTGACGGCAGCAGTCGCACACCGCGCGGAAACTGGCAAAGCGGTACATATAGGCGGCATCGGGCTGTGCCGTCTGCCCGTCGGCTGCCTTCGCCCCCGCGTCCGCCTTCCGCTTCTGTGCCGAAAGCGACCGGAGTACGGCGGCAGAAGCCTGACCGACGTCTGTGTTCGTCCTGCTGCCCCCGCCTTCGGCGTCTGCCTTCGCCGTGCCCGCGGATTTTGCCGCGTCGCCCGACGCGCCGGGCAGCATCTTGGCGGCATATTCCCGCAGCCTTGCAACCCGCTCATCCTCCGGAAGCGCGCTGAGCTCCTTGCGGACCTCGTCCGACAGAGACAGACCCAGCTTCTCCTGCAGCTTGTTCAGAAACTCCTCGAACATCGCACCGGACTGCTCCGAGATCGTGAGACTGATACTATGATCCGGGAGCACCGACATCTGCATGCTGGTCACGGCGCCCTGCGGACGGAAGTTGACCCTCCTCTCAGCCTCTCCGACGACCATATGCAGAAACTCCATGGCCTCTTCCTTCTTTTCAAAAATATCGTCAAGCTTGATACCATGCGCCTTCATATCCTCCGGCGTGATGATACAGCTGACAGTTTTGCTGTCTATTCTTCTGAACTTCATAAAATCACCTTCTCTTGTCAGGGACAATTCCAACGGCGCTGCGGCCGGGCGATGGAAACTGCCGTCTGTGCCGTCCTTCAGAGGTTCAAAATTCAGTATAACACAAAAGGCGTGGGCCACCACTGTCTGATCAGTCTGGCCCCCGCCTCAAATTGTGTAAAATCAGCCCGGTCACACGGATTTAGTCCGGAACTCATTCATCCGGAAAGTCCGCATGGTCTGTCGCCCACGGCCGGATTACTCGTGCTTCACCTGAGACATAACCTCATCCGCGAAGTTCTCCTGTCTCTTCTCCATTCCCTCTCCGACCTCGAAGCGGACGAACTTCTGGATGGTGATGGTGGTGTTGTTGGCCTTGCCGACCTGTGCAAGGTACTGGGACACGGTCTGCTTGCCGTCCTCAGCCTTGACATAAATCTGGTCGTTCAGGCAGATTTCCTTGAGTTCCTTGTTGAGGCGGCCGATGAGCTGCTTCTCGAGGATCTGCTGAGGCTTTCTCTTATTCTCCGGCAGCTCCTCATTCTCTTTGACGATCGCTGCCATCAGGATTTCCTTTTCATGCTCCTCAAAATCCGCAGGAACGTCCGAAGCGCTGACATAGGACGGATTCAGTGCCGCAACCTGCATCGCAACGTTGCGGACAGCCTCTCTGACCTCATCATTGACGACTGCCGACTTCGCATCGACCAGGACGCCAATGCGTCCGCCGCCGTGCGTATAGGTAGCGACCACGCCTTCCGGCTCCTCAACTCTCTCGAAGCGGCGGATGGAAAGCTTCTCACTGATGACGGCGATCATGGCGACAAGCGCCTCGTTCACGGTCTCTGCCGGATCATCCTCCCACTTTTCCTGCATGAAGGCGTCCATATCCTTCGCGTTGCTGTCCAGTGCCTGCTTCGCGACCTTTGCGACATAGGTCCGGAACTTCTCGTTCTGTGCAACAAAGTCGGTCTCGGAGTTCACCTCAACCACTGCTGCCTTGTGATCCCCATCGTTCGCAATCCAGGCAAGACCTTCCGCTGCAATGCGGTTTGCCTTCTTCTCCGCCTTCGCCTGTCCGTTCTTTCTCAGGAACTCCACTGCGGCGTCCATATCGCCGTCGGTTGCAGCCAGGGCCTTCTTGCAGTCCATCATCCCGGCTCCGGTGGATTCTCTCAGCTCTTTCACCATTGCTGCTGTTACAGCTGCCATGATTTTGTCCTCCTGTCCAATTTTGACTCAAAATTCGGATAGGCAGTTCCGACTGCCTATCCGACACCATCCTTCTGTCAGTGCCAGTTGTTCAGCGCTCAGACCGTTCCCTCAGCTGCCTGCTCCGCCTCAGAAGCCGCGGACTCCGCTGCAAGATTTGCCTGCTCCTCGCTGTCTGCGGAAGCATCGACATTCTCCTCGCCCTGCTTCGCCTCGATGACGGCGTCAGCAATTTTGCTGGTGAGAAGCTTGACTGCACGGATTGCATCATCATTGCCCGGAATGACATAGTCAAGCTCTTCCGGATCGCAGTTCGTATCGGCAATGCCGATCAGCGTGATGCCGAGTGCGTGTGCTTCGTTGACGCAGATTCTCTCCTTCTTCGGATCAACCACGAAGATCGCATCAGGAATGCGGGTCATCGTCTTGATGCCGCCGAGATTCTTCTCGAGCTTCTCCTGCTCCTTCTGCAGGCCCGCGACCTCCTTCTTGGGAAGGACATCAAACGTGCCGTCCTGCGCCATGGTATTAATCTTGTTCAGACGCTCGATCCGGCTCTGGATCGTCTTGAAGTTCGTCAGCATGCCGCCGAGCCATCTCTGATTGACATAATACATACCGCAGCGCTCAGCCTCGGACTTGATGGCATCCTGCGCCTGCTTCTTCGTGCCGACAAACAGAATCGTGCCGCCCTGCTCGACAATCTCGAAGACCGCCTTGTATGCTTCATCGACCTTCACCACAGACTTCTGCAGATCAATGATGTGGATCCCGTTTCTCTCCGTGAAAATATACGGAGCCATCTTGGGATTCCATCTTCTCGTCTGATGGCCGAAATGGACACCCGCTTCCAGCAGCTGCTTCATCGATACTACGCTCATTTTGTTTCCTCCATCCTTTTGGTTTCTACTTCCGCGTTCTGTTCTGCAGACAGCGGAGCGGCTGCTCCGCCGGAAGGACCAGTCTGCCACTTCCCGCTGAGGGAAGCACCGGCAGCTGCGCAGAACGCGTGCTTTTTAGTCACAACAGATAAATTGTAGCAAACCACGGCACAGATGGCAAGAAAAAATTGTCCCTTCTCACTCGCCGCGGAGCTGTCTGCGGATGTTATCAATTTCGGAATAGACAGCGTCGTTCAATACCTTGATGTAGGTGCCCTTCATGCCGGAGGAACGGGACTCGAGGACGCCGGCGGACTCGAATTTGCGCAGGGCGTTGACGATGACGGAGCGGGTGATGCCCTCCTTGTCCGCGATTTTACTGGCGACGAGGATGCCCTCCTTGCCGTTAAGTTCGTCAAAGATATGGACGATCGCTTCCATCTCGGAGTAGCTCAGGGTGCTGATGGCAGATTTGACGACATCGACCTTGCGTTTTTCTTCCTCGTTTTCCTCAGTCACGGCGCGGAGCATCTCAAGGCTCACGACGGTTGTGCCGTACTCGCACAGGATGATATCGTCGATGTCGTACGCGTCGCTGTGGCGGTAAAGAAATACCGTGCCAAGACGCTCCCCGGCGATCTCGATCGGGGAGACAATGGCATTGCTCTCCGCATCCGCGCTCTGCTCGAAGCCGAGTGTCGCCAGATTCACGTTTTCCTTGGTGGAGAGAACGGAAAGCAGCCGCTCGTTGAGGCTGTCGTCGATGAAGGTCCCGACCTTGCCCGTGATCAGCTCGTTCAGCGGGTTGACATCCGGGCATCTGCCGACGCCAAGGACCTTGCCCTTTCTCGAGATGATGTAGATATTTGACTTCAGGATATCTGCCATGACCGAGCAGATATCGCTGAATACGACCTTTCCGGTACTGTTGTTGTGGAGCAGTTTTCCTATTTTTCTTGTTTTGTCTAGTAAAATCACGTTGCTGTTCATACTGCATCCTTCCTTCTGTGAACCTGCACAGAGCGCGAACCGGGGTCTCTTAAAAAGGTATCAAAATTACACAAATTGGCCCATCAAGAAAAGGGTATCACGTTTATTTTCGTACTGCAATACAATTATCTGTTTTTTCATGCATTTCAAATTTGTTACATTTATTGTCGTAATAGTAACATTATTCCGGCCATTCATGGTTTATTTTGCATGTTCAACAGTATCGCGCCGCCATGTTCAGGCCATCCCGTTCATGCTGACATTCATTGCATAAATAAATCCCCTCGGAATATTCCGGAGGGGATCCGACGAGCAGACCAGGTTCCTGGACCGAATCGATGTCTTATCCCTCATCAGCCGCAGGCATGTCTTCCACATAGCCGCACTTTTCGTTCCAGCAGACAAGCTTCCTGCCCTTCTCCAGCATCAGTCCGCCGCAGCGCGGGCACTTGATTTTGGACGGCTTCTGCCAGACCATGAAGTCGCATTCCGGATTGCCCATGCACCCGTAATACGTGCGCCCCTTGCGCGTCCGCCTGACGACGATATCTTTGCCGCACTTCGGACAGGCGACGCCCGTTTTTTCAAAATATGGCTTTGTATTGCGGCATTCCGGGAAGCCCGGGCACGCGAGGAATTTGCCGTGCGGACCGTACTTGATGACCATATGACGGCCGCAGTTCTCGCAGATGACATCGGTCTCCTCGTCGGCGACCTTCACCTCGGACAGCTCCTTCTCAGCCTTTTTCACCGCCTCGTCGAGATCCGGATAGAAGTTCTCGATCACGGTCTTCCAGTTCACCTTTCCCTCCGCCACACCGTCGAGCAGTGCCTCCAGGTTCGCCGTGAAGCGCGTATCGACAATGGTCGGAAAGGCCTCCTTCATCATGTTGTTCACCACCGTGCCAAGCTCGGTCATATAGAGGTTCTTGTCCTCCTTGACCACATAGTGCCGGGCAAGAATGGTCGTGATGGTCGGCGCATAGGTGGACGGACGGCCGATGCCCTGCTCCTCGAGCGCCCGGACAAGCGATGCCTCCGTGTAGTGCGGAACCGGCTGCGTGAAATGCTGCTGCGGATGGAACGCGCGGAGGGTCAGCACCGACCGCTCGTCAATGCCGCCTGTCATGCCGGCATTCAGCCCCTCATCCTCCTCGTCGGTGTAGACAGTCAGAAAGCCCTGGAATTTGACATGAGATGCCGAGACCGTGAAGACATGGCTCTTCGTTTTCCCCTCTCCCGCGATGCGCACCTGAGTCGTCTCGTATTTTGCCGGCGCCATGCGCGACGCGGCGAACCGTCTCCAGACAAGCTGGTAGAGCCGGTACTGATCCCGCGGCAGCTGCGCCTTGACCATTTCCGGCGTCAGCGTGATGTCGGTGGGACGGATGGCCTCGTGCGCGTCCTGGATGTGGACCGCGCCGGTCTGCTTCTTCTCCGCCGGAACCGTCTCGACAAATTCCTCGCCGTACTTCCTGCCAAGGTATTCGCGCGCCGCAGCGGCAGCCTCCTCGGAAATGCGGGTACTGTCGGTACGCAGATATGTGATCAGGCCAATCGTGCCGCGCCCGGCGATATCGACGCCCTCGTAGAGCTGCTGCGCGATCCGCATTGTCTTCTGCGTCGAAAAATTCAGTGCCTTGCTCGCCTCCTGCTGCATCGTGGAGGTTGTGAAGGGAAGCGGCGGCTTCTTGCTGCGCTCGCTGCGCCGCACGTCGCTCACGGCGTACGAAGCCCCGGCGAGATCCGCGGTCACAGCGTCCACCTCTGCCTGCGTGTGAAGATCAGTCCGCTTCTCCTTCCCGGCTTCCGCTCTGTCCGCCGATCCATAGTAATGCGCGGTGACCGGCTTCTTCTCCCCTTTGACATCAAAATCCGCGTCGATGCTCCAATATTCTTCCGGGATGAAGGAATTGATTTCATCCTCCCGGTCTCCGATCATGCGGAGCGCCACGGACTGAACGCGGCCGGCGGAGAGGCCGCGCTTGACCTTTGCCCACAGAAGCGGGCTGATGCGGTATCCGACCATGCGGTCCAGCACACGGCGCGCCTGCTGCGCATCGACGAGATTCATGTCGATTTCCCGAGGGTGCCGTATGGCCTCCTTCACTGCATTCTTCGTTATTTCATTGAAAGTGATGCGGGAGATCTGTTTGTCCTTGTTCTTCTCATCATTTAGCCCAAGTGCCGCGATGAGATGCCAGGAAATGGCTTCCCCCTCGCGGTCAGGGTCGGTTGCGAGATAAATACGGTCCGCCTTCTTCACCTCCTTGCGGAGGGAGGCCAGCAGCTCGCCTTTTCCGCGGATGGTGATGTATTTCGGCTCATAGTCATGCTCGATATCGATACCCATCTGGCTCTTCGGGAGATCGCGGACATGTCCCTGAGACGCCACCACCTCGTAGCCTGACCCCAAAAATTTTTTAATCGTCTTCGCCTTCGCCGGAGACTCCACAATGACCAGATTCTTTGCCATGAACGTTCTTCCTTGTCCCCTCTATCCTGCCCGGCCTGCCTGATTTCGCCCATCATGCCGCACAGATCATGCGCCTTTTCCAAACAAAAACGTGTTTCTACTTAAATAAATGACCCGCCGGATAGCCCGACGATTTTGAACAATACTACAAAAAGAAATCCTTGGCAAGTCCGTCAGAACGGGAGAACGGCAGAATCAGACCGCAAAGTCGATGGCATATTCAGGAGAACAGCCGGATTTTGCGGGCAATCATCTCGTCGATATTCGAAAGGTAGGTAGGAATATCCCGGGCGTCGTCGCAGCGGGCGATGGTCACATTGCCGTCCTCCCCTCTGCGCACACATTTGGAAACGCTGCCGGGGCCGAGCGCCACAATGGACTGCACCTCCTCAATGATGAGCATGTTGTAGATTCCATAGCGCGCAGGCTTGCGTGTGCCATCCGGCAAAATCCGTTCCGGCCTCGCGTATCCGACATTCTCGAAATTGCCGGACATATTTTTCTGCCGGTACAGGTAATAGGGAACAAGCCCCATCGCCTCAGCGCCGCGCGCCGCGAGTTCCACCGTCTCGTCCGTGACACACGAATGAATCGCGTCGTACCCCAGCGTTTCGATCCACTGCTGCATTCTCGAGCCGCGCTTCACGGCAAGCGTGTGCACGGTGAGGTCGTCCGGCCCGAGCTTCTGGATTTCCTGCAGCGTCCGCGCCACATCCGCGTCCGACTCTCCCGGAAGGCCCAGGATGATGTCCATATTGATGTTGTCCATGCCGGCCTCGCGGGCCATGCAGAACGCGTCGATCACCTGCTGCACCGTGTGGCGCCGGCCGATCAGCGCGAGCGTCCGGTCGTTCATCGTCTGCGGATTCACACTGATCCGACTCACGCCGTGCGCTCTGAGCACCGCAAGCTTCTCCGGCGTGATGCTGTCCGGTCTTCCCGCCTCCACCGTGAATTCCAGCACCTGACCGGTCTCCGGAAAGAACCGTTCGATGCCGGAGAGAAGACGCTCCAGCTCCGCAGGCTCCAGCGTGGTCGGTGTGCCGCCGCCAATATAGATCGTCTCCAGATGCTTTCCCTGCGAAGCCATCAGCTCCGCCATGGCCTGCATCTCCCGCTCGAGCGCGGAGAGATACTCGCCGACCCTGGTCTTCCAGCCCGCAATCGCGTAGCTCGGGAAAGAACAGTACAGGCAGGTCGTCGGGCAGAACGGCACGCCAAGGTAAAGGCTGTATCCCTTCTCCCGGTCAAGCCTTGACAGAATCTCCTCCTCGCGCACGGCGATCTCCGCCGCGAGGTCAGCCTTCCGGCGGCTCACCCGGTGCTCCTCCATCAGCATCGCGGCAGCCTCCTCCGGCGTCCTGCCCGCCCGCAGCTGCGCTGAAACAAGCTTGGTCGGACGGATGCCGATCAGCTCTCCCCATGGGAGCCGCTGGCCCGTGATCTTCGCGAGATTGTCATAGAGGCCATGCTTCAGCGCCGCCTTGAGCACAGGCCCCTTCCTTGCAAAATCCTCACCCTCCGGCGCCGGAATCCGGGAGGTGCTGAGATGAAATGTCAGGGTAAGGCTGTCCTCCGCGTAGCAGACCTCGAGAAAGGGTTTGCTCTCACACTCGTTCCCTTTCTGCTCACCAAAAAGGACCTTCACATCCTCTGCAGGATAGAAGGCCTTGAGCATGGCGTGAATTTCATATCGGTACAAATCCAGATTGACGCAGGCAGTGATCATACTTTTCCTCGTTTCTACATATCAGATAAACCACGGATTGCTCCGCCGCTCCGTCCCCAGATCTGTCAGCGCACCGTGCCCCGGATACAGGACAGTGTCGTCCGGCAGCGGGAGAATTTGATCATGGATTGAGCGCAGAAGCGCGCTCTGCGATCCCGTCGCCATATCCGTTCTCCCGACAGAACCCTGGAAAATCGTATCGCCGCAGAGCAGCGCGCGGCGCGGCGAGTCCTCCGTGCCGTCCGCCGTCACCGGAGCGGTGCCTTCGCCGGAGTTCTGCGCGGCATTCTTCCCGACCGCCTTCGCCGGGAGTCTGCCGAACTGCTCCACATCAAAATAATAGCAGCAGCTTCCTTCTGTATGTCCCGGCGTCGCCAGCAGCCGGAAGGTCATACCCGCCGCGGTGAGAATATCCCCGTTCCGCAGAAAGCAGTCCGGCTTCACCGTGCAAGGCCTGCCATAGTCCGCAGAGCCATTGCGTTCTGCGTCCGCACACAGACGCTTCTCCCCCTCCCAGGCATAGAGCGGCGCACCCGTCTCCGCCAAAAGCGCCTCCGCGCCCCAGATATGGTCAAAATGCGCGTGCGTGAGGAACACCGCCTCCACGCGCAGGCCAAGACTTTTCAGTGCGCGGGCAATCTCAGCTCCCTGATCTCCGGGATCGAAAACCACGCAGGACTGTTCATCCGAACCCGGATTTTCAAGATATGCATAATAGCAGTTCGTCGGCAGCATGCCCACCGCGAACGCACCGATTTTGAATCTGGCCATTTCCCGATTCCTTTCAGAACTGCGCTGTTCTATGCGCGCTGTACATCCCGCACACTGCGGATCTGACCGATTTTGCCCATGATCGTCTCCAGCTGGGATTTGCCGGAGATGTGGAAGGTCACAGACAGCGTCGCGATGTGCTGCTTGCTCGTGTTCGTGTTGATGCTCGTGATGTTGATTCCGTTGTCCGTGAACACATGCGAGACATCGCTCAGCAGTCCGTTGCGGTCATCGGCGTGGATGACAATCTCCGCCTCAAAATCTCCGCTCAGACTGGTGGTGTCGACGCCTTCCTCCCACTCCGCCTCGATGAGGCGCGGCCGGTCGATCTCCGGCATATGAAGGATATTCACGCAGTCCGTCCGGTGAATGGTGACGCCGCGCCCGCGCGTGACAAACCCGACGATCTCGTCTCCCGGCACCGGATTGCAGCACTTTGAGAGATGGACCGCCACGTCGTGAACGCCCTTGACCACGATCGGATTGCTTCCGCGCGCATGGATCTTCTGTGCATTCTCTTCCACCTGCCGCAGAATATCCTCGTCCGACACGTCCTTCCGGTGGTCCGCGTCGTACAGCTCCTTGAGCTTGTTGACAATCTGCCCTTCCTTAACGCCGCCGTGGCCGATGGCTGCGAGCACAGCCTCCCAGTCGCGGAAGCCGTACTTGCGGAGCACCTCGCTCCTGTAAGCATCCTGCTCCAGCTCCGCCTGATTCAGCCCCTTCGTCTTACAGTAGGCGGCGATCAGATCCCGCCCGCGCTCAATATTCTCGTCCTTCAGCTCCTGCTTGAACCACTGATTGATCTTGTTGCGCGTCTGCGGACTTTTCGCGAGCGCGAGCCAGTCCCGGCTCGGACCCTTCGAATTCTGACTCGTCATGATCTCGACGCGGTCGCCGTTCTGAATCTGATAGTCCAGTGTGACAAGCTTGCCGTTGACACGCGCGCCGATCATCTTGTTGCCGACGGCGGTGTGAATCGCGTAGGCAAAGTCAATCGGCGTCGAACCGGCGCGGAGCGTCTTCACCTCTCCGTTCGGGGTGAAGCAGTAGACATCGTCCGAGAACAGATCCAGGTTCGACTTCAGGCCGTCCATAAAGGTCTTATTGTCCGGCATGTCTTGCTGCCATTCCAAAATCTGACGCAGCCAGGTGAGTTTTTCTTCCTCCTGATTGTCGACCTTCTGTCCGTTGCTGACTTCCTTATATTTCCAGTGCGCCGCGATACCATACTCCGCCTCGCGGTGCATCTCATAGGTGCGGATCTGAATTTCAAAGGGCTGTCCCGACGAGCCGATCAGGGTCGTATGCAGCGACCGGTAATTATTCGGCTTTGGCATCGCGATATAGTCCTTGAACCGCCCGGGCATGGGCGTGTACATCTCATGAATGATGCCGAGCGCGGCATAGCAGTCCTTTACCGTGTTGACAATGATCCGGACCGCAAAGAGATCGTAAATCTGGTCGAGCGTCTTGCCCTGGTTCACCATCTTCTTGTAGATGCTGAAGAAGTGCTTCACGCGTCCGTCCACCTTCGCCTCGATGCCGGACTCCTCCATCTTCCGCGAGACTTCCTCCGCGATCTGCGCCACATACTGTTCCCGCTCGCGCTTCCGCTCGCCGACCTTCTCCACCAGATCATAATAGACATCCGGCTTGAGATATTTCAGCGACAAATCATCCAGTTCCACCTTGATACGGCTGATGCCGAGGCGCTGGGCGATCGGCGAATAAATGTCAAGCGTCTCCTGTGCAATCCGCTTCTGCTTCTCAGCCGGCTGATGCGCGAGTGTCCGCATATTGTGCAGCCGGTCCGCCAGCTTGATCAGAATAACGCGGATATCCTTCGCCATGGCGAGAAACATTTTCCGCAGATTGAGCGCCTGATATTCCAGCTGCTCGGCAGTCTTTTCCTTATCCCCGCCGCCCTGATTGTAATTTTTGGCAAATTCAAGCTTCGAAAGCTTCGTCACGCCATCGACAAGAAGCGCCACGTCCGGGCCAAAATCCGCCTCGATCTGTTCTCTGGTGAGCAGGGTGTCCTCCACCACATCGTGCAGAAGTCCGGCCGCAATTGTCTCCTTGTCCATTTCCAGATCGGCCAGAATGATTGCAACATAGAGCGGATGAATGATATAGGGTTCGCCGGACTTGCGCAGCTGCCCCTCGTGCGCCCTGTCCGCGGTGTGATATGCCTTTTCAATCAGTGATATGTCGTCCGAAGGATGATATTTGCGCACCCGCTCGATCAGATCCTGATACAGCACATCCGGAGAGACATACTCCGCGATGCTCTCGATCCGACCGTCGTCAAATCCGATTCCCTTCCGTCCGGATGCCGTATTGTGAATGCTGCGGTCGAGTGCCTCGATCTCGCTGTGCGTTCTCTCCCCCTCCCGACCGCTCAGAAGCTGCACCGGCGTTCCCGCCTCCATCACCCGTTTCGCTGTTTCAGCATCCCGGATCACCTTCTGCGTCGCAGAGTCCATCTTCTGCTCTGCCTGCAGCATTCCCTCTCCGTTCGCGGAATCCATGTCGAGCAGCGTCTTCTCTTTCTCCGGAAGAATTTCGACCTTCTCCGTCACAGATGAACTTTCCGGAGCAGCATATTCTCTCCCAGTGCTGCGGACAGGTTCTGCGCCACCCTGCTTCTTCTCCGATGCCGCATTATTCATTTTCCATTGCTCTGCTCTCTTGTCTGCCGCCATGCTGCCCACTGCTTTCAAAGATGAATATGAACCCGGCGTTAAAGCATCTCGCGCCCGGCGATCCCGGATTCTGTGTATCAAGCTCTCATCAAATTCGCATACTACATTAATTAGAAAATTTTGAATTGTCAATAAACCCCACCGTTGAGCTATGATACCCGCATAAACCAGCTGCAGAGCTTCGGCATTCACGGTATGGTGTCTGCGAAACACACAACAAAAAAGAGAGGGCCTTTCGGTCCTCTCCTCAGATTCTTGATTTTGTTACGGAATCAATACATTCCGCCCTGCGGCTGAGCAGGAGCTGCCGGGGTGGGTTCCTTAATCGTAGAGACAGCCGCCTCGGTTGTCAGGAAGCTCGAAGCAACAGAAGTTGCATTCTGCAGTGCGCTTCTCGTTACCTTTGCCGGATCGAGGATGCCATCCGCGATCATATCGACGTACTCTTCCTTGTATGCATCGAAGCCGACGCCGACCTTGGATTCCTTCACCTTGTTTACGATGACAGAGCCATCCAGTCCTGCATTGACTGCGATCTGATACAGAGGCGCTTCCAGTGCCTTGAGTACAATCTTGGCACCAGTCTTCTCATCGCCCTCAAGATCCTTCGTTGCCTCTTCCACCTTCTTGATGGAATGGATGTAAGCGGAGCCGCCGCCGAAGATAACGCCCTCTTCTACCGCTGCGCGGGTTGCATTCAGAGCATCCTCCATGCGGTACTTCTCTTCCTTCATCTCGGTCTCCGTTGCAGCACCGACGCGGATGACTGCGACGCCGCCGGCAAGCTTTGCCAGACGCTCCTGCAGCTTCTCCTTATCGAAGTCAGACTTGGTATCCGCAATTTCCTTCTTGATCTGGGCAACGCGGTCAGCAATATCCTTCTTGTCGCCTTCGCCGTCGACAATGACAGTCTTCTCCTTGCCGACCTTGACGCTCTTCGCATGGCCGAGCTGCTCAAGAGTCGTATCCTTCAGTTCAAGGCCAATCTCAGAGCTGATTACCTGTCCGCCAGTCAGAATAGCGATATCCTGCAGCATTGCCTTACGTCTGTCGCCATAGCCAGGAGCCTTGACAGCAACTACATTGAAGGTGCCGCGCAGATTGTTTACGATCAGGGTGGTCAGAGCCTCGCCATCGACATCCTCAGCGATGATCAGGAGCGGCTTGCCAGCCTTTACGACTTCGTTCAGCAGAGGAAGCAGATCCTGGATGTTGGAAATCTTCTTATCCGTGATCAGGATGTAAGGATCCTCGAGGTTCGCTTCCATCTTCTCGGTATCGTTTGCCATGTAAGCGCTGACATAGCCGCGGTCGAACTGCATACCTTCGACCAGCTCCAGCTCATTCTGCATGGTCTTGGATTCCTCGATGGTGATGACTCCGTCCTTGGAAACCTTCTCCATGGCGTCAGCAATCATTTTGCCGACTTCCTCGCTGCCGGAGGACACCGTAGCGATCTTCTCGATGTGATTCTTGCCGCTGACCGGAGTTGCCATCGACTTGATTGCCTCGACAGCTGCATCCGTTGCCTTCTTCATGCCCTTGCGAAGAACGATCGGATTCGCGCCTGCTGCCAGGTTCTTCATGCCTTCGTTGATCATTGCCTGAGCAAGAACCGTAGCGGTCGTCGTGCCGTCGCCGGCAACATCGTTTGTCTTCTCAGCGACCTGCTTCACGAGCTGGGCGCCCATATTCTCAAAGCCGTCCTCCAGCTCGATTTCCTTTGCGATGGTCACGCCATCGTTGGTGATGATCGGTGCGCCATAGCTCTTGTCAAGAACGACGTTCCTGCCCTTCGGGCCAAGTGTAATCTTGACGGTATCTGCCAGCTTGTTCATGCCATCTGCAAGAGCAACTCTTGCATCTGTGCCATGCTTTAATTCCTTTGCCATGATAAAAAGCCTCCAAAATCAAGTTAATTTTTATATGCTAAAATAAATATAACCCGCGGCGCTGCCGCAGCCCTTCAGCCGTCTCAGACTATTCCACAACAGCCAGAATATCGTTCTGCCGGACAATGACATACTCCTCATTGTCAAGCTTGACAGTCGTTCCTGCATACTTGGAATAGACAACCGTATCGCCGACCTTGACTTCCATCTTGACTTCCTTGCCGTCAACCACTCCGCCAGGGCCTACCGCAAGCACGGTCGCTTCCTGCGGCTTTTCCTTCTCATTGTCGGTCAGGATAATGCCGGTCTCCGTCTTGCTCTCCGCTTCCTTCTGCTTGAGAACAACTCTGTCTGCCAAAGGTACTAACTTCATGATCCATGCCTCCTTAATCATCTCCAGATGCGCTGCATGCTCCTTTTCTATCGGACCAGCACCCGGATACTTATTGCTTCTCTGATTTTGTTAGCACTCGTTATTCTTGAGTGCTAACTTACGATGCATATGATAACACATCCCCGATACAATGCAAGCATGAATTTCACGTTTCACAATTTGTTAATAATTGGTAGATTGTCCATGACAAGTTCAGCTTGTTCGGGACAAAAATTGTCCCGAACAAGCTGAACTTCTTATGCCATCTTCCAGCTCACGCCGTACATCTGTTCCATCAGTTTGCGAAGCTCGTCCTTCATGCCGAGGCAGGCGGACTGTTCATCCCTGAACCGCAGGATGCCTACCTTCTGCCTGTGATCACTGAAGTAAACCTCCCACTGATCGCCGGCTCTGTCCATGCAGATCCGGCCGTTGTGAGAGCCATTCAGCTTGTAAAGTTTCGACGGGACAAGGTGTTCCTTCAGAAAAGTGTGCAATTCTTTACTTGTCATATCTCACTCTCTTTCTTCCCGAATATGCCGTTCGGGCGGGCACAGGATCAACGGTTTGTTGCAGACAAAATATGTGTTTCCCCGGCAGGAACTGAGATCTCAGCACACGGGATGCAATGCCCTGCCTTGTAGTTTTGAAAACTATATTTACACTATCATTGCATTATCACGATGTCAACATGTAGTTATTAAAACTACATGAATATTTTATAAACATCACAGGCTGTCTGCATGCCCGTTCCCCTCTATATTCCCTGTGCCGCGTTCCTTGCGGTCCTTTGCAGGCGGCGTATAGGGCGCTACTTGCAAGCTTTTTCCAGTGCAGTGCTGCGCCCGCTGGGCGCAGCAAAAACCGCGGGACAGTTCAAGCTGCCCCGCGGTTTAATCGACACCGTTTCCATTGCAAATCAGTGGATAGCGTTTCCGTTACAGATCAGAAGATTTTTCACAAAAGCAGTCAGCTCCGCACGCAGTCCGATGTGATGGCTTCAAGATTCTTTGCTCCGCACATCTTCATGGTGTCCACAAGCTCCCCGCCGATCTTGTTCAGATAGCAGGCGACGCCTTCCTCCGCACCGCCGTAAACTGCGGTGACGAAGGGTCTCGCGATCAGGACGCCATCCGCCCCCATCGCCAGCGCCTTGAAGACATCGACGCCGCTTCGGATGCCGCCGTCCACCAGGATAACCATATCCCTGCCAACCGCATCCACAATCTCCGGCAGCACCTCCGCGGTGGCCGGACACTGGTCCTGCACTCTGCCGCCATGGTTCGATACCACGATGGCGTCCGCTCCGGCATCTCTTGCCTTCCGCGCTCCGCGGACCGTCATGATGCCCTTCACGATAAACGGCTTCCCGGCTGCCCGGATAATTTCCCCGAGCTCTTCCACGGATTTTGAACCGGCCGGCGGATTGAGATTCTGCAGGAACGGAAGTCCCGCCGCGTCCACATCCATCGCCACGGCAAAGCAGCCGGACTGCCCGACCAGCGCAAACTTCTCCTTCAGCGTATTCACATCCCACGGCTTCACGGTCGGAATGCCGCGCCCGCCGCCTGCCGCGATCGCCTTCACAGCAGCCTTCATCACATCGGGATTCGTCCCGTCTCCGGTGAACGCCGCGATTCCAAGGTCTGCGCAGGCCCTGACAAGAATGTCATTATACTGGACATCGTTGAGCTTATCGCCGTAATGAAGATTCACCGCGCCGACCGGCCCGGCAAAAATCGGATATTTCATGTGGCAGCCGAAGAAATCAAACGAGGTATCCGGTGTGAACGTCTCATGAAGCGTATCCATGTTCACACGGATCTTCTTCCACGCGTCATAATTCCGGATAGCCACATCGCCCACGCCCTTTGCTCCGGGTCCCGGCATGTGATTGCCGCACGCCCTGCCATTGCATTCCGGGCATGCCTTGCACGGCCCCATGCACTGCCGTGCGTTTTCAAGTAACTCCTGATAAGTCATACAGTCTCCTCTGTCCTACTGCTTCTCGCGCTCCAGCTTAATCTGCGCCTGTGCGGCCGCCAGTCTCGCGATCGGCACGCGGAACGGCGAGCAGGAGACGTATGTGAGTCCCACCCGGTTCACAAATTCGATCGAAGCCGGATCGCCGCCGTGCTCCCCGCAGATGCCGAGATGGATATCCGGGCGCGTCTTCTTACCCTTTTCAACGGCGATCTGAATCAGCTGGCCGACGCCGTTCTGGTCGAGATGGGCGAATGGATCCTGCTCGTAAATCTTGGACTTGTAATAGTCGGTCAGGAACTTGCCTGCATCGTCTCTCGAGAATCCGAAGGTCATCTGCGTGAGGTCGTTCGTGCCGAAGCTGAAGAACTCCGCCTCCTCGGCGATCTGATCCGCCATCAGGGCAGCGCGCGGAATCTCGATCATCGTTCCGATGTGGTAGCGGATGTCGGAATGCATCTCTTCCTTCACCTTCTCCGCCGTCCCGACGATGATATTCTTGACGAACTTCAGCTCCTTGACGTCGCCGACCAGCGGCACCATGATCTCCGGCTCGATCGCGTAGCCGTCCTCGCGGCTCACCTCGATGGCAGCCTCCATGACTGCTCTCGTCTGCATTCTCGCAATCTCCGGGAAGGTGACGGACAGACGGCAGCCGCGGTGGCCCATCATCGGATTGAACTCCTTGAGGTCGTCGCAGCGGCGCTTCACCTCATCGACGGACTTGCCCATCTCTTCGGCCATCTGGCGGATCTCCGCTTCGGTGTTCGGAACAAACTCATGCAGCGGCGGATCGAGGAAGCGGATCGTGACCGGTCTGCCCTCCATCGCCTTATACAGTCCCTTGAAGTCGCCCTTCTGGAACGGAATCAGCTCATTCAGCGCGGCCTCTCTCTCCTCCGTGGTGTCGGAGAGGATCATCTTGCGGATCTTCGGAATGCGGTCCGGATTGAAGAACATATGCTCCGTGCGGCACAGGCCTATGCCCTCCGCACCGAGGCGCACCGCGTTCGCCGCGTCCGTCGGCGTATCGGCATTGGTCCTTACCTCGAGTCTCCTGTACTTGTCCGCCCAGTTCATGATGCGCTCGAAATTGCCCGAGATCGTCGCTTCCACGGTCGGAATGTCGCCGAGGTAGATTTTGCCGGTGGAGCCGTCCAGCGAGAGGTAGTCCCCCTCGTGAATTTCGTGATTTCCAAGTTCAAAATACTTCTCCGCCTCGTGAACTTTCATGTCGCCGCAGCCGGAGATGCAGCAGGTGCCCATGCCTCTCGCGACCACCGCCGCGTGGCTCGTCATGCCGCCGCGCATCGTCAGAATGCCCTCCGCGGCGTGCATGCCGTCGATGTCCTCCGGCGAGGTCTCCTGACGCACCATGATGACACGCTGTCCCTGTGCGTGCGCCGCGACCGCGTCCTCCGCGTTAAAATATACGCGCCCCGCGGCAGCGCCCGGAGAAGCCGGAAGCGCCTGCCCGATTTCCCGCGCGAGCTTCAGTTTTGTCTGATCAAAGCCGGGATGCAGCAGCTGATCGAGCGACTGCGGCTCGATGCGGAGCACCGCCTCCTTCTCGTCGATCATGCCCTCGTCCACAAGGTCGCAGGCGATCTGAATGGCGGCCTGCGCGGTCCGCTTGCCGTTTCTGGTCTGCAGGAAGAACAGATGCCCGTCCTCGATCGTGAACTCCATATCCTGCATATCCCTGTAGTGGTTCTCGAGGCTCTTCGCGAGCTTCATGAATTCCTCGTAGCAGGCCGGAAGATCCTCCGCCAGCTTCGTGATCGGCTGCGGCGTGCGGATGCCGGCGACAACGTCCTCGCCCTGCGCATTGATGAGATACTCTCCGAAAATGCCCTTCGCGCCGGTGGCCGGATTTCTTGTGAACGCGACGCCCGTCCCCGAGGTATTCCCCATATTACCGAAGACCATGGACTGGACGTTCACCGCCGTGCCGAGTTCATAGGGAATATCATACATTCTGCGGTACGTGTTTGCTCTCGGGTTATCCCAGGAGCGGAAGACCGCCTTGATGGCTTCCATCAGCTGCACCCGCGGATCCTGTGGGAAGTCCTCGCCCTGCTGCTCGCGATAAAGCTTCTTGTACTCCGCGATCACATTCTGCAGATCCTCCGCCTGCAGCTCCGTGTCGTAGACATACCCGTGCTTTTTCTTCTCGTCCTCCAGAATCGCGTCGAAGAGCGTCTTGGGCTGTCCCATGACCACGTCCGAGAACATCTGGATGAAACGGCGGTAAGAGTCATAGGCAAATCTCGGATTGCCCGTCTTTCTGGCAAAACCTGCGACGGACCTGTCATTGAGTCCGAGGTTCAGGATAGTATCCATCATCCCGGGCATGGAAACCGGTGCGCCGGAGCGGACCGACACAAGCAGAGGATCGTTCTCATCCCCGAATTTCTTGCCGCGCACGCCTTCGAGCCATTCCAGCGCGTCAAAGATCTGCTTCTTTGTCTCGTCGTTGATCTCCCTGCCGTCGTTGTAGTAATCCGTGCAAGCCTCGGTGGAAATAGTAAATCCAGGCGGAACCGGCATGCCCAGATTTGTCATCTCGGCCAGATTTGCCCCCTTGCCGCCGAGAAGATTGCGCATCTTCGCGTTTCCCTCTTCGAACTTGTAGACCCTCTTGTTCATTTTGTACCCTTTCTGCACATAGCCATGTGCCGTGATCTATTGAACACCGCCCCTCTTTTCAGATCTGCGGATGGTTCCATGATAGCAGCGCCGTTTCGCCCGGTACCCGTTTTCTGCCCTGAGTAAATGTGTCCGGTCAGACCGGTGCGCCGTCCTTCAGCTCCGGTACGAAACTGTCGAAAATCATGACGTCAAAATGCCCCTCTGCCTCCTCCAGCTCCTTCTCGCTCCGGACGGTCCAGGCCGCAGCCAGGTTCCGGAAAAGTCCATGGCACAGACAGCGGGACGGATTGTGGCGGTATTTCACATTGTATGCGATGAAATCAGGGGCGGTATAGCAGTTCCAGAGAAGGAACTGCAGTGTGAACAGAAAAACAGTCTTATGGAAGACGCCGCGCATCTTCGGATCATACAGAAAACCGTCCGACAGCTGTCCGCGCATCACACTGGAATGATGTCTGCGGTACCAGCCAAGCACAAGCGGATTGAACGATTCGATGCAGTACTCCGCTGTGTATTCCTTCTGATATGCCGTCAGCATGGCATCGATCGGCGGGCAAAGCGACATATCCGTGTCCTCCGTCTTGTACTCCACGATCATCGGCACCCTGCCGCGCACAAGAGAGAGTACCTCCGAAAATTTCGGCATATGCTGACCGGACCCGCAGAGCGGCATCCGCGAGAGTTCATCATAGGTATAGTCCTTTACCCTGCCATCCACGCCGCATACTCGTTTTAACGTCAGGTCGTGAAAGACCACCGGCACCCGGTCCTTCGACATCTGCACATCAAGCTCGATCCCGAATCCGGCCTCCACCGCCCTTGCAAAGGCCGGCAGGGAATTCTCCGGCGCCTCCGAGCGATTGTCAAACAGCCCGCGGTGCGCAAACAATTTTGTCCGAAACGCCGATCTGTCCGGCTTGTGTACCACGCGCGGACAGATCAGAATGAAATATACAATTACAAGAATCAGAACAACTCTCAGTGCTGCCACGTTCCCTTGCTCCCGAACAGATTCTGAATCAATGTATTTATTTTACCATGAAGCGGGACTGCCTGCCATAACAAAGCGGGACCGTTCCCCGGAGCGATGCCGGTTATTTTGCCAGATGCCTGCGGAAGAAATCGCACTCATCGTCGTTGCACTGATCCGCCTCGTCGAGCTTCACGTTCACATGGAACACATGCACCATGAAGGCCTGTTCCTTCTTTCCGTAGACATGCAGCTCCGCTTCCGCGCCGAGCGACCGAAGATGCTGCTCCATGGGCTCCGCCATCGGCAGCAGAAAATCGTGGGAGGCACTCATGACAAAGGCGGGCGGAAAGTCCTTTGTCTGATAATTCCAGGAATCCACCAGCTTCGCGGCGAGATCACGGTCCGTGTCGCCGACAAAGGCGCCGAACGCTTCATCCTGACCGCCGCTCATCATGGTGACCATATCATAGACACCACAGTTCAGAGCGCAGGCCCGCACCGTGAGTCTGTCGAAGGGCACCGTAAACGAATATGTCTCATCCGGTACGAGATTCTCTGCAGGGATATCCCTTGTCTTCTCATCCGGCTCGCCCGCCGCCCTGTACTGGTCCATCGTGAATGCCACGGCCTCGCGGCGGGCGCCGGCGATCGGGAAGCTCTGCTCATACAGCGCCCGGAATGCGGGACTCGTCATCAGGGTGCAGTACCAGGACGCCATCTGTCCGCCGGCGGAATCGCCGAGGATAAACACATTCCTGCGGTCAAGGCCATACTTTTCGGCGTTGGCGGCGACCCAGCACATGCAGCGGTTCACATCGATAAATTCCGCCGGGAACGCGTTTTCCGGAGCCAGACGGTACGTGAAATTGACGACCGCGAACCCGCGCTCCGCGAGGCTCATGCAGTAGTACTGATAAAGCTCCTTTTCTCCGTACATCCATCCGCCGCCGTGGATGCTAATGATAACGGGCAGCCGGTCGAGCACGGCGCCCTCGTACGTCCTGCCATTTCCGTCCGTCACGGTCACCCGGGCCGACTCTGCCATATCCAGCAGAATCTGTCCCTTCCGGACGGCCTTCTTCGGATAATACAGGTCCAGCGAATTCCAGTGCCCGTACGGCCCGTAGAGAAGATTGTCGATCCTCACCACATCGTCCGGCTGTCGGTTTCCCGCGTCCCTTGCCGCGTCGCCGCACTTCCAGCTCGTCCGCATCCCCTCTGCCATCCGCTTCAGTGACTCATACTGTTCTTCCGACATCATGATTGTAATACTCCTCCTGCGGCAGTCGTTTTGATGGCACAGATCACCCCCCGATTGGTTTCTGATGGTACTGACCGTCTTCCCCCTGCCTTGCTTTTCTATATTGTACCATATGGCATGTCTGTCAGTCTTACTCTCAGTGAAAACCTGACCGGCCGGAGACGTGCGCCCGCCGGACGCACTCAAAAAAGGCCGGACGTAAAGTCCGGCCTGGCGCAACAAAATTCTATTCCTTTTCCTCCGCTGCCTCGTGCGGCCGCTCCGTCAGCTGATTGTCCTCCAGAAAAACGCTGAATTTCATCTGCTGCAGCGCCATATCAGCGAGGTTCACGCAGCTGTTGCCGATCCGGTCGAGGCTGTGCAGCAGGGCGTTGAACGGTCCGGTGAGGCGGGGACTGCACTTGCCCTTGCTCACGCGCTCCATGTGCGCCTGCCGCATCTTCTCATCGAGGCTGTCCACTTCGTCCTTCTCCGCCTCCAGCTCATCCATGTCAAAATCCGCCCCTTCTGTGATGGCCTGCATGGCGTCTGTGTACATCGCAAGAATTTTGCCCGCCGCCTTGCGGAGATCCTTCATCGCGTCCTTAGAATAGTAGAGCTGTCCCTGAGTGCCGTCGCCGGCATACTCGACATTGCCAGAGGACCGGACAATAGTCCCTCTCTTCTTCCTGCCGTTCTCCTCCTTGCGGCGCACGAGCACGCCGACGCTGCCGATATTGCCCGCCACTTCTCCGCAGAGGGCGGAGATCCGGTCGATATCGCCGAGGATGAACATGATGCCCGTCGCCTGTTTTGCCTGCTCCTCGGAGAGCGCACCGGAGGAAAAAATCTTCTCAAGATAATCGCTGATCTTTGCCGAGAGCTTCCGCTCCGTCTCGGATTTTGAACGGACGAGCGACAGCTCCGCGGCCTGCGCGTCCGGATCCTTCCCGGAAAGTGTGTTGATACCGTTCAGCATCACCTTCACCATCCCGGAGCAGCGCAGGATCTCCTTTGCCGCGAGATGCAGCGCGGAGAGCGGCTGGCTGACCAGACGGTCGTCGAGGTACAGAGGCTGCTCCTCCGGCTGCGTTTCATCCCTGCGGTCCGGAATCAGGCAGCAGACGATCTTCACCATGAGCCACAGAAGCGGCGTCCAGACAAGCGTCATGGTGATATTGAAGCCGGTATGCGCGTTTGCAATCTGACGCGAGATCACTTCGAGTTCATTGCCCTTTGGGGAGATCGCCGTGATCAGCGCCGCATACGGCTTCACGAACCAGATGAAGATCAGAGATCCGGTGAGGTTGAAAATGCAATGGGCCGCCGCGGTGCGCTTCGCATCCTTCGTCTGATTCAGCGACGCGAGCACCGCCGTGATGGTCGTGCCGATATTGTCGCCGAGAAGCACCGGAATCGCGCCGACAAGGCCGATGACAGAATGTACGCCGTCGGGTCCCGCCTGCTGCGCAACATTCTGGAGTACCGCGATCGTGGCCGAGGAACTCTGCGCGATCAGCGTCATCGCGCAGCCAACCAGCAGCCCGAGAATCGGAATGTGCGCCACGCGCTGAATCATTGCCGCAAACACCGGGCTCTGCGCGAGCGGCTTCATGACCGTCCCCATCGTGTCGATGCCGAGAAACAGCAGTCCGAATCCCAGAATGGTCCCGCCGACCGCCTTGACCTGCCTCGTTTTCCCGAAAAAATACACCAGAAATCCGACGGCAATGATGATCCACACATAGTCGCTCAGTTTGAACGCGATGAGCTGCGCTGTCATGGTCGTGCCGATGTTTGCGCCGAAAATCACGGAGATAGCCTGCGGCAGTGTCATCAGACCGGCGCTGACAAAGCCGATCGCCATGACCGTGGTCGCCGATGAGCTCTGCAGCACAGCGGTCACCAGGGCGCCCGACAGCACACCCATCACCGGATTGATCGTCAGCATACCGAGGATCTTTTTCATCTTCTCCCCCGCCGCACGCTGCAGGTTATCGCTCATCATCGTCATGCCGTACAGAAAAATCGCCAGTCCGCCCAGCAGCCCGAACAGAATCTGAACCGGTTCGCTCATACCGCTTCTCTTCCTCCAACCAGTTTTACGTATTCTTGACGGTCTCTTTACATACCGCCATACCCTCTTCGTCCATTGCCTATTTTCAGGGAGATTTCTATGCCGCACAATCAGGGTAATGTAAAGTGTATGTAAGATTTATGTAAAATACGCTGTCACTGTGTAAAAGCCGGTATCTCATCCGTGAATGTGCGTTCGCTGACACGTCGCTGACATGTCAGCGAACCTCCTATTGAAAAGATATTGAAAAGAATTTCTTCTTAAGTTATGCTGACTAGCGGCACACCGCGAAGCCACTTTCAAACTCATTTCAACCGAACATTCTGTATTCCGCAGAAGAAAGGCAGTCAGTCCATGATCGCAGCAAACAACGTAACCTACCGGGTCGGCAAGAAGGCCCTGTTTGAAGATGTCAACATCAAATTTCTGCCGGGCGAGTGCTACGGCATCATCGGTGCCAACGGCGCCGGCAAGTCCACCTTCCTCAAAATCCTCTCCGGCCAGCTGGAGACAACAAACGGCACCGTGACCATGGATCCGGGCCAGCGTCTCTCCTTCCTCGAGCAGGATCAGAACAAATATGATGACCAGATCGTCCTCGATACCGTCATGCAGGGCAACGCCCATCTGTATGAGGTGATGAAGGAGAAAGACGCGCTCTATGCCAAGCCCGACTTCTCCGACGCGGACGGCGAGCGCGCCGCTGTGCTGGAGGCAGACTTTGCAGAGATGGACGGCTGGAACGCCGAGAGCGACGCCGAGACCCTGCTGACCGGCCTTGGCATTGATCCTTCCTTCCATCAGATGACCATGGGCGGGCTGAACGGCGCCCAGAAGGTCAAGGTCCTCCTCGCGCGCGCCCTGTTCGGCAATCCGGACATCCTGCTTCTCGACGAGCCGACCAACCACCTGGACATGGACGCGATCGCCTGGCTCGAGGAATTTCTCATCGGCTTTGAGAACACCGTGATCGTCGTCTCCCATGACCGCTATTTTCTCAACAAGGTCTGCACCTATATCGCCGATATCGACTACGGCAAAATCCAGCTTTATGCCGGTAACTATGATTTCTGGTTTGAGTCGAGCCAGCTGATGATCCGGCAGATGAAGGAAGAGAACCGCAAGAAGGAAGAGAAAATCAAGGAACTCAAGGAATTCATCTCCCGCTTCTCCGCGAACGCCTCCAAATCCAAGCAGGCCACGAGCCGTAAGCGCGCGCTGGAGAAAATACAGCTCGAGGACATCCGCCCCTCGTCCCGCAAATATCCCTACATCGATTTCCGCCCGAACCGTGAGATCGGAAATGAGGTGCTCACCATTGAGAATCTCAGCAAGACGGTCGGCGGCGTGAAGGTCCTCGACCACTTCAATCTGGTCGTCGGTCACAATGACAAAATTGCCTTTGTCGGCGGGCAGGAGCTTGCCAAGACGACACTCTTTGAGATCCTGATGGGAAACCTCGAACCCGACGAGGGCAGTTTCAAATGGGGCGTCACCACCTCCCGCGCGTACTTCAGGAAGGACAATACATCCCTGTTCGATTCAGATCTCAACATCACCGAATGGCTCTCCGGCTATTCGGAGATCAAGGACGTCTCCTATGTGCGCGGGTTCCTTGGCCGCATGCTCTTTCCCGGCGAGGACGGTGTCAAGAAGGTGCGTGTGCTCTCCGGCGGAGAGAAGGTCCGCTGCCAGCTCTCCTCGATGATGATCAGCGGCGCGAACGTGCTGATCTTCGATGAGCCCACGAACCATCTCGACATGGAATCCATCTCCGCCCTCAATGAAGGCATGATCCGCTTCCCGGGCGTCGAGCTCATTGCCTGCCGCGATCATCAGGTTGTGCAGACTACCGCGAACCGCATCATCGAATTCCTGCCGGGCGGCAGCTATATCGACAAGGTCACAGATTATGACTCCTACCTCGAGAGCGATGCGGACGCGAGAAAGAGAACCGTTTACGTGTCTGATTTTGACGAGGACGAGAACTGAACGGCGTTTCCGCCAGAGCGCTGTGACCGGCTGAGGGCCTGTCCTCTTCCAGATACTGTCTTCCAAATACTGAGGTGATGTATGAACAGAATCGACTTACATGTGCACTCCAGCTGCTCCGACGGGACACTCACCCCGGCAGAACTCGTGCATCACGCAAGGGAACTCGGGCTGACCGCATTCGCGCTCACGGATCATGACACGACGGCAGGACTGACAGAGGCGGTGCATGCCGGCCTCCGGGAGGGCATCGATGTGGTGCCCGGGATTGAATTCAGCACCGAATACCGCGGAAAGGACATTCATATCCTCGGCTACTGCTTCGATTACGAGGCGGAGGATTTCCAGAGACGGATCCATGAATTTGCCGACGCGCGCGACCTGAGAAACCGGCGGATGTGTGAGAAACTCTGCAGCGCCGGATACCCGGTCCCCTATGAGGATCTGATGGCGGAGAATAAGGGGTCCATCGTCACCCGCGCCCAGTTCGCGGCCTACATGGTGCAGCATGGCATCGTCGCCTCGCGCGAGGAGGCGTTTGACCACTATATCGGCGACGACTGCCCGTATTTTGTCCCGCGCGAAAAGATCACGCCGGAAATGGCGGTGCGTTTCCTTCTCGATTACCACGGCGTTCCCGTGCTCGCCCACCCGTATCAGTACGGGCTTCCGGAGGAGGAGCTGGAGCAGCTGCTCTCGCACCTGAAGTCCGCCGGACTGATGGGTCTTGAATGTATCTATTCACGCTACCCGGAGGATCAGGTGCGGGCGCTCACAAGGCTCGCGGATCGATTCGGCCTTCTCGTGACCGGCGGCTCCGATTATCACGGCGCGAACAAGCCGGGACTGGAAATGGGAACGGGCTACGGTCAGCTCTTTGTCCCTGAACAGTGTCTCACTGCGCTCCGCCGCACGCTCTTTCACACGGGGGAGGAGACGCGGGTTTTCTTTGCAGACCTCGATGGCACACTGCTGAACAGCGAGAAGACCGTCTCACCCCGCACCATGGACACGCTGGAGCGCTGGTGCGCCGCAGGCAATCTTCTTGTCCTGAGTTCCGGCCGGGCTCTCTACGATTGTCAGCAGGTCCTCGACGAGCTGCCTCTCCGGGAGCTGCCGGGTGTCTACATTGAGGCATGCAACGGCGCTCTGCTCTACGACTGCGGCACACGGCAGACCATTTACCGCGAGGGCATTCCGCGCGCCCTGCTGAACGAACTTTTCGACGACTGCCGCGCGCACGGCGTCTATGTCCATACCTATACAGACCGCGGCATCGCGGTGCGCCTTTACCGGAAAGAGACAAAATTCTACCAGCGCTACCATCACATGACCGTTATCGAGGCCGGCTTGCCGGCAGATTCCGATTTTGTGCCGGACGCGGCGGATAAGGAAGCGCGGCAGTCCTACTACGCGGATTCCTCAAACTGCCGGGCGGCCAGTGCGGTGCGCTTCTCAGCAGATGGCACCCCCGCCGCATTCGGTGGATTCTGCGACGATCCGCGTACCAATCCGGCCGGCGGAGACATCACAAAAGTCCTCACGCAGGACCCCTGCAAGTGCATCGCCATCGAGCTGGAGGATCCGGAGCGGATTGCGGCGCTCGAAGCCTTTCTCCGGGATAAATATCAGGGAAAGCTCGACGTGTTCATGTCCAACGAGTGGTACCTGGAGATCATTTCAGAATACGCCGGCAAGGGGCAGGGCCTGACCCGCTTCTGCCGCACGCTCGGCATTCCGGTCTCCCACACCCTTGCAGCCGGCGACTCAGAGAATGACATCAGCATGCTCCGCGCCGCCGGCACCGGCATCGCCATGTGCAACGGCATCCCGCAGATGCCGGGCATTGAAAAAGCCGCCGATGCCGTCACCCTCACGGATAACGACCACGACGGCCTCGTGCCCTTTCTCGAGCAGGCTATGAACGCCCGGCGCTGACATGCCGCATGTGTTTATTTCCAGCAGAAGCTGCCCCGCAGCTTCTGCGTTTTTCGGCGCTGAGGCGCCGAAAAAACATCATCCTGGCGTGCCATTTCCCCTGCAGAAGCTGCTCCGCAGCTTCTGCGTTTTTCGGCGCTGAGGCGCCGAAAAACCATTATCCTTCCACAATGAGGTATCTTCCGTCCCCCACGGCAAAAACCTCCGCCTCCTCCAGAATCGTCTGCTCATCTGCACCATCCAGATCGACCCCGGTCTCCTGAAAGTACTGCCACACCTGCTCCGCATTCTTCACTACCTGCGCGTCACAGTCCTCCAGAAATGCCTCCGCCTCTTCCCAGGTCTCGGCTACCGGCTCCGGGAACAGTTTTCCCTGCTGATCCAGAAAACACTGCAGCACCTTTTCATCAAATTCCATACTGGTACCTCTTGTTTTTACTTCCTCAGCTTTCCGGCGCCGTCTCCGGGATGAACACGCGCGTATCCCGCGGGTCCGCCACCGCGGCCGCCGCCACTGCCTCGTTGCAGAAAGTAAGCTGCGAATTCACAATTTCCTTGCCGCGGCGGTCTACTCTATCATAGACGCCGTCCGCATTCATCTCGCACGCCTGCTCGGTGTCGGCAAGCTCTGTCTTCAGAATGTGCACAGCCTTCGCCGCGATCGCCGGATCCTCAAGCGGGAACATGATCTCCACGCGGCGGTCCAGATTTCGCGGCATCCAGTCCGCGGAAGCGGCGTACACCTCCGGCGAGCCGCCGTTTTCAAAATAAAAGATACGGCTGTGCTCCAGGAAATACCCGACGATCGAGCGCACATGGATGTTTTCGGAAATGCCCGGAATGCCGACGCGCAGGCAGCAGATTCCCCGGATCACGAGATCGATCCGCACGCCGGCGGCGCTCGCCTTGTACAGCGCCTCTATGATGTCCGGGTCGCAGAGGGAATTCATCTTGGCCATGATGTGCGCTGCCTCTCCCGCTCTCGCGTGCTCCGCCTCCCGACCGATCAGATACAGGAACCGGTCCTTCAGCCACAGTGGCGCGAGCGTGAGGCGGTTCCAGTGCCGCGGCTCGGAATATCCGCTCAGCATATTGAAGACAGCTGTCGCATCCTCGCCGTACGCCTCACGGCACGTAAACAGACCGACATCCGTGTAGAGCTTTGCCGTCGAATCATTATAGTTGCCGGTCGCGAGGTGCACGTAGCGGCGGATGCCGTCCTCCTCGCGCCTTACCACCAGCGTGATCTTGGAATGCGTCTTGAGGCCGACCAGACCGTAAATGACGTGACAGCCAGCCTTTTCCAGCATTTTCGCCCAGCCGATGTTGTGTTCCTCGTCGAACCTCGCCTTGAGTTCGACCAGCACCATGACCTGCTTGCCGTTCTCCGCGGCGCGGGCAAGTGCCGCGATGATCGGCGAGTTGCCGGACACGCGGTACAGCGTCTGCTTGATCGCGAGCACATCCGGATCCACAGCGGCCTGTGCGACAAAATTCACAACCGGCGTGAAGGTCTCATAGGGATGATGCATGAAGATATCGCCCTTTCGGATGCAGGCGAACACATCCGCCCCCTCCGGAATCTCCGGCACTGCCTGCGGCCTGGCGTACCGATGCTCCCGAAACGCGTCAAAACCGTCGAGTCCGTACAGCTTCATCAGGAAGGTCAGGTCCAGCGGCCCGTCGATGAAGAACACTTCGCTTTCCTGCACGCGGAGCTCCTGCTTCAGCAGAGACAGGAGCCGCTCGTCGATCCCACTCTCCACCTCCAGCCGGATTGCCTCGCCCCACTGGCGCCGCTTCAGCTGCTTCTCGATCTCCTTCAGCAGATCCTCCGCCTCATCCTCGTCAATCGAGAGATCCGCGTTGCGCATGACGCGAAACGGGCAGGCGCTGACAACATCGTAGTTGAGGAAGAGTTGCGGCATGTTGTGCCGGATGATCTCCTCAAGGAAGATGATACGCACCGGCCCATCTGCCTGCGCCGGCAGCACCGTGAACCGCGGAAGCCCGCTCGGCACCTGCACAACCGCGACATCGAGATCGGCAGCTTCCGCGCCCTTCCCGTGCCCCTTCTTCTGTCTCAGAATGCTCGGGCCAGCATCCGTCTTGCGCGTAAGGAGCGCGGCGATGTTCAGCGTCTTGTTCCGCACAAGCGGGAACGGCCGCGAGGAATCCACCGCGGTGGGCGTGAGAACCGGATAGACCTCCTCTTCAAAATACCGTCTGACGAAGGTCTCTTCCTCCTCCGTCAGTTCCTCGTACTGGACCGTCTCAAGGTTCGCTTCCTGCTTCAGCGCGGGCACCAGCATGCGTCCATACGTCGAATACTGAAGGTCCACAAATTTGTGTGTGGCGGACAGCACCGCCGCTAACTGCGCACTCGCCGTCATGCCGGCAATATCCGTCTTGCGGTAGCCCGCGTTCTCCATATCCTTCAGGCTGGCGACACGGACCATGAAAAATTCGTCCAGATTGGAACTCGTGATCGACAGGAATTTCAGCCGCTCGAACAGCTTGTTGTCCCGCCGCCTGGCCTCGCCGAGCACCCGCTCGTTAAACTGCAGCCAGGATAGCTCCCGGTTGATATAGTAAGCCGGATTTCTCCAGTCGATTTCTCCGCCCTTTACAGCCACCGCGGAGTCTGTTCCGCTCATTGCTCCCGAACCCTGTTTTCTGCTGATCCCGTTCTGATTCTCCGCACTCATATTGACCGCCCTTTTCCCAATCCCATTTATATCCCGTGCCGCACATTCCGCTATTTTCGCTTTGTCTGCCGGATGACCGGCCGGATGCCGTAAACCTCCTCAAAGAAATCGGCCCGGTGGACAAACAGTCCCTTCTCCATCGTCAGATCCACCTCGCCCGGCACCCGGATGAACAGCTGTCCATCGCGCACCTCCACGCGGATATCGTGGAATTTCTGCTCGTGCGACCGGTCAAGACCGTTCGCCAGCCGCAGGATCGCGGTCAGCTTTGCGATCGTCAGATACGACTGCCTGTCGAGATCCGTCGCCGACTGCTGGGCGCGGTAATAGATGAAGGTCTCGTGATTGAACTTCACCACGTTCGCGATGATCTCCCGCTCAATATGGGACAGACCGATGATCTCCGTCGCCATGATGATGTCATAGGAGCACTTCCCGACATTGACCATGGAAATATACTTGCCGCAGTCGTGCAGAATCGCCGCGATCCGCAGGAGCAGACGCTCCCGTTCCCCAAGTCCGTGATACTTCTTCGTCGCATCAAAGATTTTGACCGCGATCTCCTCCAGCTCGTGCTGGCGCTCCGGAATGCCGTGATACCGCTCCGCGGTGTTGTGCGCGATGGAGAGAATGTCTGCCTCGAAATCATGGTCCGGCAGCTTGTATCCCTTCTTCTCCGCGAATTCGTACACCATCCCGTCGCAGAGCGTCACGCCCGGCGCCCAGATCATCTCGGAACCGAAGGCATCCACGATGCACTCCAGCATTTTACCGGAGACGTAGAGCAGCGGAACATTGTCGTCCGCCATGCCGAGGCGCTTCGCCACCTCCTGGGCATTCATCGTGCGGACCCGCTCCATCACAGAGCGGAACGTCGCGCAGTCGATATAGCCGGGATCCCGGCCTGTCAGCGTGCGGTGCTGCAGAATCGGCGAAATATAGTCGTCAACCACGATGATGTTGCGGATCCGCTGCTCTCCGAGATACAGATTCTGGAACACTTTCAACTGAGAATTCACCAGTTCCCCGATGACATAGTCAAGCCGTCTCGCCCCGGCGTCGATAGAATGAATCTGATCATAAAGCCGCAGCACGCCGAGCTTCAGATTCTGCGTCTCGATGAGGCGGTCCTTGTCGAACAGCGAGATCTGGATAGAAGAGCCACCGATATCGACAATGGCGGTTGGCCTCTCGATGAACCTCGTGAAGCCCTCACCCCTCGCCGCAATCGATTTGTAATCCAGAAACCGCTGCTCCGAGTTGGAGAGCACATCAATGTGAATGCCTGTGAGAAGCTCAATGCCGTCGAGCACCACCGTGGAATTGACCATCTCCCGGATGGCGCTCGTGCCATAGGCCCGATACTCCTTCACGCCGTAGCTGTCCATGATTTTCCGGTACTCGGACAGAAGCGCCTTGAGTTCCCCGACATGCTCATAGCTGATTTTGCCCGTGCGGAACGTATCTGTTCCAAGATTGATGCGATGAGACACATGATCAATCTCGCGGATGCCGTTCTTCTTCGAGCACTCGCTGATGGTCAGACCGATCTCATAGCTTCCGACGTCAATCGCGCCGAATAACTGAACTGCCATCCCCGAACCTCCTGCTTCGTCGCTGCTTTGTCCTGCTCCGAATGATCCCCTGCTTCCGCGAATCACAGCAGCCATCGCGAACTCACATGGTTATATCGTCTCTGTGTATTTCCGGCTATGCCGCCAATCAGTAATTTCCCAGAATCTTCATATTCATCGTCTCCTCGCGCAGGCCCCTGAGCGCGTTCCGCACGCCGCTCTCCGACAGATTGCCGTCAAAATCGACGAAGAACCGGTATTCCCAGTTGCGTCCCTCGATCGGCCTCGACTCAAGACGGTTCATGTTGAGATCATTATAAATGAAATGGCTCAGCGCGTGGTAGAGAGAGCCGGATTCATGCTTCACCTCGAAGGTAATGCTGATTTTGCGGGCATTCCGGAGGAAAATTTTCTGGTTGGTGCAGATGATAAAGCGGGTCGAGTTTGTGCTCGACTGATTGATACCCTCCGCAAGAACAGAAAGGCCGTAGGCCTTCGCCGCATACTCCGATGCGATCGCCGCCTCCGCGGGATTCCTATCCTCCGCGACCTTCTGCGCCGCAAACGCGTTGTTCAGCATCGACACCTGCTGCCAGGCCGGATGTTCCGCAAGAAACCGCGCGCTCTGCATCAGCGACTGCGCATGGGAGTACACGGTCCGTACCGTTGCCAGCGTCGCGCCCTCCACTGACATCAGGCAGTGGCGGATCGGAATGATCTGTTCTCCGACGATGTAATTCTCGTACTCGCTCAGCAGGTCGTAGGTCTGCGTCACCGTGCCCGCCGTGGAATTCTCAATCGGCAGCACCGCGTAATCCGCCGTCCCTTCCTCAATCGCCGTCATCGCGTCGCGGAACGTCTCGACCGCAAAATTCGAGACATCAGCGCCAAAATATTTCTTCATCGCGGCCTCGCTGTAGGAGCCGCGGGCGCCCTGATAAACGACCCGGTACGGTCCGTTCCCGGTCAGGGAATCCACCGGAATGAAGGGCAGCCGGTTCATACTGCCGCTCTCCGCGATGAGCTGATACTGCTTCTTGCGGCTCATCGCCATAATCTGCTCGAAGAGTTCCTTCACGCCGTGGCGGTTGAAGCCGTCATGTGCGAGTGCCTCAACGGAGGCGAGCTTCTGGCGCTCCCGTTCCGGATCGAGTACCCGTTTTCCTGTCCCGATCTTGTACGCTGCCACCTTCTCCGAGACCGCCATACGCCGCTCATACAGCGCCACCAGCTGCCGGTCGATGTCATCGATTTCCTTCCTGTACTCTTCAAGGTCGTTCATGCCGCCCTGTTCCTCCCTGTGCAGCACTGTCCGGGCAGAGAGCCGGCCCGTCTCATGAGAAGTCCCGGTGCAGTGTTTACTATATCAAATACAGTCCGACCGGAATGTAAAATATAGGTAAGTAATCGAAGTCCGCCCCGAATCAGCCTTGCTGCCCCATTTTCAGGAGCTTTGCCGCCTGGTCAGCCTGGATCAGCGGATCGATCAGCACGTCAAGTCCGCCGTTCATCACATCGTCCAGGCAGTAGAGTGTCAGCTTGATCCGGTGGTCCGTCACCCGGCTCTGCGGGAAGTTGTACGTCCGAATCTTTTCAGATCGATCGCCGGTTCCCACCTGGCTCCTGCGGAGATCGGCCTCCGCGTCGTGCCGCTTCTCCTGCTCGAGATCATACAGCTTTGAGCGCAGCAGTGCCCAGGCCTTGGCCTTGTTCTGCAGCTGCGAGCGCTCGGTCTGGGAATAGATCACGATACCGGTCGGCAAATGCGTGAGCCGGACCGCAGAGTCCGTCGTGTTGACGCCCTGTCCGCCGTTTCCCGAAGCACGGGTGATGTCCATCCGCACATCCTCCGGCGGAATGTCGATTTCAATATCGTCGTCGATTTCCGGCATCACCGCGACGGTTGCGGTGGATGTATGAATGCGTCCTCCTGATTCCGTCTCCGGTACGCGCTGCACGCGATGCACGCCGGATTCATACTTGAGTCGCGAATACGCCCCCTGCCCGTTCACGGTGAACGTCACAAATTTCATGCCGCCAAGTCCGGTATCCTCCACGTTTTCCGTGGAAACCTTAAAGCCGCGCCGCTCCGCGTAATGCACATACATCCGGTAGAGTTCCGCGGCAAAGAGAGCCGCCTCCTCTCCGCCGGCACCGGCACGGATTTCGAAAATGACGTTCTTGTCGTCGTTCGGGTCCTTTGGCAGCAGCAGAATCCTCAGCTTCTCTTCGAGCTCCTCCACCGCCTGCTTCGAGGCGGACAGCTCCTCGCGAAGCATCTCCTTCATCTCCGGGTCGGATTCTCCCTCCAGAAGCTCCAGAGAATCCCTGATATTCTGCTCCTGCTTCTGATACTCCCGGAATGTCTCCACCACCGGCGCAAGCTCGTTCTGCTCCCGGCACAGCGCCTGAAAGCGCTTCCGGTCCGAGGCCGTCTCCGGCGCCGCGAGTTCTCTTGTAATATCCTCACTGCGCAGGCACAGCGCCGTGAGCTTATCCTTCATCGAATCCTGCATCTGTTTCCTTTCCGAAATTTACAGTCCGAGTTCCCCGCGCACAATGCGGTCCTGTCCGCCGTAATCTCTGATAATCTGGAGATCAAGGAAACCGCTCTGCCGCATCATCGCCGCGACATCCGCCGCCTCGTCGAATCCTGTCTCCATCATCAGAACGCCGCCAATTTTCAGCTCATCCCGCGCGCCCTCCAGAATTCTCCGGTAGAAGGTCAGCCCGTCCTCTCCGCCGTCGAGTGCCATCCACGGCTCCATCTTTGCCACCTCCGGCATCAGTGTGCCGATCACGCCGGTGGGGATATACGGCGGATTCGAGACAATCAGATCGAATTTGGGTAAAGATTCTCCGCCAGCAAGGGCTTCATACAGATCCCCCTGTCTCCACACGGCGCGGTCCGACAGGCCCAGCCGCCTGCCGTTCTCCGCCGCGACACGGAGCGCCGCCGCGGACAGGTCCGTCCCGACACCGATGGTATCCGCGGAATAGTGCAGGAGACTCAGCAAAATACATCCGCTCCCGGTACACAGGTCGAGAATCCGCATTCCGCCGTGCACCTCCTTCATCGCTTCCTCCACCAGGTTTTCCGTGTCCTGATTGGGAATCAGAACATCCCGTGTCACGTAAAATGGAAGGCCCATGAAGTCCTGTGCACCGAGAATATAGGCGACCGGTTCATGCCCGCCGCGCCGCTCCAGCATCGCCTCATAGCGGCGAAGCTCCTCATCCGTGACAATTCTCTCGTTTCCGTCCGCGAGCAGCGTCTGATAATCCGTTCCGCAGGCCGCCTCCAGAAGGAGCCTCGCATCGAGCTTCCGGTCAGGATTCTCCGGTATTGCCGCCTCCAGACGCGCCACGCCTATATTGTAAGCTTCCCGGTATGTCATTTACACCTCGTTCTGCGCCTTCTGCGGCATACCCGGCTCCCCCGCCGGTGCCTCCGCCGTCTCCTCCGTCCAGCCAAACTCCCGCCTCAGATAACGCTTCCAGTCAAAGATCGCCTCCACCGACGCGATCGCGACCTCCAGCATGTCATCATCCGGTTCCTTTGTGGTCAGCCGCTGCAGCCACAGCCCCGGAGCGGAGAAAATCCTGACAAAAATATTATCCGAGCGCCCCGCGAACCGGATAAGCTCGTAGGAAATACCCGCGATCACCGGGATCAGCGCAAAACGGAGCGCCAGCCTGACCACACGGCTGTCCACGCGGATGAAGAAGAACAAAACGATACTCACAAGCAGGACAAGCAGCAGGAAACTCGTTCCGCAGCGCTTGTGGAACCGGCTGCTCTCCCGCGCATTCTCCACGGTTAGCGGCTTTCCCGACTCAATGCAATTGATGCATTTATGCTCCGCGCCGTGATACTGATACAGCCTGTGAATATCCTTCATCGCCGTGATCGCCCAGATATAGGCCAGGAAAATGACAAGCCGCAGCATTCCCTCGGCCAGGGCCAGCACTGATGGACTACGCAGATATTTTGCCAGAAGCTCCGCAAAGAAGTACGGAACAAGCACGAAGAGGAATGCGGCGAGCACGAAGGCAATGATCATCGTGACGACCTGCATCACCGTCTCGCCGTTTCCCCGCGTCGCACGATCCATCTTCTTGTCGAACTTTGTTGGCTCCTTATCCTCCTCTTCATAGAACGACGACGAATATCCGAGTGCGCGGAACCCCAGAATCAGCGAATCCAGGAAGACGAAAATACCGCGCAGGAACGGGATCTTTGAGATCACGTAATTCTCAAGAATCCCATGATACTCATCGACCTGCACCTCAATCTCCTTGTCCGGCCGGCGCACCGCAACAGCGTACATCTTCCTGTTCTTCATCATGACACCCTCGAGCACTGCCTGCCCGCCGATGCCGGAATAATGCTGCGTTCTCTTTCCCATATGAACCTCACTTCTTCATCAGGCAGATCGCCAGCTCAGCATGCTGCCTGACTTCAGCCTGCATCCCGCTGTATACGCAAAGGACCGGGACAGTATAAACAGTCCCGGTCCTTCTATACACATGCTAGGCTTGCCTTACTGCGCAGACTTAACACCGTACTTCCTGTTGAACTTATCGATGCGGCCCTTCGCGGATGCGGCTCTCTGCTGACCCGTGTAGAACGGATGGCACTTGGAGCAAACTTCCACGTGAATCTCCGGCTTTGTGGAGCCGGTCACGAACGTATTACCGCAGTTGCAGGTAACAGTCGCCTGATAGTACTGGGGATGGATTCCTTCCTTCATATGTCTCACCTCTTTATCGATCCGCAAATTCGCATTTACTGCAGTAGTCTGTCTCAAAACAGCTTTGTTATTTTAACACGCCCCTGCTGATGATGCAAGAGTGAATATCAGAGTGAATATCAGCTTTTAACAGAAAAATCTGTTTGCAAAATACACCCCTATAGGCGAGTCTCAGCTATCTCTCTCCCTCAAGATGCGCCGGATTTTGCTCCGGCCCCGCTGCAGCGCATTATCGGTCGACTTCTCGTCCCGCCCGAGGACGCGGGCGATCTCCGCATATCCCATGCCTGTAAGAGTGAGGCTCATAACCTCCTCCTCCAGAGGACTCAGCTCCTTCTCTATCTGAGCCAGCAGCTGCCGGATGTTTTCCTCCTCAATCATCTGCTCCTCAGGATTCGCTCCCGTCTGCCCGCCGTAGGGGGACGAGCCATGGCGGTCAGCGCTGAGAACATCGGCGAGCACCGAGGAACCGCCATCCTCCTCCCTGCTGATCTCAGAGTAGAGCGAAATAGCGGTGTTGAGCGGCATATTTTTCTTCCTGCCCGAGGCCTGAATCGCGGAAAACATCTGCCTGGAAACGCAGAGATCCGCAAAGGTGGCAAAGCTGGTGTCCCGGCCGGCGTCGTAGTCCCGCACAGCCTTGAACAGCCCGATCATGCCCTCCTGGATGAGATCATCCGTACTGCCTCCCAGAATATACATGGACTGCGCCTTGCTGCGTACAAGTCCCTTGTATTTCTCCATGAGGAACTCCGTGGCTGCGCCGCCCTCGCCGGCGTGCTCGGTGTCTGCACGGATGATCCGGATGAGTTCTTCATCTGACAAGTTCGCGTATTTATCCGCCATCTGGACCCGCCTTCTCCGTACATCCTGTCACCCGCACCGACCCCGTCCCGGTGCAGCCGTCCTGATCAAACAAAATCTGATTCAGCCTGTCTCCGCCTGATTCAAAAATCTTATCACGCCTTCTTCGCTGCGTCCCGCTGGCGCAGAATCTCATATGCGAGCACGCCTGCCGCCACGGAAGCGTTGAGCGAGGTGATCTCGCCGCGCATCGGAATGGCCGCGGTCATGTCGCACTTTTCCTTCACAAGTCTCGAGACGCCGTTTCCTTCCGCGCCGATCACAAGACCGATCGGCCCCGTCATGGAGAGTTCTCCCATGGGCGTGCCGTCCATATCTGCGCACACGAACCACATACCGCGCTTCTTGAGTTCCTCAATCGTATTTCCGAGATTCGTCACCTTCGCCACCGGCGTGTAATTCAGCGCGCCAGCCGACGCCTTGACGACAGTTGCGGTGAGACCACAGGCCCGGTCCTTCGGAATGATGACGCCATGCGCGCCCACGATATTTGCGGTCCGGATGATCGCCCCCAGATTGTGCGGATCTTCAATATCATCGAGCAAAATCAGAAATGGCGCCTCTCCCTTATCTTCCGCCTTCTGAAACATGGTCTCAATGTCCGAATAGGCATAGGCAGCCGCATTGGCAATCACGCCCTGGTGCTTCCCGGTCTCGCTCATCAGATCGAGCCGTTCCTTGTCGACATAGCGAACGGGAACGCCATGCTTTGCAGCTTCCCGCTTCACCGTCTGGATCGCGCCGTCGTTCAGGCCGTCCAGAATATAGATGCGGTCAATTGTCCGTCCGCTGCGGAGCGCCTCCACCACCGCGTTTCTCCCCTCAATGCGGAAGCTGTCCTGTTCCTCCGTATCCCGGGTCCCTGCCGCGCTGGCTGATGCCTTTTCTCTGCTCCGCTCCTCCAGCTTCCGGCGGGTCTCCCCATCAAACCGGCTCGCGCCATACGATCTGCCGCGCGCTCTTCCGCGGCTCTCACCGCCGAACTCCTCTCCACCTTGGACTCTTCCGCGCTTTGTTTCTCCGCCGCGCGCGGGCCGCTGTCCTCTGCCGCGCCCCTCATTATTTCTTCCGTATCGTTCCATCGTTAATCCTCGATTCCTCCGTCCATGTTCATTTCATTTGGTCTTTCACGAGTTATTTCCACAGTCCCGCATCCATCAGTCCCTGTCGGACAAGACTGACCAGCCTTGTCTGCTGCCCGCTCATGTAAAGATAGGCGG
Organism: uncultured Lachnospiraceae bacterium; assembly: GCA_902781655.1. GTDB lineage: Bacteria > Bacillota > Clostridia > Lachnospirales > Lachnospiraceae > CAG-791. The sequence goes on from CACZJZ010000013.1 coordinate 52,660, forward strand.
CAAGCGCCTCGAGCGCCGTCGCCTTCATATAATCCTCCGCGCTCTGATTCTTAGCCATGTGGGCGGGATGCGAATTGAGACCGCGGCGGTAAATCGCCGTCTCCTCCGCTGTGAGCGCCGGCAGAATCGCATCTCCGACCTTCGCCTGCGCGCCTGCGCTGACAAGACGTGACGCCTCATTGTGAAGCTTCTCAGCCTGACGGCTGCATCTGCCTGTGACAATAGTCCGGATGATCGTGGAATATACCGAATCGCCCAGAAAGGCAAGCGCAAGCGGACTGTAGGTTCGAAGGTCCGCCGGCTCCATGCCAAACTGCTTTAAAATTTCGTCATGTAGCTCCGTCATATCTGGCAGCACGCCGCTGATATTCAGGCCTTCTTCCATTTCACACCGTCGCGGGTATCCTCGAGAAGAATGCCCTTCTCCTTCAGCTCGTCGCGGATTGCATCCGCCTTTGCAAAATCTCTGGCCTTTCTCGCGGCCTGTCTCTCGGCGATCCTGCCCTCCACATAGGAGGCAAGCTCATCATCGCCCGCAGCGGCGGCCTGTCCGTCCATCTCGCACCTTAGACCAAGAATGCCGGCAAGCGTGTGAAGCTCCGCGCGCAGTACCGCAAGAAACGCCGCAGAGCTGTCCTCGTCCGCGCTGCTGTTGATCCATTTGACGAGATCAAACAGCACAGAGATGGCGTCTGCTGTGTTGAAGTCGTCGTCCATCACCTTCTCAAACCGGGCGCGGAATGCGTCTGCCCCGGCGAGCTTCTCCGCCTCTGCCGCCGTCAGTCCGTCCGCGGCGCTCACCGCGCCGTTCTCTGTCGAGAGCAGCTTTGCCGCCTCCGCCGCCGTCACCGCCACCGGCACAGCGGTTCCGGAAGGGAGGACGGCGGGACCGGCCGACGGGATTCCCGCCTGCGGACTCGGTATCTTCTCCTCCTCCGTCAGCGGAGTGACAGTCGCTCCCTTCTTTGTCAGAAGGTAATCCAGATTCGCGGCGCAGTTGCAGATACGCTCATACGCAGTCTTCGCGGATTCCATCAGCTCCTGGCTGAAATTCAGCGGGCTTCTGTAGTGCACCGTCAGCATGAAATACCGCACCACCTGCGGATCGTATTTTGCTACGATGTCGCGGACCGTGAAGAAATTACCGAGCGATTTGCTCATCTTGTGGTTGTCGATGTTGAGGAAGGCGTTGTGCATCCAGTAATGCGCGAAAGGCTCGCCGTTCGCCGCCTCGGACTGCGCAATTTCGTTCTCGTGATGCGGGAAGATGAGATCCTCTCCGCCGCCGTGGATGTCAAGCGTCGATCCCGCGTACTTGCGGCTCATGACAGAGCATTCGATGTGCCAGCCCGGTCGGCCCTGGCACCATGGCGAATCCCAGTACGGCTCACCCTCCTTCTTCGGCTTCCAGAGGACAAAATCGAGCGGATCCTCCTTCTGATCCTCTCCGGTGACAAGCAGCGTTCTCGCGCCGCTCCGCAGGTCGTCGATGTTCTTGTGGGACAGCTTCCCGTATTCCCGGAACTTCCGGGTGCGGTAATACACCGTGCCGTCCTTCGCCACATAGGCGTACCCCTTGTCGATCAGGGTCTGGATCATATCGATCATGCCCTGAATCTCCTTCGTCGCCTGCGGATGAATGGTCGCCGGACGGATGTTCAGAGTCTGCATATCCTTTTTGCACTCTTTGATATAGCGCTCGGAGATGACATCCGCCGGCACTCCCTCCTCCACGGACTTCTTGATGATTTTGTCATCCACATCGGTGAAATTCGAGATAAACAGCACGCGGTATCCCTGATATTCAAAATATCTGCGCACGCAGTCAAACACGAGCATGGGGCGCGCGTTGCCGATATGAATCAGGTTGTAGACGGTCGGTCCACATACATACATGCGGACCTCTCCCGGGTGGAGGGCATGAAATTCCTCCAGCTGCTTCGACATAGTGTTGTAAATCTCGATCATGATACGACTCCCGCCGCTGCTGCGCGGCATTTTCTGTAAATGATTCTGGTAATGATATATCTGTTGAATATACCTGTTGATCTGTTCCGGCCTGCTGATTATCACATCAGCTGGTCATCGTAGATCGCCCGCTGACCGCCGACGTACTTCGGCCTTCGCCTCGCGCAGGTCAGCACCGCGCTTCCGATATGGTCAACGGAGATGCGGAGCGGCACGACGACCGGATGGATATGCATGCCAATCAGCGTCTGTCCGATGTCGATGCCGGCGTCCGCCTGCGCGAGAAGGCTCTCCACGAGAACCGGGTGGGCCATCTTGCCGTAAGCCACGGTGGCAAACGCGCCGCCCGCATGATTTGGCTGCGGTATCGCGTTGACCTGCTCCAGCCGGTACCGTTCCATCGTTTCCCGTTCCACGACAAGTGCCCGGTTCAGATGCTCGCAGCACTGTGCGGCCAGCAAAATTCCGCGCGGTGCGAGCACGCCGCTTATGCCCTCGTAAAGCGCCTCCGCGATCTCCACACTCGTATGCGTGCCGATCTGCTCGCCCAGCACCTCGCTCGTGGAGCAGCCGACGACAAACAGTTGTCCGGCGCGCAGACGCGCCCTGTCACAGACCTCCGCCGCTGCCTGAGCGGCCTGCTTCTTCAATTCCTCTGGTTCCATCTTTACACCCCATGCCGCGTCTATTATGTGCTCAGGACCGGCGGCAGCCCGCACAGCCGCCGCAGGACTGCCCGCCCGCCGGAGCTGCGCCGTCGTCCGCCAGCATGCCTGACACCGCGTCCATCGGCGTGGTGAGCAGCGCCGCCGCCTGGACGGCGATGCCCTCGCCGGCGCCGGTAAAGCCCAGATGTTCCTCCGTCGTTGCCTTCACGGACACCTGGCTGAGATCTATGCCGAGCGCCTCCGCAATATTCTTCCGCATCGTATCGATGTAGGGACGCAGCTTCGGCGCCTGCGCGACGACCGTGGCATCCACGTTCTCAATCAGGAATCCATGCTCAGCAAGAAGCCTTGCGACCTTTCTCGTCAGCTTCATGGAATCCGCCCCTTCATAGCGCGGGTCGCTGTCCGGAAACAGCGCGCCGATATCCCCGAGCGCTGCCGCGCCGAGCAGCGCATCCATGATGGCATGCAGCAACACGTCCGCGTCGGAATGCCCGAGCAGTCCCTTCTCATACGGAATTTCAACTCCGCCCAGGATCAGTTTTCTTCCCTCCACCAGCCGGTGGACATCATACCCAGTTCCAATTCTCATGGTGTATTATCCCGGATTTCCCTTTCCCTCTGCTCCACCGTCAGGCCGCCGAGCAGCTGCATGTGCGGATACGCCACCTCGATGCCTGCCCGGCAGAACTCGCGGTAAATCCTCTCCCGGTCGTCTGTGACAGCGCAGTACAGCTTCGATCTCGTGGATGCCGACACCAGAACGGACAGATCAATCCCGCTGTCCGCGAGCGCTTCCATCCGGACCGGCACGGGTTTTGACCGGTCAGTCCGGTAATCGACAAAATCCGGGTGCTCACAGACGACCTTCTGCATGATTTCCTTCGCCCGGTCGAGGTCCGACTCATAGGTGATCTCGACGACCAGCTTGTCGAGATTGGGCAGCGTGCCGTCAGGCGCCGCGCCCGCGTTGCTGTCGTTCTGCGCGCTCCCGAGGCGACTGTAGTTCTCCACCGTCAGGGTATCCATCACCTGATTCGGGATGATATCGCGCACATTCGTCACGCAGTCTCGCACCACCGTGTGCCGCAGCGTCAGCTCCTCCACATACCCGTCGATTGTCTTGCCGTCGGCGTTCACGCGGATGCGGTCCCCCACCTCGAAGGGCCGGTACACGGAAATGAAGAATCCGTGAATGATGTTCTTTGTCCCCTCCTGGAAGATGAAGCCGAGCACCACGACGATCACGGAGCTCGACATCACCATCGTGTTGATGAACGTGTCCGCTGTGGACGAGAGCCTTGCGAGCGATGCCACGCCGAGCGCCACAACAATCGCCTCGAGCAGGCTCTCCAGAAATCCGATATACACGCTGTTGCGGTGGGCCTTTACCTTGCGGAAGATCCGTCGCAAAAGGTACACGACAAGCGCCGTGACCGCAATCGTACTGACCAGCGTAAACGCCTTGCTTTGCAGAATGTCTACAACAATTTTCATCCGTCAAACCCTGCTTCGTTTTGCGGCAGGCGCTCTCAGTGGTGGAACAGCCGGATGTGCGTGAAGCACATCACCATGTCATGCGCATCGGCAGCCGCGATGACATTGTCGTCGCGGATCGAGCCTCCCGGCTCCGCGACATATTTGACGCCGCTCCGCGCCGCGCGTTCAATGTTGTCGCCGAACGGGAAGAACGCGTCGGAGCCGAGCGAGACGCCGGTATTCCTGTCAAGCCATGCCCGTTTTTCCTCCGCCGTGAACACATCCGGCCTGCGCGTGAAGATTGCCTCCCACTTGCCGTCGGCGAGCACATCCATGCAATCCTCTCCCATATAGAGATCAATGGCGTTGTCGCGGTCCGCGCGGCGGATATCGTCGCGGAACGGCAGCTCCAGCACCTGCGGACTCTGCCGGAGAAACCAGTTATCCGCCTTGCTCCCCGCCAGTCTCGTGCAGTGAATGCGGGACTGCTGTCCTGCGCCAATGCCGATCGCCTGACCGCCCTTGACATAGCACACCGAGTTGGACTGCGTGTACTTGAGCGTGATCAGGGCAATCGCCAGATCGTCCCGCGCCGCGGCAGGCAGATTTCTGTTCTTCGTCACGATGTCCGAGAACAGCGCGTCGTCGATCTTCAGCTCATTGCGCCCCTGTTCGAAGGTCACACCGAAAATCTGACGCCGCTCCACCGGCGCCGGCACGTAGTCCGGATCAATCTGAAGCACACAGTAATTGCCCTTTTTCTTGGAAGAAAGGAGCTTCAGCGCCTCGTCCGTATAGCCCGGCGCGATGATGCCGTCCGAGACCTCGCGGTGAATGAGCCGCGCTGTGTCCTCGTCGCAGACATCCGAGAGGGAGATGAAATCCCCAAAGGAACTCATACGGTCCGCGCCGCGCGCTCTGGCGTAAGCGCACGCGAGAGGAGAAAGCTCCCCGCAGTCGTCAACCCAGTAAATCTTCCGCTCCACCTCGCTGAGCGGCAGCCCGATCGCAGCGCCAGCCGGGGAGACGTGCTTGAAGCTGGCCGCCGCCGGCTTCCCGGTCGCCTTCCTGAGTTCGCTCACAAGCTGCCAGCCATTGAACGCATCCATCAGATTGATGTATCCCGGGCGCCCGTTCAGCACAGTAAAAGGAAGCCCGCTGCCGTCCTCCATAAACACGCGGGACGGTTTCTGGTTGGGATTACAGCCATATTTGAGTGCCAGTTCAGATGCCATGATTCCTCCCTATAGAATTCAGTGATTCTTATTGATGATCCTCGAGGTGTACGTCCCGTCAGCCGTCTCAATGAACCGCACGAACAGCGACACCTTGTTGTCCGGATTGAGACTGTGCCAGATACGCTCCGCGAAGGTGTCGATATCTGCCGTGAACGCCTCATCCAGATCGATTTCCTCCGGCTCGCCGGCAAAACTCGGCAGCGGATTTCCGTCCCCCATATAAGTGTGGATGAATTTCCCCTTCCCGGGCTTTGGATTGCTGTACGCAAATGTGAACCGGCAGCAGCTGTCCGGGTCGCCGCCGTCGCTCTTCAGAATCGACAGGGCAAAATTACAGCTTCCCTTTTCCACATGGCACACACCGGATATGCGCGGCGTGTAGTTCGGCGCGTCCGGCTCGAATTCCCGGCTCCGGAGCGACTGCTCGAATGTGAGCTGCCTGTCGAGTCCCTCGTAGATGGTGTCCGTCTGGTCGCCGTTTGTCACAATCGTCTTGTTGCCGTAGACGCGCACCGGCGCATAGATAATCAGACTCGGATCCTCCATCTTGGAAGGGTCGAACGCCTGCGTCCGGATGCCCTCCCCGTCCTCGACGAAGATGCGGTTCCGGCTGTTCCCGCTCCGGCCCATGATGAAGTAGGCGATGACGACCCGCCCGCCGTCCGCTGAACGGCCGAGCACAATGCCGCGGCCCGGATACGGATTGGCCGCCAGCAGCTTCTCCAGATCTCTCCCGTTTGCCATTTATTCCTCCACTTCTCTGCCTGTGAGCAGACGATACGCCTCACGGTATTTTGCAATCGTCCTGTCAATGACGTCCGACGGCAGATTGTAATCGCTGTCCGGATTTGCCTTCAGCCAGTCGCGCACGAACTGCTTGTCAAAGGACGGCTGTCCGTGCCCCGGCTCGTAGCCCTCGAGCGGCCAGAACCGGCTGCTGTCAGGCGTCAGCATCTCATCTCCGAGCACGACATGGCCCGCCTCGTCGAGGCCGAACTCAAACTTTGTGTCTGCAATGATGATGCCGCGGCTCAGCGCGTAGTCCGCGCACTTGCGGTACAGCGTGATCGTCGCGTCGCGGATCGTCTCCGCAAGCTCCTCCCCGCGCCCGGGGAAGAACTTCTCCAGCACATCGATGCTGGTTTCAAAATCAATATTCTCATCGTGGTCTCCGATCTCGGCCTTGGTGCTCGGCGTGTAGATCGGCTCCTCAAGCCTGCTGCACTCCTTCAGCCCTTCCGGCAGAGCGATGCCGCAGACCGTGCCGTTCTTCTGATAGCTTGCCCAGCCGCTGCCCGTGATATAGCCGCGGACAATGCACTCGATCGGAATCATCCGGAGCTTCCTGCACAGCATGCTCCGCCCGCGGAACGCGTCCGTGCGGAAAAATTCCGGCATGTCGTTCACATCGGTGCTGATCATATGGTTTGCAATGACATCCTTCGTGTAGTCGAACCAGAACCGCGACATCTGCGTCAGGACCTTTCCCTTCGACGTGACCTTATTCTTCAGAATCACATCGAACGCGCTGATGCGGTCGGTCGCAACCATGACGAGAGAATCGCCAATATCATAGATCTCACGTACTTTGCCTTCTTTTACCGGTTTGAATTCCTGCATGTTGGCCTCCAGTATGGAATACATGATGATTGGGCGGATCAATTTCCCGTCCTGCAAACGACTCCATTATAAGGTAATTTTTCCGTGCGCGAAACGTGTTTTTCCGAACCTGCCGATTGCAATGATCCCGCAGTGATTCAACAATTATCTCGCGGTTATCCCGCAGTCAGCCCGCGTATTGCGTCAGATCGTGGACCCAGTTCCCGCGCCGCACCATCGCGAACCCGATGAAGCATTTGATAAAATCGATGCACTGCACCGCCAGGAACACCGTGAGAATCGGCCAGTCTGTAAAGTGCGTGAATACATAGGCTGCCGGGATGCTCGCCGCCCAGACAAAACACGAATCAAACAGGAACGTGACAAAGGTTTTCCCTCCCGACCGCAGGGTAAAATACGACGCATTCTCATACGCGTACACCGGCATGAACACGGCGGAGATCCGGATCAGGCCCTCCGCGGTGGCGCGGACCTGTGCGGTGGTATTGTAGATGCGCGGAAACATGCCCGAGACACCGAACAACAGCACGCCGGAAATCACGCAGAGAAATACCGAGAACACCCGCATCCGCGTGGCGTCATCCTGCACAGTATCCATTTTCCCCGCGCCGAGTTCCTGCCCGAGAATGATCGAGATCGCATCTCCCATCGCTATGAACGCAATGTTGAAGACATTGCTGATCGTGTTGCTGATATTGAACCCCGCGACCACATCGAGGCCGAGCGTCGAATACTGCTGGGAGAGCACTGTCATGCCGAGAGACCACATCGTCTCATTCATCAGCAGCGGGAATGCCTTCGGCAGGATTCGGCGCACCAGATCCGCCGGAATATAAAATCCGCGGTAGAGTCCGTCCGCATACGCGAACCGGCTGCCCGAACACACGCCTGCTCTCGCATGGCGGTGCGTCCAGACAATCACGATCGCTGCCTCGACAAAACGGGACAGCACCGTCGCCGCGGCGGCACCGGCGACCCCAAATGCCGGCGCACCGAATTTACCGTAGATCAGAATATAGTTCCCGATCAGATTGACAAAGACTGCTGCGATACCGGCCTTCATCGGCACGACCGTCTCGCCGCACTCACGCAGCGTGCCGGAATAGACCTGCGACACCGCAAACGGAAGGAGCCCCGCGTACATCACCAGAAGATACTGCCGGGCAGCCGTCATCGTCGCGCCCGCATCCACGCTCCCGCTGTCGCCGGTGAGCCAGAGCCGCACCAGATTCTCCCCCTGCAGCGCAAACAGCATCGCACTCGCCACGGTCAGGACCAGAGACAGCACAAGCTTGAGCCGCATCGTGTACCGCACGCCCTTCTCATCCCCTTTTCCGGAGAACTGCGCGGTAAAAATTCCGATCCCGGCAAGGCCGCCGAAGATCATCAGATTATATACAAATAGCAGCTGGTTCACGATGGAAACACCGGACATCTGATCCGTGCCGACCTGTCCCACCATGATATTGTCCAGCATCCCGACAAAATTCGTGATTCCGTTCTGAATTGCAATCGGCACCGCGACCCCCAGTACATGACTGTAGAAGCCGCGGCTGCCAATATAACGTGATTTCTGAAAACTCATAGAAATGGTAAAAATCCTTTTCCTTTTTTTACGCCTTTATCTCTTTAACCAGATGATACAGCCTGCTCTGGAAATCGCCGAGCGGCGGCATCAGCATGCCCATGTGCATCAGCTCATCTCCGCAGCCCTCCGTCTGCGGAACAAAAGAACCATATCCATTCTCGACATGCGCGGCTCCGCACTCCTCCGTGATCGTATACGCCGCGTCCGGATCGAGTCCTCGCAGGAATGCCAGCCTCGAATTCGTGGAAGGCCTGCCGAGCACCTGCACATATGTGACCAGCGCCTCGCTCTTGTCCTTCGACACATTCATCCAGCAGTCCCACGGCTCCTTTTCGTCCCAGGAATGGATCCGATAATAATCTCCATCCGCGACGAGGCCGTGATATCTGTGGTAGCGGGCAATCTGCTCCGGAATCTTCTCCCGGTCCTCCGCCGGCAGCGCGGCGATGTTGAGCTCATAGCCAAACGTCCCCGCGAGCGCCACATTTGCCCTCGTATCAAACGGCGTCACCCGCCCGACCTGCTCGTTCGGGCACTTCGAGACATGCGCGCCCATCGTGGACATCGGATAGATGAGAGAAGTACCCTCCTGGATCCGGAGCCGCTCGATCGCGTCGGTGTCGTCAGAGCACCAGATCTGCGGGCTGTAATACATCATCCCCGCGTCAAACCGTCCGCCGCCGCCCGAGCAGTTCTCCAGCAGCAGATCCGGGAAGTCCGTGATCAGCCGCTCCTGCATCTCATAGAGGCCCAGTACATAGCGGTGCATCAGCTCGCCCTGTCCCTCCGGCGGCAGGCTCATCCCGCCGACATCTGACAGCGTCCGGTTCATGTCCCACTTCACGTAGTCGATCGGTGCGCTCTTCAGAATCCGGTACACCCGGCTGTAGATCTCCTCCCGCACTTCCTTTCTCGACAGGTCCAGCACGCACTGATTCCGCGCGAGCGTCGGATTCCTGTCCTTGATGTGCAGCATCCAGTCCGGATGCTCGCGGCACAGATCCGAATCCGGCGAGATCATCTCCGGCTCAAACCAGATGCCAAACTTCATGCCAAGTCCCCGGATCCGCTCCACGAGCGGCGCAAGGCCTCCCTTCAGCTTCGTCTCGTTGACAAACCAGTCCCCCAGCGCACAGTTGTCGTCGTTCCGTGCACCGAACCAGCCGTCGTCCATGACCATCATCTCGACGCCGGCCGCGTGCGCGTCCTTCGCGATCTCATAGATTTTGTCCTGGTCAAAGTCAAAATACGTGGCCTCCCAGTTGTTGATGAGCACCGGGCGCGGCTTGTCCTTCCACGGGCTGCGGATGATATGGCCGCGGATGAAGTCATGATATGAACGCGTCATCTGCCCGAGGCCTTCCGCGGAATACGTGAGGGCAGCCTCCGGCGTCTGGAAGCACTCGCCCGGCCCCAGTCTCCAGGCAAAATTCTCGGGGTGAATGCCGGTGATAAGCCGCACAGAGCTGAACTGGCTCTTCTCCGCCACCTCCGTGTGATTCCCGGAGTAGATGAGCTGCATGGCGTAGACCTCACCGCTGTCCTGGGTCGTCCCGGGCGTCACCAGCGCCATGAACGGCGCCGCCTGATGACTCGTCTCGCCACGCGTGCTGCCGATCTGCGTTTTGCCGAAATTCAGCGGCCGCTGCTGGATCCGCCGCTCCCGCGCCCAGTTTCCGGTGAGCGTCACCGCCTCAAAGCCACGGTCGTCCATATCGATCGAGGCGCTCAGCGCCCTCGTCAGCACCAGCTTCTGACTGCCGTCGTTGCGGATGAGCGCGCTCCGTGTGATAACGTCCTCCTTTGGGAACACGGAATAAAGCAGCGTCACCTTCACGCCCAGAACCGGATCCACGAGAAAGAGAGACAGCGTCTCCACCATGTCGGTCAGCATACCGTCCTCTCTGCGGACGCCGTCGTCCTTCCCCGGAAAGGCGGACGGCAGGCCCGTCAGCTGCGGCTTCCCCTTCTCAATCGAATAAGAGTCATAGAAAAGCTCGGTTCCATGCTGATTCTGCTCATTCGCAAGATCGAGCGCCGCCTCGCGGTAGTCCCCCACGCCGGCCGTCGGATACTCAAACGGCAGCGCGTTCAGAAATGTCCCCTTCTCCCGCGGAAGACGGAGCGGCTGCGGATACTCATGAAGCCGCAGCAGATACGTTCCGCCCGTGTGTGCCACCTTCCGTCCGTAATAAATGTGCGCGACATATCCTTCCTCCGTCACGCCGATCATGTACGTGGTGTGGCATGTGTCCAGTTTGAAAATCCGTTTCCCGCTGTCGTACAGAATAGCCATCTTACCCTCCTTGATTTTCCCTCATCCGGTGCGCCTGCACCGAGACTCAGCCCTCCGGCTCCTCCAGCCGCTCGCTCTGCTCGTCCGCCACGCGCACCATCCAGTTCTCCGCGATCTGCGCGCTCCGCGTGATCTCCTGGTGCTTCTCCCGCTCCTTCACGTAGATATAACCGAAGACGCTGTATGTCAGCGCTCCGACAAAATTCACGAGCAGGTCCTTCATCGTGTCGATAATGCCGATGTCCAGATATCCTCCGTCGATCACATACGTCTTTCCCGACGCCGTCTCGATCGTCGTCTTCGTGATATTCCGCACCGCGATCGGAATCTGCTGATGCGTCGGGTCGAGCGTCACCGACTGGAACGACCGCACGATGAAATCCTTCTGCATGTCCTGCCCGAAGAACTGATCCCCTGCAAACTCAATGAATTCCCAGCACACGCCCACTGTCATGGAGAAGCAGAACGCCACCATGGCCAGATAAAAGGGCGACAGGTTCATCCGCTTCGTGTGCCGGTTCATCAGATCGATCATGGAGAATCCGACCGCCGCGCACAGAAATCCGTTGATCGTGTGGAGCACCGTGTCCCAGCCGGGGATATTGATGTAGAAATTATCGACTTCCCCGAGAATCTCCGCCGCAAAGATAAAGAGATAAATGGAAGCCTCGAAAAAAGGCGGAATTTCAATCTTGAAATGGTCCTCCATGAAGCTCGGAATCAGAAACAAAATCAGAGAAAGCGCGCAGATTGCCACGCCTTCCCAGTTTCTGATCCAGAACTGCCGGACCATACAGCAAATGACAAGAATGCGCAATACAGAATAGACGATAAACGCCCTCCTGCTGCTGCGAATCCGGTTTCGAAGATACCCTGCATACTTTGCCGGCGATGAACCTTTCATATCTGCCTCCGCGTGCCGCGCTCTGCGCATTTATTTCCTCTGGTTCAGCCGCTCCCCGATCTTCTCGTTTGTGTACGAGATCGTATCCGCGACCTTCGCTGCCTTCTGCTCCAGATTCTCGAGATGCTGCTGGACCGGATCCAACTGCACAGCCCCGCCGAGGTCAAAGGCCACGATCCCAACCAGTCCCGGACCGGTGTGGATGGCAAGAGACGACACAATCTGCTTCTCCTCGATAATATTTGCCTCCGGAAACCGCTCAAGAATCAGCTTTTTGGCCTGCTCCGCGCCGGCCTTCCCGTCCCCGTTCAGAATGACAATCCAGCATTTCGACACATCCGTCCCCGCCGGGAGCACGTAATCGACCAGCTTCTCCACGCCCCGCGCGGCGCCGCGGAGCTTCGCGACTGTGTAATAAACTCCCTCCCGCGTGCAGGAAATAATCGGCTTGATGTTCAGAATTTTGCCGACCAGCGCGACGGAAGGCGTGATGCGCCCGCCCTTCTTCAGATAATCCAGCGTGTTCATGTAGTACCCGAGCCGCACATCGTAGATTTTGCTCTCCAGCGCTTTCGTCAGGCTGTCAAAATCTCTGCCGGCCGCGAGTTCTCTCGCCGCATAGACGGCGAAAATGCCGCTTCCCATGGAGATATTCTTTGTATCGAACGCATACACCTTCGACTGCGGATGCTCTTCCCGGTACTCCCCGAGCGCCATATGCATCGACTGAAATGTCGAACTCATCGCGCCGGAAATCGCGACGCAGATGAAATTCTCATACCCGTCCGCGTGCGCGGCTTCGATGACATCGAGCACCTCCGCGGCATTGATCGCGGCCGTCTTCGGAACTTCCTCATCAAAATGCCGGTAGACATACAGTGGATTGGACTGCTCCAGTTCCGTGTCCGTGTAGGCGCGGTCATGATAGTGGATCGTCAGCGGCACAATACGGATGTCAAACTTCGCCGCCAGCGCGGCGGACACATCGCATCCCGAATCACATATCACAGCAGTTTTGGTTGGATTCATCCTGCATCCCTCCTATCTGACCCGGGTGCCGCGCTCCCTGCGGTACCCGACAGCAGCGGCGTCAGCTTGCCGTCCGACAGAATCGTGATCTTCTTTGTCGCGCGCGAAATCGCCGTGTACAGCCTGTGCCGGGTCAGAAGACGTTTCTCCTCCGAGACCGGGCAGGTCCGCTCGTCCGCATCCGGCAGAATCACCTCATCGAACTCCAGTCCCTTGGCGTACTGGAGCTCAATGAGAAAGATGCCCTGCGCCGGCAGCTTCTCATCCCCGCGGATCAGCGGCGGCGCGCTCTCTCCCAGCAGCTCCCGCACTCTCCGGAGCGACCTGCGGTTCTGACAGATCACCGCGATGAGGCCGCTCTTATTCTCTGCCTGAGCAATAGCCTCCCGGAGCAGCGCCGCGTATTCCGCGTGATTTCTGCACGCCCGGATCACCGGCTCAAGACCCGGCCGCTGCACCGATCTTGCCTGCAGCTTCTGGTCCTCCGGCAGCAGCCCGGCGAACAGCGCCGTGATCTCAGGCGAGGAGCGGTAGCTTGTCTGCAGCGGCAGTTCCACCGTTTCTTTTCCACGCCCGGCAAAAATCTCGTGAATCCGCCGGAACGAGACCGTCCCCTCCCGGATCGACTGAAACTCGTCTCCCAGCAGCATAAACCGCGCGTTCGGAAAATACTTTGCGAGCGTCATGAGCTGAGCCTCGGTGTAATCCTGCACCTCGTCAATCATGACATACTGTGCCATCCGGTCGCATTCGCCGGTCAGCGCCATCCTGACATAGAGCCACTCGATGGCGGTGAGGTGTTTCTTCCCGAGAATCCGTTTCCCGATGTGCTCATAATTGAGCCAGCCGTACTCCCGGATCATCTTGAACGCGCCGCCGTAATTGTTGACGATCTCGTTCTCCTCCGCAATGCTGAGCCGGTCGTCCCCGGCCGCTCTCTCAGACTCTGCCGAAGCATCCCAGGTCCTCCGCCGCGTTCTGTCCATCTCACCGCGTTCTGTCCCGTCCTCCCGGTCCGCGTCGTCTTCCATCCGGCCTCCGCGCCGCCCGGACTCTTCCGCTTTGGTATCGTCCCGTCCGTCTGACAAGGAAGCATCCTCATCCTCGTCCGCGCCGCCGCGCCTTCGCCGCAGCGAAACCCTCGCGCGCTCGAGCAGCTCTTCCTCCGCCACATGCGTGAGCCGAACGCCCGTCTCGATCCTGCCGTCATACTGCGCCAGAATCTCCAGAATCGTATTCCGCTGCAGAACGCATCTGCCCTTCTGACTGATCGGATTGATGTCCTCCGCCGTCAGCCTGTATCCCGGCAGCGCCGCATCGATCCGCCGCAGATTCTCCGCCGTCGTCTCCTCCGCCGCGCCGCCCGGAACATGCAGTCCGTTCATCAGCTCCTGCCACGTCATCGTGTTCGGATTCTGCTCGCCGAGATCCGGCAGCACGCCGGAAATGTACTGCTGAAACACCGGATTCAGCGTCAGCAGATAGACATCGCCCGGCCGCAGCGTCTTGCGGTGATGGTAAAACAGATAGGCGATCCGCTGCAGGAGCACGCTTGTTTTGCCGCTGCCAGCAATGCCGTTCACCAGCAGCACCGGCACATCCGGATACCGGATGACCGCGTTCTGCTCCTTCTGAATCGTCACCGTGATCGCCTGCATTTTATCCGTCCGCTGCTTTGACAGCGACTCGAGCAGCATCGGATCCTCAATGGCCACGGACGTGTCAAAATACGCGTTCAGCCTGTCCCTGTTCAGATCGAACTGTCGCCGCAGCTTCAGATCCACGTCGATCCGCCGGTCGTTCACCATGTAAAACGTGCGCCCGTTGTCCTGATTGTAATACGTCTCCGCGATCGGCGAGCGCCAGTCCACAATCATCTGGTCGATCCCGTTGTCCGCAGCCAGCGCCGCGCGTCCGATGTAATAGCTCTCCGGCTCCTCGTCCGGCTCGAACTGCAGCGTGACTCTGGCAAAATATGGCGCCTCGAGCAGCATCCTGACCTTCTTCAGATTGTCCGACAGCACCGCCGACTTCACATTGTAGCTGTCGATATACCGGTTCCAGGTCTCGATCTCGCCGTACATCTCCGTCTTGACCTCGTCGTCCGCCGTGTCAAAACGCAGATTGTCCCGGATGTCATTCTTCTCGTCCGACGCCGTCGCGTTCAGCTCCTCGATCTCCTGCTCTTCCAGCTTGCCGTACACCTCCGAAAGGTGCTCCTGCTCTTCCTCAAAAATCTTCTTATCCATACCAATCCAAACCAATTTCTGCAAATTTCGCGTCAATGCGGATCCTGCCGGAAATCCTCTGTATCAAAATAGTATACCATGCCCCGCCTGACAGATGGGTAAAATAAAAGCCCAGAAATCAAAGATTTCCAGACTTGTGACGTAGCGAGGGGGGACTTGGTTCGATCGGGCGGCATGTATCAAGCCATATGGAAGAGGACAGCATGACGCTTTCGTTATTTTCCGGCATAATATACTTAGTTCATTACTAAGTTTACTAAGTTGTGAAAGGAAATATTATGAAAGATAGCAATACCGTAACCTGTTCCTTTACCATGGACAGGGATACTTATAACACCTACAAGAGCATCGTTACCAGGAATGGTGAAAATGTAAAGGGTAACATTATTAAGTACATGGAACTTGTCATCGAATACAATACTCCAAACCCAGAAACAATAGAGGCCATTGAGGAAGTCCAGCGTATGAAAGCCGACCCGACAATCGGAAAGACTTATGACTCTGTAGACGATATGATGAGGGACCTGCTCAATGTATAAAATCAGACCATCTGCAAAGCAGCCACATATATGCAGTGGTATACGGTGGCATGTTGTTATGTGGCTGAGAGCCGCTATAATCCGGCGCATTCCTCCGGCATGTCACTGAGAAGATGAAGGAAAGAGAAAATGATATGCTCCGTAACGCAAAAATCTGCTGAGCAAATCACTCAGCAGACCGTCTCAAATCATGGGGCAAATATAGGGCAGAACATTGAGTTATTCTGCTGTGTCCTGCAATCAGGAATGCCGCAAATGCGCGGTTTGCAGAACCATGCTTTCTTAAAAAATAGCGAGGGGGGGACTTGAACCCTCGACACTGCGGGTATGAACCGCATGCTCTAGCCAGCTGAGCTACCTCGCCATAAACGCTTCAAAAAGTTTCAAGCGCTCGCGTTTTGCAACGCAAGTGTTATATTACCGTATCCTTCTGATTTGCGCAAGAACTTTTTACACGAAAAGCCACAAAACTTTTTGCGCGAAAAGGATGGGATTACTCCCATCCTTTTGCGCGATGCTATATTGTCGATTCTCCGTCATCCTTCCACGGCCGCCTCGAGCTGTCCGCCGCGGCTGTCGATGACAATCGTGCTGCCCTCGTGGACCTTGTCCTCGAGAATCAGCCTTGCCACCATCGTCTCGACATACTTCTGAATATATCTCTTCAGCGGGCGCGCGCCGTAGCTCGGATCGTATGCATCGTCCGCGACCTGCTTTTTGGCCGCATCCGTGAGCTTCACGGTCAGCTGACGGTCTGCCAGCCGCCTGTTGATGTCCGCCACCAGCAGATCGATGATCGCGCTGATGTTCTCCTTCGACAGCGGACGGAACATGATAATCTCGTCCAGTCTGTTCAGGAATTCCGGACGGAAGTGCTTGTGCAGCTCCGCCTCCACCGCCGTGCGGCATGCATCGGAGATCTCGAAGCTCTTCTCCCCACGGCCGGCCGCATGGCCGTCCACAATGGTCTCGCCGGTCTTCGGGTCAACCTCGACCACATTGTTGTTGTCGATGGAGGACATTCCAGCTGCATTCTCCTGCCGCTCCAGATCCGCCAGAATCTCCTGCGCGCCGATATTTGAGGTCATGATGATAATCGTGTTCTTGAAATCAACCGTGCGCCCCTGCGAATCGGTGATCCGCCCGTCATCCAGAACCTGCAGCAAAATATTGAACACGTCCGGATGGGCCTTCTCCACCTCATCGAACAGAACAACGGAGTAAGGATGCCTGCGGACCGCCTCGGTCAGCTGGCCGCCCTCTTCATATCCGACGTAGCCCGGCGCCGCGCCGATCAGTCTCGAGACGGAGTACTTTTCCATATACTCGGACATATCGATTCGGATCATGTTCTTCTCATCGTCGAACAGCGCCTGTGCGAGAGCCTTTGCAAGCTCCGTCTTGCCGACGCCGGTGGGTCCGAGGAACAGGAACGAGCCGATCGGCCTCGTCGGGTCCTTGATGCCCGCCTTCGAGCGCATAATTGCCTCGCAGACCTTGGTCACAGCCTCATCCTGTCCGACCACTCTCTTGTGAAGCTCCGCATCGAGATGCAGCGTCTTGTTGCGCTCGGACTCCGTCAGCTTCGTCACCGGAATGCCAGTCCAGCGGGACACGATCGCCGCAATCTCATTCTCCGTCACTTTCTCGTGCACCAGCGAGGTATCCTCGTCCTTCGTCTTGGACTCCTCTGCCTTCATCTGATTTTCCAGCTCCGGCAGCTTGCTGTACTGCAGCTCTGCCGCCTTGTTGTAATCCCCCTTCTGCTGCGCGAGCTCGATCTCGTGCTTCGTATCGTCAATCTCCTCCTGCAGCTTGCGGACTCTGTCTACGTCCGCCTTTTCGTTCTCCCACTGCGCTTTCTTCTTGGCAAACTCATCCTGCAGATCGGCGAGCTCCTTCTCCAGATCCTGCAGGCGCTCCTTCGACAGCGTATCGTCCTCTTTCTTCAGCGCCGTCACCTCGATCTGCATCTGCATAATCTTCCGGTTCATCTCATCGAGATCCTCCGGGAGAGAATCCATCTGCGTCTTAATCATGGCGCAGGCTTCATCCACCAGGTCAATCGCCTTGTCCGGCAGGAACCGGTCCGTGATATAACGGTTCGACAGCGTCGCAGCGGAAACCAGGGCGGCATCCTGAATTTTGACGCCGTGATAGACCTCGAAGCGGTCCTTCAGACCGCGCAGGATGGAGATGGTATCCTCCACCGTGGGTTCATCGACCATGACCGGCTGGAACCGGCGGGCAAGCGCCTTGTCCTTCTCAATGTACTGCCGGTACTCGTTCAGCGTCGTCGCGCCGATGCAGTGCAGCTCGCCGCGCGCCAGCATAGGCTTGAGCATATTGCCCGCGTCGAGTGAGCCTTCCGTCGCACCGGCCCCGACAATCGTGTGCAGCTCATCAATGAACAGAATAATCTCGCCATTGCTGTTCTTAACATCCTCGAGAACCGCCTTCAGACGCTCCTCAAACTCACCACGGTATTTTGCACCCGCGACCAGCGAACCCATGTTCAGCGAGAAAATCTTCTTATTCTTCAGATTGTCCGGCACATCGCCCTTCATGATGCGCTCCGCGAGACCCTCGACGACCGCCGTCTTGCCAACGCCGGGCTCGCCGATCAGCACCGGATTGTTTTTTGTCTTTCTCGACAAAATCCTTACGACATTGCGGATCTCCTCGTCTCTGCCGATGACAGGATCAAGCTTGTTGTCCTTTGCCTTCTGCACCAGCTCCTCGCCGTATTTTGACAGCGTGTCGTAGGTTGCCTCCGGATTGTCGCTTGTCACGCGCTGATTGCCGCGAACCGACTGCAGCGCCTTCAGGAACGTGTCACGGTTTATGCCGTACTCGCGGAACAGATTCTTGATGTTGCCGTTCGCATTCTTGATGAGTGAAAGGAAAAGATGCTCCACCGAGACATACTCATCTCCCAGAGCCTTCGCCTCACTCTCCGCGCCGATCAGGACACGGTTACAGTCGCCGCTGACATAAATCTGCCCATTGCCTCCCTGCACCTTGACAAGCCCCTCGATCAGCTGCTTGCTCCGGTTTGTGAACTCCTTCGGGTCAATCCCCATCTTCTCGATCAGCTTCGCAATCAGAGAATCGTCCAGCGTCAACAGAGAATAAAGCAGATGCTCCTGCCCGATCTCCTGATTGCCATACTCATATGCCAGCTGCTCACAGTTATTCACGGCCTGCACCGAATTCTGTGTAAATTTCTGAATATTCATAATATCAAAGCCTCCTCATACTGCCGACTGCTCCATGTTGCCGCAGCCCTGCATCCAAAGCTATTGTTTCATTGAATCTGTTCTATTAGTACTATAACACTTGCATTATGCATGTCAAGTGCAAATTTGTACCAAACAAGATTAGCATGTTCGGGACAAAAATTGTCCCGAACATGCTAATCTTGTTTGGTACAATGGTGTTGTAAACGATACTCGCAGCATGCGATTCACGCACGTATGGAAGTCATGTGAAAGGAATTTCGATGAAAAAATGGTTCAAGCAGCACAGGCGCGCAGTGTCCATTCTCGCGGCGCTGATCTGCGGAATGGTTCTGGTCATCAGCCGTGGGATTCCCGTTCACGCCGGATTCGGCGACTACAATGATTACAGCGATAGTGGCTGGGGCGGAAACGACAGCGACAGCGGCTGGGACTCCGGCAGCGATTGGGATTCCGACGACGATGACCGGGACTACGGCGGAACTATCTACTACGGCGGCGACTATGGCGGTGGTTCTGGTACCTCGGGCGGCAGCGGCATCGATTTTGCCGATCTGGTCATCATCTTCATCCTGATCGCGTTTATCCTGGCAGTTTACTCCAAAACCAGGTCAGGAAAGAATAGAGGGGGAAGAAATATGGACAGCAGTTCGCCGCACCCCGGCAATGTCCCCGGCGCGTTCGCAGGAGGTCTTGTGGTCGAGCATGACCCTGCCTTCGACGCGCGTGTGTTCCCGAACCGCGACGCGGAGATCGAGCAGACCATCCGCGGGACAGATCCCGCTTTCTCGGTGAAGGACTTCATCACCTTCGTCAAGAACGTCTATATGGATATCCAGGACGCCTGGTGCAAGCGCGATCTCAGTGCCGTGCGGCCGATTCTGCAGGAGAACCTGTACAATCAGACAACGGCGCAGATTGAGAAGAAGAAGCAGGAGGGAATCATAAACGCGCTCGAGAGCATCGCGATCGGCAACGCGTATACCACCTACCTTGCCCGCGATGCTCAGTTTGAGTATCTTACCGTCTATCTGGTCGCCAAAATGATCGACTATCAGTATCGCGAGCAGACGGGCGAGATCATCCGCGGCAACAAGACTACCCGCTGGGAACTCGCCTACCGCATGCGCTTCCAGCGCCCGCGCGGGACAAAGACGGGCGACAACGGCAAAATCCAGACGCACACCTGTCCGAACTGCGGCGCGCCGCTCGAGGCCGGTGCCTCCGTCCGCTGCCCGTACTGCGGGTCCGTCATCCATACCGGCAGCAACGACTGGGTGCTTGCGGAGTTCCAGACCGTGCAGCGCACCATGACCGACGAGGGCATCCGCTGGCCAGACGACGGCGCTGACCCGGCGGTAAAAATGAGGCCGTGACAGAGATGACGATAAGGCTGTATCAGTCAGCCTGTCACGTGTCCTGATGATATAAAGCGGGCGCCCGGGAGAAATCCCGGGCGCCCGCTTATTCTGCACTCCATCAGTTCTTTTCTTCGTCCACTTCCTGCCCGACCGTATCCACGGCATGGACAGCCTGATACAGGTCCTTTGCCGCGCGGTTCGAGGAGCCGGTTACCACAATGTCAAAGATACCATTGAGGATGAGCACCACGCCGAGGAACGCAACAATCAGATTGGCAAGCCCCATCGGACGGAAAATGGCGAGCAGGCCGAGAACGGAAATCACGATACCGATGATCAGGGACACATACCACTTCGAATAGTGGCGCTGCGCCATCGTGATCGCTTCCTTGATGTCGATGATGCCATTGATCAGAATGATCACGCCAAGAATCACTGCAAAGAACTTTGCCAGAGTCTCCGGCTTCATGAAGATATACATGCCGAGCACCACCGCGATGGCGCCGCCGATCACGCTCAGAATACTGCGGATTCCCTCCCGGTCAATCAGAAAACTCACGATCAGGACTACGCCGCCGATCACCAGAAAGGCACCGAAAATTTTGCAGATCACGGTGATGGCCGCGTTGCTCCAGACAAGAAGAATGAGACCAAACGCAATACTCAGCACCGAGCCGCAGATTTTGCTGGCTGTAATCTTGCGGAGCTTCTTCATGACATCCTTTTCCAACTCATTGACAGCACTCATCGCTGCACCTCCTCATTGTTGACTGAAAGTCAGTCCCATGACCTGATTATAGGCTACTGCCGCTGAATCGAAAAGACCGGATTTGCATCTCACGCCGGTTCGCCAAGGTATCCGTCGATCACCTGATAAATTTCATCCCGGCCGATCCGGTCCTCTCCCTTTCCCATGCCTCCCCACGCGATCAGCGTCATGTCCGAGGTGCCGGACAGACGCACCAGGCTGCGGGCCTCCAGATTTTGACGGATCATCGACAGCTGCCCCTGAACCTGCGACCGCTTCAGCTTGTCCGCCTTCGTCGCGATAATCACCGGCGTAAGGCCCGACTGCAAAATCCAGTCGTACATCATCACATCGTCGTCCGTCGGCGCGTGACGGATGTCGACCAGCAGAAATACCGCGCGCAGCGACGCACTATGATGCAGATAATTCTCGATCATGCGCCCCCACTGTCTCCGTGCCTCCACGCCGGCCGTCGCAAACCCGTATCCCGGAAGGTCAACCAGATACAGCGCGTCATTCACATTGTAGAAATTGATCGTCTGCGTCTTGCCCGGGTTTCCGCTCGTGTGCGCGTACGACTTCCGCCGCATCAGCCCGTTGATCAGCGTCGACTTGCCAACATTGCTCTTCCCGGCAAACGCGAACTCCGGCAGCGAGTGCACCGGCAGCGTGCTCGTAACGCCACATACCGTCTCAAGATTCACCGACCTGATAACCATACTTCCTCCGGATTGTCCCTAACGAGTTTAGCGTGTTTGGGACAATGTCATGTGCCACATCAGAACAGGCAAGGCGCCCGCGGGTGTCTTGCCTGTTGTTTATTACTTCGCTTCCTTCAGTTCCTGCGGGCGTTTCGCCAGGGCGTCCTGCCCCCGCCGCACGATGAGCGGCCGCGCCGCGCCGGTGATGCATTCTTTCGTGATGATCACTTCCTCGATTGTCTTGTCCGAAGGAATGGTGAACATCACATCCATCATGGCGTTCTCCATGATGGACCGCAGCCCTCTGGCGCCGGTCTTGCGCGCGAGCGCCATGTCCGCGATCGCTTCGCACGCGTCGTCGCGCACGGTGAGCTTCACGTCGTCGTACTCAAACAGCTTCTGGTACTGCTTGACCAGGGCGTTCTTCGGCTCCTTCAGGATCCGCACGAGCGCGTTCTTATCGAGTCCGTCGAGAGAAACGGTGATCGGCACACGTCCGATGAACTCCGGAATGATGCCGAACTTGACGAGATCCTGCGGCATGACTTCTTTCAGCAGCGCGCTGATGTCCGCCTCGTCCCGGCTCTCCACGTCGGCGTTGAAGCCGATACTGCGGTGGTCGAGTCTTGCTCCGATGATTTTATCGAGGCCGTCGAACGCTCCTCCGCAGATGAAGAGGATGTTCGAGGTGTTGATCGAGATGAGCTCCTGCTGCGGATGCTTGCGCCCGCCCTGCGGAGGCACGGAGGCCTGCGTGCCCTCGACGATCTTGAGCAGCGCCTGCTGCACGCCCTCGCCGGAGACGTCGCGCGTGATGGAGACGTTCTCGCCCTTCTTCGCGATCTTGTCGATCTCGTCGATATAGACAATGCCGATCTCCGCCTTTGGAATGTCATAGTCCGCGGCCTGGATCAGCTTGAGCAAGATATTCTCGACATCCTCGCCGACATAGCCTGCCTCTGTCAGGGTCGTCGCGTCCGCGATCGCGAACGGGACGCCGATGATTTTGGCGAGCGTCTGTGCGAGGTACGTCTTGCCGGATCCGGTCGGCCCGAGCATCAGAATGTTGCTCTTCTGCAGCTCTACGTCGTCCTTATTCTTTGCCTGCCGCGGCGCTTTGATTCTCTTGTAATGATTGTACACCGCGACGGAGAGGACCTTCTTGGCCTCGTCCTGCCCGATGACATACTCGTCCAGAAACTGCTTGATTTCCACCGGCGTCAGTAAATTGATGTCCGCCGCCGGATTCGATGTCTTCTTCCGGGCCGGTCTCCTCTCGACCTCATCCTCATCTTCCGAGATGATCTGATTGCAGACGTTGACGCAGTCGTCGCAGATATAAATTCCGTCCGGTCCCGAAATCAGCTTATTTACCTGATTTTCCGTGCGGCCGCAGAAGGAACAGCGCCGCAGTCCGCCCGGTGTCATTCTCTGATTATCTGACATAATTGCACCCCATGCCAAATGATTGACAGCATCCCTTACTGCGGCAGCTTGATCTCCTTGCGCGTGGTGAAGATCTCATCGATCAGGCCGTACTCCTTAGCCTCCTCTGCAGTCATCCAGTTGTCGCGGTCCGTGTCGCGCACAAGCTCCTCGTAGGTCCTGCCCGTGTTCTCCGCCAGAATCCGGTTCATCTTCTCCTTCGTGCGCGCCATGTGCGCCGCCTGAATCGCGATGTCGGATGCCTGACCCTGCGTCCCGCCGAGCGGCTGATGAATCAAAATCTCCGCGTTCGGCAGGGAATACCGCTTGCCCTTCGTGCCGCCCGCAAGGAGGAACGAGCCCATGCTTGCCGCCATTCCGACGCAGATGGTGGAGACATCGCACTTCACAAAATGCATCGTATCATAGATCGCCATCCCGGCCGTCACTGAGCCGCCCGGGCTGTTGATATAAAACTGAATATCCTTCTCCGGATCCTCGCCTTCCAGAAACAGCATCTGTGCCACGATCAGCTCGGCGCTCGCATCCGTCACCTCGTCCCCGAGGAAAATAATCCGCTCCTTCAGCAGTCTGCTGAAAATATCATAGGAGCGCTCACCGTTGCCGGTCTGCTCGACAACGTAAGGAATATAATTTGACATACTCTTAAAACCACCTTTCCATCCATCCCGCCGTCTGAAAATTTCGCGGTCAAATGGACACTCTGCTCTTCAGTGTACCAGATTCCGCCCGGAATGAACATAAATTTAGCGTAAATTCCGGATGCACGCACAGAAAAATTCGCAGGCCCGACGGACCTGCGAATTGGCTGGCTTATAAAGCATCTGAATTGTGCCGGAATCGCGTCTCCCCGGCAGATGCCTCCTCTGCCGATCCAGCGTTCTGTTGAAAATCGCGACTTGTTGGAATCACTTCTCCTCAGCCGGTGCTTCCTCCGCTGCCGGAGCCGCTTCCGCCTTCTCGTCCTTCGGCTCTTCCTTCTTCTCGACCGGCTTTACGTTCTCGTAGACGAAGTCGACAGCCTTCTGCACGGCAAGATCCTTCATCATCTGCGTCTTCTGCTCATCCGTGATGAAGCTCTTGATCTTCTCCGGCTCCATGCGGTACTGATCCGCCATCTTCTTCACTTCCGCCTCAAAATCATCCTCGGAAGCCGTGATGTTCTCTGCCTTGACGATCTCCTCCAGCGCAAGTCTTGTCTTGATTCTCTTCTCCGCCTCAGGCTTCAGCGTCTCCGCCATACTCTTGCGGTCAGAACCCGTGTACTGGAAGTACTGATCCAGGGACAGACCCTGCGCCTGGAACCGCTGCCCCCACTCATCCACAAGCTGATCCGCCTGCGTCTGCAGCATCGCCGCCGGAATCTCTACCTCCAGGTTCTCAGCGATTTTGTCGACCGCCTCATTCTCGTAGTCAGTCTTGATCCGCTCGTCCTTCTCCTTCTGGAGCCTTGCGCGGATTTCTTCCCTGTACTCGTCGACATTCTTCGCGGTCTCGGAAATCTCGTCAACCAACTCGTCCGTCAGCTCCGGTACAACCTTCTCGCGGATGCTCTTGACGACACAGGCAAACACAGCTGCCTTGCCGGCCAGATCCTTCTCCTGATAATTCTCCGGGAACGTCACATTGACCTGCACATCCTTGCCGATCTCCGCGCCGACCAGCTGATCCTCAAATCCCGGAATGAACGAACCGGAGCCGATCGTCAGCGGATAATCCGTACCCTTGCCGCCCTCGAACTCCACGCCGTCCACCGTGCCGGTGAAATCCAGCTTGATCTGATCCCCGGCCTTCACCGGACGATCCGTAATATCATTGTATTTTGCCTGCTTGTCGAGTTCCTTCTTGATCTCCGCATCGACTTCCTCGTCCGTGACCGCGCTGTCCTGCTTGGTCACCTCGACGCCCTTATACTCGCCGAGCTTGCACTCCGGACGCACCGCGACCTCAGCCGTGTAGACAAAATCCTTGCCGTGGCCGATCTGCTCGATCCCGATCTTCGGCATCGACGTGATTTCCTCGCCGGAAGCCTTCGCCTCCTCCGTGTACGTCTCATTGATCAGCTCATTGGCAGCATCCTCATAGAAGATCCCCTCGCCGTACTCCTTCTCAATGATATAGAGTGGCGCCTTCCCCTTGCGGAATCCGGGGATCTGAATCCTCCCCTTCTGCCTGTTGTAAACCTTCTTCACTGCCTCCTCAAACTTCTCCGAAGGCTCCGTGATCGTCAGCTTCACCATGCTCTTCTCGAGCTTCTCTGCCTTAACGCTCATCTTAATAACCTCTCTGCTGCTTTAAATTTTCAAATCATGCAATGCAAATACTGCCCCACACCCGGGACAGACACACATACGATGGAAATAATACCACAACCTGCGCAAAAATGACAAGTCCGTGGCCTTTTTCCGCCGGATTGTCAGGGACAATCCGGCACCCCCTCACTTCGTGCATTCCGCCACGAACCATTTCTTCCCCTGCGGGCAGCACAGGTTCAGAACCGGCGCCTCGGCCTGCGTCTTCTGCTTTCCCGGCTCCGTTCCTGCTGGTATCTCATCCGCCGAGTACACCGCGCTGACCTGATATACAGCCCGGTTTCCATACACATCCGTGAAGTATACCTTGTCTCCCTCGCTCACCTCCGGCAGCCGCCCGAGCAGGCTGTCCCGGTTCTCGCTCACGATGGCCCAGGCATCATTTTTCACTGTAATCTGTATGAGACAGGCCATATAGTCGTAGGCAGCCCATGGCGCGCCGACCGCTGTTCTGCACCCTATGGATGGAATCTCCACAATTCCCGCGCAGTCCACATCATCAATCGAGACGACGGGAAAACTCCAGCCATTCTGTAGAAATACCGCGTTGCCTGCACCTGATGTGCTCTCCGCTCCGGCCCCCGCCGCGCTCTGCCGGTCTTTCCCCGACACCGCCGTCGTCTCGCTCTGCCTGTCTTCCTGAGCCTCAGTCTCCGCCGGCGCCTCCGTATACCCCGGGATTTCCTCTCCGAGCTTTTTCAGCACCGCCTCCTGCCGGGCAGCCGTCTCCTGGTCATAAACCTTTCGTTCCCGGAGGAGATACGCTCCGCCAGCCATCAAAATAAATCCCACAAAAATGAGCAGGAATCGGATTCCTGCCCATACTCTCTTTTTCTTCAAGCAACTGCCCTCTGCTCTCTTCCCGACCTCAGCCGCGCTGCACGATTGATAACACGCCCGGCGCGCCTCTCCTACTTTCTCTTCTTCATCCCGACCGCGCCCCACAGTGCGAGTACGCTGCCCGCCGCAATGCAGATCACAAGCCAGAGATTCATGCTGGAGTCATCGCCCGTCCGAATGCGGTTGAACGCACGTCTTGAGCCAAGAACCGAACCGCCTGACGAATCAGTTTCTCCCGGGGTGCGCCGCGATCCGAGCACCTCTCCGTTGTTTCCATTGCCTTCTGTCGAATCCGTCGGATTGGACGGCGGCGTTTCCTCCGTCTTGCCCGGATTCTCAGGCTTCCCCGGCTTCCGGTTCGTCAGCGAGAACCATGTGTATGGATTGCCCTGTCCGTCCGTCCCATGACTGGTGCTGATCGAGACCTGGTAGCTCGTCCCGTCCGCATTCACCGCCGTCCCGTTCTCCGCAACCTGGAACTCCGCGTCGGTCCGGTCTGACCATGCCGCCGACCAGTGATTGTCCTCTGACAGCGTATACGTCTGCGCCTCCTTCCAGTCGCCGTAGGATCCATCGCCCTGCAGATCGCGCCGATACACCGTCACCGAGATTGCCGTGGGCCGTCCCTCCCCCGCGTCATTCAGCCAGTATTTCACCACCGTGTATCCGTGCGGCTTTTTCTCCTCAGGAACCGTCTCCGTGCTGAATTTCGCATCCGCCGTCGTGTCATACGTCCACGTCTGCCTGTCCCCGGAGGTCGGCACCGACACCACCATGGGCGAGAAGGTATACTTCTTCCGGTCGACCTGCCTGTTCGTGCCGAGCACCAGATACACGCCCGGCGTCACATTCTGGAACAGCGCCTTCCCATTCCCATCCGTCTCCGCCGACATCGCTCTGGTAAGGCGCGGCGCATATCCTGCCAGCGTCGCTGCATACTCGCTCCACCTGCCCGACCCCAGATCGATTTTCTTCGCATCCCCGAGGTCCACATTCAGCTTCGAAAGCTCCTCCGTCGGCACGAATGCCGCGCCGCCCCTGTCAAACTTCCCGATCTGATAGATTTGGAACGCGAACCCAGCGCCTGCGTCCATTTTGACCGTGAGCGATCCCTTCCTGTTCTGATCCACATCCGTATACGCGTACGCCGGACGCGCCGGCGTCAAAATACACAATACCAGCGCCACCGCAATCATCGGCAAAATCCCTGCCGCATACGATCTGACTTTATGAATCCAGAACTCTCTTCTCATCTTCTGTCCCCCGGCTCCACATTTCATTTCGCAGGAACCTGTCCGTTTTCTGCTTTGCTCCGCATGATGCACCTGCAGGAGCCCGTCACACTCTGCCTTGCTCCACACCGGCGAAGCCGTCTTAGTCATTCCTTCTCCTCTTTTCTCCGCCGCCCGGAGAAAAGCAGGATCCACAGCGCGATCAGCGCCAGGATCGGCAGCGTCAGGAACGGCACCACATACCGCGGCTCGATCTGCACCGCGTCCGCGCTCACCGTCAGCTCCGTCTGCGCCTCATCGATCCGGTGTCCCCGCACCAGCAGCCGGTGCGTGTTGACGCCATACGGTGTGCACGTCACGAGCGTGCAGTAATCCTTGTCCGGGTCAATCGCGAGGTCCGACAGCTCATCCGGCAAAACAATTCTGATCTGGTCGACCTCGTAGGTGAGCGTCCGGCTCAGAACCTGCAGTTGGAACGTATCGCCATCCTGCAGCTGGTCGATGTCCGTGAAAAGCTTTGCCGAGGGAAGGCCGCGGTGCCCGGAGATCACGCAGTGCGTGCCCTTCCCGCCGACCGGCAGGGACGATCCCTCGATATGCCCCACGGCGATCTCGAGCACCGCCGGGTCCGTGCCGTGATAAATCGGCAGCGAAACACCGATTTTGGGGATATTCACGTACCCCATGATGCCGGTCCCGGTGACGTTGAGTATGCTGTTGTACTCCTTCTTCTCCGCGTCGGTCAGGAGGAACCGGTCGCCGGACTTCCCGGTCAGCTTCTTATTATATGCCTGCGCTTCCTTCCATATCTGGTCGTTCTTCTCCGCCGACATATCCGCCACCTGCTCGACGTAGCCCGCGATCGCCCGCGACTGATGAAGATCATTCCACCAGTCCGAGAAACCCGGGTAGGCGAGAAGTCCCGCTCCAATCAGGACCGCCAAAATCAGGATCGCATCGACAAGGTGTCCGCGCCGTTTCTTCTTCTGCCGTTTCCTGTCTCCGCCGCCCGGCGCAGCTGCCGCCGTATTCTGCTGGTTTGTTCTGGGTTTACTATGTTTCACCGTTTTCCTGACAGAGATACTCCCTTCACCGCCCAGAAGAATCAGGATCCTCCGGTCTCCCGGCGTTCCTGACTCTTCTCGGAGATGAAGGATGCTCTGCATCCTTCTCTCCAAGATCTTCCTCAGGCTTCCTTATCGCTGCTCATTTTCTTTCTCATGACCAGCACCACGCCAGCCGTGAT
>CACZJZ010000014.1 GCA_902781655.1 uncultured Lachnospiraceae bacterium
ACCGTATCCATTTTGATGACAGCGATTCTTGCAGCGGGCGTGCTTGCCGGCTGCGGCAGCTCTTCCAGCGGAGCCGCTGGCAGCGCCTCCACCGACGAGACGGCGCCGGCTCAGGAGACGACGGCGGCGGGCAGCACCGTGCAGATGGATGCATCGGCTGACGGCACGGCGTCCGGGACGGCGGAGAGCAGCGCAGCGCAGATCACGGTTCAGCCGAACGGCGACGATCATCTCGCCAAAATTCTTGCCGCCGGCAAGATCACTGTGGCGACAGAGGGTGAGTGGTCTCCGTTCACGTATCACGATGCGGATACGAACGAGCTGGTCGGCTTTGACGTAGAGGTGGCGAAGGAGATCGCATCCCGCCTGGGCGTCGAGGCGGAGTTCAAGGAAGGCGATTTTGACGGCGGACTCACCGGCGTGAGCCAGGGCACCTTTGACATGATGGCGAACGGCGTCGATGTCACGCCGGATCGGGAGCAGACGTTCGATTTCACCGATCCGTATGCCTACGATCACGCGGTCCTTGTCACGAAGAGCGACAATGAGGCGATCAAAACCTTTGATGATCTGAAGGGTAAGACGACAGCCAATTCTGTCGGATCCACCTATGCGGCGATGGGCGAGCAGTATGGGGCTACCGTGGTCAATGTGCCGACCCTCGGAGAAACCATGGAGCTGGTGCTGAACGGAACGGCGGATGCTACAATCAACGCCAACACCTCGGTGCAGGATTATTTCAACACCACGGGGGAGAAGGGACTCAAGGTCGCGGTGACCGATCCGGAGACGACCTCCTATGCGATTCCGCTGAAAAAGGGTTCTGACAATGACACGCTCCGGGAGGCGATCAACCAGGCGATCGCAGCGATGCGGGCGGACGGCACTCTCGCGAAGATTTCCGAGAAGTATTTCGGCGCAGACATCACGGCGGAATAAGGAGCGGGCGGAGGAAGGAAGGTCCGCGTCATGATGCGGAGACCGCCGGAACCGAAAGAACAACAGCACAGCAATTTGAAAGACGCGCCGGCATCGGACTGAAAAGGTCCGATGCCGGCGCGTTTGGCGTGCAATCAGACGACAAACGATTCGGTTGGGATAGATAGAGCGTTGCGAAAGATTCATGAACAATACGTACAACGAGCTTGCAAAGAAATAGATATAAAGAAATCTGTCTGTCCGTTTTATGGATCAGGCGTGGAATGGATATAAATCTGATATACTGATCATAGACGATCGGGAAGGGACGCCGATATGCAGGAACGGATACAGTAGATACAGAATATTGTTGTGCCAATTGCCCGCGCATATGGAGTGAAAAAGATATCGCTGTTTGGCTCCCGCGCCCGTGGCGATAACCGCACCGACAGCGATTATGATTTTCTCATCTCAAAAGGAAAAGTATCAAGCATGTTATCATATCTTGCTTTTGTTAATGATCTGGAAGATGCTCTGGGAACACATGTAGATGTTGTTACAGATACATCGGAGGATGTTTTGTTTTTGGACGAAGCAAGGAAGGATGAGGTGATTCTCTATGGGCAGCCGTGACAAAATGATTCTGATTAGATCATTGCCTATTGTAATGAAATAGAGAAAACGCATTCCTTTTCAGGCAGTGCGGCGCGTGCGTGGGCAGCCAGGCCGCGGGAGGCGTGAGATGACGGAGAGAGACAGAAGAGAACAGGAAAAGATTGAGAAGCTGACGGAGATGGTCCGGGCGAGCAGCAAGATTGTATTCTTCGGCGGCGCGGGTGTGTCGACAGAGAGCGGGATCCCGGATTTCCGGAGTCAGGATGGTCTGTATCATCAGAAGTATGATTATCCGCCGGAGGAAATTCTGAGCCACACCTTTTATGAGCAGCGGCCGGAGGAGTTTTTCCGGTTTTACCGGGACAAGCTGCTTCTGCGTGGACAGCCGAAGCCGGAGCCGAACACGGCGCACAAGATACTGGCCAAATGGGAAGCTGAGGGACGACTGCGCGCAGTGATCACGCAGAACATTGACGGCCTGCATCAGAAGGCCGGTTCAAAGCACGTCCTTGAACTCCATGGCAGTACGCTCCGAAACTACTGCGAGAGATGCCATGCGTTCTATGACGCGGATTTTGTCGCGAATTCGGAGGGCGTTCCGGTCTGTCCGAAATGCGGCGGGAGGATCAAGCCGGACGTGGTGCTGTATGAGGAGAGCCTGAATTATGCGACGCTGGAGGAGGCGGTGAAGGATATCTCGGAGGCGGATATGCTGATTGTGGGCGGCACCTCCCTTGTCGTCTACCCGGCAGCAGGGCTGATTGATTACTACAGCGGACACCGCCTGGTTCTGATCAACAAGTCTGCGACTTCCCGCGACAGTCAGGCGGATCTGGTCATCTCCGATTCCATCGGCAAGGTGCTGGGAGAGGTGGACGCGGCGCTGTGACGCAGAGATGACAAAAAACTTGTCAGATATTATCGCAGCAGACGATGGATTTTTTGTGATTCGGGTTCAGAGAAATAGACGCTTTGCTTTCAATTCAGCAATCCTATCGAATCTATTTGAATTTGCGCATCAAAATAATCAGCAAGCTGAGCACTTTGATAGTGAAACGGTTTACTTTGATCACTATATATAATATCCTCTGTAAGACGAAGATGGTTGCTGAAGGAGTGTTTTATGGCTATGCATTGTCAACTGTCTACTTTGATGGGATCAAACAGGTATTCTATACAGGATGTGCATATAAAGACTGGTTTGGCGAGGAACACCATATCTAATCTGTATTACGATAAGGCGTGCAGGATTGATTATGAGACTGCCGAGAGGCTGTGCAAATTATTTGGGTGCACGCTGGATGATCTGTTTGTGATTTCGGATACGGAACCAAAAAGGAAAGTAAATGAGAATTATTTCGTTATTTAGCGGCGCTGGCGGCCTTGATTTAGGATTGATCCAAGCTGGCAATACTATTGTTTGGGCAAACGATATGGATAAGGATGCCGTCGCTACTTATAAAAAAAATATAAGTGATGATATTGTCTGCGACGATATAAAGAATATTGATATAGACAGCCTACCTGAAGCAGACGTGGTTGTTGGAGGGTTCCCCTGCCAAGGCTTTTCACAAGCTAATTTGCGCAGAGTGCTGGATGATCCAAGAAATCAGCTTTACAGGTTCTTCTATGAGACCATAAAGGACAAACAACCGGAATTCTTTATTGCTGAGAATGTACGCGGCATTTTGAGTATAGGAAAAGGCGAGGCTATAAAGCAGATTATCTCTGACTTCCAGGATGCTGGTTATATTACGGAAGTACATAAAGTCAACATGGCGGACTACGGAGTTCCGCAGACAAGACAGAGGGTCATCATTATCGGACAGAGAAAAGACATCTTCCCGACTATGCTGTTTCACTTTCCAGAGAAAACCAATGGGAAAGACGGGGAGCCGAAGCCTTGGATCACCATCAAAGAAGCTATAGAACGATTTCCGGATCCGGATGAGCCGAACGATGTTCTGAATCACACTTATTCTAAATATAAGGTGGTTTATAGAGACTTTACCGCCCATCGGCAGACAAACCCTGATAAGCCGTCTCCGACTATTTTGGCGCGGGGAAATGGCGGCGGTGGTGTTTGTGCAATACCGCATTATAATGGCAAACGACGGCTGACAATTAGAGAAAGTGCAGCAGTTCAGACATTTCCGGACGATTTTTACTTTATTGGCTCACAAAACTCCTGTTATAGGCAGATCGGGAATGCAGTACCGCCTCTTTTTGCAAAAAAGCTTGGTGAAGAACTGATAAGGCTGGAGAAAGTAAATGAACGTAGTCTCGTTGTTTAGCGGAGCCGGCGGGCTGGATCTTGGCTTCATTATGGCCGGTAACAAGATAATATGGGCTAATGATTTGTATGAGGATGCTGTAGACACTTATAGAAAAAATCTCGGTGACCATATTGTTTTGAAAGACATTAGGGAAGTTAAAACACAGGATATCCCTGATTGTGATATTGTGATTGGAGGCTTCCCATGCCAGGGATTCTCTGTGGCGAACTGGAAACGTCATGTAGACGATGAGAGGAATACACTATATAAGCAGCTCATCCGCGTCATTCATGATAAACAGCCGAAATTTTTTTTGGCTGAAAATGTTAAGGGCCTGACCAACATGGAACATGGGGAGGTCTTTAAGCTCGTTTTGCAGGATTTTTCATCACTTGGATATAAGGTCAAGTGGAAAGTTCTGAATGCCGCTGACTATGGAGTTCCTCAGACAAGGCAAAGGGTTATCATCACCGGAGTAAGAAACGACATTAATTTCGATTACATATACCCGAAACCTACAAATGATAAGAATGGAGAAAACGGCCTTCCAAAATGGGTCAGCTGTTCAGAAGCACTGAAAGACATTCCGGATCCGGACAAGCCGAATGATCTAAAAAATCACGTTTGTTCAAAATACAAACTGGGGTTCAGTAACTATATAGGACACAGGAAGCTTGATCCTGACAAACCCGCTCCGACGGTTACCGCGAGAGGTGATGATAAAGGCGGAGTGGTCATTTTACCTCATCCGAGTGGCCTGAGAAGGATGTCGTGCAGGGAATTGGCTACAATACAGAGCTTTCCTATTGACTATGAATTTTGCGGAAACAGGTCTTCTGTTTACCGGCAGATAGGCAATGCTGTGCCGCCCAAACTGGCATATGCTGTTGCGAAAATTTTTAATGAATACAAAGGGGAATAAGATATGCTGCCAAATGGTTACATTCCAGTGAAGCCTTTTCCGGATTTTAAGTGGAAATGGGCGTGCTTACAATGCACAGAAGGAATTGATGATCCTGTTGTCCTTCTTGGCGTTTTGTCAAGAATGCGCAAGCTGGAACGGGCCGGCAAGAATTATAAATATAGCTCACCTGAGTTTGGAAAGGAACTTGTTGATCTGGATAACGACCTGAAGGATTCTGTCGGCGTTGATTTGGCAAGGCGCGTAGGGGAACGGAATCTCATCAGGAACAGCGGCCAGTATTGGAAAGCTGTCGGATTAATCCCTGCAGAGAGTACTGGTGGACACATCCAGCTGACGGATTTTGGCCGGAAAGTGGCGGACCATGAAATATCGCAGACAGAATTTTCGGCGATAACCATACAGACATTTAAGCTTCCGAACCGTACCATACAGAGTCCGAAAGAATGTTCCATGTGGGATGCTCATAGTTTAGTTCTTTATCCCCTCAGGATAATATTGAACACAATACTCTTCCTTAGAGACAAGTTTGGCGAACAGGAAGAATTTATAACCACGGAGGAACTTACAAAAATAGTTATCCCTTTATCAGGGTGCCATGTTGAAATTGAAGATTATGCCAAATTCATTTTTCTTCATCGGTGTGGTGCGCTGAATCTTGCAAAATGGCCGAACTGCTGCCCGGCAGCTAATGAT
Source organism: uncultured Lachnospiraceae bacterium (assembly GCA_902781655.1). Taxonomy (GTDB): domain Bacteria; phylum Bacillota; class Clostridia; order Lachnospirales; family Lachnospiraceae; genus CAG-791. The sequence goes on from CACZJZ010000014.1 coordinate 5,428, forward strand.
AAGCGGATTGCGAGAGAGTATCTTTTGTTCCTATCGAATTATGGGTATTTGAATTTGGCCCGGGGAGACGACAGCACAAATTTTAATGAAAGATATGTGCTGAATACGACCATTGCGGATGAAATTGCGGATATTGTTTCTAAGCCGATAACGGATGAGACGTTGCAGCAAGCCCTTATGGATATTCGCAGTACCAGCATCGCGTCTGAAGTTGCGAGGAAAACAATCAGTTCTGCTCAATACAGGTCGAAACAGCCTAAATTCAGGCATGATGTTCTTGCTATGTGCCACAGGTGCATCATTACGAATGTTGAAATGCCAGAAGTTCTGGAAGCCGCTCATATTAAGCCCCATAAGTATAATGGGCCGGAAGAAGCAGACAACGGTTTTGCTATGCGTACTGATATTCACATCCTCTTTGACACAGGGAATCTCAAGATTTCAGTCGATGGCGATGTTGAATTATCTGAAGTAGCCAGAAAGAATTATGGCTGGGCTATTCCTCCCAAGATTGTCATTCCAGATTACGTTAATAAATCGTATCTTAAGTGGAGATGGGACAATTATGTAGGAATATAAAATGGCAGATGTGTTGACGCCGGAACAGCGGCATAAAAATATGTCCCATATCCGTTCGAAGGACACTTCGATTGAAGTTACTCTCCGAAAGGCTCTGTGGCATAAAGGGTATCGGTACAGAAAGAACTATAAGGAACTGAAGGGGAAGCCGGATATTGCCATAACAAAGTACCAGATCGCAATTTTCTGTGACAGCGAATTCTTCCACGGTAAGGACTGGCCAGAACTTGAAAAACGGCTGCTCAAAGGTACGAACAGTGAATACTGGTACGGCAAAATCAAGCGGAACATGGAATGGGATGAAGAAGTAAACCAAACGCTTTATGGCGCGGGCTGGATTGTTCTCAGGTTCTGGGGAAGTGATATCAAGAAGCACCTTGATAAATGTCTCCAGACAATTGATGAAGCAGTTTTTGACCGCAAAATGATGGATTACTAAAGAAATGGCAGCAGACTCACTACCCGCTGCCATTTTGCCTGTGGAACATCCGGGAAGCGGTGGAGCAGTAGATGTCCTCGCAGCGATCAGTTCGGGCATGTGGTTCTGGGGTATATTTTGCAGCTGCGCCAGACGGCTGTTAAACCGGTCTGTCCTGTTGGCTCCGTAGAACTGGAAGAACCCCTGGCAGCGGTCAGCATGCGAGCCGGCCGATGAGAGCATCGCGGTGTATTTCTTCACGTTGTTCTTTGCGGGCGGCGGCATCATTTCCAGGATCTCTTTCGCCGAATCGAGGTATCCGCAGACGGAATCGTCCGGGCCGCCGTAAGGGCGGAAAAGGTCAGGATAGATCCGGCGCAGGCACACCGACCGACAGACCTGCTCGAATGTCGCATTGAAACTGTATACGGTCGCTGTTTTTGGCACGATGGCTTCCAGAATCTCCTCCGGTATTTTCTCTCTGCAAGCCAGATCATATGTCACGGGCGGCTGCTCTTTCACGGGGATCCCGGCAAGCAGCATCTCGAATGACGGCTGTTCCGCGTATACCGGATTGTGCGACGGTCCTTATCACCGTCGCGGAGCGGGATCCTGAAGTCCTCCAGCTTCGGCACTGACTTGCCCGTTCCCTTCAGCTTTGCATGGCCCTTGTCATAAGCTGTCTTGATGGCCGCCCTGATTTTCTGGATCGTTACCATGTCGCTCTTCGGGATGATGATGCTCGCGCTGTAGCGGACGTACTATGGATCTGCAAAATGTGCTTGTGCGCAAACGGAAATCTATGCTAAAATAAAATTCCGTGGGACATTTCTGTCCGCGAATTCCTTGCTCTTCACGGTGGAAGGGCCAGAGACCATAAGGAGGTAAAAGCATGAACAAGTACGAGTTAGCCGTTCGATGACGAAGCCAGAACCGCTACTGTTGACAAGTGCAAGCAGCTGATCGAGAGATTCGGCGGCAAGGTCAATGATGTAGACGATTGGGGAAAGAAGAAGCTGGCTTACGAGATCCAGAAGATGACTGAAGCATACTACTACTTCATTCACTTCGATGCAGAAGGCGCCGCGATCGCTGAGATCGAAAGCCGTATGCGCATTATGGACAATGTCATCCGTTATCTGTGCGTGAGACAGGACGAAGCATAACGGAAAGAGGCCAGAATGAATAAAGTTATTCTTATGGGGCGCTTAACCAGGGATCCTGACGTCCGGTATACGCAGGGCGACAATCCGATGGCCATTGCAAGATATACGCTTGCTGTGGACCGCCGGTTCACCCGCAATAATCAGGATGGTCAGACCGCCGATTTTATCAGCTGTGTCGCCTTTGGCAAGTCCGGCGAGTTCGTCGAAAAGTACTGCCACAAGGGAACGAAGCTGGTTGTGACGGGCAGGATCCAGACGGGAAGTTACACTAATAAGGAAGGCCAGAAGGTTTATACCACCGAGGTTGTGGCGGAAGATCAGGAATTTGCGGAGAGCAGGAACGCGCAGTCCCAGAATATCGGGAACTATGGCGGCCAGCAGTACAGCGCTCCGCAGGGCAGAACTCCGCAGCCGGCAGTGGAGACCGGAGGCAGCAATCAGCAGCCTGCTCCGGCGGGGGACGGCTTCATGAATATTCCGGATGGAATTGAGGAAGAGCTTCCGTTCTCATGAAGAAGTATGGCTTCTGTCAATCAGGAGGCATGAAAATGGCTTACAGTAAAAGCAGCGATGGGTCCTTCAGAAAGAAGGGCGGCTTCCACAGAAAGAAGAAGGTCTGTGTTTTCTGCGGAAAGGATAATGTCATCGATTATAAGGACACAGCAAAGCTCCGCAAGTACATCTCTGAGAGCGGCAAGATTCTTCCGAGAAGAATCACCGGAACCTGCTCCACACATCAGAGAGCGCTGACGGTCGCAATCAAGAGAGCGCGTCATCTTGCGATGCTGCCTTATACCGAGCAGTAATCATCAGAGAACTGGGTTAAGGGTCCCCGGCCTGCATGGCCGGGGACTTTTCCGTGGATTTTTCTATTTGAACCTATTTGAAGCGGCACCGGGCTGCGACGGCAGGCTTCTATACCAGCCAGAATGAATGTGGTACAATGAACTAACGCGGCGATTTCGATGCGTTCCATGGGAGCGCGGCCGGAAATGCAATATCCGGAGGAGTGCAGTATATTCCTGCCGCGGTTGAGGACATTAAGGGCATTATGGGAGAGAAGAACAATCATGTGGGAATCAAGGGCAGGCTTGCCGGCTATTTCAACGCCCCGATTCGACTGGGATTCCTGCTCATACTTGTCGATCTGATCATCTATTTCATAGACTGGCCGAGCGGGCTGGTCCTGACCTGCTTCCTCGTCGTTTATTTTGCCATTGTTGTCACGATGTATCTCAACAATCGGACCATCCTGACCGGGGAGCTGGTGAGTTTTGCCACGGAGTACGGACAGATTCAGCGGCGGCTTCTCCGCGATCTCACAATTCCTTATGCAATTCTGGATGACACAGGGCGGGTGATATGGTCAAATCTGGCGTTTGAGAGGGTAACGCACAAGGATAAGAGCTACCGGAAGGGTATTCAGACGATATTCCCGACGCTGACGCGGGACACGCTTCCGCTGCAGCAGACAGACAACGATGTGTCGCTGGAGTTCGAGGGCAGCTATTATCTCGCCCATATGACGCAGATTCCGCTCGACGAGATGGCGGAGAACAGTGACATTATCGATGCGGCCGGGTTCAGCGGATGCCTGATCGCGCTGTATCTGTTTGATCAGACGGCCGAGAAGCTGGCACTGCAGGAGGTGGACGACCAGAGCCTGGTGATTGGCTTCATCTACATGGACGATTATGACGAGGCGCTTGAGAGCATTGAGGATGTGCGACGCTCCCTCCTGATCGCGCTGATCGACAGAAAGGTGAATAAATATATCGCTTCCGTCGATGGTATCTGCGAAAAGATTGAAAATGACAAATACTTTGTCGTGCTGCGCAAGAAATCTTTGCAGCAGATTCGGGACAATCATTTTGACCTGCTCACGGATGTCAAAACCGTCAACATCGGCAATGAGATGGCAATCACGGTCAGCATCGGTATCGGCATGCAGGGACTGTCCTATGCGCAGAATTACGAATTCGCGCGGAGCGCTGTGGATCTGGCTCTCGGCCGCGGTGGCGATCAGGCGGTGATCAAGACGCCGGACAACACGGCTTATTACGGCGGCAAGACACAGCAGGTGGAAAAGAGCACCCGCGTCAAGGCCCGCGTCAAGGCGCAGGCATTGAAGGAAATCATTGCCTCGAAGGACAGGGTGTTCATCATGGGGCACCGCATCCCGGATCCGGACAGCTTTGGCGCGGCCATCGGCATCTATCGGATTTGCAAGACGCTGAACAAGGAATCGCACATTGTTCTCAATGAGATCAATAACACGCTGAAGCCGGTCGTCTCGATGTTCCAGAACAGCAAGGACTATGAGAAGGACCTGTTTGTCACCAGCGCGCAGGCACTTGATCTGCCTGCCGAGAATGCCGCGCTTGTCGTGGTCGACGTGAACAAACCGAGCATCACAGAGTGCCCGGAGCTTCTCAAGAAGGTCTCCTCCATCATTGTGCTGGACCATCACAGGGCGGGGACAGAGGTGATCGAAAACGCGACGCTGTCCTATGTAGAGGCATATGCTTCTTCGACCTGTGAAATGGTCTCCGAGCTTCTTCAGTACATCGGGGAGACGGTCCATGTGCGGCAGGAAGAGGCTGACTCGATGTACGGCGGCATCGTCGTGGATACCAATAATTTTAACAGCAAGACCGGCGTACGGACCTTCGAGGCGGCGGCATTCCTGCGGCGCAACGGAGCGGACGTAACCCGGGTGCGCAAGCTCTTCCGGGAAGATGTCGATGAATACAAAGCCAAGGCGGATGCGGTCTCGCAGGCGGAGATTTACCGGGGAGCCTATGCGATTTCTATCTGCACGGCAGAGGGGTGCCAGAGTCCGACGGTCATCGGGGCACAGGCGGCCAACGAACTGCTGAACATCAAGGGCGTCAAGGCAAGCTTTGTCCTCACGGAGTATCAGAATCAGATCTTTGTCAGCGCACGTTCCATCGATGAGGTGAATGTCCAGGTGATTATGGAGCGGCTCGGAGGCGGCGGGCATATGAATATCGCCGGTTGTCAGATGGAGGATGTGACCGTTGCGGAAGCGATCGGCACGCTGAAGCGGACGATCGACGAGATGATCGCGGATGGAGAGATTTCGTGACGCAGGCTGTGATCTGCTAGTGGAGTCAGAGCTCTGACCGGAGCAGCAGGGAAATTTGGAGCGGATCGGGGCAAGTTGTTTCAATAAAGGTTTAATTTGGAGGTCTTGGGATGAAGGTTATTTTGCTGAAGGATGTGAAACCACTCGGAAAAGAGGGGCAGATTGTAAATGTCAGTGACGGGTATGCGAGAAATGCCCTGCTCCCGAAGGGACTTGCGGTGGAAGCCACGGATAAGAACAAGAACGATCTGAAGCTGAAGAAGCAGCATGAGGACAAGCTCGCCGCCCAGCGGCTGGCAGAGGCACAGGAGCTTGCGAAGAGGCTGGAAGGAATCAAAATCAGCGTCCGGATGAAAAAGGGCGAGGGAGACAAGGCGTTCGGTTCCGTGAGTTCCAAGGAGATCGCTGAGGAAGCGAAAAAGCAGCACGGACTGGAACTGGACAAGAAAAAGATTCAACTGGACGAGCCGATCCGCACCTTCGGAATGCACCAGATTCCGATCCGGCTGCATCCGCAGGTGACCGGGACGCTGTATGTCCTTGTACAGGAAATGTAAGGATCTGCAATGCGATGAGCCGTCTGTTTTTCAGGCGGCTCATGTGTTCTGAAAACGGCCCATGCGTTCTGGAAATGAATAAGGAATATCAGTATGCCTGACGAGGAAGTTGTCAAAAGAATTCTGCCCCACAGCATGGAGGCGGAGAGATCCGTACTTGGCTCCATGATTATGGATGCCGACGCCGTGGAAGCGGCCAGCGAGATTCTGTCGAAGGATGATTTCTATCTCCATCAGAATGGGATCATTTTTGAGGCAATTCTGGAATTATACCGCAGCAATACAGAGATTGACACGGTCACGCTCCAGACGAAGCTTGAGGAAAAGAATCTCCCGCCGGAAACCTGCAACGCCAGGTTTATTGAGCAGCTCGTGGCGGAGGTACCTACTTCAGCCAATGTGCGCTCGTATGCCAATATCGTCTCGGAAAAGGCGGTCCTGAGGCGCCTGATTCAGAGCAGCGAGGAGATAGAAAAGGACTGCTTCGCCGGCACGAAGAGCATAGACGCGATCATGGACGGCGCGGAGAAGCGGATTTTTGACCTGACGCAGCGCCGCGGCATCTCGGAGTTTACACCGATTCGTGAGATCGTGATGAACGCGGTTGCCAAAATTCAGGAGGCATCGCTTCTTGAGGGCAACATCACGGGTGTATCTACAGGATTTACGGACCTGGACAACCAGCTTGCCGGATTGCAGCCCGCGGATCTGATTCTGATTGCCGCAAGACCGTCTATGGGAAAGACGGCACTGGCGCTGAATATGGGCGAGTATGCCGCGCTGCATGACAGCCGGTGCGTGGCGATATTCTCGCTGGAAATGTCAAAGGAGCAGCTGACCAACCGACTGATTTCCATGGAATCCCGCGTGGACGCCCAGAAGCTGAGAACAGGAGACCTCACGGACGCGGAATGGTCCGAGGTGCTGAACAGCGCCAACGATATCGCGGGAAGCCGGCTCATCATTGACGACACACCCGCGATCACGGTTGCGGAGATGCGGACCAAATGCAGGAAATATAAGACGGAGTATGGCCTGGAGCTTGTTCTGATCGACTACCTGCAGCTGATGACAGGGTCGGGGAGCAAGACCAGTACCGATTCCAGACAACAGGAGGTTTCTGAGATCTCCAGGCAGCTCAAATCACTTGCCAGAGAACTGCACGTCCCGATTGTGGCACTGTCGCAGCTATCCCGCGCGGTGGAATCGAGACCCAATCACAGGCCGATGCTGTCGGACCTGCGGGAATCGGGAGCCATTGAGCAGGATGCCGATGTCGTCATGTTTATCTATCGGGATGATTATTATAATCCGGATACGGAGAAGAAGGGAATTGCCGAAATTATTGTGGCCAAACAGAGAAACGGCCCGATCGGGACGGTGGAACTGTCCTGGCAGCCGCAGTTTACCAGATTTGCCAACCTGCTCGGCGGGCAGACCCGCATGAATCAGGGGGACTGAGATTACAAAAAACGCCTCCGGCCAGATGGCCGGAGGCGTTTTTGTGCCGGATGATCCGGAACGACACTACCCGATTAAGCCTCGGAAATAGCGCCTACAGGGCACTGTGCTTCGCAGGAACCACAGTCGATGCAGGTGTTCGGATCGATCTCGTAATGTGCATCACCCTGAGAGATAGCGCTGACAGGGCACTGTGCTGCGCAGCTGCCGCAGCTGATGCAGGAATCACTGATAACGCGTGCCATAATATTATCCTCCTACTATGGATTGGAAAAGAAATATGGAATCGGAATCATCCGATCTGAACCGGGGTCTTTCCCTTTCCCCCGGTTCATACAGAAGGACATCCCTGCTCAGCGGGAGTCCGACTGATCGTGATGAATGTGCAGCGGCTTAGTTGTTGTAGAGATCGCCAAGCTTCTGCAGGTATGCGTAATGCTTTGCCGCATTGTCTGCTGCCTCGCCGAAGAGACGGGCTGCCTTCTCCGGATTCTTGAGCTGCAGGCTGGTGTAGCGGGCCTCTCTTGCGAGGAAGTCGCTGTACGGAGCGCTTGCCGGCTTGCTGTCGAGCGAGAACTTCTTCTCAGCAGCAGGGTTGAAGCGGAACAGGTTCCAGTAGCCGGTATCGACCGCCGCCTTCTCCTCGTCCATAACCTTGGACATGCCGCCCTTAACCTTGATGTGATGGTTGATGCAAGGTGCATAACCGATGATCAGGGACGGTCCGTGGTAAGCTTCCGCCTCGGCAATCGCCTTGAGGGCCTGGTTCTTGTCTGCGCCCAGGGAAATCTGTGCGACATAGACATAGCCATAGCTCATCGCCATGGAAGCAAGATCCTTCTGCTTGGTCTCCTTGCCGCCCGCGGCGAACTGTGCCACAGCACCTTCCGGAGTTGCCTTGGAAGACTGTCCGCCGGTGTTGGAATAAACCTCGGTGTTGAAGACGAAGACGTTGACATCCTTGCCGGAAGCAAGTACGTGATCGAGTCCGCCGTAGCCGATATCATATGCCCAGCCATCGCCGCCGAAGATCCACTGGCTCTTCTTGGCCAGGAAATCAGCGTACTTCTTTACAACCTTTGCCTCAGCAGAATCATCGGAAGCAAGGGAAGCGAGCAGCTCATCGGAAGCAGCTCCGTTGGTGGCGCCGTCATCCTTTGTATCCAGCCACTTCTGTGCAGCAGCGTTTCCGCCCTCTGCAAGAACCTTCGCCGCGTCAGCAATCTGTGCGCGGATCGCATCCTGTGCAAGGAACATACCAAAGCCGAACTCTGCGTTGTCCTCGAACAGAGAGTTGCTCCATGCAGGACCATGGCCCTTCGCGTTCACGGTGTAAGGCGTGGACGGTGAGGAGTTGCCCCAGATAGAGGAGCAGCCGGTCGCGTTCGCGATGTACATCCGATCGCCGAACAGCTGGGTGATGAGCTTCGCATAAGGAGTCTCGCCGCAGCCTGCGCAGGCGCCGGAGAACTCAAGCAGAGGCTGCTTGAACTGAGAACCGATGACGGAGGTCTCCTTGAACTTTGCAACCAGATCGTCCTTCTCAGGAAGCGTGACTGCATAGTCAAAATACTTCTGCAGACCCTGGTTCGCCTCGAGATCGCTGAGGGTAAGAGCCTTGGCGGGGCAGACATTCGCGCAGCTGCCGCAGCCTGTGCAGTCAAGCGCAGCGGTGACGATTGCAAACTTGTAAGGAGCGTACTGCTTCTGGTCCTTCATCGGCATGCCTTCCGGAGCCGCAGCTGCCTCCTCGGCAGTCATAGCGACAGGACGGATTGCAGCGTGAGGGCAGACGAAGGAGCAGGTATTGCATCCTACGCACTTGTTCGGATCCCAGACAGGAACTGCAACGGCGATGCCTCTCTTCTCGTATGCCGCCGCACCGGAAGGAGTATTGCCGGTCTGATAAGGAAGCACATCGGACACCTTCAGTGTGTTGCCTTCCTGAGAGTTGACCTTGGCCTGAATGTTGTTGACGAATGCAACGACATCCTCGCGGCCGCTGTCTGCATGACCGACCTTCAGGCCTTCATCCTCACAGCTGCCCCAGCTCTCCGGAACCGGAACCTCGACAATGTGCGTTGCGCCGGCGTCAATGGCTGCGCAGTTCTTGTCGACGACATCCTGGCCCTTGCTGCCATAGGTCTTGGCAGCAGCCTTCTTCATCAGATCGATCGCAGTTTCGGTAGGAATGATCTGCGCGAGCTTGAAGAATGCGGACTGCAGGATGGTGTTGATACGGGTCGGACCCATGCCGGTCTCGATACCGAGCTTGACACCATCAATGATATAGAACTTGATCTTGTGATCGTGGATATACTTCTTGACCTGTCCAGGAAGCTCAGCGTCAAGCTGCTCTACCGTCCACGGGCAGTTCAGCAGGAAGGTGCCGCCATCGACCAGCTCCTGTACCATGTTGAAGGAACGAATGTAGGATGCCTTGTGGCAGGCCACAAAGTTCGCCTGATGGATGAGGTAGGTGGACTTGATCGGCTTCTTGCCGAAGCGCAGGTGGGACATGGTCACGCCGCCGGACTTCTTGGAATCATAATCGAAGTAAGCCTGCGCGTACATATCCGTGTTGTCGCCGATGATCTTGATGGAGTTCTTGTTTGCACCGACAGTACCGTCAGCGCCAAGACCCCAGAACTTGCAGCAGATCGTGCCAGCGGGCGTGGTGACAATCTCTTTGCCGGTCGGAAGGGAAAGGTTCGTGACATCATCGGTGATGCCGATCGTGAATTCCTTCTTCTCGGTGTTGTCATAGACCGCGATGATCTGTGCAGGCGTCGTATCCTTGGAACCAAGGCCGTAACGACCGTGGAAGACAGGGACATTCTCGAACTTCGTTCCCTTGAGGGCGGCCATGACATCCAGTGCCAGAGGCTCTGCGATGGCGCCGGGCTCCTTGGTTCTGTCGAGAACGGAGATCTTCCTGACGGTATCCGGAATCGCCTCGACCAGCTTGTCCGCTGCGAACGGTCTGTACAGGCGAACCTTGATCAGACCAACCTTGCGGCCCTGCGCTGCGAGGTAATCGATGGTTTCCTCGATGGTGTCGTTGACGGAACCCATGGCGATGATGATCTGGTCAGCGTCCGGGGCGCCGTAGTAATTGAACAGCTTGTAGTCCGTGCCGAGTTTTGCATTGACCTTGTCCATGTACTCCTCGACGATCGCGGGCATATCGTTGTAAGCGGTGTTGCATGCCTCACGGGTCTGGAAGAAGATGTCAGGGTTCTGTGCAGAACCGTTCTGGCGGGGATGGTTCGGATTCAGAGCATCAGCGCGGAACGCGTCGATGGCGTCATGATCGATCATCTCGTCGAGGTCCTCATAATCCCACATCTGGATCTTCTGAATCTCGTGAGAGGTGCGGAAGCCGTCGAAGAAGTTGATGAACGGCAGGCGGCCCTTGACAGCTGCGCAGTAAGCAACCGGAGTCAGATCCATGACTTCCTGAACGGAAGACTCGCAGAGCATCGCGGCGCCGGTCTGACGGCAGGCATAGACATCGGAATGATCGCCGAAGATATTCAGGGCGTGGGTGGCAACGCATCTTGCGGAGACGTTGAACACGCCGGGAAGACGCTCGCCAGCGATCTTGTAAAGATCCGGGATCATCAGAAGAAGACCCTGGGATGCGGTGAAGGTAGAGGTCATCGCACCGGCGGTCAGAGAGCCGTGCACTGCACCAGCAGCACCGGACTCAGCCTGCATTTCGGTGACTTTGACGGTCTGACCGAAGATGTTCTTTCTTCCGGCAGTCGCCCACTCATCGATATGCTCAGGCATAACGGATGACGGGGTGATGGGGTAGATGGCAGCTACTTCGGTGTAGGCATAGGCTACATGCGCGGCAGCTTCGTTGCCATCCATGGTTTTCCATTTTCTAGCCATGTTATGTTTCCTCCTTCTATTTGTGACGTTGCACACAATAAATTGTATACAACAGCTCAGTCTTATCAAAATTATATAATCGGGGCAGGGTAAATGCAATGTATTTATCCCGGTGCAAACAGCGCAAAACCGTGAAATTGTACAATGTACGTAGTACAATAAAGGAATCGCGGAATGGAGCGGTTCCGGGAATTTTTCACACGGGGACTGCGAAAGACGCAGCTTGAGAAAATGACATACATGGCAACAGCGATGCGGGAGGGCATCTGTTTTTATGAAAATTGAACGTGTCAACGAGAATCAGATACGCTGCACCCTGACGGAGGACGACCTGAAAGGACGAAATCTCAAAATCAGCGAGCTGGCCTATGGAAGTGACAAGGCGAGAGCCCTGTTTCGGGATATGCTGCAGCAGGCGGGTGCACAGCTCGGGTTCGAGGCGGAGGATGTGCCGCTGATGATCGAGGCGATTCCGCTGACCGGCAATTGCATTGTCATTCTTATCACAAAGGTGGAGGATCCGGAGGAACTGGATACGCGGTTCGCCAGATTCAGCCCGGAAATCCAGAATGAGGCGATGGGGGATACGAAGCAGAATTCTGTCTCCGGTGCGATCGAGGCACTGCTGAATGTGATTCGGAGCGCCGCTGGGCTGGACAGCACGGACAACGGGCAGGATGCGGGTGGCAGCGGCACACCGGGTGGAAATACGGCACAGGCGGAGGCTGCGTCTGATCAGCAATCCGCGGGGAACCAGGAGATGCAGCGGCTTCGGAAATATGCCTATACGCACCGCCTGTTTGTCTTTGATTCCATGAATGAACTCATTGAGGCGGCCGGATTGACAGCGAATCAATTCTCCGGCAGCAGCCGGGTCTATGCGGAGAAGGATAAGAACCTGTATTATCTGGTTCTGGTTTTCAATGACGCCAGGGATGTCGCCGCGATGCAGAGCGTTCTTGCACTGCTGTCGGAATATTCCGGGCAGGAAATCATGAGTTATGCGCGGGAACAGTATTTGAAGGAACACTGCGCGGTGCTGCTGGAGAAGGATGCCCTGAAACAGCTGGCCGGCGCGTCCGGAAACTAACCTGCCGGTGCATTTGGAAGGCAACCTGACCGGCTTATTTGGGAAGCAGCTTGTTGCGCATGCAACATTGTTACGCTATACTACGTGGTAGCCTGTAATCATACAAGACAGCTTACGAAAGCTGAGCGCATTGGCATTATTGCCCCGCTGCCTGCAATCTGGCGGATTGTGTCCGCATATCGGGCGCGAGGGCAGGACATTCCGAAGAGGAGGAACATACAAATGCAGAAAATCACAAAGGATATGACGATCGGCGAGGCGCTGATGGTGAACCCGGAGATTGCGCCGGTTCTTATGAGCATTGGCATGCATTGCCTCGGCTGCCCGGCATCGCAGGGCGAGACGCTCGAGGAGGCGGCAATGGTACATGGCATTGATGTGGACGATCTGATGGATCACATCGCCAATATCAGCGCGTCGATGTAAGCACTGCATCCGTGCACGAATACAGACCCGTCCGGACCGTCCGCAGATCACATGCGGACGGTCCGATGTCTTTCTGTGCGAAAGTCACTAGATTCCGAGCTTTCGCATTTTCGGCCCCGGGGTGTCTTGCACGGGTTTCTGTGCGTCCTTTATAATCAGAGCCACGACGGAACAATTCCGGTGTCGGAAAGGGGGGAGCTGTCCGGGAAGAGTTCCAGCTTGTCTTATCATTTGTTTTCTATATATCTATCTATTCGGCCTTTCGGTTTTTTCTGATCTTTTTCCATTCCGGGCGTCATCTTTTCTCTGCCCATAGGATCGATTGGTCTGGCCGGAATATCAGAACAATTCATCTGCTGTTTATTTATGTTGTTTTAAGGAACCATTGTTCAAAGTATCCATTGTCTTTTCTATCAATTTTGATCTTATCTGACATGCCTGGACGTCTTTCTGAGTAAAATCACAAACACACATGACACTAATTGGGATTCATGCTCTTCGGACTCTTTACAGAATCCTGCAGGGCAAGACACCGTTCCTGTTTCTGGCAGGGCCCGGCCGCGGATGATTTGTCCCACGGAATTATGACAGCCTCCGCACGGCCAACACCGGGGCACTGCTGCCTGTCTTTCACAGATCACCTGTCCCCTGCTATCAGGGATCAGATGCCTGTGTCTGTATTTTCTATGCCTCACATCTGTCGTCACATCTATCTGAGCACAGGAAATCCGGCGATCATTCTGTTGTGGACGGAAGGGCTCCGCCTGCGGAATGCAAGGTTTTTCTGTGCTCTGTCTTTGTGCGCGTGGGGAGAGTATGCTATGATGAATTGGTTTATGCAGGGGATGCAGCACAGATTTTGACTGACCGTAGGGAAACATCAGGACAGATACAGGATATAGATATATGAAAGAGCAATTTCGCGGCGGACATTCGGAAGACGACGATGATATGGATTTTCTGGATGAGCTGGATGAATATGAGGAGAGCGGCGCGGCATATGAGACTGGCCCGGACCGATACGCCGGGCAGAACAGGCGCAGAGGGCAGGATGGCATCAGTAAGGAGGTGCAGCGCGGCAGCAGGTATGCATCAGGACAGGGAACGCGGCGCGGCAGCAGGTATGCGTCAGGGCAGGGGACACGGTCGGGAGGCACTGGAAATGCGGGCGGCCTGAATCACGGAAGACGGGGCCGGAGGAGACGCAATCCGGTGGTTCCGGTGATTCTTGTGCTGATTCTTCTGGTACTTGTCATCGCGGCGCAGCGGGTGTACCAGGCAAAATACGGATACAGCAGGGAGCGGGCAGATCTGAATTCTTATTTTGGCATCAGCGGCGGGGATGACGTCGCGGTGGTCTGCAACCATGAGATCACGGAAACAAAGGGCAGACTGATCGACGGCGAGGTTTATCTGGATCTCGACACGGTGCAGAAGAATCTGAATCCGCGGTTTTACTGGGGGATCACAGACAAGCTGGTGCTCTACTGCCTGCCGACGGACATGGTAAAGGTGACCGTCGGTGCGAAGGAGTGGAGCAGCGGCACGGACGGCACCGTGACGGAGCAGTACGCGCCGGCTGTCGTCAGCGACGATGGAAAAACATTGTATCTGGCGCTGGATTTTGTAAAAAGGTTCACGAATTTTGCCTATCAGTTTTATTCAGCCCCGAACAGGATCGTGCTGACGACGAGCTGGGGCGAGCGGAGCACGGCACAGATCACAAGAGACACAGAGGTTCGCACGTCGGGCGGGGTGAAGAGTCCGATTCTGACGGACGCCGCGAAGGGCAGCACGGTGACGGTGCTGAACCGGATGGACAACTGGAGCCAGGTCGAGACGGAGGACGGCGTGATCGGCCATGTGGAGAACCGGCACATGTCCGATCCGGAGAAGGTCACGGACACACCGGTGACGGATTATACCGAGCCGGAGTTTGCCTCGGCACAGCTGGATGGCAGGGTGAACATGGGGTGGCACAATGTGGCAAACGCGGATGCCTCTGATCTCACGTTTGACACGGCGACTGCCAATGTGAAGGATCTGAATGTCATTGCGCCGACCTGGTTTCCGGTGAGCGACGACAACGGCAATCTTGCGGATTACGCCTCTTCTGCCTATGTGGAGAAAGCACACGCGAAGGGCTGGAAGGTCTGGGCGGTCGTGGATAATTTCCAGATTCAGGGCGTCGATCACAACAACTGCATCGCACTTTTTGAGCGGCGGCAGAATATGATTGCGCAGCTCATGAATTTTGCGGATCAATATGGCTTTGACGGCATCAATGTGGATTTTGAACAGCTGGATGCGTCCTACGGACAGGATTTCATTGAGTTTGTGCGGGAGCTGTCCATCGCCTGCAGGGGCAGAGGACTGACGCTCTCCGTGGACAATTACGTCACGTATGATTTCAACGACTTTTATCACATGGACGAGCAGGCCGTATTCGCGGACTATGTATGTGTCATGGGCTACGACGAGCATTATGCGGGAAGCCAGGAGGCGGGCAGCGTGGCGTCCATCGGCTATGTGAAGCAGGGCATTGAACGTGCGCTGAAGGAGGTCCCGGCGTCAAAGCTCATCAACGGCATTCCCTTCTATATGCGGCTCTGGATCACGGACAGCACCGGGGCAATGAGCGTGCAGGATCTGGATATGGCGACGGCGCAGGAATTTCTCGCGAAACACGGTCAGACCGGCACCTGGGACGACACAACGCAGCAGAACGTCGTGGATTTCGAGGAGGACGGCACGCACTATCAGATGTGGATTGAGGATGCGCAGTCTATCCGCTCCAAGCTCGGCCTGATGCAGGCAGAGGGCATCGCCGGCGTGGCGGAGTGGAAGCTTGGACAGGAGACGGCGGATGTGTGGGATGTGATTGCATCCTACATGGAGGGGACACTGAATTCCTGACGGCTTCCAATGAGGCGGCCTGGACGACTGTAATCGAATGTAATAAAGAAACGACGGATTTCGGTCCGCCGCGGCATGGAAGGACGGGATCGGATTGGTGACGGAATATGTGGCAATGACAGAGGACAGAATCGATCAGGCGGCGATCGACCATGCCGGAGCAATTCTGCGGGCCGGCGGGCTGGTGGCGTTTCCGACTGAGACTGTGTACGGTCTGGGCGGAGATGCCCTGAACCCGGAATCTTCGCGCAAAATCTATGCGGCGAAGGGCAGGCCGTCTGACAATCCTTTGATTGTTCATATCTGCCGGCTGGAGGATACGGAGAAAATCGCTTCTTTCATCCCGGATATCTATTACAGACTTGCGGAGGCGTTCTGGCCTGGGCCGATGACGATGATTCTGCGAAAGAGCAGTCTTGTTCCGCCGGAGACGACGGGAGGGCTTGACACGGTTGCGATCCGCTTTCCGGTCAACAAAATCGCTCAGGCACTGATCCGGGCGGAGGGCGGTTTTATCGCGGCGCCCAGTGCCAACCGCTCCGGCAGACCGAGCCCGACCCTTGCACAGTATTGCCGGGAGGATTTGGACGGAAGGGTGGAGATGATCATCGACGGTGGGCAGGTGGGCATCGGCGTGGAATCCACCATTGTGGACCTGACGGAACAGAGGCCGACCATCCTGCGGCCCGGTTATATCACGAAGGAGATGCTTGACCGGACGATCGGAGAGGTCGATGTGGACGCGACGATTCTGGCCGGCACCTCGGCGCAGCATCCGAAGGCACCGGGGATGAAGTACCGTCATTATGCGCCGAAGGGCGATCTCACCATTGTGGAGGGAAGACGGGATCAGGTCGCGGCTTACATCAACGCGGCGCTGCGCGAGGCAGAAAACAAGGGACATCGGACCGGCGTGATCTGCACGGACGAGACCCGTGCGCTGTACCGGGCGGATTCGGTTAAAAGCGCCGGAACGCGGCGGGATGAGGCGACGATCGCACACGATCTCTTCCGGATTTTGCGCGAGTTTGACGATGAGGGCATCGACATCATGTACAGCGAGAATTTTGACGCGGCGGGAATCGGCATGGCCGTTATGAATCGTCTGATGAAGGCCGCGGGTCATCAGATTGTCACGATTCATGAGGACGGCAGTGTGACGAGGACGCATCCGCCGAAGGAGACGCTGGGACGGCCGGAGTACCGCGAGGCCTGAGCGTCCGATGGACATGTCAGACAGGAAGACGCGCTGGTGACGGTTGGAGAGAATTTCCTGCCGGCAGCGGCGAGGCATGCAGGTCCGGAAGGCGGGGCGGAAAAGAGCGCCGCCGGAGATCTGCCGATAATACTAATCATGCAGCAAGATGGCAAAAGGGGGCTCTCATGAGTAAAGTAACAATTATGGATCATCCGCTGATTCAGCACAAAATCGGTGTTCTCCGTAGGAAGGAGACCGGAACTAAGGATTTCCGCACGCTGGTCGGAGAGATTGCAATGCTGGAGTGCTATGAGTCCATGCGCAGTCTGGAGCTGGAGGATGTGGAGATCGACACGCCGATCTGCCATACCACGGTGAAGAAGCTGAAGGGCAAAAAGATGGCCATTGTTCCGATTCTCCGGGCGGGCCTTGGAATGGTAGAAGGAGTCCTGACCCTGATTCCGGCGGCAAGGGTCGGGCACATCGGCCTGTATCGTGATCCGGAGACGCTGAAACCGGTGGAGTATTACTGCAAGCTTCCGGCGGACTGCGCAGAGCGAGAGGTTTTTGTTGTCGATCCGATGCTGGCGACCGGCGGCTCTGCCATTGATGCGATCTCGCAGCTGAAAAAGCACGGCTGCCGGCATATCCATTTTATGTGCATTATCGCAGCGCCGGAGGGGATCAGGGCTCTGTCCGAGGCGCATCCGGATGTGGACATCATTGCGGGCGCCGAGGATGATCATCTGAACGAGAACGGATATATCGTGCCGGGACTCGGCGATGCAGGGGACAGAATTTTCGGGACTAAGTAACGGAAGTTCATCGCTGCATGATGGAGCATAATGCAGCGATGAACTTCACAAGAATGCAACTTCGGCTATTGCATAGCCGAAGTTGCATTCTTGCAGGCGGAAGGAGGCGCGTATGTCGGGAAAACGGGAGGATTATATTTCCTGGGATGAGTATTTCATGGGGGTTGCCAGGCTTGCCGGGATGCGTTCCAAGGATCCGCACACGCAGGTCGGGACCTGCATTGTGAGCAGGGATCACAAAATTCTCTCGATCGGGTATAACGGTCTGCCCCGCGGCTGCTCGGATGATGTGTTTCCATGGGAGAGAAGCGGAAGCGATCCCCTGAAGACCAAGTATCCGTTTGTGACGCACAGTGAGCTGAATGCCATTCTGAATTACCGGGGAGGAAGTCTGGAGGGAGCAACGCTGTACGTATCCCTGTTCCCGTGCAATGAATGTGCCAAGGCAATTATTCAGGCGGGAATCGCGAAGGTGATATATGCCAGCGACAAGTACGCCGACTCGGAAGCGACGAAGGCAAGCAAGGAGATGATGGATGCCGCCGGTGTGAAGTATGAGCAGTATCAGGCGACAGGACGTCACGTGGAAATCGAGCTTTGAAATCGACCGGAAAGAGGAGGGCAACTGGATATCGGGCGATAGCCTTGATGTGCGCGGCAGCGGTGCTGGCTGGTGCGTGGGGATTTCCTGCGCTCGCGGATTCGAAGAAGACGGAACAGCAGCTGAAGGATGCGCGGAACGCGGCGAATCAGACGCAGGAGGCCATCGACCAGAATCAGGACAACATCGACAGTCTGAACCAGTCGAAGGGAGCGCTGGAGAATCAGAAAAGTTCGCTGGAAAGCCAGCTGAGCGGTCTGAATCAGAGCCTTCAGGAGACAGCGGCCAATCTTTCCGAGCTGGAGGACAAAATCAGAGCCAGAAACAGCGAGATCGAGATGACGACACAGGACCTGGAGGCGGCGCAGAAGACGGCGGACGATCAGTACGCCGCGATGAAGAAGCGGATTCAGTTCATGTACGAGAGAAGCAGGACGACATTTCTGGATGCTTTTCTGCGGGCGGGGTCTCTCGGCGAATTTCTGAATTTTGCGAACTATCTGAATGATCTTGAGACGTACGACAGAAAAAAGCTGCAGGAGTATGAGGAGACGGAGCGGACGATCGCGGAGAAGAAGGCTGCGCTGGAGCAGCAGAAGGCGGAGCTGGAGGACTTGAAGTCCAGGGCACAGGCGGAGCAGGATCGGGTGTCAGCGCTGGTGGGGCAGACCCGGAGCAACATTTCTTCCACGGAGGACAGCATCAGTCAGTATTCGGATGCCATCCAGGGGGCGGAAGCTGCTGCAGATGCGCTGCAGAATCAGCTGGCACAGCAGAATTCCACCATCTCCGCACTGGAGAAGCAACTGGCGGAAGAGCGCAGGCTGGAGGCGGCGTCAAAAGCCTCGGTCTGGACAAGCATCGGAAATGTGACGTTCGCGGAGGGAGACAGGACTTTGCTGGCCAATCTGATCTACTGCGAGGCAGGAGGGGAACCCTATGACGGGCAGCTGGCGGTCGGGGCAGTCGTGATCAACCGCGTGCTTTCCGGCGCGTTTCCGGGCACAGTGGTCGGGGTGATCTATCAGTCAGGCCAGTTCGCGCCTGTGTCGGACGGGCATCTGGCCATCGCGCTGGCAGAGGACCGGGCGACAGAATCATGCTATCAGGCCGCGGATGCGGCGATGGCGGGGCAGACAAATGTCGCGGACTGTATCTTTTTCCGCACGCCGATTCCGCAGGTGACGCCGCGGTATACCATCGGCGGGCATATCTTCTACTGATCGGAGACGTCACGTTCAGCGCCGCCTGAATCTGGTTCAAGAATTTCCAGGATTGGGCGTGTCAGAGAGGAAAACTGTCTGCTGTAGATGATTTCGAGAAGGCTGTTCAGATGAATGAGTGTGCGCTCGATGCAGGCATCGTCGATGAGACCGCGGTGAAGTGCCCCTGCCAGCTCGTCCAGATCCACAACCTTGAGGCGGCCGTCCGGGTAAAGGAGCACATCGGCAAGCAGATCCGTCACGGTCAGGATGGATCTGTCCTGATTCCAGCTGTAATCGACAATATCGCAGTACCAGTAGAGAAGCCGCCCGCCGTGATCGATGAATCGGCTGACCTTGATGCCGCGCTTCAGATAGTAACAGGAATAGCCGCACGCAAGATCTTTCCTGGGATGGAGCGCCTTCCACCCGGTCACAATGACATTCTCGTCACAGCGCAGAATCACATCATCCTTCAGCTCGATACATTCCTCGGGAATGATCCGTTTCCGAAAAAGAACCGGCATTTTGTCCATAAGCGCTCCGGTGCACGGAAGTGTGGAAAAACAGCCGGCGCCGTGCTCGCCGGCGGATGCTGGAAGCCTTATTTCCGGCGGATATTGACTGCTTTCATCTTAGTCATGCCCAATTGGAAAGTCAATCTGAAACATAAGAACAGAAGAACAGAATCAGACAATTCTGGCAAGGTGTTTGTTGAAGTGGACATCTGGATATTGTAGAATATAACAAGTTGCGGTGCAAAAACGAAAGCGTTTTCGTCCATTTACCGGAGGTAACCGCGCATTCCCGGCTTTTCATTGACAGCCGGATGGAGGGAGCATGGCGAAGGAGACAATCGACAGAATCCGAGAGGCGGAGAAGGAAGCGGCACAGGCAGTGCAGAATGCGACACGCGAAGCGGACGCGCTTGTGGTCGGCGCACAGAAGGAGGCTGAGTCACTCTCCCAGGAGATTGTGAAGAAGGCAGAGGAAAGTGCGAAGGCCGCGGCGGATGCAGCGGAGGAAGAGGGACGGAAGGCACAGGATGCAGCCGCGCAGGATGCAGACAAAGAAATCGAGGCGCTCACGAAGCAGGCCAGATCGAAAATGCCTGAGGCAATCGATTCCGTTCTGAGGGCAGTCATGGAATGATAAATGATGCGGGCGGCGCCGCTCTTCACGGCAGGAGGTGTCGCATCGCCCGTGACAAACACAGACGCAGCAGGGCGCTGCACAGAGCGGCGCCGAAAGGAGGACGGGACATGTCGGTTTTACCGATGAAGCGTGTCCTGATCGCAGGCCTTAGAAAGGATCGCAAGAAGATCCTGGAATTCCTGCAGAGACAGGGCGTGATCCAGATCGAAACCGCCGCCTCGGAGGACGATATCTTCAAAAAGCAGGACCGGTCACAGGCATCCGCCGCGTTTCGGAAGAACGCCGCGCTGTCTGAGCAGGCGCTGGAGATTCTGAATGTCCATGCGCCGGAGAAGAGCAGCCTTCTGTCCGCACTGGACGGCAGAAAAGAGTTGACGCGGGAGGAATACGAAAAGAGGGTAGAGGGCCGCGACGAGGGAACTCGGAGAGCGCAGGAAATTCTGGACCTTGGAAAGCAGTACGATGAGGCGAGGACAGAAGTTCCGAAGCTGGAATCCCAGCTGGTTGCGCTCCGGCCGTGGATGAATTACGACCTGCCGCTCGATTTTGATGGAACAAAGAAAGCAGCTGTGTTCACAGGAAGCCTGCCGGGCGGGACGACGCTGGAGCAGGCGGAGGCGCTGCTTGGAGAGTATGCGCCGGATGCGGACGATGTGGACATCAGCCTGATCTCTCAGGAGCCGGAGCAGACCTGCGTCTTCATTGTAGCGGGGAGAAAACACGAGAATGCGGTACGGGACGCGCTCCGCAGGATGAATTTTGCAAAGCCGCCGCTTTCCTCCATGGATCCGAAGAAGGCTGCGGAGGAGCTGGAGACACGGATCGCGGAGCTTCGTCAGAGACAGACATCGCTGGAGGAGCAGATCCGTGGCTTTGAGGCATACAGGGACGATCTGAAATTCATGTCGGATTATTTTACCATGCGTGCCGACAAGTATGATGTAATCAGCGGTCTGGCACAGAGCCGCAGCGTATTTCTGGTGCAGGGCTGGATTGAGGAACGGTATGCGGACTCCCTCGAGACGGCGCTCACCTCGCGGTTTGATGTGGTGTTTGAGACCGGGAAGCCGGGCGAACAGGATGAACCACCTGTGGCGCTTCAGAACAACGGGTTTGTCAATCCGGTGGAGAGCGTGGTGGAGAGCTATTCGCTTCCGTCAAAACATGAGTTTGATCCATCCACGCTGGTTGCCCTGTTTTATTATGTGCTTTTCGGTATGATGCTTTCCGATGCAGGGTACGGGCTTATCATGACGATCGGCTGCGGCCTTGCCCTCGCGAAGAAGAAAAATATGGAAGCCGGCATGAGGAAGACCCTGAAGATGTTCCTCTACTGCGGCATTTCCACGATGTTCTGGGGCTTTATGTTCGGCTCCTTCTTCGGAGACGCGGTGAACGTCATCGCGACGACCTTCTTCGGAAGGCCGGACATCAAGCTGCCGGCTCTGTGGTTCGAGCAGCTGAGCGATCCGATGAAGATGCTGTCGTTCTGCTTCCTGGTGGCCATCATTCATCTGTTCGTGGGACTCGGTGCGCTGGCGTACACGGATATCCGGAACGGACAGATTCTGGATGCGTTCTACGATGTCGTTCTGTGGTATCTCTTCGTGGGCGGATGCATTCTGTATCTGCTGACGATGCCCATGATGGCGACGATGCTGAAGATCAATCCGCTGCCGGCGGCAGTCGGACAGGTTGGAAAATGGATGGCAATCGCCGGCTTCGTCGGTGTGGTGCTGACCGGCGGACGCGAATCGAAGAACTGGGGCAAGCGGATTCTGAAGGGACTGTATGCAGCCTACGGCATTACGAGCTGGCTCTCTGATATCCTGTCATATTCCAGACTCCTGGCGCTCGGCCTTGCAACAGGCGTTATCGCGCAGGTGTTCAACAAGATGGGCAGCATGGTGGCCGCGGGCAAAGGCGTCGTCGGCGTGATTGTATTCATTCTGATCTTTGCGATCGGGCATGTACTCAATCTGCTGATCAATGCGCTCGGCGCCTATGTTCACACGAACCGTCTGGAGTACGTGGAATTCTTTGGCAAGTTTTACAATGGCGGCGGAGAGAAATTCATGCCGTTCGCTCAAAATACAAAGTATTACAAAATCAAGGAGGAAGTTTAACTATGGAGAACTTAGGCATTTTCTTTGCACTGGCAGGAGCTGCCTGCTCTGCCCTGATGTCCGGAATCGGTTCGGCGATCGGCGTCGGCCGTGCAGGTCAGGCTGCGGCGGGCGTTGTGACGGATGATCCGTCCAAGTTCAGTAAAGTTCTGATTCTGCAGCTGCTCCCCGGCACCCAGGGCATTTACGGCCTTCTGATCGCGTTCATCACGCTGACTCAGATTGGGATCATGGGAGGTTCTTCCGATATTTCTCTGCAGAAGGGCCTGCTGTATTTTGCGGCCTGCATGCCGATGGCATTTGTCGGTCTTATTTCTGCCATGCAGCAGTCCAACGCAGCGATTGCTTCCATCGCGCTGGTCAACAAGAAGCCGGATCAGTTCGGTAAGGCAATGATTTTCCCGGCCATGGTAGAGACCTACGCCATTCTCGCACTGCTGATCTCCATTCTGTCCATTTTTGGCATTGCATCGCTGTGAGAATTGTGAGGAAAGATTCCGGGAGACAGGCGGTACGGTTCGTTCTGGAATCTGTGGAAGGTAGATATGAACGGAGTTGACAAAATTATTGAAGATATCCGCTCAGAATCAGAGCAGACGGTGAATGCGGTCCGAAAGGATGCCTCGGAGAAGAAAGAAGCCATTCTGGCTGCTGCCAGAACGAAGGCAGAGGCGGAAGCGGCGAGGATTCGCAGTGAGGGCAGCAAAAAAGCGGCCGATATCCGGGCACGGTCCGGGTCGGCAGCGGAGCTGAGACGCCGGCAGAGAATTCTTTCCTGTAAGCAGGAGCTGATTGCGGAGACGCTGGACCGGGTTCTGGAGGCTGCGGAGAAACTGCCGGAGGAACGCTATTTTGACGCGCTT
Organism: uncultured Lachnospiraceae bacterium; assembly: GCA_902781655.1. Classification (GTDB taxonomy): domain Bacteria; phylum Bacillota; class Clostridia; order Lachnospirales; family Lachnospiraceae; genus CAG-791. Next base: position 29,010 of record CACZJZ010000014.1, read on the forward strand.
CTTCATATGGCGGCGGAGAATGCGCATCCGGGAGAACAGGGTGTCATGAAGCTTGGCGGCAGAGATCTCGGCAGACTTCCGGCGGATTTTGAGCAGAAACTGGCCGGGGCACTCCCGACAGGCACAACATTGACTCTTTCCAGAGAGCCGGCGGAGCTATCAGACGGCTTTCTGCTGCTTTACGGCGGTATTGAAGAGAACTGCTCTTTCCGGGCGGTTCTGAGCGCCAGAAGAGAGGAAATGCAGGACAAAGTCTGTGGCATTCTGTTCGGCTGATACGGCATGTGACGGATTCTGAAGACGTTATCTTTTTCAATCGGGCCTGAGGCCCATTATCGCAGGTGTAACATGGCTGATCACGGATATATTTACGCGGTCTCGCGCATCCGTTCCAGAGAGCAGCAGCTGTTAACCACGCCGTTTCTGGAGTCCCTGGAGACGTCGGGCAGCGAGGAGGCGGCAATCCGCCTGCTGAACGAGCATGGCTGGGGAACGGCCGGGCAGAGCGCGGAAGAAATTCTGGAAGAGGAAGGCAGGAAGACCTGGGATGTCATCGGGGAACTGGTGAAGGATCTCTCGGTATTCAATGTTTTCCGCTGCGAGAATGATTATCACAATTTAAAGGCGGCCATCAAAGAGGCATGCACCGGAGGAACGCATCCCGGTATTTATGTCGGGGACGGCACGTATCCGGCAAAGAAGATGGAAGAAGCGGTGAGCGCGCGAGAGTTCGCTGCGCTTCCGGAGCGGATGAGAGAGCCTGCGGAGCGGGCGATGGACACGCTGCTTCAGACAAGGGACGGTCAGCTGTGTGACTGCATCCTGGACCGCGCGGCTCTTGAGGCAACCCGGGACGCCGGCAGGGCTTCCGGGAGTGACCTCCTTGCACTCTACGGGGAGTTGACCGCCGCAGCCGGGGATATCAAGATTGCCGTGCGCGCACAGCGCACCGGCAAGGATCGGGAGTTTCTCTCCATTGCGCTCGCAGACTGCGGCTCGCTCGATTCTGGACGTCTGGCGGACGCCGCATCGGACAGCATGGAGGCACTGGCTGCTTATCTGGACACAACGGCTTACTCCGGCGCGGTGGAGGCACTGAAGAAATCCCTCTGTTCCCTGGAGCGCTGGTGCGACGATCTGATGATCGAAAAAATCCGTCCCCAGCTCACGAACTGCTTTGGACTTGATCCGCTGGCGGCATATATTCTGGCGCGCCGCACGGAGATCAAATCGGTCCGGATCATCCTGACCTGCCTTCGGAACGGCTGCCCGGATTCTGTCATGCGGGAGAGAGTGAGGGCAACCTATGTCTAAAATCGGAGTCATGGGAGACTGGGACAGCATCTATGGATTCAGTGCACTGGGACTTGATACGTTCCGGTTTGATGAGAGCAATATCCAGGAAGCAGGAAAGCTGCTCCGCCTCCTGGCGGAGACGGACTACACCGTGATCTATATCACCGAGGCGCTGGCGGCAAAGATCCCGGATATCATCGAGCATTACCGGACACTGCCGACACCGGCCATCATCCTGATCCCGGGCATCTCCGGGAACACGGGGCAGGGACTGGCTGCGGTGAAAAAATCCGTGGAGCAGGCAGTCGGTTCAGATATTATTTTTGGCAAGGATCAGAAAGGAACAGACCAATGAGCACAGGTACCATCAAGAAAATCGCCGGACCGCTTGTCGTAGCCACGGGCATGCGCGATGCGAACATGTCTGATGTGGTTCATGTAGGAGAGAAGAACCTGATCGGCGAGATCATCGAAATTCATGGCGATCAGGCCTCCATTCAGGTTTACGAGGAGACGGCGGGCCTTGCGCCCGGTGCTCCGGTCACCAGCACGGGAATGCCCATGAGCGTCGAACTCGGTCCTGGTCTGATCAGCAGTATCTATGACGGCATTCAGCGGCCGCTTGACGATATCATGAAGGTGACGAACAGCAATCTTCTGCAGAGAGGCGTTCAGGTGCCGTCGCTGAAGAGAGAGAAGCTGTGGCACTTCGTTCCGTCCGCCAAACCAGGCGACACGGTTACCGGCGGCGATATTCTCGGCTCCGTGCAGGAGACGCATATCGTCAATCACAAGATTATGGTCCACCCGTCCGTGAAGAAGGCCACAGTCAAGTCGATCACAGAGGGAGACTATCATGTCACGGATACCGTCGCGGTTCTGACAGATGAGAACGGGAAAGAAATCCCTGTCACGCTGATGCAGAAATGGCCTGTCCGCAGAGGCCGTCCGTACCGGCAGAAGCTGGCGCCGACGATGCCGCTGATCACCGGGCAGCGTGTCATAGACACCCTCTTCCCCATCGCCAAGGGCGGCACGGCCGCGGTTCCGGGTCCGTTCGGCTCTGGAAAGACGGTCGTGCAGCATCAGCTTGCAAAGTGGGCGGATGCCGACATTGTTGTCTATATCGGCTGCGGCGAGCGCGGCAATGAGATGACGGACGTTCTGAACGAGTTCCCGGAACTGAAGGATCCGAGATCGGGATATTCGCTGATGGAGCGTACAGTTCTGATCGCAAACACCTCGGATATGCCGGTGGCGGCCCGCGAGGCATCCATCTATACCGGCATTACGATTGCGGAATATTTCCGCGACATGGGATATTCGGTGGCTCTGATGGCAGATTCCACATCCCGCTGGGCGGAGGCGCTGCGTGAGATGTCAGGACGTCTGGAGGAGATGCCCGGCGAGGAAGGGTATCCCGCCTACCTCGGGTCGCGTCTGGCACAGTTCTATGAGCGCGCCGGCCGTGTGGAGACGCTCGGAACACAGAGCAGAGAGGGTGCGCTGTCCGTCATCGGAGCGGTCTCTCCTGCCGGCGGCGATCTTTCCGAGCCGGTCACACAGGCGACGCTCCGTATTGTAAAGGTATTCTGGAGCCTTGATGCGCAGCTTGCCTATGAGAGACATTTCCCGGCAATCAACTGGCTGACCTCCTACTCCCTGTATCAGGATTCCCTCAGGGCATGGTTTGGGGAGAATGCAGGCAGCGACTGGGAGAAAAAGCGCGCCCAGATGATGCTGATTTTGCACGAGGAGTCCCAGCTGAAGGAAATGGTACAGCTGGTCGGCGAGGATGCGCTCTCCGCACCCGACAGACTCAAGATGGAGACTGCGCGTTCCATCCGTGAGGATTATCTGCATCAGAATGCATTCCACGAGACCGATACCTATACGTCCCTCGCCAAACAGTATCGCATGATGGGCCTGATTCTTGATCTGCACAATGCCTGCAACGATGCGCTGACAAAGGGAGCGGATATCGCAAAGCTTGTCTCTCTCCCGGTGCGAGAGCAGATCGGCCGTTACAAGTATACGCAGGAGGCTGAAGGAGAGGCGGAATATCAGAGGATCGAGGATGAGATTGCGTCGGAGGTCAGTGCCGCCGCGGAGCAGAAGGAGGAATTCTGATGCCGAAGGAATACAGAACAATTCAGGAGGTCGCAGGACCTCTGATGATGGTCAGAGGCGTCGAGAATGTCGCTTATGATGAGCTGGGAGAAATTGAGCTGGCCGACGGCGAGATCCGCCGGTGCAAGGTTCTGGAGATTGACGGCGGCAATGCGCTGGTGCAGCTGTATGAAAACGCAGCTGGCATCAACGTGGCGACCTCCAAGGTACGCTTCCTCGGCAAGAGCATGGAGCTCGGTGTTTCCGAGGATATGCTCTCCCGCGTCTTTGACGGACTGGGCAATCCGATCGACGGCGGTCCGGAGATCATTCCGGATGAACGGCGTGATATCAATGGTCTGCCGATGAATCCGGCTGCCCGTGCGTATCCGCAGGAATTCATTCAGACAGGCGTCTCGGCCATCGACGGACTGAACACACTGGTCCGCGGACAGAAGCTGCCGATTTTCTCCGCGTCCGGTCTGCCGCACGCGAGGCTTGCATCCCAGATTGCAAGACAGGCGAAGGTGGTTGGCTCCGATGAGCCTTTCGCTGTGGTATTCGCTGCAATGGGTATCACGTTCGAGGAGGCGAATGACTTCATTGAATCCTTCCGCGAGACCGGTGCGATTGACAGGACTGTTCTGTTCATCAACCTGGCCAATGAGCCGGCTGTCGAGCGAATTGCAACGCCGCGCATGGCGCTGACGGCAGCGGAGTACCTTGCATTTGAGAAGAACATGCACGTTCTGGTCATCATGACAGACATTACAAACTACGCGGATGCGCTGCGTGAAATCTCCGCGGCCCGCAAGGAAGTGCCAGGCCGCCGCGGCTATCCCGGCTACATGTACACCGACCTCGCGAACCTCTATGAACGCGCCGGCCGCCAGAAGGGGAAAAAGGGTTCGATCACCCTGATCCCGATCCTGACCATGCCTGAGGATGACAAGACGCATCCGATCCCTGACCTGACCGGATACATCACCGAGGGCCAGATTATTCTGTCCAGAGACCTGTACCACAAGGGAATTGAGCCGCCGATTGATGTCCTTCCGTCTCTGTCGAGACTGAAGGATAAGGGAATCGGAGACGGCAAAACCCGTGCTGACCATGCTGACCTGATGAACCAGCTCTTTGCGGCGTATGCGCGCGGCAAGGAGAACAAGGAACTGATGGTGATCCTGGGCGAGGCAGCTCTCACCGATGTCGATAAGAAATATGCAAAATTTGCGGATAAGTTCGAGGAGGAGTTCGTCTCCCAGGGCTATCATACTGACCGCAGCATCGAGGAGACGCTGAACATCGGCTGGAAGCTTCTTGGCATTCTTCCGAGAACGGAGCTGAAGCGTATCAGCGACAAGTGGCTTGATCTGTATTACAAGCCATACACGGAAGACTGAGAAAGGATCGGACTGTGGCATCTACAACGGTAAATCCCACCCGGATGGAGCTGACCAGGCTCAAAAGAAAACTGGTGACCGCCCGCCGGGGACATAAGCTGCTGAAGGACAAGCGCGACGAGCTGATGCGTCAGTTTCTTGGAGAGGTTCGAAACAACAAGGAACTTCGCGAAAAGGTGGAGAAAGGCATTGCGGCCTCGAACAAAAATTTTGCCCTGGCAAGATCGGGCATGTCAGACGAGGCAGTCCGCGTCGCCTTCATGTCGCCGAAGCAGGAGGTCGTGCTGTCAACCGCGACCAGAAATGTCATGAGTGTCGAGGTTCCGGTGTATACGTATACAACGAGAACCTCAGATCCGAATGATATCTATTCTTATGGCTATGCATTCACTTCCTCGGATCTGGATGACGCGGTCACATCCCTGGCAGAGCTGCTGCCTGACATGCTGCGTCTGGCTGAGAGTGAGAAGACTTGTCAGCTGCTCGCGGCCGAAATTGAGAAGACGAGACGGCGGGTCAATGCACTGGAGCACGTCATGATTCCGGAGATGGAGGCGGATATCCGCTATATTTCCATGAAGCTTGACGAGAGTGAGCGCAGTTCCCAGACGAGGCTGATGAAGGTCAAGGATATGATGCTGGAAGACGCGCATCATTATAAAGAAAAAGCAGAAAAGGAATATGCGTAATACGATCTTCAGACTGGTGTACGGCATCGCGGTCTTTATTCTGACGGTGTTTCTGCTGGAGTCCCTGACGACGCACGAAAGCGCGGACGTCACCGCGGAGATGGAGCCTGCCACTTTTCCGGTGGTGACCATGATGCAGGACGGCACGGCAGTGAACGAGCTTCACGGATATACCGGGAAGCGGGACATCAGTCTGTTTCATACCTGTGTGACGATGATTGCGGATGACAGGACGGTGACCTTTGAGGCAGATCCCTGCGGGGGCGAGGTCGCCGGCCTGTCTTTTGAGCTGCGCTCCATTACGGATGACCGGCTTATCGAGAATAATCCGGTCCGTGACACAAGCGCGGATGAGAACGGCGTGATCGCAGGAAAAGTGACCCTGCAGAATCTGATCGCCAGCGATCAGGAATATATGTTCATTCTGATCGTTGAGACAGGGACGGGAAAGGAACTGCGGTACTACACGCGGCTCGTCGAGGAGGATAAGGATGCGCTGAAGACCATCGACAAGGGGCTTGCATTTGCACAGCAGTTTCACGATGCGGCGCTCCAGGGAAGCAATGACAATCTTCTGACGCAGTGTCTGGAAACAGGCGGCGGGGGCGAGAGCGGAACGGATTCGGAGGACCTGTCCCTGGTGGATCTCTACAGCCCACTCGATCAGGTAAAGTATGGTGCCCTCGGTCCGGAGGAAATTCTGAAGCCGGTCATCAGCATACGCGATATTGAAGGCGATGTTGCCATGCTGAGGATGCATTATATCCTGAAAGCCGGGGACGAACAGACGCCAGCGTACTACGACTGCATGGAGTGGTACCGGGTACGGACAGGTACGGACCGGGTGTATCTGTTGAATTACCGGAGGACGATGGACCGGATCTTCGATCCGAAGGACACAGCGGATTTTGACAGTGGTCTGATCAATCTGGGCATCACCGGGAGCGATCTCTCCCTGGTGGAAAGTCCCGGCGGAACGGCATTTGCTTTCGTCAATGCCGGGCGGCTGTACGGCTGCATTCCGGGAGAGCAGACGATCTCGACGATTTTTGCCTTTGGCAATCCGGACAGCGTGGATCGCAGAGAGGTGAACCCGGATTATGGTATTCGGATTCTGGATGTGGATGAGTCGGGCAATGTCATTTTTGCCGTGTACGGATATATGAACCGGGGCAGGCACGAGGGTGAACTCGGAACGTGCATTTACTCCTTCAATCATGAGTACCGGACCGTGGAGGAGGAGGCTTTTCTGCCCTGTGCGACGTCGACAGAGCTGCTGCAGTCCCAGGTGGAAAAACTGTCGTATTACAGCAAGTCAGGCAATCTGTATCTCCTGATGGGAGAATCCGTCATGAGCGTCAATCTCGCCTCCCGGACTGTCAGCACCGTGCAGGACGGACTGACAGACGTGGCCTTTCAGGTTTCGGAGTCTGGGCAGATGTTTGCCTGCGGGAGCGGGAAGACGGACCGCTACGGCAATGCGTCCGAGATCGAACTCATGAATTTTGCCGGACGGACACAAAATACCATCAAGGCACAGAGTGGAGAGAAGCTGCGGCCGCTGGGATTTATCGGGGAGGATTTCCTGTATGGCATCGTGCGAGAGGCAGATATTGTGACGGATGCCTCCGGCGATGTGGTGACGCCGATGTATGAGGTGTGCATTGTGGACTCCTCGCTAAAGGTTCTGGAGAAGTACCAGATGGCCGGGTACTATATCACAGGCTGCACGGTGTCAGGCAATCAGGTGACGCTGGAGCGGGTAAGGAAAGACGAGGAAACAGGGCAGCTGGTGGTGGCCGATGCCGATCAGATCATGGGCAGCGGCGCAGCGGAGCAGGGCGCCAATCAGCTTGTCGCAGCCGGGGATGAAACGCTGGGTACAGTGCGGCAGATCGCGGCGCGCGGCTTCAGCGGCAAAAACATCCGCTATATCGAACCGAAGATGGTGCTTTTTGAAGGATCCCGGGAGCTGGAGCTTCCGGAGGAAAAGGAGACGGAAGAACAGTATTTTGTTTATGATGTCTACGGCGTGACCGGCTATATTCCGGATCCGGCAAGAGCAGTAAAGCTGGCGGATGAAGCGGGCGGCTGTGTCGTCGATGAGACAGGCGCCTATATCTGGAAAAAGTCGGGGAGGCTTTCAACGAACCAGATTATGGCGATCGAACCGGTGGCTGACAGTGGCGATGGCAGCATTGCAGCCTGCCTCGATGCGATTTTCCGCTTTGAATCAGCGAGCGGAGACAGTGCCGCGCTGCTTGCGCAGAACGGCGGCAGCGTCGTGGATGTGCTGAATCGGACAATACCGGGCGGAAGAGCGTTCAGCCTCACGGGGTGCAGCCTGGATGCCGTGCTCTATTATGTGAGCGTGGAAAAGCCTGTGCTGGTGCTGTACAACGATTTTCAGGATGCGCAGCTGATTGTCGGGTACAATGACAGCATTGTCGTGATGATGGATCCGAAATCAGGCGCGCTTAACAGGGTAAGCCGGGAAACGGCAGAGAAACAGTTCACCGGAAGCGGATGTTCATTTGTGGCATATCTGACAGAGCAAGAGCAGTAATGGCAGTAAAGAAAGAGCAGAGACGAAAGTCTCTGCTCTTTCTTTACTGCTCAGAACGAAGCTAAGCTTCGTTCTGCCGATATCTGGCCACCGCATTCTGAATCCGGTCTGACGGATTCAGGAGATCGCTGATGGAGCTGTCATGGTTCAGCGTATCGATAATGTAGGCGATGTATTTGCTCATGCCGCAGCTTGCATACCATTCGCGGGACAGGAGTTCCGGCGTCTGGTAGACGAGATCGGTCGTGAAGACCTTGTTGATGATTCCTTCCCGGTAGGCACGGTCAAAGCTGTCCAGTCCGTTGGTGAAGAGGCCGAAGGTAGCGAAGATGAAGACGCGTCTGGCCTTGCGGTCCTTGAGCGCGCGGGCGACCTCGAGGCAGCTCTCACCGGAGGAAATCATGTCGTCATAGATAATGACATCCTTGCCTTCCACGCTGGAGCCGAGGAATTCGTGGGCGAGGATGGGATTTCGTCCGTCCACGATCCGGGTGTAGTCGCGTCTCTTATAGAACATGCCCATGTCCAGCCCGAGGACATTGGCAATATAGACGGCTCTTTTCATGCCGCCCTCGTCCGGACTGATGATCATCATGTGATCGGAATCAATCGTGAGATCCTTCACATTCCGGAGAAGGCCCTTGATGAACTGATAGACGGGCTGGACTGTCTCAAAGCCGGAGAGCGGAATTGCATTCTGTACGCGGGGGTCGTGTGCGTCAAAGGTGATGATGTTGTCGACGCCCATGCGGACCAGCTCCTGCAGGGCGATGGCACAGTCGAGAGACTCCCTGGCGGCGCGGCGGTGCTGACGGCTCTCGTAGAGGAAGGGCATGATGACGGTGATGCGGCGCGCCTTGCCTCCGACGGCGGCGATGATCCGCTTCAGATTCTGGAAATGATCATCCGGGGACATATGATTTGTCTCGCCGTACAGGGAGTAGGTCATGCTGTAGTTGCACACGTCCACCATGATGTAGAGATCCATGCCACGGACGGATTCCTTCAGAACGCCTTTGGCTTCTCCGTTTCCGAATCTGGGGACATCTCCCTCGACAATATAGGTTGGGCGCTCATAGCCTGCGAATGCCAGGCTGTCCTTATGCTCGCTTTCCCGTTCTGACCGCCACTTGGTGAGGTAGCGGTCCACCTCTTCTCCCATCTGCCTGCATCCCGCGAGCGGAATCAGACCGAGAGAACCGACCGGAATTGTCTCAAGGTTGCGCTTTTCATCTCGTCTGGCTGTGTCCATGGACTGCCTCCTCATACAGGAATCGTCTGCCTGAAAATGCGGGCTGATTTCAGGCCCGCGGCAGAAGTCTGAAAGTATGTATCGATGTCGCTGAAAAGATTATGTTTGCAGCTGTTCCAGCCGTTTCGCATAGCGGATATCCGGGCCGGAAAACTGATAGATATCATATCGGCTTGCGATCCGTGAGAAGATGCGGTCAGAATAGCGCTTCTGAAGCTCCTCGATGGAAAGATTGGAGGAGATGATGGTCGCACGTCTGCCCATATCCCGGTTATTGATCAGGGAAAACAGCTGGGTTGCGACAAAGCTGCTGTTCAGCTCTGTCCCGAGATCATCAATGATCAGCAGATCACAGCTGCAGATGTCATTTTGCAGCGCGGCAAGTCCGCCAGCCCTGTTCCGGTCAAACGCAGCAGAGGAAAGCTGCTCAAACAGCGAAGAAGAGCTGAAATAAAGCACCGGGTGGCCCTTTTCAATCAGCTCGTGGGCAATGCACACGGACAGGAAGGATTTGCCGGTGCCTACTGTACCATAGAAATAAAGATTGTGATAGTCCTTCCCGAATAGTCGCACAAATTCCCGGGCTGCACGTGCCGCTGCAGTGAACCGGTTCAGATCGATGCCTGTGTACCAGCGGGTTGAGAGCGTGCTGAAGTTTTCGGTTCTGGCAAGCTCCTCCACATGGGACTGATGATATAGCAGCGAAATTTCCTGCTGACGGAGACAATGGCATTTTTCCGTTCCGATATAACCGGTGTCCCGGCAGTCCGGGCAGTCATAGGTGAGATCGAGGTAGTCTGCCGGATAGCCGGCTCCGGTCAGAAGCCGGCGCTTCTCCTCCTTCGCCTTTTCTGCCGCCTGCCGGAGCGCGGCGGCGTCAAGGTGCGCGCCGCTGCCGACTGCCTGCCGGAGCGCGGCGATTCCCTGTTCCGAGACGGCACGTTCTGCGTCCCGGTAGGCGGGAATTTTGCGCAGAATTTCCGCCCGGCGCTGCTCCTGCTCCCGGCGGTGCCTTGCCCGGGCGCGGGAGTAGTGCAGCATGATGCTGTCATACTGTTCCTTGGTAAGAGCCATAGTTTCCTCTCGTCAGTTGCGGACCAGTTTCCTCTGCATCTCGGCAAAATCATACTGATTCTGCCGGAAATCTCCGAAGGAACCGCAGGTTCTGTTCGCGGCCTTTCTGGAGACAGTGCGGCGGTCGGACTGTTCCTGCGCCTGCTTCGTGGTGGAAATGCCGCGCTCGGACCAGCCGATGGCGACCTTCTCAATATAACGAAAATCTTTCTTGCCGAGATCGACACAGTACTGCACCAGATAATCGATGAGTTCGTCGGAGAAATGCAGGTTCTCCGCGATATAGCAGATGGTGCGGAGCTCTGTGGAGGACAGCGGCTTGCCGATGTACTGCTCGATGATGAAGAGCAGATCCTGTCTTCTGCGATCCGCGCGAAATTCCTCCAGCGCGGAGGATTCGACGGCGGAGGAGGCACGCTCCGACTGGCGGCCTCTGCTGCCGGTTTCCGCGGCTGCGGCGTTTTCTGCAGATCTGGCGGCGGATCTCGCCTCCAGTGCCGGTGCGATGGAGATCACCCGGTCATCCTGCCGGACAGCCTGCGCCGTCCGCGGCGCGGGGGAGGGATCCAGCAGATGGATGCCGGTCAGATTCCGCTCAGAGTCGTAGTCAAGCTTCATGAGGCCACACTGCTCCCAATAACGCAGAGAGCGGAGGACATCCTTCTCTGTGTGGTTGAAGGTGTCGGCGATCTCCGCGATGCTGGCGGCGCGTCCCTGCCCCATCTGCCGCAGCAGATACAGATAGACCTTGATCTGCGCGTCATTGGCGTCCTTCATATACTCATCGATAAAAAGATTGGAAATGACAGTAGAACCTGTCTCAGTGTTATTGTAAATCGTAAACAACTCCTGTTTCCCCCGATTTTGTGAATGAAAAAGGGTGCAGCGCCATTTCCGCACAGAGGCACAGGCTTGTTCTGTGCGCCTTCGGACTGCCGCAGCATTGGCAGACGCATGGCGCTGAAGCGGATGCGTCTGTCCGCAGTGCTGTCTTCCACAGACTGCTTTTGCAACTTTTTTCATGTTCAGAACTCTGGAATGTCTGGAGTATAACACCCGGGGGAATGCGTGTTCATCGGCAAACTAAACAGAAATTCCGGACAAGGTTTCGACCGCGCCGCCGTGTGGATGGTGTGGAAAAGGTGCGGAAGTGCGCCGCGGCGCCTGCCAGCGGAAGGGCGCGAAACAAGGATATCCACCATCCGCTTTCGGGCAGAACGTGGATAACCGGCGCTCTACCAGTCAGGAGAGCAGATCGTCCGCGACAGTATCGATGTTTCCGGCACCCATGGTTATCAACAGGTCATTTTTACGACAATTTTTTTTCACGTAGTCCTCGATGGCAGAAAAACTTCCCAGATAGACGGCAGTGTGACCGAGTGCGTGAATTTCATCGGCCAGTGTCTGCGAGCTGATCCCGAGGGTGTCCGTCTCCCGGGCGGGGAAGATATCTGCGAGCAGCACCTCATCCGCGAGGGAGAGGGATTTTGCAAAATCCTTCATCAGTGCCTTTGTCCGGGTGTAGGTGTGGGGCATGAACGCGACAATCACGCGGTCTCTGTGCAGCTTCCGCGCTGCGCGGATGGTCGCGGCAATTTCAGTCGGATGATGGGCGTAGTCATCGACGATGGCGACACCGTTCCGCTCTCCCTTGAATTCAAAGCGCCGTTCCGTGCCCTTGTACTGCTGGAGCGCGGCAGCAATGGTCTTCCGGTCCACGCCGTACAGATCGCCCGCCGCCGCGGCAGCGATGGAATTGTAGACATTGTGTTCACCGGGCACGGAGAGCGAGATGCGCTGCTCCGCCGGGATGCCCGCGCGGGGATGCGCCGTGTGCAGGGTGTAGGTGGGGCGGCCGAACCCGTCGTAGGTGATATCAGACGGATAGTAATCGCTTTCCGGAGAGGAGCCGTAGGTGACCACCCGGGCTTTCACGCCATCGGTGATCTCCTCCGGGCGATCGATGTCTGAATTGAGAATGAGCGTGCCTCCCTCGCGGATCTGAGCCGCAAACTGATGGAAGGAACGTCGGATGTCCGCGAGGTCCTTGAAGAAATCGAGGTGGTCCGCGTCGATGTCGAGAATGATGCCGATCTCCGGGTACAGGGACAGAAAGCTGTTGGTATATTCGCATGCCTCTGTCACGAAATTGCAGGAGTGACCGACCAGAATATTGCCGCCGATGCGGTCATAGATACCGCCGATGGAGAGCGTAGGGTCCGTGCCTCCCTCCAGGAGGATTTCCGAGAGCATGGATGTGGTGGTCGTCTTGCCGTGGGTGCCGGCGACGGCTGCGGACATCGGATAATTGGCCATGATCTGACCGAGAAGCTGAGCCCTCGTGAGGGACGGAATGCCAAGCCTCCGGACAGCCTTGTACTCAGGGTTATCCGGATGGATGGCTGCCGTGAAAACAGCCACATCAATATCGGGCGTGATGTTTTCCTCTCTCTGCCCGATCAGCACACGAATGCCGAGATCGCGCAGTCTTCCTGTCATCGCGGACTCCTGACGGTCCGATCCCGACACCCGGAATCCTTCCGAGGACAGAATTTCGGCAAGGCCGCTCATCGAGATACCGCCGATGCCGACAAAATATACGTGAACGGGATGTTTGAAATCAAGTTTATACATAGTAACCTTTCTGCCGGCGCGGCGTTTGTCCGTCTGTTCCGACGCTTCCATAATAAAACTTTCTCCCGGCAAAACCAACTGGCAAACGGCTGGCGAGAAAGCCTGGCGAGAAAGTGATCAGAGAAGAGGCAAAGAACTGTGAAATATTGACAGAAAAAAGGCGCAAAAAAGCCGTCTAATGTTCCTTTTCACCAATTCCTATGCTATAATTTCGATACAGAGTTCATAATTCCGCTCTGTAATCTGCCAGTCCGGACTGCGGAACCGCACTGGTTCACAAATCTGTCAGAGTATGACAGCAGGTATCATTTGTTTGGTATCGCCTGTCTCCTGATCGGATCTGCGTTCCGGATTCGCACACGGTGGGGTGCCTGCTATGATCAAAAAAGAAATGATTGCCATGCTGTTGGCTGGCGGTCAGGGAAGCCGTCTTGGGATTCTTACATCACGAACGGCGAAGCCGGCTGTCTGCTTCGGAGGAAAATACCGCATCATTGATTTTCCTCTGAGCAATTGCGTCAATTCGGGGATTGATACGGTCGGAGTCCTGACGCAGTACCGGCCGCTCAAACTGAACACGCATATCGGCATTGGTATTCCGTGGGATCTCGACAAGAACGTCGGCGGTGTCACCGTGCTTCCTCCGTATGAGAAGATGGAGGATACGGAGTGGTATACGGGGACGGCCAATGCCATTCTGCAGAATATTGATTACATCGAGGCGTTTAATCCGGATTACGTCCTGATTCTCTCCGGCGACCATATCTACAAGATGGACTACGAGACGATGCTGGACTTCCACAAGGAGAAAAAGGCAGACGTGACGATCGCGGTCATGCCGGTTCCGATGGAGGAAGCAGGACGCTTCGGTATCATGATCGCGGACGAGGACAGGCGGATCACGGATTTTGAGGAGAAACCGGAGCACCCACGCAGCAATCTCGCCTCCATGGGCATTTACATTTTCTCCTGGCCCGCTCTGAAGGAAGCGCTGCTCACCAATGCCCATCAGTCCAATCTGGATTTTGGCAAGCATATCATCCCCTACTGCAGAGACCGGCAGGAGAGGCTGTACGCCTATGAGTTCAACGGCTATTGGAAGGACGTCGGCACGCTGACCAGCTACTGGCAGGCAAACATGGAGCTGATCGATATCGTTCCGGAGTTCAATCTCTACGAGGAATACTGGAAGATCTATACGCGCAATACCACACTGCCGCCGCAGTATTTCGGAGAGAACAGCGCAGTGGAACGCTCCATTATCGGAGAGGGCAGCGAGATTTACGGGCAGGTTTACAATTCCGTCATCGGCACAGGAGTCACGATCGGAGAGGGGACAGTCGTCCGGGATTCGATCATTATGAATGACACGGCCATCGGCAGCGGCGGATTCCTGGAGAAAGCAATTGTGGCGGAGGATGTCCGGATCGGCGATCGGGTCCGCATCGGGGAAGGAGAGGAAGTCCCCAACGAGACGGCGCCTGAGATCTACAGGGACGGACTGTCCGTCGTCGGCGAAAGGTCTGTGGTTCCATCGGACGTCAGTATTGGGAAGAACGCTCTCGTGTCAGGCGAGACTGCCGCGGAGGATTACCCGGACGGCCGACTGGAGAGCGGCAGAAGCTTGCAGGTGACGTCGATACGTCACGGTCAGACTGACATTGGTGAAGGCAGGTGACGGAATATGAGAGCAATAGGTATCATTCTGGCAGGCGGCAACAGCAGACGGATGCGGGAGCTGTCTGAGAAGCGGGCTGTCTGCGCCATGCCGATCGCCGGCAGCTACCGCAGCATCGATTTTGCCCTCAGCAATATGGAGTGGTCACACATTCAGAAGGTGGCGGTGCTGACGCAGTACAACTCGGGATCGCTCAACGAGCACCTGAGTTCCTCGAAATGGTGGGATTTCGGACGCAAGCAGGGAGGCATGTTTCTGTTCACGCCGGCGCTCACGAATGAGAGCAACAGCTGGTACCGCGGCACAGCGGATGCCATCGCCCAGAATCTCCGGTTTCTCAAAAACTCCCACGAGCCCTATGTCGTGATCTGTTCCGGCGACTGCGTATACAAGATGGATTACAACGAGGTTCTCCGCTACCATATCGACAAGAAGGCGGATATCACCGTCGTTGTGCGGGATATGCCCGCAGAGGTGAGGGTGGAGCGGTACGGCTGCGTTCAAATGGATGCGGACAACCGGATCCGGGAGTTTGAAGAGAAGCCTGTCGTGGCAAAATCCAACACGATTTCCTGCGGAATCTATGTGATCCGGCGTCGTCAGCTGATCGAGCTTCTGGAAAAGGCGCAGGAAGAGAACCGATATGACCTTGTCAAAGACATCTTTATCCGGTATAAAGATGTAAAGAGAATTTATGGATACCGGATGGACAGCTATTGGAGCAACATCGCATCCGTGGACGACTATTTCCGGACGAACATGGATTTTCTGAAGCCGGCCGTCCGCGATTACTTTTTCAGGCAGTATCCGCCGGTGAACTCGAAGGTGCTGGACCTGCCCCCCGTGAAGTTCAATGTGGGAGTCACCGTGCACAACAGCCTTCTGGCGGCGGGATGCATCATCAACGGGACGGTTGAGAACTCCGTGCTGTTTCAGAAGGTTTACGTCGGCAATAACTGTGTGATCAGGAATTCTATCATTCTGAATGATGTCTACATCGGCGACAACACATACATAGAGAACTGCATTGTGGAGAGCCGCGGCACCCTTCAGGCCAATGCATATTACAAAGGGGAGGATGGAGTAAAAATCGTTATAGAGAAAAACGCAAGATATACCATGTAGGGCAATTGAAAGAAGCGCGTTGTCGCCACGAAGCGCAGAAGACCGTCATACAATCGCAGAAAGAGAGAAAACACTATGGAGATCACAGATGTGAGAGTACGTAGGATTGCGAAGGACGGTAAGATGAAGGCGGTTGTTTCCATCACGATAGACAACGAATTTGTAGTACATGACATCAAGGTAATCGAGGGTGAAAAAGGGTTATTCATCGCTATGCCGAGCAAGAAATCCGCAAACGGTGAATTCAGAGATATCGCACATCCTATCAACTCCGAAACCCGCGCCAGACTGGAGAGCATCATTCTGGAGCGGTACCGGCAGAGTCTCGAGCCGGATGCCACAGTTTAAACATTTCTGATCAAGGCAGCATATGGCATAGCATTCCCGGGCTGCCGCGGAAAACAGGAACTCTGTTTTCCGCGGCAGCCCTTCTCAATAGAACAGACAGTTAGAACAGGCAGCGCGTTGATTTCTGCGTTAGATTACGCTAGGATGAGAGCTGACAGACAGGCGGGTCTGCATTCCGTATCAGACGGGAGCAGGCACGCCCCTTTGCGCGTTTCTGACAGAATCGGGAGGAACAGACATCGTGGGATATAAAATCATTGCCGGGCTTGGAAATCCCGGCCGGGAATACGAGGGGACGCGGCACAATATGGGGTTTGACGTCGTCGATCTGCTGATGGACCAGTATGGGTTTCCTGCGATGACGAGAGACGGAAAGGCCATGACGGCGAAAGGTCAGATGGAGGGACAGCGGGTGCTTCTGATGAAACCGCTCACCTACATGAATCTCAGCGGCGAGGCTATCCAGGAGGCGGTGCAGTTTTATAAGGCTGATCCGGAGCAGGATGTGATTGTGATCTGCGACGACATTGACCAGCCGGTGGGACAGCTGCGCATCCGGCCGAAGGGAAGCGCCGGAGGACACAACGGACTGAAGAATATCATTCGCTGCCTCGGGACAGAGGGCTTCACGAGAGTCCGCGTGGGAGTGGGAGCGAAGCCATCTCCGGAGTATGATCTCGCGGATTATGTACTCGGCCGCCCGGCGGGGGAGGACAGAGACCTTCTCGCGGAAGCAAAGGAGAGAGCGGCGGATGCCGTGTCGATGATTCTGACGCGGGGCGTGCCGGAGGCGATGAATCAATTCAACGGGAAGGTCCGCAGACCGTGATTCAGCGGGAAACTCCGCAGGCAGCAGGGGAAATGCGGCCCGCAGTGAGGTTGCAGCGCGGCCTGGATGGAAGACAGAGGATAGAAGACATAGGGTAAAAGGAAGGTAGTATGCGCACTCTTTTTCAGCCATTGATGGAATCAGCACAATTCCGGAAGGCAGTGTCCTGCCTGGAGAAGCCGGCCGGGCATGTTCTGGCGGATGGCTGTGCGGACTCGCAGAAAGTTCATTTCGCGTATGCGCTGGCAGAGTCGGAGACGATCGCGCCGAACGCCCGGGTCAGGCTCTTTGTGACCTACAGCGATCTCCGGGCGAGGGAAATTCTGGAGGACTGCCGCTTCTATGACCGCGGGGCAGTGCTGTTTCCGGCCAAGGACCTTATTTTTTATCAGGCGGACCTTCGCGGGCGGGAACTGGAGGCGCAGCGGCTCCGGTGTCTGCGCCGGATGATAGAGGGAAAGCGGGTGACTGTCGTCACGACCTTCTCCGCACTGATGACGCCGCAGGTCCCGCTGCGGGTGTTGAAGGAAAATGTTCTCACGCTGTCCCGCAATGAGACCATTCACCTTGATACCATCGCGGACCGTCTGACCGCCATGGGTTATGAACGCAACTACCAGGTGGACAGTCCCGGACAGTTTTCCATCCGCGGCGATATCATCGATGTCTATGACCTGACGGAGGAGAACCCGGTTCGCATTGAGCTCTGGGGCGACGATATCGACTCCATCCGCAGCTTTGATATTCTGAGTCAGCGGTCCATCGAGGAACTGGAATCGGTCCGGCTTTATCCGGCGACTGAGATCATTCTTTCCTCCGCGCGGCTGTCGGACGGCATCCGCCGCATCCGGACCGGGGAGGAGAAGCGGTATCAGGAACTCCGTGAGGCAAGAAAGACGGAGGAGGCCGCCCGTCTGAAGAAGGAGGTGCTCAGCGTCTGCGAGAAGGCGGAGCAGAGCAGGGATTTCGGAGGGCTGGAGGGATTTCTGCGCTATTTTTACCCCGCGGCGTCTGGGTTCCTTGACCTGTGCCCGCAGGATACGCTGGCGCTGCTGGATGAGCCGGCGCACCTGCATGAGCAGGCAGAAGCCGTCGGGGCGGAGTTCCGCGAAAGTATGGTGCAGCGCGTGGAGAAGGGATATATCCTGCCGGGACAGATGGATCTTCTCGTACCGGAGCAGGAGGTACTCACCGGGCTTGCGAGACTCCGCCGGGCCGCACTCTGCACCCTCGGAACGCCGTCCGGACTCTTTCCGCTGAACGTTGTACATCTGCGTGCCCGCACGGTGGCACCCTACAACAACAGCTTCGGGGCGCTGCTGCGCGACCTGTCAAAATACAGGCAGGACCGGGCGCGTGTTCTGATTTTGTCCGGTTCCAGGACGAGAGCGAAGCGTCTGGCAAAGGACCTCACGGAGCAGGGGGCGACGGCATTCTACAGCGAGGATCCGGAGCGGGAGATACGCCCGGGCGAGGTGGAGGTCTTCTATGGCCACTCCGCGCATGGCTTCGAGTATCCGGAGCTGAAGTTCACGGTCATCGCGGACACCGATATATTCGGCGCGGAGCAGACTAAAGTCAGGAAAAAGAAACCGCGCCATACCGGCGCCGGCGCGGTCCGGTCGCTCGATGATCTGCATGTGGGGGACTATGTCGTTCACGAGGATCATGGCGTCGGGATTTACCGCGGAATTGAGAAGATTGAGGTCGACCATATCGCGAAAGACTACATCAAGATCGAGTACGGGAGCGGCGATTTTCTGTATGTTCTGCCCAACGACCTCAGTGTGCTGCAGAAATACGCGGCAGGCGGCGACGCGAAGCCGAAGCTGAACCGGCTCGGCACGCAGGAATGGAGCAATACCCGGAGAAAGGTGCAGAAAGCCGTCGAGGAGGTGGCGCAGGACCTGGTGGAGCTCTATGCGAAGCGGCAGGCGGAGCAGGGACATGCCTTCAGTCCGGACACGCCCTGGCAGCGGGAGTTTGAGGAAATGTTCCCATATCAGGAGACGCAGGATCAGCTCGCTGCGATTGAGGACACGAAACGGGATATGGAATCCGGGAAGATCATGGACCGCCTTGTCTGCGGAGACGTCGGGTACGGCAAGACGGAGATTGCAATCCGGGCAGCCTTCAAGGCGGCGCAGGACGGCTATCAGACCGCGGTGCTGGTGCCGACGACCATCCTGGCGCAGCAGCACTTCAACACCTTTTCGGAGCGGATGCACGGATACCCGGTGAACATCGGTCAGCTGAGCCGCTTTGTCTCTCCCGCGGAACAGAAACGGGTGCTCGGAGGGCTTGCGGACGGCAGCGTGGACATTGTCATCGGCACGCACCGTCTGCTCTCGCAGGACGTTCATTTCCACAAGCTGGGGCTGCTTGTTGTGGATGAGGAACAGCGCTTCGGCGTGACCCACAAGGAAAAGATCAAGAAGATGCGGGAGAACGTCGACGTGCTGACGCTGACGGCGACGCCGATCCCGCGCACGCTCCACATGAGTCTTGTGGGGATCCGCGACATGAGTCTACTCGAGGAGGCGCCGGGCGAACGGCAGCCGATCCAGACCTATGTCATGGAATATAACGAGGAGATGATACGCGAGGCCATTGTCCGCGAGCTTGCGCGGGGAGGGCAGGTCTATTATGTGTACAACCGCGTGAATGACATCGACCGCATCACGGACAAAATCCGGAAGCTCGTGCCCCAGGCCCGTGTGGCCTTTGCGCACGGACAGATGGAGGAGAAGCAGCTCGAGCAGATCATGATCGATTTTGTCAACCGGGAGATCGACGTGCTGGTTTCCACCACAATCATCGAGACGGGTCTCGATATTTCGAATGTCAACACGATCATTATCCACGACGCGGACCGGCTCGGGCTGTCCCAGCTGTATCAGCTCCGCGGCCGCGTGGGACGTTCCTCACGCACGGCCTATGCGTTTCTGATGTATCAGAAGGACCGGATGCTGAAGGAGGACGCGGAAAAGCGGCTCGCTGCGATCCGGGAATTCACGGAGCTCGGGAGCGGCTATCGCATCGCCATGCGCGATCTGGAGATCCGCGGTGCCGGAAGTGTGCTCGGACGGGCCCAGCACGGCCATATGGCAAAGGTGGGTTACGACCTGTACTGCCGGATGCTGGAGACAGCTGTCCGGAAGGCGAAGGGAATCCCGGCCCAGGAGGAGCCGCACACCGAGGTGAAGCTGAACGTGGACGCGTATATCCCGGAGACATATATTGTCAACGAGACGCAGAAGCTGGAGATCTACCGCCGGATCGCGGATATTGCGTCGGTAGAGGACTATCAGGACCGCAGGGACGAGCTCCTCGACCGCTTCGGACAGATCCCGATGCCGGCGCAGAATCTTCTGCGCATCGCGCTCATCCGGGCGGCGGCCCAGAGCCTTGATCTTGCATCCATCGTCGGATATGCCGGCAAAATCATACTGAAGCCGCAGCCGAAGGCGGACTGGAGAGTTGAGAACATTCCGGCGCTCCTGCGCCGGTTCCGGCCGAACCTCACCTTCCTCGCCAAGGGGGAACCGCAGCTGGAATACACCTTCCGCCCCGCGGGCGTGACGGAAAAGGATGAGGAGACACTCCTTGGCACGACGGAGGACATTCTGGCGGCCATGGGGGAGTTTCTGAAGCGGGTACGCCCGGAGACATAAGGGCATGGGGCGGCGGTCTATCTTTTACGTTCTGATTACAAACTTCTTACCTGACTGTGATATCAGGCATTCCGGAAATCCTCTAAGCTGTTTCTGATCACAGAGAAATGATGATGTGATGCAGAAAAATGAGGAGGAATGAGTTTATGAAAACAGGTATGAAGCGCGGTCTGATGACAGCAGTCTGCACCGGACTGGTGGCGGCGGCGATCCCAATGTCGGCGTTCGCCTCTACTTCGCATTATGCGGACAGTAAGAAAATTGCCGGCGATGCGGCGTGGAGCGAGTGGAAGAAGGAATGGGAGACGGTTGCCACGGATTATACGAAGGTGGCCATCAATCCTGGCGCGGATGCGACAAAGCTGAACTTTACCTGGCAGACAAAGTCGGACAATACCACGCCGACTCCGATCGTGAAAATCGGTCTCTCCAAGAAGAATCTCCGCGCTGTGCGCGGCACGACGACGAAGGTGGACACAAAATACACGAACGGCGTGCAGTATGTGACAAACCGTGTCACGGTGACCGGCCTTGTTCCTGGCAACACCTACTACTATTGTGTTGTGAAGAACGGCGTGGACAGCGAGGTCCGCTCCTACACGCTGAGCAGCACGGATGACGTCAGGTTCCTGGTTGTGGGCGATCCGCAGATCGGCGCCTCCAAGGGGCAGACGGTTGACGGCGCGGTCAATGCCGAGGACGGCGGCGCGGCGAACACGGCAGCCCGAAATGATTCCTTCAGCTGGGACCGCACGCTGGATATTGCGTACGGGCAGAATCCGGATACGGATTTCATTGTTTCCTGCGGCGATCAGGTGAACAAGACCGGCAAGGTCAAGGAGGAGGAATTCGCGGGCTACCTCAATGCCAGCGCACTGGCCTATCTTCCGGTTGCCACGACCATCGGCAACCATGATTCCCTCACCGAGGATTATTCCAATCACTTCACTACGCCGAATGAGACCGGACTTGGAGAGACCAAGGCCGGCGGAGACTATTACTACAGCTACGGCGATATTCTCTTTATCTTCCTCAATACCAACAACTATAATGCCGCAGAGCATAAGAAGGCGGTGGAGGAAGCGGTCGCTTCCAATCCGAAGGCAAAGTGGCGCATTGTCACGATTCATCAGGACATCTATGGCTCAGGTCTCGACCATTCTGATACGGACGGCATGATTCTCCGCACCCAGCTGACACCGATTTTTGACCAGTATGATATTGACGTGGTTCTGCAGGGACACGATCATACCTACAGCCGCTCCAAGATGCTCTATGGCGACGGACAGCAGCATGACAATTATGAGTTCCAGCTGAACGAGACCGGAGATGACTACGACTGGGAGCACGCATTCGACAAGACAACCTCTCAAAAGATCGCGCTCTATCCGGAAGACAGCGACGCGCAGGCGCAGGCGGACCTCGAGGCGTTTCATAAGGACAATGCCTGCTACACGATCGAGGACACCGAAGGAAACCAGGTTGTGAATCCGAAGGGCACACTTTACATCACCACGAACTCCGCGTCCGGTTCCAAGTACTATGAGCTTGCGAAGACGCAGCAGGATTACATTGCGAAGCGTTCCCAGAACTGGCTGCCGAGCTACAGCGTTGTGGACGTGAAGGGCGATCATCTGACCATCAGCACCTATCAGATCACAGACGACGGGCAGGTACAGCCGCTGGACGACGCGTTCACGATTGTCAAGAACTGAGATCGCCGCGGCAGGGCTGATCTGTAGCAATCAGGAAGCTGCCCGCAGGAGCCGGAATGACTCCCGCGGGCAGCTTCCTCGTATCAGAGATTGCAGACGGAGACCTGCTGCCATGGGGCAGCAGGTCATGGTGCCGGAAAACACGGCACAAAATCCTGGAGGACTGCATGAAACGAACAATAGTGCGGTGGGGCGTCCCGCTGCTGCTGATGGGATTCTTTATGATCTGGGTTGTCTGGCTCAACCGGACAACAGAGAAGGTGCCGCTCGTCTCCACGGAGGGGCAGACCTTTGAGCACGGCGTGGTGACAGAGGTGCTCGAGGACAATGTGCAGGAGGATGGAACCAGAGTCGGGCAGCAGACAGTCCTGGTACACATGACGACCGGGGAGAAAAAGGGACAGGAGATACGGACAACCAGCTCCGCGGGATATCTGTTCGGTGCAGCCTGCAAGCCGGGCATGAAGGTCATTGTCATGCAGTCGGTCAGCGGAGATGAGGTGGTGTCCAGTGTTTACGCAAGGGACCGCGGAAACACCATCCTGCTGTTCGGCGCGCTGTACCTTGCCCTGATTGTGCTTGTGGGAGGCAAAAAGGGACTCAAGGCGTGCGCCGGTCTGGTCTTCACCTTCTTTGTGGTGATCTTCATGGTGACGCCGCTCATTTACCGCGGCATGTCGCCGTTTCTCGCCGCGATTCTCGCCTGTGCGGTCACAACGCTCGTCACGATGTACTTTATCGGCGGGCCGACGCGGAAGACCATGATTGCGACGGCGGGCACGGTGGTGGGCTGCGTCTGCGCCGGGCTGATGGCGTCCTTCTTCGGATACTGTACCGGTCTGTCCGGGTGGAATGTATCGAATATTGAGAGCCTGCTCGATCTCTGGTATACGGACAATATTCAGGTCGGCGGTCTGCTCTTTGCCGGGATTCTGATCGCCGCGCTGGGTGCGACAATGGATGTCGCCATGTCGACGTCGAGCGCCATGGAGGAGATTGTCCGGCAAAATCCGGCCATCACGCAGCGGGATCTGTTCAAGGCAGGCATGCGCGTCGGGCGGGATATGATGGGGACGGACTCCAACACACTGATTCTGGCGTTCGCGGGGGAGAGCATCAGTACTCTTCTGCTGGATTTTGCCTACGATCTGCCCTATGCGCAGATCATCAACTCCAATAACATCGGGCTGCAGATCATGCAGGGACTGTCGGGCAGCTTCGGCGTCATTCTGTGCGTGCCGGTGACCTGCCTGATTGCGTCTCTGTTTCTGGTGACGGAGTGAACAGGAAGCTGATCTTACATAATCTTTACGCAAGCTTTACATACCCATGATTTCGGGACTGAGCATCTTTCTTTAGAATCATCATCGTACAGGAAATGAGTACAGACGGATGGCGCGGGGAACGCGCCGACAACCAGGAGGAATTATTATGAAAAATCAGTTCGTGAAGAAATTATCCGCGGTGTCCTCTGCGGCAGTCATGGCAGCTGCACTGCTTGCAGGCTGCGGCAGCTCTTCTCAGACGGCAGCCAGCACGGCTCCGGCCGCGGCATCCACCGAGGCAGCAGCAGAGACCGCTTCCAGCACCGCTGCCGAAGCATCCTCTGCGGCGTCGGTCAGCGGAGAGGTCACGGCGGCAGGTTCTTCTGCCCTGCTTCCTCTGGCACAGGCTGCGGCAGAGAGCTTTATGAAGGAGAATCCGGACTGCGTCGTCACAGTCAACGGCGGCGGCTCCGGAGAAGGACTCAAACAGGTTGCAGATGGTTCTGTCGATATCGGCAATTCGGATGTTTTCGCAGAAGAAAAGCTGGATGCCGATGCGGCGGCCAAGCTGGTGGATCATGAGGTCTGCACGATCACGATGGCTCCGGTTGTCAATGCAAGCCTTGACATCGACAGTCTCACGACGGATCAGCTGATCAGCATCTTTACCGGCAAGACCACGAACTGGAAGGATGTCGGCGGACCGGACGAGGATATCGTACTGGTGACAAGACCCAGCTCCTCCGGAACCCGCGCGCTGTTCAAGGAGTATGCGCTGAACGGCGAGGAAGAGGCGTCGAATGAGTCTCTTGAGACAGACGATTCCGGCACGCTGCTGCAGACCATCGAGCAGAATGAAGGCGCAATCGGATATGTAGCCCTGTCCTATCTCGTGAATAATACGGATGTCAAGGCAGTCGGCATCGACGGTGTGGCACCGACGCTGGAGAATACCTACAACGGCACCTACAAGGTCTGGGGCTATGAGCATATGTACACCAACGGCGAGGGTTCCGATGCGGCACAGGCGTTCATCAACTACATCTCCGGCGACGCATTCGCAGACCAGCTGGAAGGCATGGGCTACGGTGTGGCTTCCAAGATGAGCGATGACGCGAAGAAGGCGCACGAAGCACAGTAAAATAACCGGACAGATTCCGGAAGCGGATGGCTGAGCGTCCCTTCCGGACCTTCATCCCGGGACGGCGGTGCCGGAACAGGGCGATCCGGAAAGGGAAAGGGGATCTGCAGGCATGTTCCGCAGATCGCAAAACGATACAACTCAGGAATAGATATGGAATCCACGATTCTGAATTTCGGTACGCAGGCCGATGCTGCAGGGCACCGGCCTGCGGCTTTAAAAAGAGAAGACAGTATGTCAAACGTGCATGCTTCCAAGAAAACAAAAGGCTATTATTTCCGGAAGGAATACCTCGGGCGCGGTATTGCGACGGGCTGCGGTCTCTTCATTGTTGTTCTGACCCTGGCGATCGGCGTGTTTCTGCTGGTCAGAGGAACCGGGACCTTTACACGGTTCCACCATTCCATTCTGGAATTTCTCTTTTCGTCGGACTGGTCGCCGGTCGATACGGCGACGGGCAGCGGCGGAGGGGTCGGCGCGGCGGTCTTCATCGCCGGTTCTCTCCTCACGTGCGGCCTTGCCCTGCTGATGATCACTCCGTTTTCCATCGGGGCGGCCATCTTCATGACGGAAATTGCGCCGAAGTCGGGGGAAAAAATCTTCCGGCCGGCGGTGGAAATTTTTGTCGGCATTCCATCTGTGGTATACGGCTGGATCGGCCTCACGGTTCTTGTTCCCTGGATCAAGAACGTGTTTCATCCCAAGATGGGCGGGTACTCGGTTCTGGCGGCGAGCATCGTGCTTGCAGTCATGATCTTCCCCACCATCACTACGGTTGCGGCTGATGCAATCCGGAGCACGCCGGACGCATTCCGAAAGGCGGGCTACGGTCTCGGTTCCACCCGATGGCAGGTCATCTACCGCATTGTGCTCCCGGCTTCCCGGAGCGGCATCATGACGGGCATTATTCTGGGTCTGGCACGCGCCTTCGGAGAAGCCCTGGCAGTTGCCATGGTCATCGGCAAAACCAGAGCGTTCCCGAAGAATCTGCTCTCCCCGACCAACAATCTGACGGCGGAGATTGCGGCGGACATGGGCAACACGGCAAGCGGCGGCGAGGCAAACATGGCGCTCTGGACGATGGCGCTGCTGCTGTTCCTTATTTCGATGCTGTTTATCTTCCTGATTCATCTGATCTCCGGGAAGGGGATTTTGCAGGTGGAGAACTGAAAGTCAGATGCCGCACAAAACGCGGCATGGGGTGTATGAATGAACGTGGCAGAGGCAAAAATGCAGGCGCGCATCCGCAGCGCCAGACGAACGGATGAGGTCATGACCGTCGTTTTCTATGCGGTGGGCGGATTTTTCCTTGTCCTGATCCTGATTCTTGCGGGATATATCATCATCAACGGACTGCGCAGCTATTATCCGGGCATCTTCGGAACCACCAGCAGCGGAATCGGGAATCAGCTTTTCAACACGGTTTATCTGGTGTTCTGGTCGCTCCTGATCAGCGTCCCGATCGGCGTACTGGCCGGTATCTATATGGCGGAGTACGCAAAGCCAAATAAGCTGACAAAATTCCTTCGGATCAGTATCGAGTCGCTTTCCTCCCTGCCGTCGATCGTTGTCGGTCTGTTCGGCTATCTGGTCTTTATCCTGATGACCGGCGCCAAGTGGAATCTGATGGCCGGCGCGCTGGCAGTATCGATTCTGTCGCTGCCCTCCATCACGACGACAACAGAGGACGCGATGAAATCGCTTCCGAAGAGTTACAAGGCAGGCAGCATGGCCCTCGGCGCCACGCACTGGACCACGATCATTAAGGTTTTGCTTCCGGCCTGCTTCCCTCGCATTATCACCGGTGTCATTCTGGCGGCCGGACGCGGATTCGGAGAAGCGGCGGCGCTGCTTTACACGGCGGGCCAGAGCACGGTCATCAATTGGAACAACTGGAATCTGACGAGCAAGACCTGCCCGCTCAATCCATTCCGGCCGGGCGAGACGCTTGCGCTCCATATCTGGGTTATGCGCACGGAGGGATCGCTGAATCCCAATTCCGAGAAGATCGCGAACTTTTCCGCCGCGGTGCTGGTCATTATCGTGCTGCTGTTCTCACTGGCAGCCCGCATGATTACGAAGCACATCGGACGGAAAGCTGTAGGAGAGAAGGCGTGAGCGACAGCGCCATAATGGAAGGTGCATTTTATGAGTGAACAGGCAAAAACGAAAATATCTGTCCAGGATCTTCATCTGTATTACGGGCAGTTTCATGCGCTGAAGGGAATCACCATGGAGATCCCGGAGCATGAGATCACGGCGCTCATAGGGCCCTCCGGCTGCGGCAAGTCCACATTTCTAAAGACGCTGAACCGGATGAATGATCTCGAGCCGAATGTGCGGATCGAGGGAAGTGTCAGGCTCGACGGCGCTGACATTTATCAGGACATGGATGCCATCGAGCTTCGAAAGCGGGTCGGCATGGTCTTCCAGCAGCCGAATCCGTTTCCGAAGAGCATCTTCGAGAATGTCGTGTATGGACCCCGCATCAACGGAATCCGGAACAAAGCAGAGCTCGAGGAAATCTGTGAGCGCAGTCTCCGCCAGGCAGCTATCTGGGATGAACTCAAGGACCGCCTCGGCAAATCCGCGCTCGGACTCTCCGGAGGGCAGCAGCAGAGACTGTGTATCGCGAGAACCCTTGCAGTGGAACCCGACGTCATCCTGATGGATGAGCCGACCTCGGCGCTCGATCCCATCTCAACCGGCAAAATCGAGGAACTCGCCATGCAGCTCAAGAAGGATTACACGATTGTCATCGTGACACACAATATGCAGCAGGCGACCCGCGTCTCCGATCGGACAGCATTCTTCCTGCTGGGAGACTTGGTGGAATACGGAGATACGCAGGAGCTGTTCTCAAATCCGAAGGACGAGCGGACAGAGCGGTATATCACAGGAAGGTTTGGCTGACGGGAAGCAAATGCGTAGCATTTGCTTCGCAAGCTGCTTTGCAGCTTGCAGGTTAAATAAGACGGTGGCGTTCGGGAAGCAAATGCGTAGCATTTGCTTCGCAAGCTGCTTTGCAGCTTGCAGGGTAAGCGAGGCAGACTGACAATTCCTAGTGAGGGATGAGGGAATGAAGACGAGAAGCGCATATCTGGAAGAATTACAGAAAATTAACAGCCGGGTCAATCAGATGGGATCTGAGGCAAAGCTGCAGATCGACAAGACGATCATGGCATTTGACACGATCTCTGTGCCGCTCTGCAATGAGATACTGAAATGGGACGATCATATCGACCGCATGGAGGAGGATATCGAGCAGGCGTGCATCAATATCGTGGTCAGGGAAGCGCCGGTAGCCTCCGACTGGCGGCGGATCGCGTCGTTTATGCGGATGATCAGCGACATTGAGCGGATCGCGGATAACTGCTGCGATATTGCGGAGTATATCAAGAAGCTGGCCGGAGAGGATGAGGCCGAGGTGCCGGAGCACCTGGGTGATATGTTCCGCACCATGCGGCAGATGGTGAACGACACCGTTGATGCCTTTGACACGGGGGATCTCGACAAGGCCAATGCGGTGATTGACGCGGACGAGACCGTGGACGGCTATTTTATCCGTATCCGTGAAGAAATCGAGGACGAGATCCGTAAAAGCCCGGCGAAGGTAGCTCAGTATCTGGACTACTTCATGATCAGCAAGTACATTGAGCGCATGGCGGATCACTCGACGAGCGTGGCGAGCTGGATGACCTTCATTGTCAAGGGCGACCTCAAAATGTACTTTACCGACCGTTATCACAAGGCCGGTGAGGAGAACGCGTAGACAGCTGCATTTTCTCACCATAGATGTCGCATGGGATAGAATCTGACCGGCGCAAGGAGAAGGCGCACTGAGCCGCTCCCCCTCCCAAGGGTTGATTGTCAAAATTCATTCGATAGGATACACTAAAATCTGTATGGGAAAAGAAGCTCCGGACCGCGCGGAATATGCGGCCGGTGCTGTGCAGACGCAGCTCCCTGCGGCGGTTCCGGCGCGGGGAGGGCGGAATTCCGAAGAGTGGATGCGCAATGACAATCTATAATTTTATCGATATGCTGGGCGGACTTGCCCTGTTTCTTTATGGGATGCAAGTTCTGGGAGACGGGCTGAAATCCTCGGCGAGCGGCAGGATGGAGCAGATGCTTGAGAAACTGACCTCCAACAAATGGAAGGCTGCGCTGCTCGGTGCGGGTGTCACCGCCATCATTCAGTCCTCCGGCGCGACGGTCGTCATGGTCGTCGGCCTCGTCAACTCCGGCATCATGACGCTGGAGCAGTCGGTCGGCGTCACGATCGGTGCCAACGTCGGCACGACCATCACGGCATGGCTGCTGTCGCTGACCATGGTATCCGGCGATAATATGGCCATTTCCCTGGTCAAACCGGATAATTTTGCACCGATCCTTGCCCTCGCCGGCGTGGCGATGCTGATGCTCGCGAAGAAGGACAAAACCCGTCATGCCGCAACCATCCTGGTTGGATTTGCTGTGCTGATGATCGGGATGACCATGATGTCCGGCGCGTTCTCCGGGCTGGCGGACGATCCGTCCTTCACGAATCTGATGACTGCCTTCGCGGAGAAGCCCTTTCTGGGACTGCTGGTCGGTCTGGTTGTAACTGTGATTCTGCAGAGTTCCTCGGCCTCCATCGGTGTGCTGCAGTCGATGTCCATGTCCGGGTCGCTCACCTTCGGCGCAATGCTCCCTGCTCTGATGGGCGCGAATATCGGCTCGGCCGTCACAGGTCTCATCGGCGCGATCGGCGCAAAGCGGAGCGCGCAGCGCGCAGCCTGGCTGCAGATGCTGTACTGCATCATCAAGGCCGTGCTCTTCATGGTGATCTTCTATGCGCTTGACGCGATCATTCGCTTCCCGTTCATGGGGAGAATCGAGGACCCGATCAGCATCGCGATCTTCCACACGGGATTCAACGTGGTGGCGCTGCTTGCGCTTCTGCCCGGTTCGGATATGCTGCTCCGCATTGTGGAGCGGTTTCTCCCGGTTCTGCCTGAGGAAAAGAATGAGATGCACCGCATCACGATTCTCGACGAGCACTTCCTCAGCACGCCGAGTTTTGCGCTGGAGCAGGCGAGAACGGCGACCAATGACATGGCGCAGAATGCGAAGGAGGCCCTGAACCTCTCCATGGATCTGATTTTCGGGTACAGCGAGGAGAAGGCGTCCGAGGTTGAGCGGATCGAGAAGATGGTGGACAATTACGAGGATCAGCTCGAGTCCTACCTGGTGAAGCTGGCCAAGAGCACCATGACGGCGAAGGACAGCCATACCCTCTCCATCCTGCTGCACTGCATCAATGATTTTGAACGTATCACGGATCACGCGCTGAATGTCAGCCAGGCGGCGGGACAGCTCCATGAAAAAGGTCTCACGTTCTCGCAGAAGGCGCAGGATGAAATGAGGATCTACGGCGATGCGGTCCGTTCGATCATGAATATGACCGTACTGGCGTTTCAGAACGACGATCTGTCCCTGGCGAGGCAGGTGGAGCCGCTGGAGGAGGTCATCGACGGGCTGGACATGGAGGAGAAGAAACGCCACGTGCGCCGTCTCCGCAAAGGAAAGTGCACGATCGAGGCTGGTTTTATCCTGTCGGATATTACAACGGATTATGAGCGGATCGCGGACCACTGCTCCAACGTCGCCGTGGATCTGCTGCAGGTAAATGAGGACGGCTTCGATACGCATGAATATCTGGAGCGCGAGGAGACCGCGAATTCTGATGAATTCCGGGCGATGGTCCGCAGCTTCGAGCAGAAATACTGCTTCCCGGGTCTGCGCAAGGACGACGAGATTCCCACGGTAGAGTCTGTCCGCGCCCAGAAGGGCGGAAAGAACGCAGGGATGGGCACAGCCGACCGGGCAGACAGGACAGTCAGGGAAGATAAAGCAGATAAAACAGGCAAGACAGACAGAATAGACAAAACAGAGAAGAAGGCTGCGAAAAAGGCCAGAAAAGCCGCGAAGATCGCGGCGGCTTCGGCCGCGGCAGCCGCCGCGCAGCAGAATCAGCAGGCTATTGCGGAGGCTTCGCTGAAGAAGCTGGAGGACAGCTGACCGCGGCCGAAGGAGGCATTCAGAATGTCACTCATCTATGTGCTGGAAGACGATTCCAATATCCGGGAAATAGAGGAGTACGCGCTGAATGCCTCTTCGTATGAGGTGAAGGGGTTCGGGACAGCGGCTGCCTTCCGGGAGGGACTGAGGCAGCAGATGCCGGATCTGGTGCTGCTCGACATTATGCTGCCGGACGCCGACGGCAACGACGTGCTGGAGGAGATCCGCAGAAATCCGGAGACGGCAGGGCTGCCGGTCATCATGGTGACTGCCAAATCAACAGAGCTTGACAAGGTGCGCGGCCTCGACCTGGGTGCCGATGATTATCTGACGAAGCCGTTCGGCGTGCTGGAGCTCATATCCCGGGTCAAGGCAAGGCTTCGGAGATCAGAGGCGGCCGGACAGACACCGGCGGTATCGCCAATGACGGACGGCATGCCGGGCAACATCTCTGCGGTTATGGCCGCCTCCGGCGGGAAGTCTTCCGAACCGGAATCGGAGGAGAAGGAACAGGAAGAGAAGAAGCATCTCGAGGCCGGCGCCATTGTGCTCGACGACAGCCGGTATGAGGTGACGGCGGATGGCAGGCCGGTGCATCTCACGTACAAGGAGTACTCGCTGCTGCGGCTTCTTCTCGAACGGAAAGATACCGCGGTTACCCGCGATGAAATCCTTGAGATCGTATGGAACACGGATTTTGCAGGGGAGTCCAGAACGCTCGATATGCATATCCGTTCGCTTCGGAGAAAGCTCGGACCGGAGGGCAACCGTATCCGCACGCTGCGGAATATCGGATATATGCTGGACAGTTCCCGGAAACAGGACGGAGGGGAGGCAGCGGGATGAAGAAAAAACTGAACCGGTATCTGGTGACAGTTTCAGTGCTGGCGATCGCACTCACACTGGTGTTCACGTCCCTCATTTTCTGGAAGGAAATGCAGACGGAGGCGATGGACCAGGTAAAATCAACGGTCAGTCTGATCGCCAGCTATGACAACGGAGAAAGCCCGGATGCGGTGGCCAATCTGGAGTCCTACATCGCCGCGTGGGTACAGCCGGAGAATCCCACCCGTATCACCCGGATCGCGGCAGACGGAACCGTTCTCTTCGACAACGAGGCGGAGGCGGGTTCGATGGTGAATCATCTGAACCGGCCGGAGGTCCAGGAGGCGCTCCGGAACGGAACAGGAGAGGACACACGCGCCTCAGAGACCATGGCGGGCAGCGTGACGTGCTACTACGCGAAGCGGCTCTCCGACGGGTCGGTGCTCCGCGGCGCCTATACGATCCGCGGAATCCGGAACATTTTTGTCCGGGTGCTGCCCTATATCGCCGTGATTGCTGCGATGGTCATCGCGCTTGCCGTGCTGGTGTCCTGGTATCTCACCGTCAAGTTCCTGCAGCCGATCCGGGACATGGCGGAGAAGCCACTGGCGATCCGGGCACCGGATACCTATGAGGAGTTGCAACCGCTGCTGGATACCATCAAGAGCCAGCAGAAGGATGTCATCATGGCGGCGACGCAGCGCCAGGAATTCACCGCGAATGTTTCGCATGAGCTCAAGACGCCCCTTGCTGCGATCTCCGGATATGCGGAGCTGATTGAAACCGGCATTGCCTCGAAGGAGGATACGATCCGTTTCGGAACGGAAATTCATCAGAACGCGGAGCGCCTTCTCAAGCTTATCAACGATATCATCCGCCTCTCGGAGCTGGATCTCAGCGCTGGCGCGCAGGAGAAGGCAGAACCGCTCGACCTCTATGCCGTTGCGGAACGCTGCATGGAGGAGCTGCAGGTCGAGGCAGACAAGTATGGCGTCAGCATTTCCCTCACAGGCCGCAAGTCTGTTCTCCGTGCCGACCGGCAGGAGATGGAGGAGCTGATCAATAATCTCGCGGACAACGCGATCCGGTACAACAAGCCGCACGGGAGTGTCAAGCTCACCGTGGAGCATGACGGGGAGAAAGCCTGGCTCAGAGTTGCGGATACCGGCATTGGCATCCCGAAGGAACATCAGAAGCGGATTTTCGAGCGCTTCTACCGCGTCGACAAGTCGAGAAGCCGCGCGACGGGCGGAACCGGCCTCGGCCTTGCCATCGTCAAGCATATCGTGCAGGGAATGCAGGGCGAGATTCAGTTGGAGTCCGAACCCGGAGAGGGCACGACAGTCACGGTTCTCCTGCCGTACCGGAACTGAGGAAGTTTGCTGGAAGCGGGCTGGATGGAAACTGCGCGTAGCCGTGCACTGTCTTGACATCTCTTCCTGCTTCTGCTAGAACGTTACCGATGTGACCCGGGCGCCGTGTGCGAACAGCACGGTGTCCGGGTATGTTCGTAGTATAAAGGAATGCCGGGAAGAGGACTGTATGGACAGACAAAATCTGACACTGTTGACTGACCTGTATGAGCTCACCATGATGCAGGGCTATTTCAAGCACAATGAAGAGAACCGCACAGTGATTTTCGATGCCTTCTACCGCAACAATCCCTGCGGCGGAGGATATGCCGTCATGTGCGGTGTCGAGCAGCTGATCAACTACATCAGGGAGCTTCATTTTGCACCGCAGGATATCGCCTATCTGCGCGGACTCGGGATTTTTGACGAGGACTTCCTCGATTATCTCGCCCGTTTCCAGTTCACGGGCAGCATCTGGGCGATCCCGGAGGGAACCGTGATCTTCCCCCGCGAGCCGCTCGTCAAAGTGGTGGCGCCGATCATGCAGGCGCAGCTCGTGGAGACGGCCATTCTCAATATCATAAACCACCAGAGCCTGATCGCTACCAAGGCGGCTCGTATTGTCTACGCGGCGCGCGGCGGCGGCATCATGGAATTCGGACTCCGCCGTGCCCAGGGACCGGACGCCGGCACATACGGCGCGCGGGCGGCGGTCATCGCGGGCTGCGTCGGGACCTCCAACGTGCTGTGCGGCGAACTTTTCCATGTGCCGGTGATGGGAACCCACGCACACTCCTGGATCATGAGTTTTGACGATGAGCTGGAGGCATTCAAGGCGTATGCGGATCTGTTTCCGAACGCCTGCACACTGCTGGTGGACACCTATGACACGCTCAAGAGCGGCGTGCCGAATGCCATCCGCACCTTCGACTATATGAAGGAAAAGGGCCTGCCGCTCAACCACATCGGCATCCGTCTGGATTCCGGAGACCTCGCCTACCTCACGAAACGCGCGCGCGTCATGCTGGACGAGGCCGGCTATCCGCAGGCCAAAATCTGTGCCTCCAACGATCTCGACGAGTATCTGATCGACTCTCTGCTCAGCCAGGGCGCGCCGATCGATTCCTGGGGCGTCGGCACGAATCTGATCACGTCCAAGGACAATCCGGCCTTCGGCGGTGTCTACAAGATGGCGGCTGTCCAGCGTCCGGATGGTACTTTCGAACCCAAGATCAAGGTGTCGGAGAACTCCGAGAAGGTCACCAATCCGGGGAACAAGAAGATTTACCGCATTTATGACAAGGAGCACCATAAGGTTCAGGCGGATCTCATCTGCCTGGAGGACGAGACCTTCACGGAGGATCAGGATCTCATTCTCTTTGACCCGCAGGAGCCATGGAAGAAGACAAAATACCGCAGGGGCGAATATGAGCTCCGCGAGCTGATGGTGCAGCTGTTTGACGGCGGAAAATGCGTCTATGAGAGCGCGCCGACCATGCAGATTCGCGATTACTGCCTGGCGGAGCAGGACACACTCTGGGAGGAGTCGAGACGTCTTGTCAATCCTCACCAGATGTATGTCGATCTCTCCAGGAAACTGTATGACACAAAGCTTCGCCTGTTGGACGAGGTGGCAGACAGGAATCTGTAAAGAAGGAAATGGAGAATATGGATCAGGAGAAAAAAGGGCTGTCCAGGGAAAAGGTTATCATCCGCACCAGTGTGATCGGGATAGTCGCCAATGTCTTTCTGGCAGCCTTCAAGGCGGCGGTCGGCATTGCGGCAAATTCGATCGCGGTGACACTGGATGCGGTCAATAATCTGAGCGACGCGATGTCGTCGGTCATCACCATCATCGGAACGAAGCTCTCGGGCAAGGCGCCGGACCGCAAGCATCCGCTCGGATACGGGCGGACGGAGTATCTGTCTTCCATGATCGTCTCCGCGATCGTACTGTACGCCGGCATCACCTCGCTCACGGAGTCGGTGAAAAAAATCGTGCACCCGGAACCGGCTGATTATTCTGCGGTCGCGCTGACTATTCTGGCATCGGCAGTCGCCGTCAAGCTTGTGCTCGGACGGTATGTGACCGGCGTCGGGAAAAGGGTGAACAGCGGGTCCCTTGTCGCGTCCGGCTCGGATGCCGGGTTCGACGCGATTTTGTCTCTGTCCGTGCTCGCCTCGGCTGTTCTGTACCTGACGACGGACATCTCGGTGGAGGCGTGGGTCGGTGTCGTCATCGCAATGATCATCATCAAATCCGGCATCGGCATGATGCGGGAGACGGTCAGCCAGATTCTCGGCGAGCGCCCGGACTGCGCGATGGTGAATGCCATCAAAGCGGACATCCGCGCGGAGGAAGGCGTCCACGGCGCCTACGACCTTGTGCTGCACGACTACGGCCCGGACCGGAAGGTCGGGTCGGTGCATATCGAGGTCCCGGACACGATGACCGCGGATGAAATCGATGCGCTGGAGCGCCGCATTCAGCACGATATCTTCGTGAAGCACGGCGTCATCCTCACCGGGATCGGCATCTATTCCATGAACACGAAGAACGATGCCGCTGCCAGAATCCGCGATGATGTGCGCAGAACCGTGATGGCACACGACTATGCACTGCAGTTCCACGGCTTCTATGTCAATATGGAAGAGAAGCAGATGAGCTTTGACACCGTGCTGAGCTTCGACGTGAGTCCGGAGGATGCCGTCCGCGAGCTGACCGGCGAAATTCTGGCAAAATATCCGGAATATTCGCTGCAGATCACGCCGGACGTCGATCTGAGCGGGACCTATGATGAGAAAAAGGGCTGAAGAAAGCTGAGCATCAGGCTCACCGGCGTCGGCTGGTACCCGCCCTTTCGATACAGAATCACGATTTCCGACTCCGCGAGGGGGCCGGAAATTTTTTTTGTCACCAGGCCCTGTGTGTCCGCGGAGGCGGGCACGATGGCGACGCCGAGGCCTGCCTGTGCGAGAGAGACGGCGGTCCGGGCGTCGTCGCAGAGGCAGAAATAATCGGGGGAAATGCCCTCGCGCCGGAAGAACTGGTCGAGGAGGTCTTTCCAGCGGCGGTAACAGATGAGAGGCAGTCCGGCGAGAGCGGCGGGAGAGATCGCGCCGGATCTTTCTGATACGCCGAAGAACGATGCGGCGCCGGCGGCGAGGATCGGCTCGGAGGTGAGCGGCCGGCTCATCAGGTGCGCGGATGGCCGGAACGGCGTGCGGACGAAGGCCAGATCGATCAGATTGTCAGAGAGCAGCTCGATCAGATGGTAGGTGTTGCTCTCCGTGATTTCGTAATGGATTCCGGGATGCAGGCCGGAGAAGGGCGAAAGCCACCGCGCCACTGCCACATCCACGGCTGAGGAGACGACGCCCAGCCGGAGAGTGCCGGTATTGCCCTGCGCGCGGTCCTGGAGTTCCCGCCCGGTATTCTCCGCAAGGCTCAGAATCGCCTGGGCCCGCTCATAGAGCAGGCGGCCCGCGTCGGTGAGTTCGACCTTGCGGGCGCCGCGCAGAAAGAGCGGCGTGCCGATCTCCTCCTCGAGCTGCTTCATCTTGAGACTGAGCGGAGGCTGGGTTATCGAGAGCCTGCGCGCGGCTGCAGAGATGGTACCCTCGTCGGCGACGGCACAGAACTCCCGGAGCTGCTGCAATTCCATGGACAATCCTTTCTATGAATGCTTCTGATTTTGTGTGGCTTCGAAAACCATATAGTTTTTAAATATATCGCATATAAAATATGTAATTTTACTATATCACATCCGGTGGTACTCTGTGGTAGGCAAATCTGGAACCGGAAGAGGGAGAAAGGAACCGCATGAAAAAGCTGATGATTTATCTGAAGGACTACAGGAAGGAGAGTATTCTGGCGCCGCTGTTCAAGCTGCTGGAGGCGCTCTTCGACCTGCTGGTGCCGATCGTCGTGGCAAGGATCATCGACCGCGGCATTGCGGGAGGAAACCGGCCGCTGATTTTCCAGCTGACCGGCGTGATGATCCTCCTCGCGGGCGTGGGACTTGCCTGCAGCATC
Source organism: uncultured Lachnospiraceae bacterium (assembly GCA_902781655.1). Lineage (GTDB taxonomy): Bacteria > Bacillota > Clostridia > Lachnospirales > Lachnospiraceae > CAG-791. Next base: position 66,084 of record CACZJZ010000014.1, read on the forward strand.
ACCGCGCAGTATTTTGCCGCCAGGGCATCGGTGGGCTGTGCGACCAAAATCCGGCAGGCGCTGTTTGACCATATTCAAAGTCTGTCCTACACGGAGCTTGACACGCTGGGAACCGATACGCTGATCACCCGTCTCACGAGCGATGTGAACCAGGTGCAGACCGGCCTCAATATGGCGCTCCGGCTGCTGCTCCGCAGTCCGTTCATCGTCTTCGGTTCGATGGTGATGGCGTTCACGATCAATGTGAAGGCCGCGCTGGTCTTCGTGGTGGCAATCCCGGTACTCTCGGTCGTGGTGTATGGCATCATGATCGCCAGCATTCCGCTCTTCCGCAAGGTGCAGAAGAAGCTCGATCAGGTGCTCGGCCTCACGCGGGAAAATCTGACCGGTGTCCGTGTCATCCGCGCGTTCTGCAAGGAACAGGACGAGGTGAAGGATTTTGATGAGAAGAACGACAGCCTCACACGGATGAATCTGTTCGTCGGCAGGCTGTCCGCGATTATGAATCCGGCCACCTATGCGCTGATCAATATCGCGACCATCGTGCTGATCGAGGTCGGAGCTGTGCAGGTGAATCTCGGGACGATCAGCCAGGGCGATGTCGTCGCGCTCTACAACTATATGGCGCAGATGATCGTCGAGCTGATCAAGCTCGCCTCGCTCATCATCACAATCAACAAGGCACTCGCCTGCGCGGGCCGCGTTGCCGGCGTCTTCGACATTCAGCCGGGCATGGAGTATCCGTCGGCGGAGATCTCCGCCGGCATGGAGAAGGTGGATGCGAGAGCGGCGCAGGGCAGCAGCGTGGCTGGCGTGACGATTCAGGCCGGAAACGGGAAGCGCGCGGCAGTCCGGTTTGACCACGTCTCGTTCGCCTATGCGGGTTCCGGCGCGAACAGCCTCGAGGATATCAGCTTTACCGCGGAGGAGGGGCAGACGATCGGCATCATCGGCGGCACCGGCAGTGGAAAATCGACGCTGGTGAACCTGATTCCGAGATTCTATGACGCGACGGCCGGCGAGGTGCTCGCCTTCGGCCGGGATGTGCGCGACTATGCAAAAGGCGAGCTGGTGCGGCGGATCGGCGTGGTGCCGCAGAAGGCGCAGCTCTTTGAGGGAACCATCCGGGACAATCTGAAATGGGGCAGAGAGGACGCGGCAGACGGCGACCTCTGGAAGGCGGTCTGCACCGCGCAGGCGGAGGATGTGGTCCGCAGCAAGGCGGGCGGACTCGACTTCCATGTGGAACAGAACGGACGCAATCTATCCGGCGGACAGAAGCAGCGGCTCACGATCGCCCGCGCGCTGGTGAAGGATCCGGATATTCTCATCCTGGACGACTCCGCGTCCGCGCTGGATTTTGCCACAGATGCGGCGCTCCGCAGAGCCATCCGCCAGATGAGCACGGAGGCGGAGGGACGGGAGCACCCGCTCACGACCTTTATCGTCTCGCAGCGATGCTCCAGCATCCGCTATGCGGACCAGATACTTGTTTTGAATGACGGCCGGCTGGCCGGTATCGGTACGCATGAGGAGCTGATGAAAACCTGCCCGGTGTATGAGGAAATCTATTATTCCCAGTATCCGGAGGAGCGGCCTTCGGATTTCCAGGGGAGCCGGATACCGGACGATACGGAAAATCGTCCCGCGGGAGACGCCGGGAGAGCCTCGAATTCCCAGGGCGGCGCAAACGATAAGGAGGGACTGGAGGCATGACGATTCTGAATAAAAAGAAGAAAGAAGCCGGCATCGCAGGACAGTCCGCAGCGGGCGAAGCCGTAAAGAAGAGGAGACAGGGCAGCGCGGTGCCGGACGACATCGGCATGAAGGGAGATAATGTCAGTTCCATGGCGACCTTCCGCAAGGTGATGGTGTTCATCGGAGCCTATCGGCTTCTGCTGCTCCTCAGCGTCGTGCTGGCGGCGGTCTCGGTGATTCTGCAGCTGTATATTCCGATTCTCTTCGGCAATGCCATAGACGGCATCACCGGCAGGGGAAAGGTGAATTTTGCCTCGGTACACGGCGTGCTCGGGCGGATTCTGGTGCTGATCTTCGTCACCAGCGCGGCGACATTCCTCATGAATCTCATCAACAACCGGATGACCTTCCGGGTGGTCCAGGACATCCGCAGCCGTGCCATCCGCCAGATTCAGGTACTGCCGCTGTCCTATCTCGACGCACACAGCACCGGGGATATCGTGAGCCGGGTCATCGCCGATGTGGACCAGTTCTCCGACGGCCTGCTGCTCGGCTTCACGCAGCTTTTCTCCGGCATCGTCACCATCGTCGTCACGCTCATCTTCATGTTCCAGAAGAGCGTGCCCATTACTCTGCTGGTGGTCGTCCTCACACCGATGAGCTTCTTTGTGGCAAAATTCATCGCGACGCATTCCTATGCGATGTTCCGCAAGCAGACAGAGACCCGCGGAGAGCAGACGGCGCTGATTGAGGAGATGATCGGGGGCCAGAAGGTCGTCAAGGCCTTCGGATACGAGAAGACCTCCTCAGACCGCTTCCGGGAGATCAACGGAAGGCTGCAGAATTACAGCGAAAAGGCGACCTTCTACTCCAGCCTGACCAACCCCGGCACCCGGTTCGTCAACTCCGTGATCTATGCTGCGGTTGCCCTCACCGGCGCGATGCTCATTCTCCGGGGTAATCTGACAGTCGGCGGCCTCACCGTGCTGCTTGCATACGCTAACCAGTACACCAAACCGTTCAACGACATCAGCTCCGTCATCACCGAGCTTCAGAATGCTCTCGCCTGCGCGGCGCGCGTCTTTGCCCTCATCGGGGAAAAGCCGGAGAGCGCCGATCCGGAGAAGGAGCTTCCGACCGCAGAGGGCAACGTGACGATCGACGACGTCGCCTTCAGCTATGTCAAGGACAGGGAACTCATCAAAAACTTCCATCTGAACGCAAAACCTGGCCAGAAGATCGCCATCGTCGGTCCTACCGGCTGTGGCAAAACCACCTTCATCAACCTTCTGATGCGCTTCTACGACGTCGATGAGGGCGCCATCCGCGTGGACGGCACCGATATCCGCGACGTGTCCCGCCACTCCCTCCGCCGCAATTACGGCATGGTCCTCCAGGAGACATGGCTGAAAAACGGCACCGTCCGGGATAACATTAACATCGGAAGACCGGATGCCACCGATGAGGAAATCATCCGGGCCGCGAGGGAAGCCCACAGCTGGGAATTCATCCGCCGTATGCCAGATGGACTCGACACTGTGCTCACCGACGACTCCCTCTCCCAGGGCCAGAAACAGCTCCTGTGCATCACCCGCGTCATGCTCTGCCTTCCGCCGATGCTCATCCTCGACGAGGCTACCAGCTCCATCGACACCCGCACCGAACTCCTCATCCAGGAAGCCTTTGACAAACTTATGAAAGGAAGAACCAGCTTCGTCGTCGCCCACCGCCTCTCCACCATCCGCTCCGCTGACCTCATTCTCGTCATGCGCGACGGCAAAATCATTGAACAGGGCACCCACGAAACCCTCATGAAACAGAACGGCTTCTACAGCGAGCTATATAATAGCCAATTCTCGCGAGACAGCTGAGCAGCGCAGAAAACGCCCTCCGCAAACGGGCGGCAAGCTTGCTTGCCAGACCGTATGCGGAGGGCGTTTTCTATGGTGCGAAGCACCGCGGACGAGCAGACGCGGAGCGGCTGCGAGTACGCGCGCTGCGAAGCGTGGGATGCTGTTTTCTATGGTGCGAAGCATTTCTATGGTGCGAAGCACCGCGGACGAGTAGACGCGGAGCGGCTGCGAGTACGCGCGCTGCGAAAGAAAGTCCGGGTATGCCAAAAAACATTTACATAGTCAGAAGAAATGTGGTAGACTCACACAGTTATTTCAATACAAACGGTATAAATTGGAAACGCACACTTCTTTGGGTGATAACGAACAACACGTTCTCAGCGAAAGGAGTGTCTTTTTATGCCTGAAAACAAGTTTGAGAACCTGATTTTTACGATCATTATGGCGTTTCTCATGGTGTACGCGATGATCTGCTATAACATTGCCATCAGCACCGGCGGGATGACGGACGCGGTATTCCGGATGGCGTTGGGTGAGCTGAGGATCATGTGGCCGCTGGCCATCGTTCTGGAGATGTTTGTGATGGAGAAGCCGGTGATGTTTCTGACCAGCCGCGTCGCTACGAAGGAGATGCCGTTCTTCTTCGTACTTCTGATCCGCTGCTCGCTGACAGTATGTCTGATGTGTCCGACGATGAGTCTTGCAGCAACAATGCTTTTTAAGGATTTCCATGAGGCGGGGTTCATCGGCGTGTGGCTGCAGACGGCAGCGTTAAATTTTCCGATGGCGCTTTGCTGGCAGATCTTTTTCGCCGGACCGGCTGGTAGGGGGATCTTCCGCGTTCTGTTCCGAAAGAAAACAGTCGCCTCATGACCATGAAAATTGCATGAAGCGAATCATCCCGTCTGCGGGGAGATCCACCTGCCGCCCTGTCTCCGGATTACATAAGCTTCCGGAACATTTCGACCACCTGTTCTCTGGTGGCTTCTCTCGGATTGCCCGGATAGCAGGCATCGTTCAGAGCATCAGTCGCAAGCTGCTCGAGATCCTCCTCACGGATGCGCTCGTTCTTCTCCGGAATGCCGACATCCTTAGAGAGCTTCTTCACGGCATCGATGGCAGCATCCCTGTATTCTTCCTGGGTCATGCTGTCGACGCCCTCGACACCCATCGCTCTGGCGATCTCTCTGTACTTCGTGCCGGTATAGTCTCTGTTGAATTCCATGGAGATCGGCAGGAGCATTGCGCAGGCGACACCGTGAGGCGTGTCATAATGGGCGGACAGCGTATGTGCCATGGAATGATCGATGCCGAGACCGACATTGGAGAAGCCCATGCCCGCGATGTACTGGGCAAGAGCCATCTTTTCGCGGCCCTCCGGCTTGTTCGCCACTGCATCCCGCAGGCTTTCAGAGATGAGCCGGATTGCCTCGATGTGGAACATATCTGTCATCTCCCATGCAGCCTTTGTCGTATAACCCTCGATCGCATGAGTCAGAGCGTCCATACCAGTGGAAGCCGTGAGTCCCTTCGGCATAGAGGACATCATGTCGGGATCAACGACAGCGACAATCGGCATATCGTGCGGATCAACGCAGACGAACTTCCTCTGTTTCTCTACGTCAGTTATGACATAGTTGATGGTGACCTCTGCGGCGGTTCCGGCGGTTGTCGGGACGGCAATGATCGGCACACAGGGATTTTTTGTAGGAGCTACGCCCTCGAGACTTCTGACATCCTCAAACTCCGGATTTGCGATGATGATGCCGATTGCCTTGGATGTGTCCATCGACGAACCACCGCCGATTGCCACGATTGCATCCGCTCCGGAAGCTCTGAAGGCCTCCACGCCGTGCTGTACGTTCTGAATCGTCGGATTCGGCTTGATGTCCGAATAGATTTCATACGGGATTTCTGCCTTCTCGAGCAGAGATGTAACCTTTGCCGTCACACCGAATTTTACGAGATCCGGATCCGATGCCACAAAGATTTTGTGGAAACCGCGGGAATGAATTTCTCCAACGATCTCCTGGATCGCTCCAAAGCCATGATAGGATGTGCCATTGAGTGAAATTCTGTTTGCCATTGTTCTTCCTCCTTTTATTCCAGCCTGCGCTGCGACGGCAGCCCATGAAAGCTCCTCCCTGCGCAGAGATTGGAAGTATCCGCCTTTTTAAGAGCCATGCATTCATCGCCGTTTGCGGCGTAACCGCCGCAGTACATCTGCAATCGCTGTCTTCAGTGTATCAGGCAGGGAACTGCAAAATAAGTGACACATTCATAAACATGTCACTTATTTTGCTTTAAAATGCGACAAATTTTCAATGTTACACTTGTGGAAAATGACCAGATGGTTGTCCCGGCTACAGCGATAGCCGGCCCATGTATGTAGTGCCAGGCCGCAGGACTCCCCTGCCGAAAGGCTGTGGGAGTATCAGGAGATCTTTATTCGATATTCGGGTGGTTATCTGAATGTTACTTTTGACTGTTACTCAAGAAGCCCGACTGCAGTGAAGATCCGCACGATTTTTTCCGGCATGGCTGAGATCATGAGTTTTGCAAGCTCTTCCGGACTCTTCCGCATGCCGCCGAGCACCCATCGGACGGTCATATAGATGGATGCGGAGCAGTACATCTCAAGGAGCGTTCTGGTCTCTTCATCCACGGAACTCTCGTCGTCGGACGCTGAGCCGAGTCCGGCTTCCGCGGCGGCGCGTCCCGTCCAGGTATCCACAGCCACAGGCGGGCGGCTGTCTCTGTCACGTGCATGATCCTGCCACAGCGCGATTCTCCGGAGATAGAAGTGGTAGATCATCTGAAAATCGTGATCCCTCAGGCTGTTCTGATGGTCGCTTCGAAACGCGGCTGTGAAGAATGTCCGTTCTGCCTGGATGAACCGGAATTTCCGGATGAGGCCGTCCAGAACCGTCTGCCCCTCGCCCATCCGCGCGAAGCTCTCGGCGAGCAGTCTGTCAAAATACCAGTTGATGAGATCGTATTTGTCCAGAAAATGCCGGTAGAACGTCTGCCGGGAGACGCCGCTCTCCCCGCAGATCTGTCTGACAGAGATGTTTTCGAGCGCGGTCGTTCCTATGCAGTTCCGCAGGGCGATTGCAAGACGCAGCTTCATGGCTTCGCTCGCGGACGAATTTGGCGGAATGCTGTTCTTCTGACTCCTCATGAGCGGTTCTCCCAGTGGTTCCGGATTCTTATAAACATCGGCGATTTGATCATTTGTATTATATTTATGGGGCGATTTGAACACTCTTCCGGAATCGGTCCGGTGTGATCCCGTACATATCTTTAAAACTGCGGATAAACTGCCGTGTATCTTTATAGCCGATCTCTTCGCAGATCTGATCCAATTTCCAGTCCTTCGTTTTCAGTAGTTCCGCGGCTTTTCGTAGTTTAAAATCTTTGACAGTCTCTGAAAAGGACCGTCCGGTGTGCTCCTGAAACATGCGGCTCAGATAGGATTCATTGTAATGGAATTCTGCAGCCAGGTCATGGAGCGTAACCGTGCGGTAGTGATTGTACATATAATTGACCATGTCGAGTATCTGCTGGTCCCTGAGAGCAATACTGTATAGCGGCTGCATCGTGTCCATATATCGCTGAAGGATATAGGTGATGAGACTTGCTACCGTCGATTCCATGAGTTCCTTTTGATAAGGCATGGCAAGACTTTGCTGCTCGTACAGAAAGAGCAGCATACTTTCGGCGGCAGGATCCTTACCGCATTGAAAGCTGATCGGATATGCCATGGAGGGAAGATGCGGGATGCTCATCTTTATGAAGTGGCTGAGCCGAATTTTTATAGTAAGACACAATGAGTCACCAACAGCAATGAGCTGGTGTCTCGTCGGAACCGGGATGAGAATAAAGCTTCCTTCCTGCTGAATCACCTCGTTTTCTCCGACGCGATGTATGCAACTGCCCCGCAGCACATGGGCACATTCGATAAACTCGTGTGAGTGGGGAGGTATCTCAATATAACGGAGCAGCTTATCTATCGCAACATTCATATCAGGCGGCATGAAGTCCTTCACCGTCAGGCCGGTATTTCCGTATCTCTCATGAAAAGAGGCCACGATCTGCCCCTGCTCCCGAAGAGCAGGCGGATCATTGATGGTTTCCAGAGTATGCCGGTCGGTTCCGTGCATTGTCAGGTATAAATACTGACCGTGGCGAAGCATAGTTCCTGTTCGGCGGAAGGAATCCAATCCCGCTTTCTCATAGGAATCCAACCGGGATAATTCCCGAATCAGATGATTATAGTTTGCCACAATACTCCTCCATTCATGCTGGGAAATTTTTCCTGTTACAAGTAAATCATATCTTCCCCAAAAAGTAAAAATCAACCCATTAATAATGTAAAGTATGGGGGCATTTTTTATTTCATGCGAAACGTATAATAAATTTCAGAAAAGCAGAGAGAGGACTTTGAACATGGGGAAATGGCTGAACGATCTGAAATGTACGCTCATCCAGAAAGCGGTCTATGCAAAATTCCACAAGGGACACAAGCCCAATGAGTGGGAACCCTGGCATGAACCGGAGGTGAAGAAGCTGGGAAATGGAATGATCTGCCGCAGCGACGTCAAGTACGGGGAAACCTGGCCCAACAGCTACGCGGATATCTGGTATCCCGATGACAGCGGGAAGAAACGGCCGGTGGTAGTGTACTTTCACGGCGGCGGTTTCATTTTCGGAAACAAGTCTTCCGGCGATCCGATGCAGACCGGCGGAGGTGGCGTGGGGAAGCTGGAAGCCATCGTGAAAGCGGGGTACATTCTGGTCAATGCCGATTACGCCCTGGCACCGCAGTACCGGTTTCCGGTGCCGATCCGTCAGTGCGACGAGCTGTTCCGCTATCTGATCGCGCACCGGGAGGAACTGCAGTTGGATATGTCCCGCGTCTGTCTCTCGGGTGGAAGCGCAGGAGCCGATATGACAGTCATTTACGCCGTCTGCGTCTGCAATCACGAGTATGCAGCCATGCTTGGCGTCAAACCCGTTATGACGTAGGAAAATCTGAAGGTACTGGCTATTGACGAGGCTGCGCTGGACGCCAGCGTCTTTGACAAAAACATGTACGCGATGCTGGGATGTGCCACAGGCGCAAAAAGCAACACGCCGGAGGCAGTGTCGATGCTCGACGCGAAAACCTACATTCGCGACAGCTTCATTCCAAGCTGGATCAACGCCTCCAATGAACCCAACGATGAAAATGGCTTTTTCATCACGGAAGGCCGCGGACTGAAAAAGAAACTGGACGAAATTGGCATTCCGAACGATCTGGTTTTCTTTCCGGGAGCAAGGCTGCCCCACGGCTATATGGACCGGATGGACGCAGATCCCCATGCGAAAGAGGCTTTCGACCGGATGATGAACTTCATTCAAAAATACATATAAAGGGGGCAGAGAATGATGGCAAAAAAAGACCGCGTCAATAAGCATCCCGACTGGCAGCTGAGCCGGTCGGAAAAGAACTGGTACTATGTAGGCGATACGGCACGACTTTTCTGTACCTCCCTGGTGGGATCCTACATGACTATGTTTCTGATGTTCCAGGGCATCAACACCGCGTCCCTGGCCACGGCGATCCTGCTCGTCAAGATCATTGACTCTGTGGATGATGTGCTGTTTGGCTTTATCATCGATAGAATCAACATCAGGGAATGGAAACTGTTTCGAAAAATTGCTGGCCAAGGCAAGTATATGCCCTGGTATCGGCTGTTCTTCTGGACCTTTCCGGTCGCGACGATTCTGTTTTTCATGATGCCTAAGGATGCGCCGGATGCCTTCAAGATCACCTGGTTTTTCGTGACCTATCTTTTCTATGACTTCACCTGCACGCTGACGGAGGTTCCGATGCAGTCGATGATCACCACGCTGACGGACAGTCCCTCCGAGCGCAACAATGTTCTGACCGTGAAAGGCGTCATTACTGTCATTGCAGCCATCGGCATGGCAACCGTCGTTTCCGCTCTGCTGAGCGAAAAGGTGGGTATACCGCTGAAGAGCATCGGCATCGTCGGCGCGGTGATTTTCCTTGTCTTCATGTTCCCCATGGCGTTCAAGGTCCACGAGCACAACACTGAGCTCAGGAACGTTGAAAACGAGGGCTCCCAGGAAAATTACAGCTTCAAGGATATGGTCAACTGTGTGTTCACGAACAAGTACATCCTGATCTATTTTCTGGCCGTCATCATTTCCACCGTTTTCTGTACCCGTACCGCCGTGGAAAGCTTCCTTGGCTTCTACATTTTCCACGACTCGTTGATCTTCACCTATGTCATGCTGATCGGATTCGTTCCTGGCATCATACTGAGTGCCTTCTGCGGAAAGCTGGCGGACAGATTCGGCAAGCGCAACCTTCTGGCCTTCATCTTCATGCTGCAGACGGCCGCGACCCTGATCATCTATTTCTTCTGCCATGACAACAAAACTATGTTCATTGTAGTCGGCGGCCTGTGCGCGATTCCCAACGCCTTGATCAGCGTAGTCAGAACCTATATCGCGCCGGACACCATCGACTACACCAGGTATAAGACCGGCAAGGATTGTTCCGGCATCTTCTATGCGCTGCAGTCTTTCCTGAACAAGGCGCTGGGTGGTGTGGTCGGCTCTGTCGCCCTGTATATTCTGGCGGCGTTCGGATGGAAAGAAGTCACGGGCGACAGCTTTGCGGATCTTGCTGCCCAGGGCGTGACCCAGTCCGAGACTGCGCTGAGTGCCCTCTGGAATCTGGGCTATCTGATCCCGGCCATCGGCTTCGGGATATCTGCGATTTTGCTGTACGCATTCTATAACCTCAAGGACAGGGACGCGGAGCTGATGGCGAAGTGTAACGCCGGACAGATCACCCGCGAGGAATGTGAAGCGCAGCTTTCGAGAAAGTATTGATGACTCGGAAAAGCTTGTCAATGGACGCATGGTGACGGAGATTTGAACATCGAGGTGCAAAGACATGGCGTTTACGGCAATCAAACGGGCAGTGATGAATGCCCGCTTTCATAAGATTAACAGGCACTACATGACGGATCCCGTTGTTGGGGATCGTTGCTTCATCCAGCGCGATGGCAGGGAGCCGGTAGAGGTGCTTTTCTACTATCCCGAAAAGCGGGAGAACATGCCGGTGTTCGTCCAGATCCATGGCGGCGCATGGGTTGGTCTGGACGCGGTGGACGACGACCGCTACTGCAAGCGCCTGAGCGAAGAGCTGGGGGCTTTCGTGGTTAACGTGAATTACAAGCGGTTGTATGACAGGAGCTTTCCCTATCCTCAGGAAGAGATCGTGGATACCGTCAAGTGGCTGAAAGCCCACGCAAAACAGCTGGGCATCGACCCCGACAGGATCATCCTTTCCGGCGGCAGCGCAGGCGGACATCTCACGGCAGGTTCCGCCATATTGCTTGCCCAGCAGGGCGTACAGATCGCGGGGCAGATCATGGAGGTGCCCTTCCTGGACTTCACTAACACGATCCCCATCGACTTTCCGGAGGGCAACAAGCTCTACAAGTTGATGTTTGACCTCTATCCGTCCAGGCTGCCCCTGGACAGCGAGGTGCTGTCCCCAGCGGCGAAGATCACAGAGGGAACACTGGAAAAGCTCTCCCCGGCGGTGATTATAGTTTGCGGACGGGATCCGCTGCACCCCCAGGGAGAGCATTATGCGGAGCTTCTGAAGAAGCACGGCAAGCTTCTGGGCCTGAAGATGTACAAGGATGGATATCACGGCTTTGGCACCGACAAGGCCGAGGAAAAGCCGGAGCAGGACAAGCTGAGGGAGGACTGCTTCCGCTATAAGGTGGAAAAGGCAAAACAGCTTTATGGGATGAGTGAGGAGGAAGACCATGGCAAAACGGAAAACGCATAAGGAAGACCGGAAGGGTTGGCCTCTGTTTAACCGGATCCTGGCGGATTATATCGAGCTGACCCGCTTCCCAGAGCTGCCGGAGTGTCCGAAAGTCGGAAAAAACTACGAATACTGGCCGGATGGTGCGCTCTGCGCCAACGGCAACCCCTATCACGGCTGCATTCGCCTGGGCAGCGCAAACAAGCTGATGATCGGGTTTTCCGGCGGCGGGGTATCGGTAGACGAGTACACTGCGGCCAGGCCCCAGCGCGTGGGCGGAAAAGGTGAGATGTTCTACTCTGATGACGTGCGATTCGGGGACGTGATTCTCCGAATAGGAACCTTTGGGCGTTCCAAAAGGAATCCCTTCCGGGATTGGAACGTGCTGTTTGTGACCTACGCCACCGGAGATTTCCACTGCGGAACCGGAGATTTTCCTTATACAGACCTGGATGGAAAACCCGCCGTGCTGCATCACCACGGCTATACGAATTTCCAGCTGCTGCTGAAAAAGATCAGGGAACTGGTGCCGAACCCGGAGCAGATCCTGGTGACCGGCTTTTCAGCGGGAGCCTTTGCCACGTCCCTGCTTACCGACGCAGTCGCTGCTTCGTTTCCGAATTGTCAGGACATTACCGCCTGTGTGGACAGCGCCATGATGCATTATGACTGGCAGCGGGTGGCCCGGGAAGTCTGGAAGGCGCCGGAGGAGATCGCAGCGCGCCTCACCGGAGATGAGATTGTCTCCGACAGTCTGCTGGCACTTCATAAGAGTCATCCCGGGATCAAGATCATGTACTGCTGCTCGGTGCGGGATGCTGCATTGACACAGATGGAGATGTATCTGGAAGACGGCCGCTGGATTCCGGACAAGGCAGCGGGGATGAGCTTCCAGCGAAAACTGAAGGAAATGCTGGAAAAGCTGCAGAAAGAGATTCCGGAGCTGAGTATATTTCTCTTTGACACCCCGGATAAGAACAGCAAGGAAGCCGCTCTGACCATCCATTGCCTCTGTGGCTCCAACGCTGCTTTCAAAACGAGCGTGGACGGTGTGATCTGCGCCGACTGGATGATACGTGGCGTAAACGGCGAAGTATTGAAGATTGGATTGGAAAAGCTATAAATCTGAAACATGCCGTACTGTATTTCCAGAAGCTACCGCAGTATACGGGCTTGATCCGGCGCGGAAAGAACTCTGGACGAGGAGGATACGTATGAAAGCAGAAAAGATTGTTTTGAACGAGGAGAGGGAGGTTTCCCTGACCGCCTATATACAGGAAGTCGATGGAGAGTTTGGCTTCTCGAGGCGACCAGCCATGTTAGTGATCCCCGGGGGCGGTTATGCCATGTGCTCCGACCGGGAGGCGGATCCCGTGGCTATGGCCTACCTCAAGGCGGGATACCAGGCTTTCATCCTGCGCTATACCTGCACCCCTAAGGGAAAATGGCCCCTGCCGCTGGAGGACTATGAGCAGGCCATGGCTTTGATCGGGACGCGGGCGGACGAGTGGCATTTGGACAAGACAAAGATTGCTGTGGTCGGTTTCTCCGCGGGCGGACATCTCGCCGCCTGTGCAGCTACAATAGCGGAACATAAGCCTGCTGCCACGGTGCTTGTCTATCCGGCGATCCTGAAAGATATCTGCGATATGTGTCAGCCAGGGATGCCTTATCCTCATGAACATGTCACAGCCGAAACCTGCCCCTGCTTTTTTGCTGCGGCGCGGGATGACCGCACGGTGGATATTTCCAATACGCTCCGCATGGAGCTTGCGCTGACGGAAAAAGGCGTTGCTTTTGAAAGCCATATCTATTCTTACGGAGGACATGGCTTCTCCACGGGAGAGGATTGGATCAACACCAATTCCGTTTGCCCGCGCCTGCCTCACTGGGTGCCGGATAGTATCGAGTGGCTGGGCGAGGTCATGGGGAAACTAAAGCGCGGCGGTTTTACCGAGCCGGTGAGTGGACTCTCCATGAACGGAAATTTTGCACCGGTGCTCAGCGTAGACTGCACGCTTTCCCATCTCCGAATGCAGAGCGGGGAAGCGAAGGCGGCCCTTGCCCCTATGTTTGCAGGACTCGAGGCTGTTGCAAAGGCCCGGCAGTTTTCGGTAGATGGGCTGATGAAGGCTGTGGGAAACAATACCGCCCGGGAGCTGATGGAGATGGTGCAGATCCCCGACGAGACAATTACTGAGATCGACAAGGCGCTACATCAGATGGTCAATCAATTGGAGGATTAACAATATGGTCAGAATCGATTCCCCTGAAGTGCAGGAGTTTGAAAAAGCGCATCTGGCGACGCTTCGTTCCCTTGCGCCGGAGTGCATGGTACTGCTGAAAAAGAACGGAGATTTTCCGCTCTCTTCACCGTGTAAGATCGCGCTTTACGGCGCCGGCGCCAGAGAGACCATAAAGGGCGGCACCGGAAGCGGCGACGTGAACGTGCGGCACTACGTAACGGTGGAAGAAGGCCTGGAAAATGCTGGATTTACCGTCACCACCGCGGCATGGATGAACGGCTATAGTGCTGCGCGGGAAGCTGCGATCCGGGATTTCTATGAGGGAATAGCCAAAGAAGCAAAAGAACTCGGAAAATCTGTTTTCCTTGTCGGCATGGGGCGGACGCCGGAGGAGCCTCATTATGAGTTTCCGCTGGACGGAGATGGTGACGTCTGCGTCTATGTCCTCTCCCGCAATTCCGGAGAAGGCGCTGATCGCCCCGGTAATGAGGGAGACTATCTGATCACAGAGGATGAAAAGCGGGATATCCTGCGCTGTGCCAAACAGTACAAAAAATTCATGCTGGTGCTGAACGTGGGCGGTCCGGTAGACATTTCGCCTGTACTGAATCAGGTAGACAATATTCTGCTGCTGAGTCAGCTGGGCAGTGTGACAGGCGACGCCTTCGCGGACGTACTGCTGGGCAAGGCCTGCCCGTCCGGTAAGCTTACCACTACCTGGGCCAAGGCCGGAGACGTCATGGCTATCGGAGATTTTGCCGGGCGCGATGACACCCGGTACAGGGAGGGCATTTTCGTTGGCTACCGTTATTATGACGCGGCAGGTGTCAACCCGCTCTTCCCTTTTGGGTTCGGTCTGAGCTACACGGAATTCGAAACGGATTGCACTGGATTCTCAGTGGAGAACGGGATCGCGACCATCGAAGCAAAGGTCAGAAATATCGGAAACTTTCCCGGAAAAGAGACCGTGCAGCTTTATTATTCAGCACCTGACGGAAAGCTGATCAAGCCGCTTCGGGAACTCGGAGCCTATCGAAAGACGAGGAAGCTTCTTCCCGGTGAGAGCGAGACACTCATGCTGGATCTACCGTTGGAAAACATGGCCAGCTGGGACTCGGAAAACGACTGCTGGCTGCTGGAACAAGGGGAATATCTGTTTTCTCTCGGAAGTGTGCCGGTCGGCACCGTGTTCCTGGATGGGAATTCGACTTCCGATCCGCTCAGTCATTCCGGAGGAGAGGCGGACTTTGAAGATTGGCAGCCGCAGATCAGGCGCGAAATACCCAGGGGGCTGCCGTACATTCGGGTTTCTGCTGTATCGCTTGGCCGTATCGGACATTATGACAGGAGGAAAGCTCCAAGAGAACATATCAGTTTAGAGGATCTTTCCGAATTCTCCATTAAGGAGCTGGCCACGATTTGTGTCGACAAGCATTCTGATGCAGAGGACATGGCAGCGATCATCGGCAATTCCGCTTCCCGTCTGGCGGGCGGAGCCGGTGAAACCGCGGCTATAGTATCTGAAAAGGGTTATGGCACCATCGTGATGGCCGACGGTCCTGCTGGGCTGCGGATTGCCACCAAATATATCGAAACAGAGGACGGACAGGAAGGTATGGATGCGGAGGCGTTCAGCAGCATTCTGAATATTCTTCCGCCTGAGATCCGGCAATTGATCCTTCTGAAGCTGCAGCAAAACGAAGAAAAAGCGAAAAGCAGTACAGTTCTGTATCATTATGCTTCAGCCATTCCGATCGGTACGGCGCTGGCACAGGCCTGGAATCCGGATGTTGTCGAAACCTGCGGCGATCTGGTCGGCGAAGAAATGGAGCTTTTCGGGGCAAATGTCTGGCTGGCACCGGCATTGAACATCCATCGCAGCCCACTCTGTGGCCGGAATTTTGAGTATTATTCCGAAGACCCTCTGATTTCGGGCAAGACCGCTGCCGCGATGACACGCGGCGTGCAAAAACACGAAAAGTGTGCCGTCACCATCAAACATTTTGCCTGCAACAATCAGGAAACCAACCGCTATGGCTCCAACAGCGTGGTGTCCCAGCGTGCCTTGCGGGAGATCTACCTGAAAGGATTTGAAATCTGTGTAAAGGAAGCCGCACCGAAAGCGCTGATGACTTCTTATAATCTGCTCAACGGCACCCACACCGCGAATCGCGGCGATCTAATCAATAAGGTTCTGCGCGGGGAGTGGAGTTTTGAAGGCATCGTCATGACCGACTGGGGCACTACGAACGATAAGTTCAATTTAGGGGTCTACGGTGCCTCCTGTCCTGCGCTCTGCATTAAAGCAGGCAACGACCTGATGATGGCCGGATCAAAAGAAGATGTGGACGGCATTCTGACAGGCCTGAGGGACGGGACGATCACACGCGCCGAACTGGAGGCTTGTGCAGGGAGGATCCTGGCGCTTTCTAAGGAGTTAAGCTGATGACAAAGTGGATCTGTCATCCTGAGGATGGTAAAGACAAACATCTGGTGCCGATTTTCAGACGAAGATTTGAACTGCATCAAAAGGTGAATAAGGCCATTTTGCGACTTTCTGCTCATGGACTCTATGAAGCACAGGTTAATGGCGCGCGTGTGACGGAAAACCGCTTTTTACCGGGTCTCACCAGCTATTATTTCCGCATTCAGATGCAGGAATATGACATTGCCGCGCTCTTACAAGAGGGCAGTAATGAGCTGCTTGTTACCGTGGGCGACGGCTGGTGGCGTTGGAACAACAATTTCGGCTATACGCTTGCGTTATGGGGCGAGCTGCGCATTTTTTTCTCGGACGGCAGCCAGGAGGTCCTCTCCACAGATGAAGACTGGGATGCCGGACTCGGACCTGTCGTGCGGACGGACCTACAGAAGGGCGAGGTTTTTGACGCCCGGATCATGCTTCATGACTGGCAGCGGGCCGTACCGTGCGCGGAGCACACAGAAGGCAGGCTGATTGGAAATCAGAGCGTCCCCGTGCGCGAAAAGGAGACTTTTCGCGGAAAACCGTTCATAGACAAAGCCGGAAATCTTGTCATGGACTTCGGCCAGAACATTGCTGGCTTTGTCCATATGACCCTGCACAGTACGAAGCCCGGGCAAGTCGTTTATCTGAAACACGGGGAAGGACTGGACAAAGACGGTCGTTTTTCCACAGCCAATTGCGACGGAGGAATGGAAGAGTTTCAGGAGATCACCTATATCTGCAAGGGCGCAGAATGTGAGGAATACACACCACATTTTGCCGTATTCGGTTTCCGGTACGTGCTGGTAGAAGGCATTGAACCGGAAAAGGCGGACTTTGAGGCAATTGCCGTTTATTCCGACATGGTGGAAACCGGTGACTTCCGCTGCTCCAATGATTTGATCAACAAGTTGGTGGAAAACGCCCGCTGGAGTCAGAAAGGCAACTTCCTCGACGTGCCGGTGGACTGTCCCACCCGGGAGCGCAACGCCTGGACGGGAGACGCCATGATCTATTGCCGCACGGCGGCGTATTCCATGGATGTGCGGCAGTTTTTCAAGAAGTGGCTTATCGATCAGAGCATCGAACAATACGCCTCCGGAAAGGTCGGCATCACCTTCCCGTCCACCTCCAGCGTCCACAATCCAGAGGAATATGAGCGGGTCAGGTCCTTAAACCCTGCCATGGCGCTGGCCGGACCCACCGGTGACGGAAACATTGGGGAGGACAGCGTGGGCTGGGGCGATTCCGCCGTGTGGATCCCATACCAGATGTACCTGATGTATGGAGACAGGAGCTTTCTGGAAGAACATTATGACACGGCGAAAAAATGGGTCGAGTTTTCCCTGCGCTGCATGAAGGAGCAAAACCCCATGTATGCAGACAAGCCCTGGTATGCAAACGGGGATGGAGACTATATCTATGACACCCGCTTCCATTACGGCGAATGGAACGAGCCCCTGCCGCCTGCGCCGGAGGTCATTGAACTTTTTGCAAAGGGCGGCACAGCGGCGGACTTTGTGGCCTATATGGCAAAGTACGGCAATCCCGAGGTGGCCACGGCTTACACGAAGCGCAGCTGCGATAATCTCGCCCATATGGCGCGCATCCTCGGGAAAGGCAGGGACGCGGAGCGCTATGCCTCCCTTTCCGAAAAAATCCGGGCCGCCTACGATAAATACCTCATAGGCGACGACGGAGAAATCCAAAAGGGTCATCAGGCAGCATATATCCGCGCCCTGGCGCTGGATATGGTCAGTGAAGAGAAGAAGCCGCTGGTGATCGCCCAGCTCAAGAAGGAACTGGAAGCTGCCGATTACCACCTGAACACAGGTTTCCTCTCCACCGTTTATCTGTTGCCTACGCTCTGTGACAACGGTCTGGTTGACGAAGCGTTTCGTATTCTGGAGCAGACCACCGCACCCGGCTGGCTGCATCCTGTCACACTTGGCGCAACAACCATGCTGGAAAACTGGAATGGTATGGATGTGTTTCGCGACAGCTTCAATCACTACAGCTTTGGCGCGGTCTGCCAATTCCTCTTTGAATATGTGGCAGGAATCCGCCCGATATTCAGCGCGCCCGGGTTCAAAGAATTTGAACTCCGCCCTCTTATCGGTGGCAGTCTGACTTGGGCGGAGGGCATCTACCAAATAAAGTACGGTACGATCCGCTCCCGCTGGGAACGTGAGGCAAAGCATTTTTCTTATTCCTGCACCGTGCCGGAGGGAACAACAGCCCGATTGACCCTGCCGGACGGCAGCGCAAAGACGCTGAGCACTGGAAGCTATCGATTTGAAGGAGAACTTTATGGATAGGCAGTTTTATCGATTTTACGACTCTCAGCGGGAAATCCGTTTTAGCCGATTTGACCTGCCATCGCCGTGGATAAATTATCTCTCCAACGGCAGAATGCACGCCTTTGTTTCCCGGGCGGGCGGCGGCATGAGCTGGTGGCTGTCTCCGATGATGTTTCGTGTGACCCGCTACCGCTTTTATAACATGCCCATCGACTCTCCGGGCTTCTATGTGTATATCCGCATGGCAGACGGTACGGTCTGGTCGCCCACGTTTCGCCCCTGCGAGACACCGGTGGACTTCCGGGAGGCCAGCCATGCGCCGGGATTCTCCACTTTCACCGCGAAAAAGAACGGCCTGACCGCCGTTTTGAAGCTCTTTATGGCCCAGGACTATGACACGCTGGTGTGGGATTTGAATCTCACAAACGAGAGCGGTGCAGAAGTCTCCTGCGATGTGTTCACCTATGTGGAGCTTAGCCAGTTTCTGGCACGGGAGGAGAACATCCTCGGTTATTATCTCAAGTGGAATACCCGCGCCGTGTTCGACGAGGAGCTGCAGGCGATCACCTATGCTTATACCGCCTGGATGCACCCACGCAAGGACGAAGCCCCTCTGGTGTATTTCGGCACAGATGCGAAGATCGAATCTTTCTGCTGCAACCGGGATGTTTTCTGCGGCAATTACCGTGATGAGAGAAATCCTGTGGAGGTTCAAAGCGGACGTCTTTCCGACACCAATCTGCAGGGCGGCGAACCCTGCGGCGCGCTGCACACCCATGTCAACCTCCGGGCAGGCGCAGCGCAGAAGCTTCATTTCTTCCTGGGCGTGGCCGAGGGTGCCCTGTCTGACTACGACAAGGCTGTGGCAGTGGCAAAGGATGCCCTTACCGCACTCCGGGAGGCCGGCGCAGCGGACCTTCAGTTTGCAAAGCTGCAGAACTGGTGGAGCGAGCACCTTGCCGTTTATCAGTGCGATTTACCTGATGCGGACGCCCAGCGCATGATCAACACCTGGAACCCCCTGCAGAGCGTTCAGACCGCCCGCTATTCGCGTTCCATCAGCTCGGACGCCTCCGGCGTGCGCGGCATCGGATTCCGGGATACTGCCCAAGATATGCTGGCTCAGGCATACCGCAAGCCGGAGTGGGCGACAGAAATGCTTTGTTATCTGGCCTCACAGCAGCTTGAGGACGGCCACGCCGTCCACACTGCCTGGCCAGAAGAAAAACGCCCGCCGCAGGATATTACCCGTTCGGATGATCATATCTGGATGGTATATCTGGCCTATGCCATTGCCGCGGAAACCGGAGATCTGAGTTTCCTGGACAAGGAGATCCCGTTCCTCGGGACGGATCTTGTTACGCCAATAAGCCCTGTCACGCTGTGGGAGCATCTGTTGCGGGGCGTGGAATTCACAGAAAAGCATCTGGGCTTGCATAAATTGCCCCTGATCCTGTTCTCTGACTGGAACGATCACCTCGGCCCCTTCGGGCGCAAGGGCAAGGGTGAGAGCATCATGGTTTCCCAGCAGCATATTGCCGCGCTGCGTCAGCTTTCCGAGATGGCCGAAATGCGCGGCGAAAGTACGGAGCCTTTCCATAAGCTAATTGAAAAACAGGAAAAGGCGCTGGAAGCATATGCCTGGGACGGCGAGTGGTTCCTGCGTGGCTTGGATGACGATGCAAGGCCTATTGGAACGCACACGCAGGAGCACGCCCGGATCTGGCTGAATGCGCAGAGCTGGATGGTGATTGCTGACGCCTGCAAGACGCGTCAGATCGAGGCTATGGACAGCGCGGCCAGGGAGCTGGACACCGGCATGGGCCTGCTGCTCAATACCCCCGGATATCCAGGGTGGCCAAGCAAGGAGGCCGCCATGGTCAATGGTCTGCCTGCCGGGTATTCGGAAAACGGCGGCGTTTTCTGTCAGGCCAACTGCTGGGCTATCATGGCAGAGGCCCTGCTGGGACGCGGCGATCGGGCATGGAAGTACTATAAGCAGATCATGCCGAACGAAGTGATCAAAAAGGTCGGTGTGGAGCGTTATCACGCAGAGGCCTATGCCTACTGCTCCACCATGCTCGGCAAGGACAATGAGAAGTTCGGCCGGGGCTGCGTCAGCCAGGTCACCGGCACGGCGGCGTGGATGGATGTGGTGGCGACCCAGTATCTGCTGGGTATCCGCCCCACGCTTAAGGGTCTCTTGATCGACCCGTCGATTCCCGCTGAGTGGGACGGCTTTGCAGTGGAGCGTACGTATCGCGGCTGCCATCTGACGATCCGGGTGGAGAACCCCGATCACGTTCAGCACGGGGTCAAAGAAATACGGGTCGATGGGGAAAGAGCCGGCTGGGAGAACGCACCGCTTCTGACAGAAACAATCCTGAGCGGTCGATCAAAAGCAAGTGTTCATGTAACCATGGGGTCCTAAATGAGATGGAGACATGAAAAGTCTAATCCTCCAGCTCTGCTGTTATCATGCGCCGCCAGGCACATGACACAGAGATCGTGTGCAAACGGAATGAAGAGCCTGCATGGCGAGGTAAAGAGCGGTTTGGAGAAGACCGAAATAGGTGTAACATACACTGTAATGATTCCTGCCTGGTTATGAGAATATTCGGCGCATGCTGGAGGAATAATCTATGAAGCTTTCGCTGTTGACCTTTTCTTTCATGGGCGATGTGCTGACGCATCGAATGGACGCAGAAAAGCTGTGCCGCATAGCAAGGGAAAACGGGATTGAAGAATTGGATCTTCAGGAGGCTGAGCTGCGGCTCTACGGTGTCAAGGCGCTGAAAAAGGCCTTTGCCAACTCAGGTGTCCGCTGCGGATGCCTGATCGCGGCTCTGCCTTTTTGTAAGGGATTGGAGTGTTACTCTGCCAGTCTGGAAAAGGCCTTCAAGGCCTGTGAGACGATAGGGGCTGATAAATTGATGATCACAGCAGGGATCTTTGATACAAAGGTCTGCAAACAGCTGCGCCGGGAAGAACAGCTGCGCCGCGTGATCGAGCTTTTCACCATCGCGTCAGAGCGCGGCCAAGAGTACGGGATCGAAATCCTGTTCGAGGATGCGCCCCAGCCTCATAAACCGCTTTCCTCTTCCACTGATTGCCGCGCCATTCTGGACGCGGTGCCGGGACTGGGCTTCGTGTTTGACACGGCCAATTTTCTGGTTGCCGAGCCGGACTGCAATATTCTGACCACATGGGAAATGCTGAAAGACCGCGTCCGCCGCGTGCACCTGAAAGATGTGGTGCGGGGAAATATTCCTCGCGCCGAGGTCTGCCAAAACGGCGAGAGCATCCTTACCGTAGCTACAGGCTCCGGCATCATACCGCTGCGACCCTTCATGGAAAAGCTGAAAGCGGACGGCTATGACGGTGTCTGCTGCGTGGAATACATGGCGAAAGCAGGTGTCCACGGCGAGGAGCACAGCCTGTATCTGGATACTTATGTGAGAAACATTCGGGCCTATTGGGAGGGAGAAGAGATCCGACCGCCCTATGGGACTATCCCGGGACTGGACAAGCCTGTCTCCCGCATCTTTTTCGGCACGGCGATCCGGCCCATGCTGACGGGAAGAGACGTCAACGCCCTGCTGGATGCGGTGCTGGCGTTGGGAATCAACGCCTTTGACTGCGCCCGCGGCTATGGGCTTGCGGAAAAAAGCCTTGGGAAGTGGATCCGCGAGCGCAACAACCGGGATAAGATCGTGCTGCTGACCAAGTGCGGCAACGTGAATCTCAAAGGCGAGGTCTGTGTCAACAGAACAGTGATCCTCTCCGAGATGGAGAAAAGTCTGAAAACTCTGGACGTTGACTATATCGACATTTATCTGCTCCATCGGGACGATCCCAATACTCCGGTCTCAGAGATCATTGATACCCTGAACGAGTGTAAACAGAAAGGAAAGATCCGCGTATTCGGCGTTTCCAACTGGACGCATGAGCGCATCACAGAGGCCAACGCCTATGCGGAATCCAGGGGCCTTGAGGGTTTCTCGGTCTCCAGCCCAAACTATGGACTGGCTCATCAAATATGCGATCCATGGGGCGGCGGCTGCGTGACAGTTACCGGTCCTGAGAACGCAGGCGCACGTGCCTGGTATGCTGCCAATCAGATGCCCCTCATTGCCTATTCCAGCCTAGCCCGCGGCTTTTTTAGCGGCAAGTTCAAGGCTTTCGATTATGAGGGCGCGGAGAGAGTGCTGGACGGCCCCGGGCAGAAGGGATATCTCTGCGAAGAGAACATGAAGCGGCTGAAAAACGCGGAAATCCTGGCGGAGAAGTATGGCACGAGCGTGACGGATATTGCACTTCGTTATCTCTTCGGAAGCGACATGAATGTATATGCCGTCATGAGTATGACCAACCCCAGGCGTCTGCCCGGAAACGTGGCAGCGGCAAACCATCCGCTCGGGAAAGAGGAGATATCATTTTTGGAAAATAATGAATAAACGGGAGAAAATCCTATGTTAAAAAGGTCACAAAATCCACCAGTCAGTATGGAATTTAAAACCTTCAGGGACGCTCCGTCAGACTAGATATTCTGGCGGAATGCAGCGAGTGAAAAAGCGGTGTTATTCTGAATGGATCATGGGGAAGAGGTCCCGGCTGTGATTGATTTTGCAGCCGGGGCCTTTTGCGAAGGCGACGGAACAGAAGCCATGATGCAAGCCTGCCTGCAGAGGATGGCTCCTTGCGACCGCTCATCATCGGGTGCGGCACACGAGATGACGGTGGGGCCGCCTTATCTCATAAAACCTGGAAGATAAGGGCAATGAAGGATATCATATGGCTATATAAGGCGAGTGTCTTGCCTATAGGGCACGAAACGAGGCGTTTATCGGTGACCTGGGAAATCATATTATAATAAGACTTCTAGGAGTGTCAGAACATGGATCAAAATCAGGCAGAACCGCTGGGCAGCCGACTGGAGCAGTTTCTGGACGAGATTCCCTTCGGCAGCTATATCCTGCAGCCGGATCAGACAGTGCTGTACTGGAATCAGGAAGCGGAGCGCCTTCTCGGCTACCGTTTCCAGGAGGTTGTGGGAAAACGCTGCGTTGACCTGCCATTTGGCTGCTCTTTCGTGAATGGAGATCAGATTGAAGGAAGCAGCTGTCCGGCTCTGGCAGCTTTTTATTCCGGGCAGGCGCAGACCATGCAGATGTTCATTCACAAAAAGGATGGGGAGAATCTTTTGGTCCGGAACACGCTCGTGCCTCTGCGCAATGCGCAGGGCAGAATCACAGAACTGGCGGCATTGTTTCTTCCTATGGGGGCTGAGTCCTACGAGGACGATATGGTGAGGGATATCTATGAGGTGGCGACCCGGGATCCTCTCACCTGTCTGCCGGGCAGAAAGTACATGGAAGCCTGTATCACGGAAGAACTTGAACTGTACCAGCGAACCGGACATCTTTTCGCGGTCCTGTTTGTGGATATCGATCGTTTTCATGATATCAACAACCATTATGGACATGGCGTGGGGGACAGTCTGCTGCGGGAGCTGGGACTTGCGCTTCGAAAATACGGAAGGAAAACCGACCGGTTCTGCCGCTGGGGCGGGGATGAATTCGTGGGTCTTCTGCATCTCAGGTGTCCCGATGAGATCGAAAGCGCGGCAGAGCGGTTCCTGCAGATATCCAACCGTACAGAGGTGGAAGTGGACGGAAAGCAGGTGGCCTGCCAGGCGGCGATCGGCATCACAGTAGTGCGGAGCGGGGACAATATCAAGTCGATCATCTCCCGCGCAGATCGGTATATGTTCCTGGCCAAGAGGCAGGATGCGGACCAGGTCGTGACGGATTTTACTGAGACAGATGAGAGTTAGTTTCTGCGCAGACGGACATTCCGGTATTCGTCAGGCGCAGAGAAAATACGGATGACGAGTATTTCACGGATGATATACGTTTTGTTCGAATGCACTGTATCATGGGCAGACGTTGAATAAAAAAATGCAGGATCGGCTACCACGCCTGACAGACATGGGTATTGTCGAACATATCGGCCATAAAAAATATGTCCTTGCCAGAAGCCTGTATGCAGCGACTGGAAAGGCGGGCATACATACAAGGCGCGTTGGCTTGGATCGGGATACGAACAAAGAATTGCTTTTAAAACATATTCGTGAGAACAATGCTGTTGGCACTCCGTTCAAAGAACTACAGCAAGTTTTACCTGGGCTTAGTCGCAACCAAATACAGGTACTGGTAAGAGAACTTAAAATGGACGGAAAAGTTTTTTGCAACGGACGTACTCATGCGTCAAAGTGGTATATCGCAAAGTGATGTTAGGAATGTTATTGAAACCAAATTGCGACCAGGTCGCAATTAGTAATAGCAGTAGAGCATGATTTTTGTTCACTTAATTTGAAACTGATTGCGACTAGTTTGAAACTTAATTGCATTCAAGTAATAAATAGATGTTCATACGAGGAGGTATCACACGATTTATACGGACAGTTATGAATCTCCGCTGGGGAGTATTTTATTGGCTGGGGATGAGGAAGGACTGACTGGCCTGTGGTTCCAGGAGGGCAGCAGGTATGTCGGGCAGGGACTGAGCCGGGATGCGGTGCCGCGCGACATGGCGTATTTTGACCAGGCAAAGCAATGGCTCGACATCTATTTTACCGGGCACGATCCGGGATTTCTGCCGAGGATACATTTTGTCGGTTCCGCGTTCCGGAATCGTGTCGGGGAGATACTGTGTGAGATTCCGTTCGGGCAGACGGTAACATATGGTCAGATCGCTGCACGGATCGCCGGAGAGCGGGGGAGCGGAAGCATGTCTGCGCAGGCAGTTGGCGGAGCCGTGGGACACAACCCGATCTCTGTCATCGTACCATGTCACCGTGTTGTCGGCGCGGACGGAAGTCTGACCGGATATGGCGGCGGTATCCTGAGAAAGAAGGCACTTCTGGAGCTGGAGGGCGTGGATGTGAGCCAGTTCACGGTGCCGGAGGGATGGACGTAGATCTGGATGTTTTGGAACGTGCCGCATTCACGCGGCGTTCAAACGAACCATAGGCCGCAGGCACTGATCCGAATCAGAAGAAAATTTACGTCAATGGAGACGGGGAGCCGTGCTTCGTACTGCCGCTCGTCTGGTCAAACCGTCCATATCGCCAATTCTGACAACCTTTTTGTTTCACTTTATGAGGGCGAAATCCCGTTGCATCGGATGAAACAACAATGAAACAACTGTTTTTATTAGACCACAATTAAGTATTTTCAATATAAATGTTCTATAATATTATATATGTGGGCGGGGGGCTTAAGTGCTTCACGCCTTTTTGCGTATCTTCAATAATTTATCTGAAAGTGCAGTACCCATGCGAAAGAGCGGGCGCTGAAGATGCGGAGAACGATGATGAGAAGAAATAAGAATAAGGATTACAGGAAAAAGGCCCGGAAGGGGAACCTGAAAAATATCTTTCTGAAGGGAACGGTGGCTACCGGCGTCATGCTCGGCGGTGCCGCCATGTATGACAACGGCAATGTGGTGTATGCGGCGGAAAGTGAGAGCACCACGGACCTCGCGGAGCCAGAGACCGTGCTGGATGAAGGCGCTTCGACCTCGACGATGGAATCGCAGTCTGTTGCCGAGCCAACTTCTGAGGCGGACTCTGAAACGATTGAAAGTGCCGCTTCGGAAGTGAGTGGTGTCGACGCATCTGAATCAAGTCAGAGCGTTTCTTCTGAGGCCGGTGGGACAGAGACATCGGCGTCATCCGAGTTGACCGCGTCGGAATCGGCGCGGGACGCCGGGTCTGCCTCCGCCATGCAGTCGACCGCAGTGTCCGAGGCACAGTCCACGTCGGAGAGCAGTTCTGACAGTGGCAGCGCTGCGTCTGTCAGCGAGGAGGCGGCATCCGCGATTCAGTCTGTTTCCGCTGTCCGCAGCACGGTGAGTGCTGACAGTCTCTCGAATGAGAGCGAAAGCGACAGCGCGTCCGAAAGCGTTTCTGAATCTGCCTCGGCAAGTCAGTCGGACTACGACGCAGAATCAGATGAAGCGCAGGAGCGCGCATCGGAATCGAAATCCGGGTCTGCCTCAGCTTCGACGAGCACGGAGGAGTCTGCTTTGGCGTCCATGAGTACGGTGGCGGCAAACGAAGAGGGGTCCCTGTCGCTCAGCGGGAGCCTTTCGGAACAGACGGAAAATTCGCTCTCGGCCAGTACTAAAATTTCCGAGTCGGCGTCGCAGTCTGAGAAAACGTCGCTGGAGACAAGCACAGCGGAGTCAGACAGACTGTCCGATAGCATCTCGGATAGTCTGATCACAAGCGCCTATACCAGCGCTTCCGCCGCAAAATCAGAAAGTCTCAGCGAGTCTCTGTCTGTGGGAACAAGCGAGTCGGCGAGCGTGGCAGAGTCGGAGTCTGTCTCCACCTCGCTGAGCGCGAGCACCAGTGCCAGCGCCAGCGAGAGCCTGGCGGAGAGCGGCGCTGAGCATCGGAGAGTGATTGTCTATCAGAAAAAAGGCGACAAGCCAAATGGCAATTACACAGGGTCTATTCAGGATATTCAAGGAGAACTGGACCTTGATACCGGCACTATCTCATGGACGGTCAACTGGGAGTCCACGGATCCTTATAATAATTTGAATTATCAGGAAAAAAATGAGCGGGTACTCGAATATGATTGGTGGGGAAGACCGTATTGGATCCGGGAAACAACCACATCATATGAGAGGGATTATTTTGGCATCTATCTGAATGTCCTCACGGGTTCTAAAGCAGAGGATCCGGAAAATATTGCCATCACATCCAATGCGGATGGAGAGAGTTATTCACTGGCTAACAAAGGTCTCTGGGATAACTCGAAAACTTACCAGACACCAGATGGACAGGATCGTACGAAGTACAAGGCGCTTGGCTCAACTATTACAACCACTGATTTTACAGGGCGATATTGGGGGAAGTCTTACTCGACCCATGACCGGATCAACGCCAGCAAAGGAGTCAGAATCACCTTCACGACGCAGCTGACCGGGACGCAGCAGGAATGGGCAGATTCCGTCGCGAATATTGGTATTATTGTGCAGGCCGCGAATGCAAAGAATATTAATCCCAAAGTGGGCGTCCATCCTACAGTCAAGGATAAGATTGGTGATGATCTCGGCAATGTGACAGCCACATATGCCAATGCATACAACAAGTCGGCTAATGTCAGTGAATTGATCTCCTGGTCGGAGTACACGAGCAGATCTATTGCGGACAGGGGAAGTGTTTCCAATTCGCGCAGCACATCGGTCAGAGAGAGCCAGTCTCTGTCAATCAGCGGTTCTCAGTCGGATGCGGCGAGTGAAAAAGGAAGTGCATCGCTGTCCACCTCTGCCAGTGTGCGCAGTGAGTCCGTCTCTGCGAGCGCAGGCAGTCAGTCTGCGTCCGAGAGTGTGAGTGCATCGCTGTCGGATTCCGTAGAGACCAGCCAGTCAGATTCCATGAGTGAAAATCGTCGTTTGGCTTCCACTAGCAGATCGGAGAGCATCGCGAGCAATGCATCGGCCTCGGAGAGCCAGTCAGAAGAAACGTCTGCTTCTGACAGTGCAAGCCGTTTCACCAGTCTCAGTGCGTCAGCACGGGATTCTGTATCAGAAAGCGCAGCCAGTGGATCGGAATCGAGGAGTACCAGCGAGTCAGCCGCATCGGATAGCGCTTCGCAGTCTGCATCGGCGAGCATGTCCAACTATTCGAATCGGGCTTCGGAAATTATCAGCCAGTCGAACAGTGTAGAGAGCGCAAGTGAGTCTGCGTCGAGATCCGTTTCCGATGCGCAGAGCCGTAGTGAGAGTATTGCATCAGAGAGAGAGTCTGCATCGGAGAATGCATCGACTTCACAGAGTCTCAGTGCATCCATCTCGGCGAGTGAGAGTGCTTCTGCGAGCGAGAGCGAGTCGGAGAGTACGTCTGCTTCGAAAAGCGAGAGTGCATCGGAGAGCGAGTCCGAATCTGAAAGCGTATCCACTTCGGAAAGCGAAAGTGCATCGGAGAGCGAGTCTGAATCTGCCTCGGAAAGTGATAGTGAATCAGAGAGTGTATCCACCTTGGAAAGCGAGAGCGAATCGGAGAGCGAGTCTGAATCAGAGAGCGTATCCGCTTCGGAAAGTGAGAGTGAATCGGAGTCTGAAAGCGAAAGCGAGTCTGAGTCAGAGAGTACGTCTGCTTCGGAAAGTGATAGCGACTCGGAGTCAGAGTCGGAGAGTACGTCCACCTCGGAAAGCGAAAGTGAGTCGACCAGCGAAAGCGAATCGACTTCAAGCAGCGAGTCGGAGTCGGAGAGCACATCCTCCTCAGAAAGCGAAAGTGCGTCGGAGAGCGAGTCTGAGTCAGAGAGTACATCTGCCTCAGAAAGTGAGAGCGAGTCCGACTCAGAGAGTGAATCCACCTCAGAAAGCGAGAGTGAATCAGAGTCAGAGTCGGAGAGTATGTCCACCTCGGAAAGTGAGAGTGAATCGGAGAGCGAGTCTGACTCTGAGAGTGTATCTACTTCTGAAAGCGAGAGTGAATCAGAGTCAGAGTCGGAGAGTACGTCCACCTCGGAAAGCGAAAGTGGGTCGACCAGCGAAAGCGAATCGACTTCAAGCAGCGAGTCGGAGTCGGAGAGCACATCCACCTCAGAAAGTGAGAGTGAATCGGAGTCGGAAAGCGAAAGCGAGTCGGAGTCGGAGAGTACGTCCACCTCGGAGAGTGAAAGTGGGTCGATAAGCAAGAGTGAATCCGAGTCGACAAGCGAAAGCAAGTCGGAGTCGGAGAGTGTGTCCACCTCAGAAAGCGAGAGTGAATCAGAGTCGGAGAGTACATTTATTTCCGAAAGTGAAAGCGAATCGGAGAGCGAGTCCGAATCTGAGAGTGAATCCGAGTCAACTAGCGAGAGCGAGTCAGAATCTGAGAGTGAACCAGAGAGCGAGTCGGAGTCAGAGAGTACGTCTGTCTCGGAAAGCGAAAGTGATTCGACCAGCGAAAGCGATAGTGAGTCAGTCTCAGAAAGTGAGAGTGAGTCGGTTTCGACTAGCGAAAGTGAATCAGCCTCCGAAAGTGAAAGTGCGTCGGAAAGCGAGTCTGAATCTGGGAGTGAATCCACCTCGGAAAGTGAGAGTGATTCAGAGAGCGAATCTGAATCTGAGAGTGAATCCGAGTCAACTAGCGAGAGTGAGTCTGAATCAGAGAGTGTATCCACTTCGGAAAGCGAGAGCGAATCGGAGTCGGAAAGCGAAAGTGAGTCGGAGTCGGAGAGCGAATCTGAATCTGAGAGTGAATCCGAGTCAACTAGCGAGAGTGAGTCTGAATCAGAGAGTGTATCCACTTCGGAAAGCGAAAGTGAATCAGAGTCAGAGTCGGAGTCGGAGAGTACGTCCACCTCAGAAAGCAATAGTGAATCAGAGAGTGAGTCTGAATCTGAAAGCGTATCCACCTCGGAAAGTGAGAGTGAGTCAGTTTCAGTCAGTGAAAGTGGATCAGAATCTGAGAGCGAGTCAGAGTCAAGCAGTAAGAGTGAGTCGGAGTCTGAATCTGAGAGTGATTCTGAGTCAGCCAGCGAGAGCAAGTCAGAATCTGAAAGTGTATCTATCTCTGAAAGTGCGTCTGTCTCTGTAAACGAGTCGGAGTCAGAGAGTACATCCACCTCGGAAAGTGAGAGCGAGTCTGAATCAGAGAGTGTATCCACTTCGGAAAGCGAAAGTGAATCAGAGTCAGAGTCAGAGTCGGAGTCGGAAAGCGAAAGCGAGTCAGAGAGTGAATCAGTCTCGATGAGTGAAAGCGAATCGGAGTCGGAGAGTACGTCTGCCTCGGAGAGTGAGAGCAAATCCGAGTCGACAAGCGAAAGCGAGTCGGAGTCGGAGAGTACGTCCACCTCAGAAAGCAATAGTGAATCGGAGAGTGAGTCTGAATCTGAGAGTGTATCCACTTCGGAAAGTGAGAGTGAGTCGGTTTCGACTAGCGAGAGTGAATCAGCCTCCGAAAGCGAAAGTGAGTCGGAGAGCGAATCCGAATCTGAGAGTGAATCCACCTCAGAAAACGAGAGTGAATCAGAGTCGGAATCGGAGAGTACATCAGCCTCCGAAAGTGAAAGTGAGTCTGAGAGCGAGTCTGAATCAGAGAGTGAATCCACCTCGGAAAGCGAGAGCGAATCGGAGAGCGAGTCTAAATCAGAGAGCGTATCCGCTTCGGAAAGTGAGAGTGAATCGGAGTCGACAAGCGCAAGCGAGTTGGAGTCAGAGAGTACGTCTGCTTCAGAAAGTGATAGCGAGTCGACATCAGAGAGCGAATCTGAGAGTGAATCCGAGTCAACTAGCGAGAGCGAGTCAGAATCTGAGAGTGAATCCACCTCGGAAAGTGAGAGTGAATCAGAGTCAGAGTCGGAGAGTACGTCCACCTCGGAAAGCGAAAGCGAGTCAGAGTCGGAGAGTACGTCCACCTCGGAAAGCGAAAGTGAGTCGACCAGCGAAAGCGAATCGACTTCAATCAGCGAGTCGGAGTCGGAGAGCACATCCACCTCAGAAAGTGAGAGTGAGTCAGTTTCGGCCAGTGAAAGTGGATCGACATCAGTGAGCGGAAGCATCTCAGTATCCACAAGCAGAAGTGCGTCGGTTTCGGCCAGTGAGAGTGAGTCAGCCTCGACCAGTGAAAGTGGATCAGAATCTGAGAGCGAGTCGGAGTCTGAGAGTGTATCCATTTTGGAAAGTGAGAGTGAATCAGAGTCGGAGAGTACGTCTATTTCCGGAAGCGAAAGTGAATCTGAGAGCGAGTCCGAATCAGAGAGTGTATCCACTTCGGAAAGCGAAAGTGAATCAGAATCAGAGAGCGAGTCGGAGTCAGAATCTGAGAGTGAATCCGAGTCAAGTAGTGCGAGCAAGTCAGAATCCGAGAGTACGTCTGCCTCTGGGAGTGAATCGATAAGTGCAAGCAAGTCAGAGAGTGAATCAGTCTCGACGAGTGAAAGCGAATCGGAGTCGGAGAGTACGTCTGCCTCGGAGAGTGAGAGTGAATCGGAGAGTGAGTCTGAATCTGAAAGCGTATCCACCTCGGAAAGTGAGAGTGAGTCAGAGTCTGAATCTGAGAGTGAATCCGGGTCAGCCAGCGAAAGTGAATCAACTTTGACGAGTGAGTCGGTTTCGACCAGTGATAGTGCATCAGTTTCAGCCAGTGAGAGTGAGTCAGTCTCGACCAGCGAAAGTGGATCGGCATCTGCAAGTGAAAGCAGTTCCGAGTCGATCAGTGTGTCAGGAAGTGAATCGGAGTCGACGAGCCGTGGCAGTGACGTCGCGCAGAGCAACAGCGGTTCCGGGAGCATGGGAAATTCTGAAACGGTGGTACTTTCCGGATCAGTCTCGGCCAGTGAGAATGCCTATCCTTTTGAACATGGGAGCGGCGCGCTTTCTACGAGTGAGGCGGGATCGGATCTGGCGTTTGCGGGCACAAGTGTATCCGGCTCGACAAACATAACCGGCACAGTGAATGCTGTGAATGCTGCTGGCAGAAACACTTCCGTATTGAATACGGCGGAGAATCCCACGGCTGCTGCCGTTGATGGACATGACGAGGCAGTTCAGTCTTCTGAGTCGGATGGAATCATTTCAGGCAGGAGAGCAGGACAGGCCTCAGTATCGACGAGTGAAAGTGGGAATGGAGCGTCAGCCTCCAGCCAGAGTACGTCCGGTTCCATAAGGAGCACCTCTGGTTCAACGAGCGACAGCGGAGCGGCAGTTGCAAGTGAGAGTGATTCGACCTCTGCCAGCGCGAGCGTTTCGATGCTTGACAGCGAGTCGCTGATTTCGAGCAACAGTATTTCGGAATCTCTCCTCATGAGCGCGAGGACATCGGAGCTTATCAGCGCGAGTGCGTCAGAGACGGGATCGCACTCAATGAGCGAGGCAGACTGGGATAGCGGTATCGCGGCAGGCTCGGAAGCGGCAGCGCAGACTGTGACGGATACCATGGACATGAGTGTTGTGCTGCAGGTAAAGAAGGGATAATTAGATCATTTAAAGGAAAAATTGGCAGCAGGGAGTGAGTGTTGGGGACCTACCAGGAAAAAACACATGAATTGCGAAACCGGATTCTGTTCACACTGATGGTACTGGCTGTTTATGTCGTGGGCAAGGGAATACCGTTGTATGGGATTGATGCTGGCGGCCGCACGGGGCGGGATGCGCAGAGCGTCCTGCTGTCCATGCTGAGCGGGGACCGCTATCAGGAGACAGTGATGGCACTCGGTGTGATGCCGTACATCAATGCATCTGTACTGGTGCAGGTGATCGCGTCCATGCGGACAGCGGATGCCCGGGCGAGGCTCTCACACCGCATCATGGACCGGTGGACCGGTGCGCTGACCCTGATTCTGGCGGTTGTCTTTGCGTATTTCCAGTCATGGAGGGTGGTATCTCGTGCTGCCATCGGGAATCCGGGACTTATCCGGCTGATTGTGATGGCGGAGATGATCGGCGGCGCGATGCTGATCTATTTTCTGTGCCGTGAGAACACAGAGCGCGGCATCGGCGCGTCGCTCCCGCCTATTTTGCTGAATATTGTGGACAGTATGGTGGCGACCATTCGCAGTGAACACTTCCAGATATACTGGGAACTCTGGCTGCTCAGTGCTGTGGCGGCAGCGGTCATGCTGTTCATGGAGAATAAGACGGTCAAAATACCTGTTCAGCGGGTTTCTGTTCACAACATTCATGCGGACAAGAATTACATTGCCTATAAGCTGAACCCGATCGGTGTGATGCCGGTCATGCTTGCGACGGCGATAATGACGATTCCGCAGCTTCTCCTCATCGGGCTGAGTTTCGTCATGCCATGGAATAAGGCAGTGAATTACGCGGCGCAGAACCTGGTGCTGACAAAGCCACTCGGGGTGCTTGTGTATCTGTGTATTCTGATGGCGTTCACGGTAGGTTTCTCGTTCATTATGCTCAGCCCCGGCGATACGGCGAAGCAGTTACAGCGAAACGGGGACAGCATTGTCGGCATCTATGCCGGAAAGAAAACCAGCAGATATCTGACGCGCACGCTGCTGCGACTCAGTGTGTTCAGTGGACTGGTGCAGTGCGCCTTCATGGGGGTGTCGCTGGGAATGAGTCTTCAGGGCATGATTCCCGATGATCTTTCGATGATGCCGGCAACCGTGATGATTCTGGTCAGCATGGGCTGCAGCCTGGCGCAGGAAATCTATGCCTATTACCGATATGACTCATATCGGTTTTTCTTCTGATGATAGCCGGATGGCAGCGGATGAGAGAATATCTTTTTTTGAGGATCAGCGACGATTGTGGTCAGGTATACATCAATCAAAGGGCAACCCGATTCAAGTCAGGTGCACCTCATTCAGAAGCCGGCAGGTGCTTAAGATACGGTGAGACAGGAAATTCGTTGCAGAGGAAACATGATGTTGTATTTTATCCCGGCGTGGTATAAGGAGAATAGTTGGAGTGAGAATGAAAGCGCCTGGTACCGGCCGAAGCAGGTCTCTGAGTTTGACGATACGGTGAAGCAGATCCAGCTTTTTGCGAGAAATCATGTATATGAGTATGCGATTCTCCTGCTGTCGTTTGCACCGAATTTCCGGCATTTTCTGCACAGGCAGGGCATTTATCACGCACCATACTGGTCCTGCTTTGACGCGATGCAGGGTGTGCGGACGCACAAGCTGAAGCCGTTTTCGTTTCATGATCTTGGATGGCCCGAGGGCATCCGTTTTGTTTATACGCCGTTCTGCGTCGTCGCGATCCGGGATTCCCGGAAGTTTGCGCAGATTGAATTCGGCGAGAGCGGCAATATGATTTATGTGGATCTCTATCAGGATGATGCACTGGTGCGGAGAAACCTGTATGATGATCGCGGATTCGTGTCCTGTTCCATTCTCTTTCGGGACGGAGTACCCTGGTGTGAGCAGTATTATGACGAGAACGGGATCTGGAAGTTTTGCCGTTTCCTGCATGACGGGCATGTGGAGGTCAATGCAAAAAGCCGGCTTTATGTGCTGTCCTGGAGAGGCACGGACCGGGAAATTCCATACCAGAAGCAGCGATACAGAGATATTGCGGAAATGATCGGCGAGGTGACGGATGAATTTCTGAAGCTGACCGGAGAAGAGGATCTCTTCACGATTGCCATGCACGAGCTGCACACGGTGCTTCTGGAGCGGCTGTTCATACGCCGGAAATGCATCCTGTCCTTCTTCGGACAGCGGCGGGAGCTGCCAAAATCCGAGGCTGCGCGGAAGATGATGGACAGGGCGGAATATCTCGTCGTAAGTTCGAGCGAGGATAAGGAAGCGCTGGAACGGCAATTCGGCAAAACATATCCGCGCATGGAGGTCATCACGCCGTACGATTCCAGAGTGGAGGTTGGCGCAAGCCAGCAGCTGCACGTACAGAACGTGCTGCTGACTATCGACAGGGTATCGGAGGACCTGTTTCAGCGGCAGATTCTGATTATGGCGGCCTATATGAAAAAGAATCCGCTGGTTCGAACGCATCTGTTCACGCGGCGCGCGGCATATAACCGGCCGGCCAGCGTACTGGAGAAAATCCGGGCCATTCTGAAGGCGGGCGGATTTAACCCGCTCTGGGCGCGGGAGAAAACCAGAGATACTGCAGAAAATGAGGTTGATGCGCAGGAGGAGGCTCCGATTCTGTTCTTTGTCGATCAGTGTGTGGATGAGATGGAAGCGAACCGGTGCCTCAGGCAGCAGCGGCTTCTTGTCGATCTGCAGCCGGAACCGGATCTGTTCCTGCAGATTGCGGCGATGAGCATCGGCCTGCCGCAGATCACTGCGGAGAAGACACCCTACATCGAGGATGGGAAGAACGGAAGGGTTCTGCGTCAGCCGTGGCAGCTTGCCGACTGGCTGCCGTTCTATCTTGAGAGTATCGCAAACTGGAACGACGCGATGATCGCGTCTTACGACCTGGGCAGCCATTTCACAGCAAAACGGCTGAAGGAACAGTGGAAGACCATTATTGATTATGTGGAGCACTCGGGCACTACAACTGGGAAAAACTAATTTTGCGGACGACTACCGCATTGCGGAAGGGACTGAATGGCATTATGAGCCGGGGGCACTCGGCTCTGAGACGGAGGAGTACGACGTGGCGCTGATTGACCGGTCACTGTCGGAGGAAGAGTGCCATTTCCTCAACCGGCTGGTGCGGGCGCACTGTCTGTTCATCCTCTCGGATCAGCCGCAGACGCCGGCAATGGCATGGCTGCTGCGGTGCCGCGCCGGACGGACGCTTGAAAGGGCAGAACTGGCGGAGTTTCTTGCGGAACGGGTGCGGAATTTTTACGGCAAGCCATATGGGGAAAAATATGATCCGCACACTATGTCCATATCCGGCGATTTTCATGGAACCGTGCGGTGGAACGGGTACACGGAGCTGATTCTGCACGGAGACTTCGGCACAGAGATGGATCAGATTGTCTGCTGGAGAAACTCGATCCCGGTGGAAAACGGACAGGCGATTGATCTGTGGCTGGAGTATCAGAAGGATCCGGCTGTGCATATTGAACTGGATGTGGTGCTGTTCAAGCCGGGAAGCATCGCTGAGATGCAGCGACGGTGGCGCTTCTCCGAGGAAGAGATGCAGTCTGTCGTGCGGATCGAGAATACGGGCGCATCGGGACCGATCTTTGTGGCGCTGAACGCGTCCGGCAGTGGGAAACTGAGGCTGACGGCTCTCCATGATCGCTACTCAAGGCGGGGGGAGGGAGCGTTCTTCCCCGGTTCGGAGCGGCTGGCGACGAAAGACCGCGAGGAAGCCTTCAGTTATTTTGACCCGGGGGACCGGAAGCCGCCGCTGTGTGTCTATTTCTCTGGGTACAGAACGCAGGAGGGATTTGAGGGGTATCGGATGATGCGCCGTATGGGCTGCCCGTTCCTTCTGATCAGCGATGCGAGGCTGGAGGGCGGCGCCTTTTACCTCGGGAGTGAAGAGTACGAGACGGCGATCCGGGACGCCATACAGCGAGCCATGAAGGAGCTGCAGTTTGGCAGGGAGAACCTTGTGCTGTCCGGTCTCTCCATGGGATCGTTCGGCGCGCTGTATTTTGGCACGATGCTTCAGCCGAAGAAAATTATCGTCGGCAAACCGCTGGTCAGCCTTGGCGATGTGGCGGAAGCGGAACGGTTGCAGAGGCCGGGCGGTTTTCCGACCTCGCTCGATGTCGTCTGGAAAAGCTTTCACGCGCTGGACCGGCAGGCGCTGGATGCGATGAACGCGCGGTTCTGGAGCCGCTTCGACCGGACAGACTGGTCGGACACCTCCTTTATTGTCGCCTATATGATCGAGGACGACTACGACAGAACCGGGTACGAGCGGCTGCTCCGCCATATCGGGAGCAACGGCAGCAAAATCATAGGCAAGGGGCTGCACGGCAGACATAATGATGATACATCGGGCATTGTGCATTGGTTTGTCAGTCAGTACCATAGAATCCTGAGTCAGGATTATGGCAGGAACAGTTAGACGGAAGCTGGGAAGGAATGCGGATGGAAAGCGGCGGGATGGAGAAACAGGAACGGATCGGCGCGGTCTGGACAGTCTACTGGAGAGATTACACGAGCGACACGTATCTGTATGGCTCGGAGATCGCGTTCCTCTCCCCGGACGATGTGCAGTTCCGCAATGAGCTGATGCCGCCGGGAACGGTGATCAAACGCTGGTATTCCAGAGTAAATTATCAGGCGAAGCGCATCGAGCCGACGCTGCCGCTCATCGACGGCGAGGGGTTCTATCACATCGCCATGGACGCGGACTGCGATGTGGAGGGCGGACTGCTGCTCAGGTTATCGTTCCTTGGGAAGAACGGCGCCGAGGAAGGCAGCTTTGTACTGGACGGGACGGAGAGCGATTTCCGGTGTCCGCTCAAGACTTACAGCTACGAGGCACAGCTGATCTGTGCCGGCGCGCATGCATTCCATTTCCATTCCTTTACGATTACTGAATTGATCCATGATGAACAACAGTAGATTTGCCCGGATTCTGGGCAAAATAAAATCTTATCAGAAAGCGTACAGCACCCTGACGGACGCACAGCTTCAGGGAAAGACCGCGGAATTCAAAGCCCGGATCGAAAAAGGGGAGAGCACAGATCATTTGCTGCCGGAGGCATTTGCCGCAGTCTGCGAGGCGGACCGGCGTGTACTCGGGATGGCGCCGTTCGATACCCAGATTCTGGGTGCAATCGCGCTGCATCAGTGCTATCTCGCGGAAATGTATACCGGCGAGGGCAAGACACTGACGGCGACGATGCCGCTCTATCTCAATGCCCTGACCGGGAAGAGCACGATCCTGGTCACCGCCAATGATTATCTGGCGATCCGCGACGCGGAGGAGATGGGGCCTGCATATACCTTTCTGGGCATGACGGTCCGGGCGGGCGTGAACCGCGATCCGGAAAAGCCGATGACCAATGATGAGAAGCGGGAGAATTACGGGGCGGATATTCTATACACGACGCACAGCGTGCTCGCCTTCGATTATCTTCTGGAACATCTGGTGAAGCGGGCGGAGGACCGTTTCCTCAGAAGATTTTATTATGTCATCATCGACGAGGCGGATTCCGTGCTGCTCGACGGCGCGCAGATGCCGCTCGTCATCTCCGGCTCCCCACGTGTGCAGTCCAATCTGTACCAGCTGGCGAATTTCTTCGTCTCGACGCTGAAGGAGGGGAAGGACTATGAGGTGCGGGACAGATCTGTCTGGCTGACAGACCGCGGCGTGGCGTTTGCGGAACAGTTCTTCGGCGTCAGGGGCTACTATTCCAGAGAGAATTTTGAACTGAACAGGCAGGTGACTCTCGCTCTCAGGGCGCGCACACTGTTTCTGAAGGGCAAGGAATATATGCTCTCCGACCATGGACAGATTGTTCTGCTGGACAATGCCACGGGACGGAGCATGCCGGGCATGAAGCTGCGCGGCGGACAGCAGCAGGCGCTGGAGGCGAAGGAAAAGCTCGATATTTCGCAGGAACAGCGCTCGGTGGCCTCGATCACGTTCCAAAATCTGTTTCTGCTGTTTCCGCGGATGGCGGGCATGAGCGGTACGATCCGGGACGCGCGGGCGGAGTTGTGGAATGTCTACAAGAAGCGGGTCGTATGCATCCCGACCCATAAGCCGAGGCAGAGAAAGGATCTGCCCGACCGCTATTTTCAGACGGCTCAGGAACAGTTTGGAGCGGTCATCGGGGAGGTTCTCAGAAGGCACGCGCTGGGGCAGCCGGTGCTGGTTGTGACGAATACGATCCGCGACACGGAATATCTCTCCCGCGTGCTGGTCGAGAAGCGGGTCCCGCACAGTGTCCTCAATGCCAACAATGCGTTCTGGGAAGCGGAGATCATCGCGGAGGCCGGGAAAAAGGATGCGGTCACGATCTCGACCGGCATCGCCGGAAGGGGCACGGATATCAAGCTCGGAAAGGGCGTGCGGGAACTCGGTGGGCTGGCGGTCATCGGCGTCGGGCGCATGCAGAATATCAGACTGGAACGGCAGGCAAGGGGCCGCGCCGGGCGACAGGGAGATCCCGGTGTGAGCATGTTTTTCGTGTCGCTCGAGGATGAGGTGACGGCGACCCTCGGGGAGGAGCGGATCGCGCGATATCTTGAGCGGGCGAAACCTCTTCCGAAGTGGAGGCTGCGCCATCTCATCGGCTCCGCGCAGCGGATGCTGGAGGAACAGTCCGTTTCCTCGCGGGAGCAGTCCGTGCGGTATGACAAGGTGATGAAGCGGCAGCGGGAGATCCTCTATGCCGCCCGGGACCGGCTTCTCGACAAGGGAGAGATCCCGAAGGAGCTTCTCTGGAATATCTGCCGCCATAATTTCCGCCGTTTTCTGAAGGAGCAGCGGCACCCGGCCAGGCATGACATGAATCATTACCTGCTCGATCATCTCAGCTATGAGCTTGAGGCGGACCGGGTGAATCCGGAAGCTTCCAGAAAAGAAATATACCACGGACTCATGGCGTATGCGGCGGATTTATACGAGAAAAAGATTTCGTCTCTTGGCGGGTTCGCGCGGGTGCAGGAATATATCCGCGCCTGCGTTCTGCAGGCGCTGGACGACGCCTGGGTCGAAGAGGTGGATTATCTGCAGCAGCTGCAGTACGCGACGCTGAGCCGAGGCATGGCGCAGAAGAACCCGGTGTTTGAATACAACCGGGAGGCGTATCAGTCCTTTGCCGGGATGCAGGAAATCATGGAGAACAATATTATGCGCAATTTCTTCCTCGGAGACGCGCAGATTGACGCGGCGGGCAGGCTGAGCATCATCTTTCCGTAGGGGAAATGCCCACGGCAGGAGATACGGGCAGGAGACGGAGTATGGTCTATAATTTTAATCTTGGGATCGGCTGGGCCTCGAGCGGCGTGGAATATGCGCAGGCGTACCGGGCCGGGCTGTTCCGGGAAATGCACGAGGATGCCCGCTTTATTTTCACGGATATGTTTCCGCAGGAAAACATCGAGCACATGACCCGGAACATCGGCTTTCTGGACAAGGAAGTGATCTGGCTCTATACGTTCTTCACGGATTTTGCGGTGGAGCCGGTCACTTACACGAGACAGATGCTGGAGCGGACGTTCCCGGACTGCCGGTTCACGTTTTCCAGAAAGGGCAGAATCGGGCGGTATGAGTTCCCGGAGCTGGATAATTTCTATACCGTTTATTTTGTCAATGAGACGGAGGAGCGGGTGCACCGGGTCGAATATGTGTCGCGGGGATATCTGATCCGGAAGGACTATTTCACCTCGGCGCGGATCTACACGGAGTATTACGCGCCGAAGGATCGCCGGGCGCAACTTTATCTGCGGCGGTTTTTCAACCGGGACGGCACGTGCGCCTACGAGGAGATTCCAAGCGGGAACAACTGGATCTACCGGTTTCCGGACCAGATTTTGTATTCCAGGGAGGAACTGGTGGGGTATATGGTCCGGTGCCTTCACCCTACGGAGAAGGATGTGTTCCTGATTGACCGGACAACGGGTATCGGGCAGTCGATATTGGAGAATGCAGGGAAGGCAAGGATCGGCGTCGTGGTGCACGCGGATCACTACAGCGCGTCATATACGAACGATCAGTATATCCTCTGGAATAATTACTATGAATACCCCTTCAGCATGGCTCGGCATATTTCGTTCTTTGTGAATTCCACGGAGGCGCAGAGTCAGCGGATGCGGGAACAGTTCCGCAAGTATGTCGGCGCGGTGCCGGACATCCGCACGATTCCGGCAGGAGCGCTGGACAGACTGCGCAGGCCGGAGAAACCGCGCAGGCCGTTCTCGGTTATCACCGCGTCGAGGCTGGCGCCGGAGAAGCATGTCGACTGGGTTGTGGACGCCTGCGTCAGGGCGAAGCGGCACATCCCGGCGCTGACGCTCGATATATACGGCGTCGGCGGAGAGCAGGCAGCCCTGGAACAACGGATCAGGGAGGCGCACGCCGGGTCCTACATTCATCTGATGGGGCAGCAGGATCTGACGGACCGGTACCAGAACTACGAGCTGTATCTGTCCGGTTCCACGAGCGAGGGCTTCGGGCTGTCGCTCATGGAGGCCGCCGGGAGCGGACTTGCTCTGATCGGTTTTAACGTGCCGTATGGCAATCCGACCTTCATCGAGGACCAGAAGAACGGATATCTGATTCCGGAGGAAGAGGCGGAGTCAGGAGAGCGGCGCGCCGATCTGCTCGCGGAGCAGGTGGTGCGTTACTTCCGGAATCCGGAGGCAGTCCGGGCAAAATTTCATGCGCATTCCTACGAGATTGCGGCATCGTATGGCAGAGAGGAGATCGAACAGAGATGGAGACAGGTGATCAGACCGGACAGGGCGTCGTTCTCCTCGATCAATGGGACGAGCCGGCCATAAAGCTATGGCATTCCTTCCGGGCGGCGGGATTTCGCGGGCCGGTGGCGGTGATCCGGGATGAGGGGTTTCTGCCGGAGGATGTGGTGTCCGTGACAGGATGGTTCTGCGGAGAGAAGCAGCTGTGCGGCGGGGAAAAACCGCGCGCCCGCTACTTCAATGAAATCGAGAGGCCGGACTACTGGGAGATCACGGCGGACAGCAGCGGCGGCAGTGTCTATGACAAAAGTCATCTGCGCGGGCGGATTGTGTACAGCGCACCGGGAAACACAAGACTGGTGAAACGGGTGGAGTGGCTGGATGAATCCGGCACCGTCCGTATGACCGATCACTATAACCGGGCGGGACGGCTCTATGCCAGAAGCACGGCGGACGGAACCGGCAGACGGATCGTCACTGCGTGGTTCGACGCACAGGGACAGGAGAGGCTCACAGAAAATGCGGTGACAGGGGATCTCATTCTTTATTCCGGCAGTCCCTCCGGCGGAACGATGCGGATCTACAAGAATCGCACGCAGCTGGTCCTTGCCCTCTTCCAGGAGCTTGGCCTTGCCGGAGAGAGAATCTTCTATAATTCGCTTTCCACACCGTTCTTCGTTTCGGAAGCGCTGCCCTCCGCTGGGAAAAAGCACCTGCTGTTCTGGCAGGAGCCGCCGCGCAGCGATGTGCCGGGTAACATGCTTGGTATTCTGCATGGCAGTTCCTGTACGGAGAGGATACTGGTGCAGAATCGGGCGAGTTTTGACGCCCTGGTGGAGCACGGCGCGGATGCCGCTATGCTCAGGCTGTTCGGATATCTTTATTCCTACAGCAGGGAGAACGGATATGGAAGGAACATGCTGATCTGCACCAATTCGGATCAGATCGAGTCCCTGGGGGAACTGGCGGAAGCCCTGCCGGACATGCACTTTCATGTCGCGGCGGTCACGGAGATGTCGACGAAGCTCCTCTCCATGGACCGTTATCCGAATGTGACGCTCTATCCTGTCGCGAGACCGGCCATCTTCCAGAAGCTGTATGCGATGTGCGATTATTATCTCGACATCAACTATGGCAGCGAGATTGTCTCGGCGGTGAAGGAGGCGTTTCTCCACAACCTGCTGATCCTTGCCTTTGTCAAAACACAGCACAACCCGGCATACACGGCGCCGGCGCATGTGTTCCGGGACGCCGCGCCGGTAGCCGCGGTGATCCGGGAGACAGCGGCTGACCCCGCGGCGATGGACCGGCATCTTGCCTGCCAGAGGCAGGCGGCGCTCAGCGAGCAGGAAAGCGCCTATCAGGACCTCTTTATTTCTGATACTTTTCTCAATTCTTAATGAGAAAATCCCGGTGTGTGCTTGACACTCCATTTATATTTGATAAAATATTATTGATTTAAATATATGTAGCGGATTGATGGGATGCGTCAGAAGCAAGGAGGTGCAGTATGAGCAGCTTTTATGAGTATTCGGTAGAGGATCGAAAGGGAAACGCGGTTCCGATGAAGCAGTTTGCGGGGAAAGTCGTCCTGGTGGTCAACACGGCGACCGGGTGCGGGTTCACGCCGCAGTACAAGGATCTGGAGGAGCTTTATGAGGCGGATCACGAGAGGGGACTGGAAATTCTCGATATTCCCTGCAACCAGTTCGCGGGACAGACGCCGGGGACGGACGACGAGGTGCATGAGTTCTGCACGCTCAAGTACCACACGCAGTTTGATCAGATGAAGAAGAGCGACGTGAACGGCGAAAATGCCCTCGATCTTTATAAGTTTCTGAAGAGTCAGAAGTCCTTCGGGGGCTTCGGGCATGGACCGAAGGCACTTCTGATGAACACGATGCTGAAGAAAATTGACCCTGACTATAAGAACAATGCGGAGATCAAGTGGAATTTCACAAAATTCCTTGTGGACCGGCAGGGCAATGTGGTGCGCCGTTTTGAGCCGACAGAGGATATGAAGGAGGTCCGGGCGGCTGTGGAGGAGCTGCTGTGAGTCGGGAGGGCAAACAGAAGTCTCCGGACAATATTTCCGGGGAGGAGCCTTTAAAACTGGAGAACCAGTTATGTTTCCCGCTCTATGCGGCGGCGAGAAAGGTGACAGGCGCTTATACCCCTTATCTTAAGCCGCTTGGGATCACCTACACGCAGTATCTCGTGTTTCTGGTCCTGTGGGAGCAGGATGGCATCCCGGTCGGTGCGCTGGGGCAGGCGCTGCATCTGGATACCGGCACACTCACGCCGCTGCTCAAGAAGATGGAGGCGGCAGGATTCCTGACCCGGCAGCGCCGGAAGGATGATGAGCGGAGCGTGGAGATCCGCCTGACAGAGAAGGGGCGCGCGCTGAAGGAGAAGGCGCGTGACATTCCCGGAAAGATCGGCGCCTGTTTTACAGGAGCGCTGTCAGGCGAGGATGCCGCCGCGCTGTACCGGATTCTGTACCAGATTCTCAAAGATTGAGCGGATTGACCAGTATACTGGAGCTTACTATGATATTGGGAATCAGGAAAAAGAACCACCCCTCCGGCGGCGTTCCAATCCCTGCAAGCGCCCAACAGCCCCAACGGAACGCATTTTGTCGTAGAAGTGTCGCCGTGGTTTGAGCGTATCGCATCCAGCGTCCCTCTGTCCGGGCGCAGCTCAAAGAGGGGCGGTCAAAAGACGACGCGGGGCGCGGCAGCCATCATCGGCTGCTGCGTCCCGCGTTTTTTGTTTTAGGTATTGTCACCATTTGTTTTATGGCTTCGCTGATAATTTCAGCAATACGAGTGTCTTTTTCAATAAGGCAATTTTGAGCATAAATGAAATTATCCAGTTCTTTTAGTATATCGTCATATTCGTATTCGACATCATCACTTAGACCATCCGCAGTTCCACCATCTTCATCAAAATTCAAATAGCCAACAGTCAGTTTTATATATCCGCTGGTCGTATTTTCATCCCCGTTAGAAAAGCAAATATCAATAACTTCTTCGCTGCCCTCGTCAGGACTTATCTGATTATCACCTATGGACAATGATGCTTTACTGCCGTCTACACCCTTAATTACAATCGTTTCCCCGAAAGACATTACATCCGGCAGCGTGCCTATATCTGCGATCTCAGATACTCTTTCATATTGAGCATTTGCCCATGCTTGGATTTCTTCAATATCTGAATCTGTGATGTTTTCTATATTGGCAATGTGCGGTATATCTGATATTTCCAACAATCTTTCGTATATCAGTTTGATGATCTCTTTAGAATTGGCAGTATTAAGTTCGGCCAACAAGTTATCAAAACTAATACAGTAGTCATCATACTTTCGGTATAAGCCATTTATTTTCTCAAACCTTTCGATTATATCTGCGTAAAAATGTGAATCAGGCAAATTATCCTCTAAGTATGATTCATAGCTTCCGAGCGCCTGATATCCAAGTGCTTCTCTGTCTATATCCCGAATTTCTTCTTCACCATCTTCAACCTCATATCTGTTGCGTCTTGAATCACCACCCAAAATAACTGTAAATGGATACACTTTGAACTTTTTTGATTCTCGATCAATCTCGATTCTGCACCCAAACCGCGCTCTATGTTCCTCGCGCATTTTTATTGTGTCAACAAATACATAGTCTTTTT
Source organism: uncultured Lachnospiraceae bacterium (assembly GCA_902781655.1). Taxonomy (GTDB): domain Bacteria; phylum Bacillota; class Clostridia; order Lachnospirales; family Lachnospiraceae; genus CAG-791. The sequence continues at coordinate 110,974 of CACZJZ010000014.1, forward strand.
CTTCGGGATCCCATGGGGCATTGGCATAATCCTCATAATAGCAATCAGCGGAAATATCTGCTTTACATGAGAGAGTAACGATTGAAGTCTTTTCGGAAATTTCGTTTACGGAATGAACCCCAAAAGTCACATCTGAAATGCTGTGTAGATAAAATTCATTGTAATCGTACCCGGATTCTATCCCGTCTTTGTCGTATGAAAGACCATGCACATCTATATTTTCGTTGTCTTTGATATACTCTTTCACAGCAGCGCTTATGCGTAATTGCAGTTCCTTGATAACAGCCATTGTTTCATCATAAGCCGCATCCTCTTTACTTATTGCGTTATATAACTCGCCTAAGGAGTTGAAGAAAAGGTGATTTTCACTTTCTCCACAAGCCCTTATAAAACCTTTATCGTTACTAACAATTACAACTTCTTCCGTTTCGCCAAATCGTTTTCTGATCTGTTGAGCAATAAATGCGTCTGGAAACTCACTTTTTTTCTTTTCACCGTTTTCAAAAGGTGGCTTAGTCCCAAAATAATCACCGAGTATCAGACTTACATCTATTAAATCTGCACCAAGAATCTCGGCGTTGATCGTTCGGAGAAAACCATCGAACATTTCCTCACCTTTTGATATGAGTTCATCTTTGTTTGTTACGATTTTCAATATCTTGCCCAGTCCAATAGTGTTTATGAGATGTTCAGTAGACCCCTCCAAAGCGGTAGCTCTTGCTTTTCGCATAATCCCACATATTTTTTTGACCTGATCTGCAATATGTCTTTTTGATTCCCGTACAACAATATCACTTAAAACAACCTTGATTTTCCCGCTTTTAACATAGTTTTCGAGTGTTTTGAGGGTACTGGTATCGCACAAGTCAAATTTTGCTGCGTCAAATATGTTTGTATCAATCGTTACTGCCAAGGGATATTTGAACATATACCATCATTCCTTTCAATCTCATTTGTCACGCTTTCAAACTCGGTTTTCATAACAGGCAAGGAAACATACGCCCCTTGCATTTTCGGCGCTGCATAGCCGCACCCAGCAAGGCATACAGGCACTCTAAGCCGTGACCTTGTACTCGTTTTCAGTTATCCCGTGCGCGTAGATGCAGCGCACCGACCACGAGGAACACCAGCCCGAAGATCACCCAGCCCCAAATGGGATCATGTTCTGAAATGAAGTAGGCCAGCAGCCCGAACACCGCTGCATAGATCAGCGTGAGCAGCCCGCCGACGAGCCAGAAGCCGATGCTGGTATTTTGCAGCCACAACAGCAGGAATGTTGCAATGCCAATCACAAGGCACAGTGCCGGATGAATTGATTGCAGCATACTCCGGCGGCGATGCCGAGAGCAATGCTGTCAAAGAGAATGATATGCCGAAGAATAGTCCGATCACCGAGCAGACAAGCCCAATGAGAAGCCCAATCGCCATGATTGCGCCCTGTGCTGTCAGCCAGCCCATAAAAAAGCCTTCTTTCGTTTACACCGTGATTGCGTCCATAATCGTCTGAATGGTATTACAGGTATCATCAAAGGAAATGTCCTTTGCGTACTCATATTCGCGGCTGTATTTCTCCCACAGCTTGCGGAGCGTATCACTTTCGCGGATCTCTTTTATAATCTCCGAGTAGTCCGTCAGGATCATGCCGCTGCCGCGCTTCTGTGTTGTCCGTTCCAGCGCCCGGCGAAGCGTCACTTTGTCACACTCCGCGCCGCGCAGCACATACAGAATATGTATGTCGTAATAATCTCTTGGACGGGTATTTGCAATGTTGCGGGACAGCACGGTTTCCAGCTTTTCCGCCAGCACCGTTTCAAGGTTATAGGCAAGAATACTGATCGTGCGCTCATCGAACAGCAGGGAGAATGTGTATTCTACCTCGCGGGGCGTTATCATGTCGCCCGTGGTGACATCCACCGTCAGCGGTACGCTGATTGGCGGATAGTTCGCTTTCAGCGCGACCCGGATGCCGGGGTAATCATCCGTTTCCCGAATGTCAGAAATGCCGACAACCTCAAACTGCACGTCGTCGGCAATCTGGACAGCGCAAATCTCCGTGAAGATTTTGCGGATTGCTTCATGCGTCAGGGTGAAGCCCTTGATCGTCGTGTCCAAATCCATTGTCGCCCGTGTGTCCAGTCCCACAATGGCGGAAATCAGAAATCCGCCTTTGAGAATGAAATTGTTCTTATAGGGCGAGAGCGAAATTCGTTCCAGCAGCCGTTCCAGCATATAGTTCTGCATGACGAGCTGCGCCGAAATATGCTTCTCTGCCGCTTTGTTCTTGATAAAGGCTTTTAGTTGCATCGGATTTTTTGTAATCATAGCAAAACCTCCATGTAACGCAGTACCTTGGGCTTCACACGAAGCTGCTCTGCGTACTGCATCAGTTTGTGAATGTTCTTATCTTTGGATGTCGCATAGCGTTTCATGGCTTCACCGACGATTTGAATATCGCTGCCGCTGCCGCGCAGAATGTCACACAGCGTCCGTTCCAAATCATAAACACGAATTGGATTGCCGGATGGGGATTCAATTTCAATTCTGCCGAA
>CACZJZ010000015.1 GCA_902781655.1 uncultured Lachnospiraceae bacterium
GTCTTCATGCTGTACTTCGCCACGTTTCAGATCAATCAGAACAAAGCATTTTAGAATACGGTGATAAAACACAAGATCAATTTTAAAAATTCTACCGCCGATATTTATGCGCTGTTGTCTGCCGACATACGTAAAACCTTTGCCAAGTTCAAGAAGGAACTGACTCAGGTTGTTTATCAGAGCTGTCTCCAGATCGCCTTCCTTATAGACAGGTAATTCCGGAAGCCCAACAAATTCAAATATATACGGATCCTTCACAACATCTTCCGGCTTTTCGATAATCTGCCCCTTTTCTGCCAGCATCATAACTTCATCTTTATTTTTACTGAGTGCCAGACGCTGAAAGAGCATACTGTTCATCTGACGTTTAAGTTCTCTGACGCCCCAGTTTTCCTGTTCGCATTCATGCACATAGAAAGATCGTTCTTGTGGATCATCAATTTTGAGTAGCTCTATATAATGGCTCCAGCTTAATTTTGCAGACAGTGTCTGCAAAATTGGAAAAGTAAGATATAACTTGCGCATCTTATTCACATTGCTCATGCCAAAGCCTCTTCCATATCTTTCGATCAGATCATGAGACAGCCGCTTTAAAGTTTCTGAACCATATTCTGCTTTCTCATGGCCTGCCTGTTCATATTCAACGATATATCTGCCAATATTCCAGTTTGTTTCGACAATGGCCTGGTTGACCTGATTAACAGCTTTTTGTCTGCCGTTATTTAACGCTATCCCGATGTTCTGCAGTAAATCTTGATACTCAGCATTATTTGATACAAGTTGATTGGTGTTTTTGTCCGCCATAATCAGATCTCCTTCAGCTTTTTAAAAATAATGGAGTTATCCTTTCTCCAGTCATAGATCTTGCATAGGATGGCTTCTGGTTCGTCCTCTTTTTCCGCCATATCCGGATACATATCAAAGAACGTCATCTGATGATATTCTTCATAGGGCTTCCCGAGAGGGACGGTATCTTTCAGGCCATCCATCTGCCATATATTCCATACAATCTTGTTCGTAATCTGCCGCAGCAGCCTATCCTCCGGATCTTTTTCCCAGCGTTCCTTATAGTAATCAATGAATGTAAGCAGTAAATTGATCCGCGCAATCAGGAGGTTATCCCCCTGATACTCATATCCATAACAGGATTCAAATGCGCGGATCGTCCACTTCAGCCAATCGTCATATGCAGCGGTATTTTCATTCACCACTCTCAGCTTCCGGTCTAATTGTCCGATTCTGCGCTTCGTTGGAACAATGAAGTCTCCGGTAGAAACATCATAACGAGATACAAGATATGGTGCTTCCCCACAGGTGATTTCCAGTCGCCTTGAATCGATGTAACGCTTCCAGTTTTTTTTCTTCGGAAACGCGATGGGGTCTTCGATCACATCCCATGTATAGTCCTCTTTTTCCAGATTAAAAACAGCTTTTCTGCCAAACCATTCCTCATCGCAGTAATTATTCATCTGGTTGCACAGCCATGCCGAAGTAAAGACCTCCGCTTTTTTTCGTGTCCGGGCTGCCTGCTCTTCCTGTGACTTTTGAATTCGCGGTTTGATAATATCCGCGTGCTGCAGAAGTAGATATCTATCCATCTGTTCTTTATCCGTAAATCCGTGACCAAGTGATTCATAGGTATCCGTTGCCCAGATGATGTTTTTATGCGTTGATTTATCTTTGAGCAATAAATCGAGGAGGGATGCTACACGATATCAATTAGTTTTTGCTGTACGGGCAAGTCGTTCATGGGGTATATTCCTTTAACTTCATGGTTTTCATTTTCTAATAGCCCTTTTCATCTAGCATCAATTTGCATCAGTGGTGCAAAATATTATTCAGTGAAAACTCGGGATGATAATTACATTCTAATCACGTATCAATGTATTATCAATCAATTTACCGTTTTCTTCTGCTCAAAATATTGGTCACCTCACAAGCTGGCAAGCAATGTTCCCTTGGCCAACTCTGGCCTTGGGAACACATTTCCGCTTCCGCGGAAATGGCTTGTTGGGATACTCCCAAACCCTTACGGATAATCACTTCGTGATGGCTGCGCGTTTCTGCGAAACGCTGAAAGGCAGAACCCGGACGGTACAGGAAATCCTGCCGCAGAACAGGAACTTCTGCTTTTCATTTTCCGCTCTTTTCCGGCGAAACCAGTGCGCTATCCACAGAAAAACACAGATATACGCAGGTAATCAGGGAACCTTACGCCATTTTTAGCAGAGCGGCTGCCTGCGCCTGATTTTGCCCGTTAGAAAAACCGCCCGTTTTATTAGCAGTCCTCTAATCGAAACCCGAAATGATTAGATGAAATAAAAAAGCATGGGAGAATTTCAAAGAAATCTTCCACGCCTTTTCGGGTAACGTCCCTGATGTGATTCGAACACACGACCTTCCGCTTAGGAGGCGGACGTACGCGGTTTTTCGCGCCCCGGTCAAGGCCCGGCATGTAAATCAGAAGCCTGCTTCTTAGGTCGCGGATACTCTATCCGTCTGAGCTACGCAAACCTTTGAATCAAAGCGATAACTATTGTACCATATCCAACCCGTTCGTGGCTAATCAGTTTTCTGTCGCGTCGATATATTCCTGCGTCAAAATCGGAGAGGAGAGTGCAGTGTCTGCCTCTTCAATGGAAGCGGAGCGGCGATCCTGTCTACTGTCGCAGACGTAAAATGTCGTCACCAGAATGACAACCGTGAGCATGATGCCGATGATTCCCCAATCTTGAATCGTCGTTTCATTTCGATCTCCGCGCCGCGAAGAAGGCGACCGTATGATTTACGCGAATTCCTGACTCAGTTTCTCGTCAGCACGCGCTGCATTTCCTCAAAGTCGTAATCGGCCTGCTGATATTCGCCCGCCCAGGGGGAATCGCCCGCCGTTTTCGGCGCAGCCGGCTGAAAATTTCTGCGGATGGCGGTCAGCATCCATCCAACCGGGTTCTCCACGGATTTTTTCGTGCGGTAAAGATCATAAGCGGTGCGTACCCGTTCTTTGTTCCAGTCGGCGGCCACGGCAAAATTCCGAAGATCCCGTGAGGTAAATTCGTTCCCGGTGAAGTCACGCAGCGCATCGAGAAAATCGAGCTGCTCATCCTCGGTCAGCGCCTTCTTTTCCTGAGGAGCTGTTCCCATGCCGGTTTGGCTGCCATTGCCTGCGGCAGTTTGTCGGCTGTAGTCACCGGCGTTCATCACAGTCACCGTGAAGTCGATGCTGTGCACCTTACCGCCGACGCCATGTTTCTCGGAGGACCAGCGGACGCGCAGATCTGAGATTTCATTGATCTCCTTGAGCGACTTTTCCAGAACCTTCCGACGGAACTCGGACCAGTTGTCGAACATGCGCTCCGGCGCGATCTCTACTGCCCGGTCGTAATCAGGATTGGCACTGTCCCGGAGGACACGCTTCACGGCGTCGAGTTCCGCATTGACGATGCCGAGTTCCAGCTTCAGCTCCGACAGCGGCATGCGGATGAGATAGGTGCTGCCGTTCTGATCGGGATCGCCCTTCTGATGGTAGCATTTGCTCTTGAGAAGCTCATACATCCGGAAGCTGTAGTTGTTCGTGAACTTCATCTGAATCGTCAGATTAAGCTTGGAAAAATTCGACTGCAGCTTGCCGATCACAGAGCGCATGGCACCATTATACTCGATGATGAATTTCCCGTTTTCCAGCCTGGCGCGGGTGACGACAGCGATATAGTCAAAGCGCTTGCTGTCAGGCGACGACATACCGATGGACTTGCCGGTCATGCTCTTGGCCACTGCATCCAGCTGCTGATAGAAGCTTCCGCGGTTGGCGTTGAGCGCCGCACGCAGCTCCGACACCGGGATCACGGACTGAATGGTTTCACGCTCGGAATTGCTGGTGCCATAGTCAAACTTATCTGCATTCGCCAGAGAATAGGCCATGATCTTATTCTCCAGCAGCGTCGATTTGTACTTTGACCCAATCAGGAAATTGCTCTTGGGATAGATATTGATTTCAGACGGAATAAAGGGGACGACCCCGCCTCCGGATTCTTTCTTCTCAGACATACCCCACCTCTTCGTGTATTGATATTTCTGTCCGTTTTTGTAGTATCTGCGTCCGTCTACAAATTGGACAGGATTTAAAATTTGCATAGCCGATTATGCTACGAAACGGACAGAAAAGCAAGAGAAAATGCTACATTTTGGACAGAAAACGGGAAAAGAATGGTGTGTATCAAGTCGGAAAGTGAAAATGCTACATTTTTGGACAGAAGTTCATACTGGGATAGACATAAGCGGCACGCATCAGTTCCGCCAGGGTCATTTGGCCATGGCACAAATGACTAAAATGCGACTATTTATGCACGATAAGCAGCAAAAACAGCGCTGTGCTACAAAAATGGACAGATCTTAACCTTCTTACGTACAGGAGTCGTGCAGGAAGCAGCCATGTAAGAAAAGCAGGTGCTACATAAATGGACAGAAGTTCGTTGCCGGACAACGATGGGTAGAAGCAATTCAATGGGTGAGAAACCCAGAACAGACGTTTTTCAGCCTGAACAATGTCTCACGCTACAAAATCAGACAGAAGTAACACCTGAATTGTCCAGAAGTTGTACCATTCATTAACACAAGGCCGGTCAGTACAGGAACACATGCTACAAAAACGGACAGGAAAGGTGCCTTTTGATGATGGAGGATCAGTCTTGCGGTGTAAAAACTGTTCTCGTGAAGGGAATCATCCGCGCTGCAATGCGGAAAATCGACCTAGCCAGAGGAAAAATTCGCCCTGTGATGCAAGAGAATTGTCCTTTATAAGGGAGTGGAAAGGCCATATGAGAAAGGAAATCAGCTGCCAGACTGCCTGGAAACTACATTTTTAGACAGAAGTTACCGGAATTCCGGACTGTACGTGGAAAGATTCTACAATAATGGACAGAATTAATCTATAAAACGGACATAAGTTGCGCGGTTCAGAGACAGTATCCAGGGTACAAATGCAGACAGAACTTTATCCGTGTATGGACAGAAGCCGGCAGGATGCAGAACAACCGATGCTACAAATCTGGACAGGATGGAAAGCCGGAACATACAGATCTGCGCCATTTTCTCCTCTCTGAAAAGAAGAAAACAAATTTGCTGTTGAATCATAAACGACAACCAAATATTTCAGAATCTACTTGCTATCGGAAATTGGCACGCGCAGAGTGACTTCTGTACCCGCGTGGTATTTGCTGTGTATTTGTATGCCATACTGATCGCCATATTGAAGCTTTATACGACAGTTGACATTGGAGAGACCAATATGTGTCTCTCCGTTAGCGAATTCCATGGAATGAATATCAGGGGAAGAAAGCTGATTCTGTATTGTGTTCAGTTGTTTTTCATTGATTCCTACGCCGTCGTCCAGGACCGTGATCAGAAGGTCTCCTCCCACTTCGGCTGCATCCAGAATAATTTTGCCATGGGGGCTTTGCGAGAATCCATGTGTCAATGCATTTTCTATGATGGGCTGCAGCATAAAGCGCATCACGAGAATATTGCCATATTGGGCAGGAATGCGACTTTCATAATCAAATTTCCCGGCGAAACGATAATTCATGATAGTGATATAGCTTTGGATATGCTTCTCCTCTTCGGATAACAAACAGTAGGTACCGCTGTCGCGAAAAACCGGCTTCAGAAAATCTCCCAGTGCGGTTGTACAGTCAGCAATATTGTTTTGATTATTGGCAAGCGCCATCCATTTGATGGTATTTAAGGTGTTGTATATAAAATGTGGATTAATCTGATATCGGAGAGATTCAATCTCATATTTCCTTTTCTGCTGTTCCAATTCATGCTGACTCTCGAACAGCGCCCGAATTTTTGCGGACATAGTGTTAAAGTGCTTTTCCAGAATTCCGATTTCATCGGAAGAGCGTTCCGGAATTTTCAGACCGAATTCACCGCAGCTTAGTTTTGAAACAGCCTGCGTCAATTGATTTAGTGGGGCAAGGGCTTTCGATACAAAATATTTTGCCAGGACAAGGGAAATGGAGCAGGAGATGACAAGCATTAAGATCGTAAGCCGCAGAATACCAGCCTGATCCGGTGAAAAATCTGAAGATATCTCATAAACCAGCCAGCCAGGAAAATCGGATAAACGGTAGCAGCTTATCTGCGATCTGCCAGCATTGAATCTAATTAGTTTCTGACTGGCCGACGATTGCAGGGCAGCCTCGGTCAAAGAGGAAATATTGCTGTCCTCTTGAGAGCGAAACATGGCTTTGCCGTCTAAATCCATGAGCATGATGCTTTCATCATCATAACAGTTCATCATGTCAAAGAGCGCATAAACATCTTCTTCATGGACATTAATAAGCAGAACTCCTGTATTTACATAGCGGGCAGCACTGATCAGATTTTCATAATTCTTTGGAGAGATGTACAATGTTGAAAATTGTTTACTGCTGTATCCGGAATGCCATACCAGCGAACGTTTGGCGGATACAGCCTGCCGGTATAGCGAAGAATCCAGTAGCCAGGCCAAGGTATTGGTATCCTTATTCATGTAGGAATTCTCGTTGGGACTGCATATCATTGACCAGCCGCCTTTATCGACATACACAACGGAAGTGATCTCGGGGTAATCCAGCATTATTTGCTGAGACTGCTGAAAAAAGTATCTTGCCTGCATGAGCTTGTTTACTTCACTGCCCTTGAAGTAAACATTTGTTTCCTGTAAACGGGCATCGCCTGCTATGCTTCGGGATGCAAGATCTATTTTTTCTGAGAAGCGGCTCATATTAATGTCGCATTGATCGAATTGTGCATTGATGTAGTCTGTATGATTTTGCCGGATAATCTGATTGCTCTTTCTGTAGAAAAGAAACAGGGTGATACAGATGATCGCAGTGAACAGGAGAAAAAAGGAACTTACAAGGCGGACAGAAAGATGGCTCCGCCAAGAAGATACAACGAGAGTGCAGATGTGATGAAATTTATTCCTTTTCATGGGCCTCTCCATTTTTTTCTGACGACAGCAATCCTTTGAAATTGATCTGAGAATAATGTTTGGGACTCATTCCTGTATAATTTTTAAATATACGGCTGAAGTAGCTTACATCGGTGAATCCGAGCGCATCGGAAATTTCTGAGATATTCATATCAGATAAAGTAAGCAGTTCCTTCGCCTTTTCAATTTTGAGAGAATTCAGGTAATCTACGATTCCCATCCCCATGCTTTTTCGAAACAAGCTTCCCAGGTAATTTGGCGATAAGCCGATTGACTTTGCCAGGTCAGAAATCGCTACTTTTTCTGAATAATGTTGTTTCAAATATGTTGTAACGGCATCAATTCTTCTGTTTTCGACCCGGCGCTCCCGGAAATTACGGTTGATCTCAGAAAGCTTGTCGCAGAGAGCCTGAATATCCTCGATATAGTATTGATGCTCTCTAAGGCTTGTTAATGTGCTGATCATAGAATCCGCTTCGTTTTGTTCTTTATTCTCTGAATCCTTTCCAAATAGTGGCCAGTATATCATGTGAAGAATAATTTCTTCGGAGTTGTTGCGGCTTGTTTCAAAAGACATCAGCAGCTTCTCCCGTCCCGATGTCAGTATCTTCATGTATTCCGCTGGAATATCGGTCAGCTTTTCCCAAACACTGGCGATCTTGTTTTCCGCCCGGATTTTATCCCTTTTCGGAACAGGAGCATTAAACCAGCAGATCATTTCATCGCTCATGTAGTATAGCCGCTCGCGGGAAATCTTCGCCTCCTCATATAATTGTGGCAATGTTTTCCAGCCGTTGCCGCAGGAACTCACGCCAAAAGTGACATGAAAATTCATATAGTTCCGGATGATTGTCGCAATATGAGATAGGATTTTTTCGGCAGCCCGCATCGGAGAGGAAACCGTGCTGTCAAAACCAAAGATAATCCAGTAATTATTTTTTTCCCCATGTAGCATTTCGCCATTGTGGTACGTTTCCAGTAACTGATTGATCAGCGTTGAAACCGTGTTCCACAACATATTATTCTTGCTTTTGACTTTGTCATCAGACAATATCGAATCATTTTGCGCAAAGCTCATGATGCAGAGATAGAGCTGGTCGGACGACAGCCGGAGGTTAAGTGCCTTTGCGAGGGCGTCAAACTCCTTTGCTTCGATGTTCCTGCCAATAATCAGACGTTCGAGCAATTGTTCCTTTTTCTCATTTGGCGCAGTGTGGGATACTTGATCGTCGCTAGGGGCTGACTTCTTTTCTATTGTACATTCATCTACAGCCTTTTTGATTACCTGAGCAAGCGTCTGTTTATCGAGATCAAGCTTCAGTAGATAGTCTGAGATCTGATAATGCATTGCCTGATGCAAAAGATCGAATTCATCATATGCGGTCAGAATGATGATTTTTGTTTGGGAATCCTTTTCGCGGATTTTAGAGATCAACCCGAGTCCGTCCATCCCCGGTATTTTAATATCGGTGATGATAATATCTGGGTTCTTTTCCAGATATAGGGAATAAGCACTGTTCCCGTCGCTGGCAGTTCCAACGATTTCACAACCATATTCTTCCCATTTCAGAAGATTGCAGATACCAACCAATACGATCATTTCATCTTCAACAATCAGTACTCGAATCATAAATATCTCCGATTTTTCGGGCTAAGTATCAGGTTCATTCATGAAAGTGGTGCAGATCCCTCGTACGCATACGTCATCTATGGCCTTTCGCAATGCGACAAAGGAAATATACCACCATATCATGGGATAATATTGCTGTATTTTGGAAAAATATTCCGACACGAGTTAGATGATATTTCTATTCAATACGGTTCAAATCTGATTTGTCTGCGGGAAAATGCCCTATATAGCGGGGGGGTATGCCCAAAAATGTGTTGAATAGTTCTGAAATGATTGAAAAGTACAAATGAGGATTGGGCATCATCATTATTAAATTCAAATAATCGGAACTAAATTCATTAAATTTATAGAAAATATATAATAAGATGATGACAGAAAAAATAAATGTGTGCAAATTGCACTAATTCAACGGGGAGAACTTCAATGCAGGAATATTCTGTGATGGATGAGGGGATAGTTCCATCAAAATGGAATGCCAGAACAAGAAGGGGATTGAAATATCTTTTGATCGCACTGCCATTCATGGTATTGGCGGCAGCATTCTATTATGTGCCGTTGTTCAGTTGGGCTTATGCTTTCTTCAAATATCAGCTGGGGCATCCGATCACCGACATGCCATTTGTCGGACTGGCAAATTTCAGAAAACTGCTTGCTCAGTGGCAGGAGGTTGCCCGCGTGCTGCGCAATACGCTTGCCATGAGCTTCCTGAATATTCTCTGCACGCCACTCCCTATGATCTTTGCAATTATGCTGAACGAGGTGCATCACGCCAGATATAAGAAATTCATTCAGACAGCGACCACGCTTCCGAATTTCATCAGCTGGTTTATTGTTTATGAGCTTGCCAGCGCGATCTTTTCATCAGGTGGTTTAATCGCCGTCATCCAGGGGAGATTTGGCAATGTCCAGACGGGAACGGATATTCTTGGAAACAATGACATTGTGTGGATTTTTCAATTGCTTCTGGGCATCTGGAAAGGGCTGGGCTGGCAGGCAATTATTTATCTGGCGGCTATTTCCGGCATAGATCAGGAACTGTATGATGCAGCTAGGGTGGACGGGGCTGATAAAATGCGGACGATCATGCATGTCACGGTTCCGGGGCTGATGCCAACCTTCATGGTACTTCTACTGCTTCAGGTGAGCAACCTGCTGAACAATGGTCTTGATCAGTATTTTGTATTCTATAATCCATCCGTCGCGGACAAGATAGAGGTGCTCGATTATTACGTTTATAAAATTGGAATTCTTGTCAATGATTATTCCTATTCCATTGTGCTTGGAATGTTCAAGACGTTAATCAGCGTGCTGCTGCTATTTAGTGTGAATGGCATTTCAAAGAAGGTGCGCGGGGAATCTATTGTTTAATTTTTGCAAATTCGTGAACCATTAACGCCAGCATTTCTTGGGAGAGACTTCCATGACTTACCGTAAAAAAACAGAAAGTAAAAAGGGACGGGCAAATCATATCAGGATTTCCCCGCAGGAGAAAATATTACATGCAGTAAATATCGCTTTACTTACGTCAATCATGTTTGTATGCGTCTATCCATTCTGGTATGTCATCATCGGATCATTTTCGTCCGCAGATGCAATATCTGCTGGAGTTTTTCTCTGGCCGGTGAATTTTACGGTCCATACATATCAGGAGATATTCAAAAAAGGCGACATCGGGCATGCGTTTCTTATCTCTGTGTGCCGCGTTGTTTCCGGCACGGTATTATGTCTGTTCTGCTGTACCTTTTTCGCCTATTTGATGACAAGGCGCGAGATGCTGGGAAGAAAATTCGTATATCGGTTTATTATTGCAACCATGTATGTCAATGCCGGATTGATCCCATGGTATCTGACCATGAAAATGTACGGACTTCGAAATAATTTTCTGGTCTATATTCTTCCGGGAGCGATGAATGCCTATTTCATTATCCTGATCAAAACATTTATCGAGCAGCTTCCCCCTTCCCTTGAGGAGTCAGCAGCGCTTGACGGAGCAGGTTTTTTTCAAGTTTACCGAAGTATCATTCTTCCTCTGTCAAAGCCGGTCATTGCAACATGCGCAGTGTATATTTCCGTCGGACAGTGGAATGCGTGGCAGGACAACTATTTTCTGGTGACCGATACGAGGCTGCAGACAGTTCAACTGATCCTTTACAACTACTTACATGAAGCGGAGCAGCTCGCAAGCAGCATGAGAAGCGGTATGGTGACGGAAAATGCGGCAAACATGATCAGCCCTGCGGGGGTGCGAATGGCAATTACCGTGATCACAGTGTTTCCAATTCTCTGCGTGTATCCGTCGCTTCAGAAATATTTTGCAAAAGGAATCATGATGGGTGCAGTCAAAGGTTAAGATCAGGATCGGAAATTTTGTCTAATGGTTACAACAGGCAGCGAAAGTGGGGGCCCTCATGCAGTCTGCCTTGGAACACAATATTTTTCAGGGAGGTATTTCATGAAGAAAAAAACCATTTCTACCGTGCTATCTGCTTTCCTCTGTGGAACGCTGCTGATAGGATGCGGCAGTGGAAATGCAGCGGGTACGGTCCAGAGCACGGATGGCTCTTCCGCGGCGGGAATTGCGGAATCTGTTGAGACACAGGCATCAGCTTCTGAGACAGCAGAAAGTTCATCGTCTGGGGAATTAGACAAAAGTCCGATTACTCTGACCCTTGGTATTTCACAGGCGGAAGACGGCGAATGGGACTGTGCGGTTGCGGAGCAGATCAAAGAAGCTACGGGGATTACACTCAATATCGTAAAGGTGGATCACGACAAGATGAAGGTTCTTGCTGCGGGCGGGGATCTGCCGGATCTCTTCTGGCTTCCGGAACTGAGCATGATGGATGTTTCAAGCATCATATCTTCCGGACAATTACTGCCACTCGACGATCTTCTGGAAGAATATGGACAGGATATCTTAAAAAATGAACCTACAGCAATTCAGTATTCCAAGAAAATAGTCGGTGACGGGACGACGTACATTCTGCCCTGTGCGGTGAAGAAGGCAGAACCAGATAATCCGCTTCAAAACGGATTCGTGGGATTCTTTACACGCTATGATTACTATAAGGCGATCGGGTCTCCGGAGATGAACGGGGAGGATGAATATCTGGACGTGCTCAGACAGATCCAGGATTACGCGCAGAGTCAAAGGACGGATGGGAAGAAGGTTTATGCGCTCTCTGCCTGGACGGACTGGGGGGCATGGCCGTACATCATACCGTATCCCTTCTCGCACGGATATACCAATCTGAATGCGAATTTCCTTGGAAATTGTGAGACAGGTGAAGTGGAGAATGAATTTCTGGAGGAGGACGGTGTCTTCTGGAAGGGGATGAAGTTCTTTAACAAAGCTTACAGAATGGGACTGTTCGACCCTGAAGGGCTGACGCAGAAATGGCAGCAATATTGTGACAAAATAGAAAATGGACTTGTGCTCACCAATTATCTGACACGAAACAGTCCGAATACCGTGCTTCTTCCGGGGGCATTTGAGATTCTTCCTGATATTTATGACTATGATCTGGCCTGTGGATATCAGGTGAACGATTCCAGGGCTATTTCCACGAATTGCAAGTACCCGGAGAGGGCGATGCAGCTTCTGAATTATCTGGAAACGGACGAAGGCGCGAGACTGATATTTAATGGCGTTCAGGGGGAGGATTGGGACTATGTCGACGGAGTTCCTCAGCCAATCGGCGAGCGTTTAAAATATCTGAATAGCGGGGACAGTTATGAATATGACAGTAAGCGCGGGATCAATACGCTGGAATATTTCTGCTCAGGCGTACAGCAGCCGGAGGATGGGTATCCGGTAAAACTTACCAATACCAAGAACTATAAAATGGAGCATGCAACCCCGGAGCAGCAGGAGTTCGCGGCGGACTACGGAGATTTTAAATATCCGGGACAGGTCTATGACCAGTGGGTGAAGGATGGAATAGGTAAGACCTGTTCAGTAGTTCCAGTCAGTCTTCAGATTATTGGACCCTGTTCTGAGGAGGCACAGCAAATTCAGTCCAACGGGGAGCAGTACTTCAATTCGAACCTCTCCAAGGTGGTTCTCGCGGAAAGTGACGAGCAGTTTGAAAAGGCGAAGCAGGACATCATCTCGGACCTTAAGGCGATGGGATACGAAAATGCTGCAAATGAATTCATAGAGAATGCAAAGGTTGCGAAAGAGGAGGCAGCTTCCTTTGAAAATTAAATCGTAAGAGGCTTCCTCTCCCGCCGCGGTTTATCGCGGCGGGAGAGTCCCGATCCAGAGGAAAGACCGAAGTGGGATCTCACACGGATGCCGCGAAGAGCGTGGAATGGGGCATTAAATATTGCGGAAGAAGAGCAGAGTCTGGTGGGTCGAAAAATCCGCCAGATTTTGTATGGGAATCTTTTCAGGTAACAGGTGTGAAAAGGGAGTACGGAGGATAGACAGATGGCGAATCTGAATAGCACAGAGTTTTTTAACAAGGTATACGGATGCTGGGTGGGGAAGAATATCGGAGGAACTTTGGGAACACCCTTTGAGGGGAAAACGGATATATTGGATATCAGAGATTTTCATTCTCCTTCAGGGAAACCACTGGCCAACGATGATTTGGATCTCCAACTGGTCTGGCTGAAAGCGCTGGAAGAGTATGGGCCAAATCGGATTTCGGAAAAGGTTCTGGGAGAATACTGGCTGGATTACATCCCGGCATGGTGGAACGAGTATGGGATTGGCAAGAGCAATATGCAGGCAGGCCTTTTGCCGCCTGTATCCGGAGATTACAAGAATCCATGGAGGGATTCCAACGGAGCATGGATCCGATCAGAAATCTGGGCTTCTATAACTCCCGGCGATCCGGAAGCAGCTGCGGAATTCGCATGGTATGACGCCTGTGTGGATCATGGGACAGGGGAAGGTACCTATGCGGAGTACTTTACATCTTCGATTGAGAGCGCTGCATATGTGATTTCTGATCGGGAGGAGCTGTTAAAAATAGGATTATCTTATATTCCGGAGAACTGTCGGGTGGCGCAGTCGGTCCGGGTGGCGATGGATGCCTATAAGGACGGGGCTGACTGGAAAACAGCCCGGCAGAGAGTCGTTGAGGATGCCCAGGATCTGGGATGGTTTCAGGCACCGGCGAATGTGGCTTTTTTTGTCATCGGATGGCTTTACGGGGAGGGGGATTTTAAAAAATCTCTGCTTATCGCGGTAAATTGTGGCGATGATACAGATTGTACAGGAGCTACCCTGGGCTCCATTCTGGGGATCCTTGGGGGTGTGGACAGTATACCCGGTGACTGGAGACAGTTCATCGGAGATGATATTATCTCGGTCGCGCTGAACAGAGCCAGCGGCAGTTTTCCGACATCCTGCAGAGAACTGACAGAACGTGTTGTCAGAATGGCTAAAATCACGCTTGCGATGAAAAATTCTGAAATCACGATCAGCGGTGATGAGACAGACCTTTCCAGCATAAAGGCGCAGGATCTTGTAGCAACAGAAAACTACTGGGAGAAAATGAGTACACATGACGGGTCTGTTTTCTATGATTTCGTACATACCAGAGCATATGTGAAATATATGACCGGCGCCGGAATCAGACAGGACGGAGAAGCGGAACTGAAAATTACATTGGAAAATAAGATGCCGGGACAAAGGCATTATAGTATCAGATATATTCTTCCTGATGGTCTGACATTGGAAGAAGGTCCGAAAAGTATTGTGATCCAGACAGATACAAGATATACCCGGCGATTTGGCAGATTCACAGTGAAACTGAGAGCAAATGAATACCTTGCGCCGCAGAATCGGATTATCATTGAGATCTCATCACTGGATCGTCCCACCGATATCATATTACCGATCCTTCTGCTTGCGGAATGAAGTTTCTGGTTGGCGTGGGTTATGAAAATTGAAAATATGTGAATGGACGAGAATAAACGTTAAGCAATGATAAACGACAACAAAACGGCGATAAACGAAAACATGGCGAAAAGAATATCACAGAGAAGCCGCAGGAGAATGGCGAAATGATCTGGATGCGGCATTTTCATTTTTCTGAGTTTATGGAATATTATGCTCAGGTCAACAAGAAAGCTGACAGATCGGCAGAAAAGTCAACCAAATGGGAGGATGTGTTTTTGAAGATTTTTCACAAACTTATCAGGAAATCGACGAATTGAGTTGCTATTTATGTTCAAAATAGTATATGCTGAATTTATCAAAGACTTGGAAACGTTACCGAAAACGTTTCCAAACATATTGATTTTAGTGCACAGTCTGTGCACTCATTTCATGGGAGGTAGGTCACTATGAAGAAGAAACAGGCACTGGCGACAGTTCTTGCTGTGTCGATGGTCGGGTCTATGCTCGCAGCATGCGGCAGTACGCAGAGTTCTGACACGCAGAAATCTGAGGCGGCAGCTTCTGCAGAAACGACGGCGGAAGCTTCGGAGGCATCCACGGAGGCGGAATCCACAGCTTCCGCAGAGACGACAGAGGCATCTGCGAGTGCTGCGCCGAGCGATTACAAAGGAACCATCCGCTGGCTGAATTTCAAGCCGGAGGTCGCGGATCAGATGCAGGATGTCGCGAAGGCATATACGGATGAGACCGGCATCAAGGTGCAGATCGATACGGCGGCATCCAATACCTATCAGCAGACACTCACAGCCCGCATGGACAGCGATGAGGCACCTTCCATCTTTGTTCTGACCGGCGCGACGGAGCTGGCAGAGTGGAAGGATTATTGCCGGGATCTTTCCGATACGCAGCTGAACAGCTGGCTCACGGATTCGAAGTACAGCCTGAAGGATGACGACGGTGTGTGGGGCATTTCCTATGGACTTGAAGGCTGGGGCATCATCGTCAACAAGGGAATTACTGACAAATATTTTGCTTCTTCTAACAAATCCACAGATTATACGTCACTTGACGATCTCTATACCTTCGATGCGCTGAAGGCGGTGGTCGAGGATATGCAGTCTATGAAGGATGAACTCGGTATCGAAGGCGTCTTCGGATCGACCTCTCTGAAGGCCGGCGATGACTGGAGATATCAGACTCATCTGATGAATCAGCCGCTGTACTGGGAGTGGGGCGGAAACGATAAGATCGATCTGAATGGCAAGGTTCCGGATTTCACGTTCGAGTACAACGAGAACTTCAAGAACATTCTGGATCTGTACCTCAACAACTCTCTGATCGACAAGAGCCTGGTCGGAACCAAGACGGTCGATGACTCGATGGCGGAGTTCGCGCTTGGCAAGTGTGCGATGATTCAGAACGGCGACTGGGCATGGAACACGATTGCCAATACAGATGGCAAGACGGTCAAGGACGAGGATGTCGTGTTCATTCCGATCACCTGCGGCGTGGAAGGGGAAGAGAACATGGGGCTTAATGTTGGTGCGTCTCAGTATATGTGCATCAACAGCGATCTTCCGGAGGAGGATCAGGATGCTGCCATTGCGTTCCTTGAGTGGCTGTTCAGCTCCGAAACCGGCAAGAAGCTGGTGGCGCAGTCCCTGCAGTTTGTCACGCCGTTCACCACGATGGCGGATGCTGAGTATACCAACCCGCTGTTTGCAAGTGAGAATGACATTGCCTCCAAGGGAAAGACCGCTTACTGCTGGGCAGCAAACCTGATTCCGGACGATCAGTGGAAGAACGACTACGGCGCAAGCCTTCTGGAATATGCACAGGGTCAGAAGGACTGGGACAAGGTCGTCAAGGACGCCGTCGACGAGTGGAAGGTCGAGGCGGACATCGTCAATAATCAGTAATCAGGATTGACCGGCGGAACCGTATCGGGAAAATATCCCGGCAGACGGTTTCCGCAGGCAACAGACTCCGCCTGTGAATCACGCACAGGCGGAGTTTTTCGCAGGAATCTTCCGGCTTTTTCGGCTTGAATGCGTCATGTGTTATGAACAAGGGCGCAGCCACGCCGGACTGGCTGGTGGGATGCCGGATGGTTTTACGGAGAGAAACAAATGCGGAAATCCTATAAAAAATATTATGCGTTATTTGTCATTCCCACGCTTGCGGCTTATGCCATCGCTTTTGTCATTCCGTTTGTGATGGGACTCGGGCTGTCCTTTTGCAAGTTCAAAACTTTGAAACACGCCCATTTTGTCGGCCTCAGCAATTACATTTATGTCTTTACGCAGAATTCCGGCTTTCTCGGGGCACTCTGGTTTACCGTCAAAATCGCGGTTGTCGGGGTTGTGACGACAAACCTGATCGCATTTGGGCTGGCGCTGCTCTTGTCCAGAGGACTGAAGGGCACCAATTTCTTCCGCACAATTTTCTTCATGCCAAATCTGATCGGCGGCATTGTGCTGGGATATATCTGGCAGCTGCTGCTCAACGGTATCCTGATCAAGCTCACGGGAAATGATCTGACGTACAGCGCCACGTACGGATATTGGGGCATTATCCTTCTGTATAACTGGCAAAAAATTGGATATTTGATGATTATCTACATCGCGGGAATCCAGTCCATCTCCAGCGAACTGATGGAGGCGGCCAAAATTGACGGCGCGACGTACCGGCAGACACTGCACAGTATTATCATTCCGCTGGTCAGTCCGTCGATCACCATCTGCACCTTCCTCGCCCTGACGGACTGCTTCAAGATGTATGATCAGAACCTTGCCCTGACGGGCGGCGCTCCGGCGAACAAAACCATGATGCTGGCGCTGCATATCTACAACACGTACTACAATCGCAAGGGCTTCTCCGGAATTGGTCAGGCGGAGGGCGTTGTGTTCACGATTCTTGTACTGGTGATCGCCGGTATACAGCTCAAAATATCCAGATCAAGGGAGGCTAAGGAAGTATGAAAAACGATGTAAGAGTCTCTCAAAGCATACAAAAGAATACCAGGGTTTCTCATTTTTTCAGCTATCTTCTGATGTCGGTTCTGGCGGTCCTGTTTCTGTTCCCGATATTTCTGGTCGTCATGAACTCCTTCAAGAATAAGCTGTATATTTCGACGACGCCGTTCCTTTGGCCGGATTCGGAGAGCTTTGTCGGGCTGCAGAACTATATGGACGGCCTGACGAAGATACATTTTCTGAGCAGTCTTGGATATTCTCTGTTCATTACGGTGGTGTCCGTGGCGCTGATCATCATATTCTGTTCTATGACATCATGGATGATTTCCCGCGTTCCGTGCGGGCTGTCAAAGTTCCTGTACGGTCTGTTCCTGATCAGTATGGTGGTCCCATTCCAGATGGTTATGTACACCATGACCAAGGTCGCCAATGTGACAAAGCTGGATAATTTTGTGGGAATTTGTGTGCTGTATCTGGGCTTCGGCGCCGGCATGGCCGTGTTTATGTTTTCCGGATTCATCAATGGGGTTCCCGTCGATCTGGAGGAGGCGGCGCTGATCGACGGCTGCAATCCGCTCAACATGTTCTTCCAGGTTGTCTTCCCGATCATGAAGCCGATTGTCATTACCGTGGCAATTCTCAATGCCATGTGGGTATGGAATGACTTCCTGCTTCCCTATCTGGTAATCGGGACAAAATACAAGACGGTGCCAGTTGCGGTGCAGTATCTGAAGAGCGGATATGGCTCGGTGGATTATGGACATATGATGGCGGTGATCGTTTTTGCATTGATTCCGATTGTCGTTTTCTATTTTGCCTGCCAGAAATATATCATTGAGGGCGTGATTGCGGGTGCGGTAAAAGGATAAGCAGACCGGTGTTGTACGGGGAAAATGCTGCAGGGGGCTGTATGGATGCTGATTATAATCCCCAGTTGGGGAAAAGAAGAACCTTATTTCCGGACAGCGAGGATTATCTCGTCAATGTGGAGCGCATTCAGGAGCAGGAAGATGGCCTTGTGCTGACGGTGCGGACAGATCAGGACCGTAGCGCTGCGGTACGGGCGGAATTTCTGACGGACAGTGTGATCCGGCTGAAAATGTTCACGCTTCCGGAAGAAAAAGAACGGAATGCGGTCTTTGATTTTGACAGCATACTGGCAGAGAACAGGAATGCCGGAATAAAGCGTCCTCATGCGGAAATCCGGCCGACGGGAAAGCCAGGCCATATTGTGTACGGCAATGACGACATTCAGCTGTCGTTTCGGACGGATTTCTGGGAAATGTCGGTCTTTCAGGGGGGAAAGGAGATACTGAGAGACCAGAGTTACGATACCAATGTGGACAACCGGTGGAAGGTACTCCCGGCAGGGTTTACCATTCCGGTGCAGGGCGCGGATAAAGCGGCGCCGATACCGGTGCAAGCGAGGATGAATCTGCTGCTGCGCTCAGATGAAGCGATCTGGGGACTGGGAGAAAAATTCACTTCTCTCAACAAGAGGGGGCAGAGGATTCACTGCTGGCAAAAGGACGCGCTGGCCACAAACACGGAGAATGCGTACAAGTCCCACCCGTTCTATATCAGCAGCTATGGCTATGGTCTGCTGCTGAACACCTATGCCAGAAGCTGTTTTGACCTTGGATGCGCTTCGCAGGTCAGTCTGCAGATTTCTGCGGAGGATGCGCTCCTGGATGTCATCCTGTTTCTGGATCCTGAGGCGCGGCAGGGGAGGGAAGTACAGCGCGGCAGCGGATTCGTGGCAAGAATTCTCTCCTCTTATGTCAGAATGACAGGGGGCATTCCCCTGATCCCGAAATGGGCTTTCGGATACTGGCAGTCCAAATGTTCCTATCTCTGCCGGAAGCAGGTGGAGGAGGTCGCGGCGGATGCAGCAAAATATCACGTTCCGCTGGATGTGATCCATCTTGACAGCTGGCAGAAAAAGGAAAATGCGGGAACCTGGGAGTGGAATACGGAGGCATATCCGCATCCGGAGGAGATGATCGACAATCTTCACGCTAAGGGAATCCATCTCAGTATCTGGAACTATCCCTATGTATCTGAGAATTCTCCGGAGTTCCGGAAAATTGAGACCTGCGGGTATTTTATCCGGAATGCGGAAGGAAGCACGGCGCTATTCCGGGCTATGGCAGATGCAGATGATCTTGTCGCCTGCTTTGATTTCACCAATCCGGATTGCGTGGCGTGGTATAAGGACAGAATCAGGCGAGCGCTGCAGAGCGGCGCGGATGTCATCAAAACTGATTTTTCCGAGGCAGTCCCGGAAAACGCCAGATTGTATGACGGCACGACCGGAGTGGAATCGCACAACAAGATTCCTTTTCTGTATGCGAAGACCGTCTATGAGGCCATGGCAGAGTATTTTGCAGAGGAGGGGAAGGGACGAATTCCCATGCTGTGGGGAAGAAGCGGATTCGCCGGCTCTCACCGCTATCCGGCTGCCTGGGCGGGAGATTCCTGCAGCAGCTGCACTAATCACGCGGCGATTCTGCGCGGAGGATTGAGTCTGGCACTGTCCGGTGTCGCATACTGGGGATTTGATCTGGGAGGATTTTATAATACAGATTCGCATGGCGATGAGTGCATGCCGTCAGAAGAGGAGTATCTCCGTTCCTTTGAACTTGGCATGTTTATGCCGCTTGCCAGGGCGCACGGCAAGACGCCGCGGGAACCGTGGCATTACTCAGCGCATGTGTTGGAAACAGCGAGGCGCTACGATGAGGTCAGGCATGAGCTGGAACCGTACCTGTATCATTGCGCGGTGGAGGCACATCTCTTCGGGAAGCCGATACTGCGGCCGCTGCTGTACGAGTTTCCGGAGGATCTGACGGCATCGGGTATAGATCTGGAATACATGCTTGGGGGAGGACTCCTTGTGGCCCCTCCCTTTGATCGGAAACGGTATCCGGTCTGGCTGCCGGAGGGCTGCTGGACTGATTTCTGGACTAGCAAAGCTGTGCAGGGCGGAAGATGGATCAGCGTGGAGCCGGATCTGGATACGCTCCCGGTATTTGTCCGGGAGGGAACGCTTCTGCCGCTGCAGGCGTCAGATTCCAGGGTGACGGACGCACCGTTTATAGTGAGAGAAGTCCGGATATATCAGGACGGAACGGCGCATACGGCCGGTCCGGCAGACGGATTCTGGTATGACACCGATGAAAGTGGCAAAATTCTGCGGCGAAGAGCGGAGTGATGAAAAGAGCCTGCCCTCATTCACAATGGGGCAGGCTTTTCCATGGATGGAGATTAGTTTGATTTCCTTAAAAGGTTGCAGTGGTTCCAGTCGTCGCCTGTCAGGGTGAAGTCTGTGCTGTCGAGCATGCCGCGAACAAGGCTGCGGCGGAGCGTGTGGAACCAGCGGACATCCCCGCCGGCGGCGGTCCAGTAAGGCTCATGGAGATCTGCCGTATACTCCCAGGACAGATGGTCAGGCGTCTGCTCCGTAATCCGGACGACGCGGTCACAGGGCATGCCATTCAGAAGGACGTCACTGATTTTGCGGTAGAGTTCGGTCGCTTCTTCGCCCGCGCCGCTCCCGGGCATGAGTCCGACGGCAAAGGAGAAGTCGCCGGCCGGTTCCTGATCCCTGATTTCAGAGAAAACCATCACGCCAAAGCGGAATGCGGTTTCCTCCAGAGCGGAGAGTCTTGCGGAATCCTCGGTGAGAAGACCGGAGACAAAGGACGCAAGCCGGGGTTCCGCCCAGTCGATCATCCCCTGCAGGCTGCCGTGAATATCGTCCGGGTCGATGACCCGATCCATCGGAGGCAGCGTCTCTCCGATTCCGGCTTCCTTCAGCTGCGCTTCGGTGCGCCAGCCGCTTCGGACGGCGGTCTGTCCGAGGGCTGCGAGCAGGCGCTCCTGGTATGCGATTTTCTGATACATCCATGTATGGATGGGAGATAACGATGCACTCATGATGCTTTCCTTTCCCGCGTCTTCCGCGGCTCTTTTCCATTTTTTGCGGCACCAAAATCAGGTAGAAAGCGGCGAACCAACGTCGTTTTCTAATTCTGTTTGGACGGACTATTTCTGCTCTGTGTGCTTAGTGTACGGTGATCAGAGAAAATATTTAGTTGCACATGCAACGCATTGAGAATAAGATCTGAAGAAGGATACGGGATCCGTGATATATGAAAGCGGCCTGACAACAGGCAGATGATAGTGTGAAAGTATAAGTCAGATATCAGTCGGAAGGAAAAGAGCAGGGCATGACAGATTTCAGCGTGATGGACAGTGTCAATATTCCTTTGTTTGAGGGAATTTCCAGGGAGGAGCGCGGAATGCTTTTCGGGCATATCATGCCGACCGTGCGGGAGTTCGATAAGGACGAAATTATCATCATGGAGGAGGAGCAGATCCGGTATGTCGGCATCGTGCTGTCCGGCCGCGTCAATATGGTGCGGGAGGATCTCTGGGGGGAATCGGTGTTCATTTCTTATATGAAGCCGGGAGAGCTTTTCGGGGAGACGTTTCACATCATGCGGCAGAAGCAGTCTGGCGTGACCTTTCAGGCAGCGGAGAAGACGCGGGTGCTGTTCCTGTCACTGGACAATATCATGCACCCGTGCTCGCATCACTGCGCCTTTCATGTGCGTCTGGCCGACAATCTTTATGATCAGCTGGGCAGGCGCAATGTGCAGTTTATCGAAAAGATCGAGGTCATTTCCAAGCCGGATCTGCGCAGTAAAATTCTGGCTTATCTGGAGATTCAGGCGGAGAAGCAGGGGAGCAGCACGGTGAATATTCCGCTGAACCGGGAAGAGATGGCAGAGTATCTGTGCGCCAACCGGAGTGCGCTGAGCCGGGAGCTCGCCGCACTCCGGAAGGAAGGGCTGATCGATTTTCAAAAGAACAGATTCACGCTCCGAAAGAGCGCATAGTCTGCCGTATCTGCTCCTGGAGAGACGGGACGACATCCTGTTCGAACCACGGATTTCTGGCCTGCCAGCGGAAGTTCAGCGGGCTGGGGTGGACGATCGGGAAGAAGTCCGGGAGATAATCCGCATAGTGGCGGACGGTCTCGGTCAGCGTTCTCTGGCAGCGGGATCCGAGATAGTATTTCTGCGCATACTGACCGATGAGCACAGTCAGACGGACATCCGGCATGAGGGACAGAATGCGGCTGTGGTATTCCTCCGCGATAAATTTCCGGGGAGGAAGATCGCCGGTTTTCCCTTTGCCGGGATAATAAAAATCCATCGGCATGATGGCAACGCGGCTGGAATAAAAGGTGTCGCGGTTCACCCCCATCCAGGACATCAGTTTTTCTCCGGATTTGTCGTTGAAGGGAATGAGAGTCTCCTCCACTTTTTTGCCGGGAGCCTGCCCGATGATCAGAACCCTTGCTTCCGGCGAAATCTGAAACACTGGAGGGATGTTTCTTGCCGAATATTCGGCGTTTCTCGGATCCTGCATCAATTCTGTCTTGATTTCTTCGATGGTCATTTTCTACACGCTTTCTTTTGAAGACGCAGATATCGGCTTCATTGCGGCTGCTGCGCTTCATCCTTCTGTTCCATTGTAGTGTTTTATCTCGTCAGCTGCCAGAAGGCGACGGCGCTGGCGGCGGCCACGTTGAGCGAGTCCACGCCGTGAGACATGGGAATTTTCACGGTATAGTCGGAGAGAGCGATGGTCTGCGGCAGCAGGCCGGATCCCTCGTTGCCGAGGAGAATGGCGAGTCTGCGCTCCGCTCTCACGGAGGGATCGTCGATGGGGACGGTGCGGTCGCAGAGTGCCATGGCCGCGGTGCGGAAACCGAGGTGGTGCAGGGCGGCGATGCCCTTTTCCGGCCAGACGGCCTCCTGCTGCGTTTTGCGGCGGGTATCCGAAAGGCCGATGTAGGTCCATGGAATCTGAAAGACGGTGCCGACACTGACCCGGATGGAACGGCGGTAAAGCGGGTCGCTGCAGGCGGGAGTGAGCAGTACGGCGTCGATGGAGAGTGCCGCGGCAGAGCGGAAGATCGCCCCGACATTGGTCGGGTTCTCGATATCTTCGAGTACGGCGATGCGGCGGGCGTTCCGGACGATGTCCTCCACCGCGGGAAGCGGAGTGCGCCGGAACGCACCGAGGATTCCCCGGGTCAGGTGATAGCCGGTGATACCGGACAGAACGGAGAGCGTGGAGGTATAGACCGGGAGGGTTTCGCCGCAGCGGCTGAGGATCGGCGCGGCTTCTGTCGTCAGATATTTTGTCTCAAGGAGCAGGGAGATCGGTTCGTATCCGGCGTCCATGGCGCGGAGGATTGCATTGGGGCTTTCTGCGATGAAAATGCCGGTCTGCGGCTCATAATAGTGACGGAGCTGGTTCTCGTCCAGATGGGCGTATGGAAGAAGCTCCGGCATGTTCAGATCAGTGATGGGAATGATGTGTGGCATGGTGGCTGTTTTCTTTCTGTGTCTGGCTGCATCAGCGCGGGCATTTGAGGGGGCGCAGAACCATTGCGCTTATGTGCGGAAAATGGTGGAAATGGCAGGCCCATGGTAATGTTTTCTTTCAGCGATATTGTATCAGCAGATGGCCGGGGAGGATAGCCAACCTGCATGGCATTTTCAGAGCAGTGTCCTGCGCGCATGGACGACAGAAGGGCTTACAGTCGGGAAATTGTGGCTTTTCTGTGGATTATGGTTTATTTTCGGGAAGTTGGTGTAAAATACGGAGTACTGCGCAGACAGGGCAGCAGGAAGTAAGGCGTCAATGTGTATGAGAGCCATGCATAGGTATGACTCTCGCACCTATACCAGTGAGATAATGAAACGATTTTCTTTTTCCGATTATAAGCAAAATAAGAAGTCTCAGAAGCAGGGAGAAACAGAGGCACCCCGCGCACACGGGCGGCTGTCGTCGAGAGCGCTGCTGCGCCATGCGGAGTTCATGAAGGAAGCCACGCCCGGATCGCAGATCCGGATGGTGCTCTGGGCAGCAGGCGGCGCCTTCAGCCTTGCCACGGTGATCTGGGCGTTTACACTCTGGAGCAACCTGAAGATGGAGGAGATCGTCTTCGAGCTGTCTCAGCCGCTGGCGGGAACGGGCGATTCGATGATCCGGTCCTTTGTGCTGCGCTGCATTCTGCCGATGATCGCAGTTGCCGCGCTGTCGATTCTGCTTTTGTGGAAAATCCAGGATCACGCAGAGGAAGAGAAGGCGCGGACGGTGCTCCGCATGAAACGACTCTCCCGCGCGGTGCTGGTGATCTCGGCGGCGACGGCGTGGATCAGGCTTGACATCACGGATTATCTGCGGAACAGGAATACGCCGTCCGAATTTATCGCGGAAAATTATGTGGATCCGGCGGAGACGACGATCACATTTCCGGAAAAGAAGCGGAATCTGATCTATATTTTCCTTGAGTCGATGGAAGATACCTATGCGGACAAGGAGAATGGCGGCGGTTTCACCTTTAACTGCATTCCGGAGCTCACAGAGCTGGCGGAGGAAAATGAAGATTTTTCCGGCAGTGAAAAGACGCTGAACGGCGCCTATGCCATGAACGGCGCGACGTGGACGATGGGCGGTATGTTTGCCCAGACATCCGGCCTGCCGCTCAAGACGGAGATCGGCAACAACGGGATGAAGAATCAGACGACCTTTTTCCCGTCGATCACCACGCTGGGCAATATTTTGCAGAAGCAGGGATATTATCAGGTTTACATGCTCGGATCGGACGCGACGTTCGGCGGCAGGCGGCTTTATTATACCCAGCACGGCAATTACACGATCTACGATTACAATTACGCGCTGCAGCACGGCTGGATTCCGAACGGGTACCGCGTCTGGTGGGGCTTTGAGGACAAGCGGCTGATTTCCTTTGTGAAGCAGGAGCTGACGGAACTCGGGAGCGGGTCGCAGCCGTTCAATCTGACGATGCTCACGGTGGACACGCATTTTCCGGACGGCTATGTCTGCAGCGAATGCCCGGATACGTTCGGCAGCAACCAGTATGCCAACGTCATGGCCTGCTCCTCGCGTCAGATCGCGGAGCTGGTCGCCTGGATTCAGCAGCAGAGCTGGTATGAGAACACGACGATCGTGATCTCCGGCGATCACCTGACCATGGACGGCGATTTCTGCAACAAGGTTTCTTCAAAATACGACCGCAAGGTTTACACCTGTTATATCAACCCGGCGGCGACGGTGGAGGACCCGTCCGCGACGAGGACTTACACGACTTTTGATGACTTCCCGACGACGCTCGCGGCGCTCGGCTGCACCATTGACGGAAACCGGCTGGGACTGGGAACCAATCTCTTCTCCGGCACGCCGACGCTGGTGGAGCAGTACGGTGTCTCCGAGGTCAATACGGAGCTGGCCAGACGGTCGGAATGGATGGAGAATAAATCCGGCATCAGCCGGCATGTGCTGCAGGTGGCGGAGGATCTGAAGAAGTCCAAGCCGAAGATGCATGTTTCGACGGTGGGAGAAGATGTGGTCTTCACTGTGGATCATGTGGATGATATTAACGGCGAAATTGGCGCGCTGTACATTTCTGTCTTCAATGACGCGGGAGAGCGCCTGTTTCTGAGAGCGGCGGAGAAACGGGAAGACGGGTCCTGGACGCTTACCATGGACAAGGCGGTGTTCGGCGGCGACAGTACGCTGAAGTACAAGCTGCATGTCGACTCGGAGGCGGGCGACGTGTATATCGACAACGGGACGAGATTTACAATCCCATAGACATGATGAAGGGCATCCATTCGAGTTTTCTTCGAATCGATGCCCTTTTAACAAATGAACCGATTAATCTGCATTGTTAAGATGCGACCTCTCTTTCTTTTCTCTATTCAGTTGTCATTCAGATCCACGCCGGTGAACTTCTTCCTTCTGTTTTCGTCTTCTCGTCTCTCGTCTTCCCGATCTGATCTCTTCACCTGAATCAGGATTCTCATTTCCTGATTTTCTTCTCACCCTTTCCGGCTGAGGATCTGCTCTTGTCTCTGAGACTTCGTTCACAATCAGCTATCTTCTCTGAACCTTTGTTGCTTTGCTTTCTGAATCTGTGGAACTCTTACCTTCCCTTTGGTCCGCCCTCCTTTTCTTTTGGTATCTTTACTATAGCAGGACACCTCATAATTGTCAATTAATAAGATGAAAATATTTAAAATGACTTAAAATTCAGAATATGATGAAATAAATCCACGACTCTGTCGCAGGTAGTAAAATTGCGGAAGAGGAATCGCTGCTGTCGGAAAGGCCGCCGGCAATGAGGCGCGTGTGACAGCGCATGCGGGATAGCCCCTCAGAACGGAAGGAAGGGACATAAGATGATAATCAGGGATACCTGTGTATATGGACCGGATCGAAAATTTCATGAACAGCAGGACGTGGTGATCCGCGGCGGCGTGTTTGTGTGTGCCGGCCCGGGCTATACATGAGGAGGCCCGCTATGGCTCGATTGAACCTGGCAAGAAGGGACATGTGGTGCTGCTGCGGCGTGATGGGAATCTGACGCTCGAGCACGTCATCATGAATGGCACAGTGATTCGCTGAGAAAAGATGATTTGGGTTTGAACATCAGATGATGAACGAGACAGAAAAAAAGACATTGGAACAGCCGGAGAAGACGAAGAATACCGCTGGAAAAACGGGTATGAAGACAAGAAAGTTCTCCAAATCCGCTCTGTTTCCGATTTTCCTGACGGCGCTGCTGCTTGGCGCCTTCTACACGGCGCGGATCATCTATTTCTGCACGCAGTATCCGCAGGAGACGGTGTCCATCGATGCCCTGTGCGGGGAGAACGGCGAGGGTCTTGATCAGCTGTCCTACGATGGGACAAAGTTTTACGCGGAGTCGACGCGGCCGACCATCACGCTCGATCTGACGGACGGAGGACCTGTCCGGTGCATCGGGTTTGGAGTTCGGAATCTATCCAGGGAAAACTGCTGGTCCTACATCACAATCGAGCGGGCGCACGGCGGGATGGAACGCGGTTCTGTCATCATGGCGGAGGGCAGTAATGCGATTGATTTTGAAGAGGTGACGCCGCAGGACGAGGTGACACGGATCGTGTTCATGCCGGTGCCGGTCCGCGGCGTCTCGTTTTCGCTGACCTATTTTATAATCAATCCGCGCTCTCACATCATCGGGACGGAGCTGCTTAATTTCCTGGTTCTGTTGTCCGTGGCGGTGTTGTTCGAGGCGGTCGTGCTGGCCATGCTGCGGGAGAACCGCCGAGTGGGCTTCCCGCATCTCTGGACTGTCATGC
This sequence comes from uncultured Lachnospiraceae bacterium, assembly GCA_902781655.1. GTDB lineage: Bacteria > Bacillota > Clostridia > Lachnospirales > Lachnospiraceae > CAG-791. Next base: position 27,665 of record CACZJZ010000015.1, read on the forward strand.
TGGCGGCGATTCTGCAGATGTTCCTGGGATATCTGTTTATTTCGCAGTATTTCACGGGTGAGTGGACGACATACGCCACGTTCTACCATTTTGCCGTCTTTCTGTCCGAAGGAGCGTTTCTTCTGCTGCTTCACCTGCCGTCCTACAGCACGGCGCCGCGGGCGGATCATGCGTCGGCAGCCGGGAACGGCGGCGGGGGCATCCTCGTCACAAAGGATCGTTTCACCGGCGGCGCGCCGCTGCCGCGCAAGCACGAGATGGTACTTCTGCGCACGCTGCTCCTTTCGATCTTCAGCTTTTCCCTGCTGGAGCTCCTCTACAGCGACATGTTCCGGCTGGACGACATGGAATCGTGGTGGCTCAATATTCTGGTGTACGCGGTTCCGTTTCTGGTTCTGTACGCAGTCTGGGGCAGGCACAAGCGCCACTGGTCCTACGGCGTCGGGCTGATCTGGTGGCTGTTTGCCGCCATGGTGAATCACTACTATTTCCAGTACCGGGCGCAGGCAATCGAATTTTCTGATCTGTCCATGGCGGGAACCGCCAAAAATGTGATGAACGGCGGGTATCGCCTGACTGTCACGCAGGATGTTCTCTTCGTCTACGTGGCCTTCGCGCTGATGCTGATCGGGATCAACACAGAGGCCTGCCGCGGACTCCCGGCGAAGAAGTGGTGGAACCGTCTGGCGGCAGCTGCCGCGGCAGCAGGCTGTGTGCTGATTGTGGTGGAGAACCTTCCGGTGGTGAATCTCTGGAACACCAATATCGCGACGCTTCACCATGGCTACGCCCTCTCCTTCTTCTCCTTCATGGAGAAATCGCTGGAGAAGCCGACGCCGGCAGGATATTCCGCCGCGGAGGCGGAGCAGATTCTGGCAAAATACGCGGCGGCAGGCGCTTCGGACAGCGGCAAGTCGTCCACCGTGGAAACTGGCGGCGAAACAGCCTCATCTGTTTCATCGGACTCCGGGACAGGTCTTGCTTCGCCCAACGTGATTGTGGTCATGAATGAAGCTTTCGCGGATTTGCCCACAGTATACGGCTTTGACACGGATGTGGACGATCTGCCGTTTATCCATTCTCTCGGGGGAAGCAATGTCCGGAAAGGCTGGATGCTGTCGTCTGTCTTCGGCGGCACGACGGCAAACACGGAATATGAATTTCTCACGGGGAATTCCACCGCTTTTCTGAACGGCGGCAGTGTTCCCTACACGCAGTACATCAATTCCAGACAGGAGTCGCTCGCCTGGATGCTGAAGAGCAGGGGCTATCAGACCACGGCGTTTCATCCCTATCTCGCCTCCGGATATAAGCGGTATAAGGTGTACCCGCTTCTTGGGTTCGATACCTTTCACTCCTCGGAGGACGGGCTGCTGTATGACGACAAAATCCGCACGTTCATCAGCGACAGCTCAGATTTCAAGGACCTGGAACATATCTTCGAGCAGAATGACGACGGGAAGACGCCGCAGTTTATCTTCAATGTGACGATGCAGAACCATGGCAACTATAATGCGGACACGCCGGCAGTCGATGTGACCGTGAAGCCCACGGATGGGAAACTCGCGTCCCTCGCGCAGCTGGAGGAGTATCTCGCCCTTGCACACGCGACGGACCAGGCGTTCGAGGAGCTCCTCACCTATTTTGCCCAGGTGAAGGAGCCGACGATCATTCTGATGTTCGGAGATCACCAGCCGGGACTGAACGAAGAAACACTGAAGACAATCTGCCCGGAAATGTACGAGGATGGCGCCGCGCTGAGCGTACTCGAGAAGAAATATACGGTTCCCTATATTATGTGGGCGAATTTTGATCTGACATCGGAAGAGCAGGAGTTCACATCGCCGAACTTCCTGCGAAGCTATCTGCTGGAGAACGCCGGCATCGAGGGAAGCGCCTATGACCGCTTCACCGCGGCGGTGCGCCGGGAATATCCGGCCATCAACATTCTGGGCTACAGCGACGCGGCCGGGGAACTGCACAGCATCCAGAAACTCGGCCAGGAGCCGCTGCTGTCAGACTACCGGAAGGTGGCGTATTACAACCTGTTCGACCACGGGAAGGTGAAGAAATCGTTGTTTGAATAACAGATGTGCGCCGCAGCCAGATGGCTGCGGCGCACGGATGACGTTCGGTAAAAAGGGCGCGCATCTACAATGTCAGTTGATTTGCATGATCAGCGTCGCTGTCGTCGGCAGCCGCGGCGGCGCTGGCAGCGGCCAGCCGACTTCTGTCCTGGATCATCTTCCGGAGCGTGATAAGATTCGTGACGACCGTCGCAGCGGCAAAGAAGGCCCCGGTGTAGGTGCGGATGACAAGAAAGTAGAAAATCCAGGGCACAAAGGTGCAGGTCACGAGGATTTTGAAGCGGATCGGGTCCTGGATGTCCATAAACAGGATGTAGACAATGCAGACGATGAGGGGCAGAAGGCCGAGGTATCCCTGCGTATTAAAGCGGACGGTCAGAAAGACCGAGACCGCAATAAAAAGGACCTTCACCGGCTTCTTCATCCAGTCGTGGTAGCAGACAACGTTCCGCACGCAGGAGATGATATTGTTGATGGCGCCGGTGACGGCGCCGAGAAGCAGCATGCTGATGGTCTGCATGCCGAGCTGAACGGTCTGCATAGCCAGAATTTTCTTCCGGTCTCGGACGGCGCCGCTTGCGATCTGCACCATGGCAGCGAGAAAATCTATGATATTGGCGGCGATGATGGCGGCGAGTGCCGGAGTGTAGCCTGACATGGTAAAATTCCTTTCTGTTAACTGTGACGGCTGGCGGAAGTAATGGATTCTGCAGCCTATCCGGCATTGTAGCACAGGCTGACTTTCCCTGCCATGCAGGAGACGGAACACAAGGCAAACGGGCAGGCCGGAAAATGGCAAAACCAGGGCAAAACCGCATGCGCGGATTTTGCGCCGGCGGAGTATGTATATGAACATGAATGAGACAAATATCCTGAATCTGCAGAATATCAGCATTACACTGGGTGCGCGGAAGGTTCTCGACGATGTGTCCTTCGGCGTAAGCGCACATGACAAAATCGGTGTGATCGGCGTGAATGGCACGGGAAAATCCACGCTCCTCGGCATTGCGGCGGGGATGCTGGAGCCGGATGAGGGAGAAGTGATCCGCGGCAGGACCGTGCGAATCTCCTGTCTGACGCAGAATCCCCGGTTTGACGGCGGGACATCTGTGCTCGCCAACATCACGGCCAGGGTCCGTGGCAAAGCAGAACACTGGGACACGGAGGGAGAGGTCCGTGCCATGCTGCAGAAGTTCGGAATCGATAATCCGGATGTGAGTCCGGAAACTTTGTCCGGCGGGCAGAAGAAGCGGGCGGCGCTGGTGGCGGCGATCCTGACGCCGGCGGATCTGCTGATTCTCGATGAGCCGACCAATCACCTGGACGCGGAGATGATCGAGTGGCTGGAGGAGTTCCTGATTTCGTTCCGCGGCGCGATTCTGATGGTCACACACGACCGCTATTTTCTCGATGAGGTCACGGATCAGATTTTGGAGATCGACCGGGGAAAAATCTGGAGGTACGATGCGAATTACGCGGGATTTCTGGAGCTGAAGCAGCAGCGGATCGACTCTGCCGCCGCGTCCGAGCGGAAAATGGCGGCGCTCTACCGCAAGGATCTGGCGTGGATGCAGCGCGGCGCGCGGGCAAGGTCTACCAAGCAGAAGGCGCACATTCAGCGCTTTGAGGCGCTCCGCGACCGGGACAAAATTGTGGAGGATCGCCACGTGGAACTCAGCTCGTTGTCCTCGCGCCTCGGCGGCAAGACTGTGGAGATCGATCATCTGGGGAAAGGCTACGGCGGCAGGACGCTGTTCCAGAATTTCAGCTACATTTTCCAGAGAACAGACCGCGTCGGGATCATCGGGCCAAATGGCTGCGGCAAATCCACGCTTCTCAAAATCATCTGCGGTCTTGTGGAGCCGGACGAGGGCCGGGTCGAGATCGGGGAGACCGTGAAGATCGGCTTTTTCAGTCAGGAAAACGAGGCGCTGGACGAATCCCAGCGCGTCATTGGTTATGTTCGCGGTGCGGCGGAATACATCCGTACCGCGGACGGGCTTGTTTCGGCCTCCGACATGTGCGACCGGTTCCTGTTTCCGCCGTCCATGCAGTACACACCGATCAGCAAGCTGTCCGGCGGGGAGAAGAGAAGACTCTATCTGCTCCGGATTCTGATGGGCGCGCCGAACTTCCTGATTCTGGATGAGCCGACGAACGACCTCGACATCGGCACGCTGCGGGTGCTGGAGGATTATCTGGACCATTTCGCTGGTATCGTGCTGACCGTCTCGCATGACCGCTATTTTCTTGACCGCGTGGTGACAAGAATTTTTGCGTTCATGCCGGACGGAACGCTTTGGCAGAGCGAGGGCGCTTATGAGGAGTATCGGGAGCACCGGCTTGCAGCAGCGGAAGCGGGGCTGGTCCAAGCCGCGGACGCGGCGCCGGGCGGCGCGGCGTCCGAAACTGCTGCTGCGTCAGGAACCGGAAACGGAGGCGGGGACAACTCACGCCGCCAGCACCGGCTGAAGCTCTCCTACCGGGACCAGAAGGAGTACGACGCCATCGAAGGAGAGATCGACCGTCTGGAGACGGAGGAGAAGGAACTCGACAGGCAGATTCTGGAGGCGGCCTCCGACTATCAGAAGCTGGCGGACCTCACGGCCCGGAGGGAAGCGGTTGAGGCAAAGCTCGAGGAACGGATGGAGCGCTATCTGGTTCTGCAGGATATGGTGGACGCGCTCTCGAAGGAGTCATGAGAGGGAAAGCTCGCCGTTCAGCATCCGCAGATAGACAGGCAGCTCGTCCAGGGAATGCAGGATGATGTCCGCGGCATGGATTGTCTCCTCGTCCGGTTGAAACTCGTCAGGAATGAGCACCGTCTTCATCCCCGCGGCGCGTCCTGCCAGCACGCCGTTCCGGCTGTCCTCCACCACGACGCAGCGGGAAGGCTCCGCGTGCATCTGCTCCGCGGCCATCAGATAGATGTCCGGTGCGGGCTTGCCGTGCTCCAGACTGTGTCCGGAGATGATTTTCTCAAAATATCCGGTGGTATCGGAAACCTTGAGATAGTGTTCGGCGACCTCGCGGGCGCTGGAGGTTGCGATGGCCGTGTGATAGCCGTTCTCCTTGAGCCACTTCATCGTCCGCTCCATCCCGTCCTTCTCCGGCACATATTTTGCCAGCAGTTCATCGCAGTATTCGCGCTTCGCGCGGAAGACCTTTTCCGCATTGAAGCCGGACCGCTCCAGAAGCGCGCGGATGGCGCCGTGGTCCCGGCCGATCATCTGGCGGTAGATATCGTCGGAAACACCGGCCTCATTCCAGCCGGCGTGATAAATCCGTTCTGTGTCAAACAGTGTCCCGTCCATGTCGCAGAGGATGGTGTCGTATCTCATCGGTAATGTCCTTTCTGTGTCATTCGGTATGATTTTTTCTCTTCCGGTCTTTGCCTATGGTAACATAAGAATCGCACGGCATGATACGCAGGCCGCGGATTTTACATGAGGGAACTGCCGCGCCGGGATGAGCGGCGCGGCACGGAGGAAAAATGGATAGTACATATCGCACAAAGACAGAGCTTCTTGACAAAATTCTCTCAAAGGCTGTGGAGGAGCGGCAGTTCGCCGGCGTGACGCTGCTCTGGGAGAAGGACGGGAAGGAGGTCGCATATCTGGAGAAGGGATATGCCGATCTGGAGCAGAAACGTCCGATGCGGCGGGACACGATCTTTCATCTGTACTCCCAGTCCAAGCCGGTGACCAGCGCGGCGGCGATGCTGCTGCTGCAGGACGGCGCGATCGATCTCTATGATCCGGTGGCAAAATATTTTCCATCCTATGCGCATCAGATGGTACAGACGCCGATGGGACTGGTTCCTGCGCTGCATCCGATGACGATACGGGATCTGCTGAACATGACCTCGGGACTGGTTTATCCCGCCGGCCGGACGCAGGCGGAGACGGACACGGCACGGCTGTTTGACGAGGTGCTGGAGCATCTCGGCACACCGGAGGCCATGACCACGGAGCAGTTTGCGGATCGCCTCGGCAGCTGCGCGCTGCAGTTTGACCCGGGCACAGACTGGCAGTATGGGACCTCCGCGGATGTCTGCGGCGCGATTGTTGAGAAGGTCAGCGGTATGCGCTACGGGGACTTTCTGCGGAAGAGGCTGTTTGAGCCGCTCGGCATGAAGGACACGGCGTTCTGCGTCCCGGAGGATAAAAAGGATCGTCTCGCAGCGGCCTATATCTATCACAGTCCGGAGGAGGTCATCGAGGGCGCGAAGAAGGCGGCGTCCGGAAATTACGGCAAGGGGCAGGAGGTTTCGCAGGACCCGGCAGAAGGCGGGGCGTGGCTGGAGCGCTACACGGGCAACAACCTCGGCATCCGCAATGACGGAGGAGAGAATCCGCTGGAGTTTGGCGGCGCGGGTCTGTTCTCCACGCTGGACGACTACATGGCCTTCGGCCGTATGCTGCTTGCGGGCGGGCAGTCCCGGGAGGGTGAGCAGATCCTCCGTCCGGGGACGATTCAGTTCATGACGACTCATCAGCTGGAGGACGCACAGCAAAATTCCTTCCGGAACTGGATCGGCCTCGACGGCCACAGCTATGGCAATTTCCTCCGCGTCATGCAGGACCAGCGAAAGGGAGGTATCATCGGGCACAACGGAGAGTATGGCTGGGACGGCTGGCTCGGCACGTATTTCTGCAACGATCCGTCGGAGAATCAGACGCTCCTCATGATGGTGCAGCGCTACGACTATGGGACGGGCACGGTGACGCGGCAGGTACACAATGTAGTGTTCTCCTGAGAACGGTTTTTTGTTCAGCTTCCAACCTCTTTGAAAACATAACCTTGTCAGATGCGAATTTCGTGTTATGATAAAGCATGTGCTGCGCGGACAATTGTCCGCAGAGAGCAGACAACACCGCGCGGCATGGAATTCAAAGAGGGAGGAAGTGCCGCGGCATGGCCGCGGACAAAACGCATCATGAATGGTCTCAGTCAGTTCTTTCGTTCTCTTGCACACAAGTACAATCACACCAGTCTGATTCTCCGCATTCTCATCGGACTTCTGCTCGGCGTCGTTCTGGCGCTGCTGTTTCCGAAGGCCGGCTGGATCGAGGAATTCGGCAATCTTTTCGTCGGCGCGCTCAAGGCAATCGCACCGGTGCTCGTCTTTGTTCTGGTTGCCGGTGCGTTGGCGCAGGGCACGGCGCGTCTCGACCGCCGTTTCGGTCTGGTACTCTGGCTCTATATGCTGACCACATTTCTCGCCGCGTTTGTCGCCGTCATCACGAGTTTTGCCTTCCCTGTCACGGTGGCTCTCCCGGATGCTGCGCAGGCAGACGTGATTCCACAGGGACTCGGCGAGGTGCTTCACACGCTGCTCTCCAATCTGGTCTCGAATCCGTTCGGCTCGCTGACCTCCGGCAATTACATCGGCATTCTGTTCTGGGCAAGCCTGTTCGGCCTGGCGATGAAGCGGTACGCGTCGGACAGTTCCAGGCTGTTTCTGTCGAATGTCTCGGACGGGATTTCGCAGATGGTCCGCTGGATCATCAACCTTGCTCCGTTCGGCATCATGGGTCTGGTGTATACCAACGTTGTCTCGAATGGCCTCGCGATTTTCACGGAATACGGGAAGCTGCTTCTGCTGCTGGTTGGCACGATGCTGCTGCTGTCGCTGGTGATCGATCCGTTCGTCATCTTCCTGTATCTGCGCCGCAATCCGTATCCGCTGGTCTTCAAGTGCCTGAAGGAGTCCGGACTCACCGCTTTCTTTACCCGGAGTTCGGCGGCGAACATTCCGGTCAACATGGCGCTCTGTGAGCGGCTCGGGCTGGATAAGGACATGTACTCTGTCTCTATCCCGCTCGGCGCGACGATCAATATGGACGGCGCGGCGATCACGATCACCATCATGACGCTGGCTGCCTGCAACACGCTGAATATGAAGGTATCCATTCCGGCGGCGGTCCTGCTGTCCGTGGTCTCCGCTCTCGGCGCCTGCGGCGCCTCCGGTGTGGCCGGCGGCTCGCTGCTGCTCATCCCGATGTCCTGCGCGCTGTTTGGCATCTCCAATGATATCGCGATGCAGGTCGTCGGGGTCGGTTTCATCATCGGCGTGGTGCAGGACTCCCTGGAGACCTGTCTCAATTCCGCGGGCGACGTCGAGTTTGCCGCGACGGCGGAGTTTCACGACTGGCTGAAGAAGGGCAAACGGCTGCCGGATTTCATGTACAGCAAGAAGGAGCGCACTGAAAAATAACATAAGAATAGGACCGCCGGTGGCAGCCGGCGGTCCTGAGGGGGGAGTTATGAAAAAGTTTTGGTTCTCATAGAACGGGGCCTGCAAGACAGGTCCTGAGCGAAACCTCAGTGGATGCTCCTCTCGGATATCCGTTTCGTTCCTTCGTTCTATGCTCCCCATCATACAGGGCATCTGTGTCCGAAATGCGGAGAAAATGTGGTAAATCTGTGAAAGGATCATTCTCATGTTTATAGGATGTCATCTTTCTTCATCCAAAGGATTCCTCGCCATGGGAAAACACGCATCGGCGCTCGGCGCGGATACCTTTGCCTTTTTTACCCGCAATCCGCGCGGCGGCGCGGCGAAGGCCATTGATCCGGCGGATGCCGCGGCGCTGATGGATTATCTGGACGGGCATCGTTTCGGAACACTTGTCGCGCATGCGCCATACACGCTGAATCCATGCTCTCCGAAGCCGGAGGTGCGGGAATTCGCGCACGAGTGCATGGCGGACGATCTGGTCCGCATGGAGGCGACGCCGCATCAGTACTATAATTTTCATCCGGGCAGCCGCGGGGAGCAGGATCTTGAGACAGCAGTCGGCCAGATCGCCGACCTGCTGAACGAGATCATACGCAGGGATCAGACGACCACGGTGCTCCTCGAGACGATGTCCGGCAAGGGAACGGAGGTTGGCGCAGCCTTTGAGGAGCTGCGCGCCATCATGGACCGGGTGAAGGAACAGGAGCACATCGGCGTCTGTCTCGATACCTGCCATGTGTACAGCGCGGGATATGACATCGTGCACGACCTGGACGGTGTGATGACTGAGTTCGATCGAGTGATCGGGCTGAAGCGCCTGAAGGCGGTTCATCTGAATGATTCCATGACACCTTTTGCCTCGCACAAGGACCGCCATGAGAAGATCGGGCTGGGCAGCATCGGCTATGCGGCGCTCCGCGCGGTGACGGAGCATCCGGCGTGCCGCGATCTGCCGTTCATCCTGGAGACACCGAATGAGGACGAGGGATACCGCCGGGAGATCGGTCTGATGCGCGGAGAGATACCTTGGGAAGATTCTGACAGATAACCCTGGGGGATTCCGGCAAATTAGATTGACAAAGCGAAAAGTGACCTTATAATGGTGCGCAGACATGTGTCATGACACATGTCTGCGCATTGCTTTTTATGATAAATCATTTGTGATGAACCATAGCAGCAGCGCAGACGAGACCTGTGGGAAGAACTCCAGGGAATGGCAAGACAGGGAGAAAGTATGGAAAAGTTCAAGGCATTTCTGAAGCGGAAGGATATTGAGATTTCGGTGAAGCGGTATCTGATCGATGCGCTCGGCGCCATGGCGCAGGGTCTGTTCTGCTCGCTGCTGATCGGCACGATCATCAACACAATCGGGACACAGTTTCATGTCCCGTTCCTGACTGCCACGGTTGCGACGGTGGCCGGTACGGATTATACCGTCGGCGGACTGGCGTCCGCCATGAGCGGCCCGGCGATGGCTGTCGCCATCGGCTATGCGTTGCACTGCCCGCCGCTGGTTTTGTTTTCCCTGATTTCCGTGGGGTTTGCGTCAAATGCCCTCGGCGGGGCGGGAGGTCCGCTGGCGGTACTGTTCGTCGCGATCATCGCCTCGGAGGTGGGCAAAGCTGTCTCGAAGGAGACAAGGGTTGATATTCTCGTCACACCGCTCGTCACGATCGGCGTGGGCATCGGGCTTTCCGCATGGTGGGCGCCGGCGCTCGGCAGGGCCGCCATGTCCGTCGGCAATGTCATCATGTGGGCGACGGAACTGCAGCCGTTCCTGATGGGCATCCTGGTCTCGGTTGTCGTCGGCATCGCGCTGACCCTGCCGATTTCCTCCGCCGCAATCTGCGCGGCGCTCGGACTGACCGGACTTGCGGGCGGCGCCGCGGTTGCGGGTTGCTGCGCCCAGATGGTCGGCTTTGCGGTGATGAGCTTCCGCGAAAACCGGTGGGGCGGTCTTGTGTCACAGGGAATTGGGACCTCAATGCTGCAGATGGGCAATATTGTGAAGAATCCAAGAATCTGGATCGCACCGATTCTGACGTCGGCCATCACCGGACCGCTCGCGACCTGCCTCTTCCGATTGAAAATGGATGGCGCGGCAGTGTCATCCGGCATGGGAACCTGCGGACTGGTCGGGCAGATCGGTGTCTACACCGGATGGGTGAATGACATCGCCGCGGGCACGAAGACGGCCATCACGGGCTGGGACTGGTTCGGACTTCTGATGATTTCCTTCGTGCTTCCTGCTGTGCTCACGCCGATTTTCAACAGCATCGGACGCAGACTCGGCTGGGTGAAGGACGGAGATCTGAAGCTGAATTGAGAGTTTCGTCAGGTGTTCTCGTAGAGGACACCGAGCTTTTTCAGGGATGCAAGGACTCTCTTAAGGGCGTCCTCATCCGGACAGGAAATGGTGTGGAGGTGGATGCCTTCGGTGAGGAAGGAGAGCGGCAGCGCGTCCGAGGTGCTGCACCGGTCAATGAAACGGTCCACATCATAACGGCTGCGGAGCATCAGAGAGCCGGTGAGTTCTCCGTAGAGGGGATGTTCCACGATGACATTCAGGACAGTGCCGCCCTGATCGACAATGGCGTAAAGCTCGTCCCGCATGCCGCTGCTGTCATGGCGGCAGGCGATGCGTCTGATTATGCCGCCGGTATCGGGCGCCGGGAGGACGTATCCGCGCGGCGTGGAAAGAATGTCATGGCCGGACGCCCGGAGCAGGGCGACGTCTCCGACGATGATCTGACGGCTGACGCCCAGCATTCCGGCGAGCGCCGTGGCGCTCACAGGGCCGTCAGCCGATTTTAATTTCTGATAGATTGCATTGCGGCGTTCTGCTGCATCCATGATGATATCCGCCTCGCTTCTATATTTTGTTCCGCTCTGTTTCATCCAGTCTAGCAATGTTTTTCGTGACAGTAAATGGCCGCTGTTCATTCCATCCGGACTTCATCCGCGGTATACTCCAGATAGTACACTTCGGGTGGGGGGAAACAGAATGCAGGAGAGAGAGAACTTTGGCAGCAGGCTCGGATTTCTGCTGGTCAGTGCGGGATGCGCGATCGGAATCGGAAATGTATGGAAATTCCCGTTCATCACGGGACAGTACGGCGGTGGAATTTTCGTGCTGTTTTATCTGATTTTTCTGGTCATTATGGGCATGCCGGTGCTGAGCATGGAACTGGCGGTGGGCCGTGCGAGCCGCAAATCCGCGGTGCTGGGGTACCAGGCGCTGGAGCCGGCGGGAAGCTGGTGGCATATTCACGGCTATTTCTGCATGGCGGGCTGCTATCTGCTGATGATGTATTACACCACGGTTTCCGGGTGGATGCTGGATTATTTCTGGAAGTTTCTTACAGGGCAGTTTGCCGGCGCAGTCTCCGGGGACGATATCGCGGCGGTTTTCACCGGTATGCTGGGCAATCCGGTCGAGATGACGGTGTTCATGGCGATCACGGTGGTGCTCGGCTTTCTGGTGGTCGGCGGAGGCGTGCAGAAGGGGCTGGAGCGTGTGACGAAGGGCATGATGATCGGCCTGATTCTGCTGATTCTTGTGCTGGTCGTCCACAGTCTGACGCTGCCCGGCGCGGGAGAGGGATTGAAATTTTATCTGATGCCGAGTCTTACGCGGGCGGAGGAGGCCGGCGGCATCGGGCAGGTGATCACCGCAGCCATGAATCAGGCATTCTTCACGCTGAGTCTCGGCGTGGCGGCGATGGAGATATTCGGCAGCTACATGAGCCGGGAGCACACGCTCGCAGGTGAGGCGCTCAGTATCTGCGGACTCGACACGTTCGTCGCGATCTGTGCCGGACTCATTATTTTCCCCGCCTGCTTCAGCTATGGCGTCCGCCCGGATCAGGGTCCGGCGCTGATTTTCATCACGCTCCCCAACGTCTTTCTTCACATGGCCGGTGGCAGGCTGTGGGGCACGCTGTTCTTCCTGTTCATGACCTTTGCGAGCTTCTCCACGGTCACGGCGGTCTTTGAGAATCTGACCGCGGGATGTATGGACAATCTGCACTGGAGCCGGTCAAAATCGGTTGCGGTGAACATGATCGTGATGCTGGCGGCAAGCCTCCCCTGCGTCTTCGGATACAATATCTGGAGCGGCTTTCACACGCCGGGCGGAAGGGACATTCTCGATCTCGAGGATTTCGTGGTGAGCAGTCTGCTTCTTCCGGGCGGTTCCCTGGTCTTTCTGCTTTTCTGCACCTCCAGGAAAGGCTGGGGCTTTGAGAACTACAGGAAGGAAGCAAACACCGGCAAAGGCCTCAAAATTTCTGCATGGCTGCTGCCCTATTTCCGTTTTGTGCTGCCGGTGCTGATTCTGATCATTCTGATCACAGGCCTGATTTAGAACAGGCGGCGGATGCGGCTTATGCACTCTGGGTGAATTTATCCGGGACGAAAAATCAGGGGATAGGAAACAGCGAACGAGGGGGGAAAAACAGGATGGAAGAACTGGAGGAACGTTATCTGCAGGAAGTGGATCCGGACCGGCGGGAGGAATTGCTGGAGGCGCTGGTGGCGGAGCAGGGGGAGACGGAGATGAATCAGCTCCGCCGGCAGCTCTTTGACGCGCGGTTTGCCGGGCGGCAGCAGGACGGGACGAGGCCCGACCGGTTTATCCGGGCGCTGACAAGGCTTTCCTTCTACAGGGGACGGACACCCGGCCGCTTCTTTGGCAGGCGCAGCGCGGAGCGGGATTTTGCGGCCGCGGCTGCGGACCTGATGGCAGATTTTGACGGAGGCGGAAGCCCGGCGCAGACGGCGGCGCTGCGGGAGGAGCTGTATAACGCGGTGCTCCGGTACCGGGTGATCAGCGAGGAGGACCCGCGGTACGGGAGTCTGGCCGGCCTGGTGATGGCAAGGGGAGAGGCGAAGAGGAAGCGGATCCGCGAGGACCTGGAGGAGATCTGCATCCGGATTCCTGAGCGGTACGGGCATGGCGGCGAGATGATCTTCATCATGCTCAAAGAGGAGACACAGAAGGTGATTCAGGAGGACTGAGGCGATGTTTCTGGCAACCTTGTTTGATACAATTTTCTGGATTTATTTCATCGCGACTGTCGGACCGGCCATTGCGCTGATGGCTGTCATATACAATCAGGATAAGGTGGAGCGGGAGCCGCTCCCGCTTCTGATGAAGCTGATCGGAGGAGGATGCCTCGCGGCGATCCCGGCGATGATCCTGGAATCGGTCGGGGAGCCGCTGCTCACGAAATTCATCGATCCGGGCAGTCCGCTCTATTCCGTGGTGCTGGCGTTTCTGGTGGTCGCGGTGGCGGAGGAGGGATCAAAATTCTTCTTCCTCCGGAAATTCTCCTGGCGGTCGCCGTATTTTGACTATCGCTTTGACGGCATTGTTTACGCGGTGTTTGTCTCGCTCGGCTTCGCGGCGCTGGAGAATATCGAGTATGTGGCCGGGTATGGTCTCTCGGTAGCGCCGTCGCGCGCGCTGCTGGCAATCCCGGGACACTTCGGGTTTGCGGTGTTCATGGGATATTTCTACGGCCGGGCGAAGCTGTGGGAGGACGCCGGGCATCACGCCAGAAGTGTGGCGGAGCAGTGGGCGGCGGTGCTTTCCGCGGTATTCTTCCACGGCTTCTACGACGCCTGCGCGATGTCGAAGCAGACGGAGGCGGGCGTGATCTTCCTGATCTATGTTGTGGCGGTGGATCTGATTGTATTCCGTCTCGTGAAGCATGAATCCGCCACGGACGAGCCTGTGTGAGCGGATCAAAATCCAGAACGAAAATGATATCACAGGTGGCACAGGGCGGGTGTCCGGCACAGGCTTCGCTGCTGTGCCATTTCTGGCATTTTCCGCCAGGACGGAGCAAGGCGCATGGCGCAGCGGAAACCAAAGTGCCGGTGAAGAAAGAAGGAAATACACGAATGAGAACGAACAGATGGATGGCACGTCTGCTTGCCGGGATTCTGGCGGCGGGAGTGCTGGGCGGCGGAATGCCTCTGGCCGGACAGGCGGCAGGGAAGGACAACAAAGCGGCGCTCTCCGCGGAGCAGGGAACAGCGACCGCGACGGCGCCCGATGGGACGGTCCGGAACGCGGCGTTCACGACCCTGGCGCAGATGAAGGAAGCACTTGGGACCGGGAGCACGGCGGACTGGTCGCCGCGATATACCACGGTGGTGGAGAGCAGCTACTGGAATTTCGCCGACGCGTCGCAGTACGGGAGTACGGCGCTGACGATCGGCCTTGCGGTCAATGCGTACCGGAATCTGGATATGCTGCTGGACTGCGGCTATACGCTGGATTATCAGGCGCTGGCGGATTACACGGAGTCCTACCGGCAGAAGCTGATCGCAAAGAAGAAAGAGGAAAAAGCGGCGGCGGGGCAGGCCGCGGCGGGAACGGAGGATCCGGAGTCCTTTGATCCGGACGAGTTCTACAACACGCTGGTATACTGCCTGGGCAGCCCCTATCTTCTGAATAAGCCGAAGGCGAAGGTGACGGCGTCGACATACAACGGAAGAGATTATTCCAAGGTTTTTGACGCCGCCTATTATTACAGCCATTACAGCGATGTCCGGAGCAAAATCGGAAATGACCCGGCGGAGCTGCTCCGGCATTTCGTAGAGGTCGGAGTGGCAGAGGGCCGGCAGGGCTGCGCCGGGTTTGATGTGCGCGCCTACGCGGCCGCTGTGGATGCGCAGCTCGGGACAAAATACAGCTACAGCTATGCCAATTATTTTGGCAGATATCTGGGACGGTATGTGGAGGCGTCCGACACCGGCATTTCGGAAAATGCTGTGGCGCAGCAGGCCGCGGAAGCGGGAACCGCCATCGGCAGCGCGGCACAAACGGCGGCCGGCAGCGAGGGAGAGTTCTCGCCGGCTGCGTACGGGCAGCAGCTGACCGGGCAGACCTATGTCAATAACAGCCTCACCAGCGTCTACACGGGCCTTCCGGTCACGGCGGCGCTGGCCAATCAGCGGCCGCTCGCGGTCATGATGCCGACGGACGAGGCGGCACAGCCCTCCTATGGCATCAGCCGGGCGGATGTGCTCTATGAAATCATGGAGGAGGGCGGAATCTCCCGCCAGATGGCAATTATTCCGGACTGGCAGGACCTGCCGCGCATCGGAAATCTGCGCTCCTGCCGGCTGTACTACCTGTATGCGGCGAGAGAGTGGGACCCCATTCTCATTCATTTTGGCGGTGTCGCATATATGAAGGGGACGATTGACGCCGGCGATATTACAAACCTTTCCGGCACCTATGAATACGGCACGGGCGGCGCGGCACCGGGCGCAGGGTATTTCTACCGCACGAAGGACCGGACGGCGCCGCACAACGCATACATCTCCGCCGCAGGCATCGACCGCGCCTGCGCAAGCCTCGGGTATCCTCTGACCCTGCGGGCGGACTATTACAACAGGAGACATTTTAATTTCGCGAAAAATGGTGTGAACGACCTCTCCCAGTACGGCGCTGCCGCGGTCAGTGCGCAGACTGTTGATCTCTCGCAGGTGTTCAGCTACACGAGGAGCGCGCTGTATTATGACGCGGCGGAGGGCGTCTACCGCAAGACGCTTCATGGGAAGAAGCAGGTGGACGGGATGAACGGCCAGCAGCTTACGTTCACGAATGTCATCATTCAGAACACCCAGTGGCGGCAGCTTGACCGCAAGGGATATCTGTCCTTCGACATGCTGGGAACGCAGGACGACGGCTGGTACTGCACGAAGGGAAAGGCCATTCATGTGACCTGGTTCAAGGTTTCGCCGTGGATGCCGACGCTTTACTACGACGACAGCGGGAAGGAGATTGAGCTGAACCCTGGCAAGACTTATATCGCCGTGGCGCAGGCGGGGAAAAATGTGGTGCTGAGGTAGAGGGTGCGGATAGAAGTACATTGATGTTACAGAAGCAATGGAAATGAAAGAGAAGCCTCCGGGGGCAGGATAGTCTGAGCCCGGAGGCTTTGTGTTACAGGAAGAACGCCCGGACAGATCCTTTGTGAAATCGAAAATGAAAAATCAGAAATTGCATGTCTTGTTTCATTTTTTTTGATATTGCGGAGCAGGGAATCCTCTTACCATGGGAGTATCACGACGGAAGGCGGGAGGGATCAGCCATGTTATCTGTGAGAGAGACGGGAAACTGGACGGATCGTCATACGGATCGAAGGATATTCGGGAATTTTATCGAGCTTGGATTCGGAAGACAGATCGATGGTCTGTGGAGCGAGATGCTGTTTAACCGGGCGTTCCGACGTGTGCCGGAATATACATACAAAACCTGGGAATGGCTGGGCCTTGATCAGGAACACTACAATGACAAGGCACCGTTCTGGCACAGCGGATATGAGCAGATTGACTGGGAGACGGTGGGCAATCCGAAGGTCTCGCATTCCTTAGGAACCTACACCTACAAGGGCACGACATCTCTGCTGCTGGAGAATACGCAGGAGGGCTGTGAATGCGGGATCCGGCAGCAGGGGATACATCTGAAGGCGGGACGGGAATACCGGTTCCGTCTGTTTACTGGGTACCAGGGCAGACTCAGCCAGGCCGGACTCAATGGATTTGGCACGGCGATTCAGTCGGCAGAAGAAAAGCGGATGGAAATCCGCCTCGGAAGGAACCGGAAAGAAATCATATTGACCACCATTCCACGCCTGTATGAGTGGTCCTTCACGGCAGAGGCAGATGAGATCGCGGAGATATCGCTCGTGTTCTCCTTTCAGGGCACGCTGATTCTTGCGTTTTCCTCGCTGATGCCGATAGATGCGCTCTCTGGATGGAGAAAGGATGCGGTAGAACTGCTGCGTCAGACGGCTCCGTCAGTGGTGCGGTATCCGGGCGGCTGCTTTACCAGCTTTTATCACTGGGAGAGTTCTATCGGTGACAGAGACAGAAGGGAACCGCAGGAGAGCTATTACTGGGGCGGGATAGAGGAGAATGACTGCGGTCTGGATGAGTTCATGGAACTGGCTCATCTGGTCGGATTTGAACCGCAGATTTGCTTCAATATGATGACCTCGGAACCGTTCAAGGCCAAGCAGATGGTGGAGTATCTCAACGCTCCCGCAGACGTGGGAATGGGAGAGTATCGTGCGCTGAACGGCCATCCGGAGCCGTATCGCGTCAGGCTGTTTGAAATGGACAATGAGCCTGACCGGAAGTGGTCCGCTGAACAATATGCGGAGCAGTGCGTCCTGTTCGCCAGAAAAATGCGGGAAGCAGACCCGGAGATCGAGTTCATGATGGCGGCCTACTGTTTTGACCCGGGACTGCTGAGAAGAATGCTGGAGATCGCCGGGCAGGACGTCCAGTATGTAATCTACCGGCAGGGAGATCCTGATTTTGTCCGCAAAATTCTGCCGATTCTCCGGGAATACAATCAGACGCATGGGACGGATGTGAGACTCGTCGATACCGAATGGCTTCCGCCCATGAGTACGCCGGAACCCTATGAGGATCCGGAGATGGCAATGGAATTTTCCTGGTACGGGCAGATTCGCAATGATGTGAAGAACAATTTCAGCTCGCGGCAGGTCGGATGGAACTACGCCCTCAACGGCGCCCACCGGCTGCTGGATTACATCAGCTACGGCGGTGAATTTGCGCTGGCCAATTTCAATAACATGTGCAACACATGGGGACAGAATGTTGTGGAATGCACGAAGGACAGCGCGTTTCTGTCCTGTATGGGCCAGGTGTTCCGGTTTTTCGGAAAGAAATTTGAGCCGTGCGTGGCGGAACTCTGTGAGACAGGGGATAGGAATGTGTTTGCGGTCCGCACCAGAACGCAGAGCGGCAAGAACCAGCTGTACGTCGTCAATCACCTCTCAAGACCGGTGAGTCTCACGCTGCCGGAGGGGGATTGGAACGCCGCAGAAGGGCTCAGTGCCCCGCACCGGATTTCTCAGGAAAAGGAGCATCAGCGGGAGGTGCGGGAGATAGCAGTTCCCTGTGAAGATGGCATCGCGGAGCTGCCGGGACTGTCGGTCGTATGCTTTTCGGAAGGGTAAACAATCAGGAATGAGAAACCGTCACACAGAAAGGAGAGCGGAGATGAATAAGCGGATGGTGGAAACAGAGAGTGGAAAGCTGCAGGGAATCTTTGGCTGGGATCCGAGGATCACTGTGTTTAAGGGCGTGCCGTATGCGAAAGCACCGGTCGGAGAACTGCGCTGGAAGGCTCCCCAGCCGGTCGAGCCGTGGGACGGCATCCGGATGGCTGACCAGTATGGACCGATTTCCTGTCAGCCGGTGCCCGGATTGAATCCGGCGGAGTTCTGGACCCGGGAAATCCATCCTACCGGCACGGAATTCGAGATGAGCGAGGACTGCCTGTATCTGAATATCTTTACGCCGGCGCGGACCGGGGAGGAAAACCTGCCGGTTCTGTTCTATATCCATGGCGGCGGATATAAGGGCGGCTATCCCTATGAGGTGGAGTTTGACTGGGAACATATGGCCAGAAAAGGAATGGTTGTTGTGGCTGTCACGTATCGGCTGGGAGTGATGGGATTTTTCGCGCATCCGTGGCTGCGGGAAGAGGATCCGGAGGCTGCTGAGGGCAACTTCGGTCTGCAGGACCAGCTCGCGGCGATCCGCTGGGTGCACCGCAACATCCGCGCATTTGGCGGAAATCCGGACAAAATCACGATCGCGGGACAGTCGGCCGGAGCAGGCAGCGTGCAGAATCTGCTGTCCTCTCCGCACTCCAGAGGACTGATCGCCGGGGCAATCGTGGAAAGCGGCGTGACCGTCGATTTCAAGGATGCGCCGCAGGGACTGACACCGTACACGCTGGAAGCGGCGGAAGAAAACGGGAAGAAGCTGATGGAACTGGCAGGCGCCTCCAGTCTGGAGGAGGCGCGGCATATTCCGGCCGAGGATCTGGTTCGTATTGAGGATCAGGAAATGGGGAGAGGATTCCACTTCCAGCCGGTGGTCGACGGGAAATTTCTGCTGGAGACGCCGTGGGAAGCGTTTCTGCATGATCACACAGATCGTATTCCGGTGATTGCAGGCTACAATGAGGGAGAGACGAAGAGCTTCAAGCATCTGTTTAATGACCTGCCGGAAAACATGGAAGACTTTGAAAAATACGCGGAACGGTATGGGGACAGAGCAGAGGAATTCAAGCGGCTATGCAATGTGCACACCGATGAACAGGTGAGACAGCTTTTTGATCAGGACGATGCATTCTCCGATCTGATCACAGGGACGCTGCTGTTCGGCATCCTGGAAGCAAGGCAGGGGAGAAAAGCCTATCTTTATCAGTTCGGGGCGGAGATTCCGGGAGACGACGCCGGTGCCTATCATGGCTGTGAGATGTGGTTTGCCTATGACAGCCTTGCCAGATGCTGGAGGCCGTTCAAGGGAAGTGCCTATGATCTGGCCAGACAGACCAGCTCGTACTGGACCAATTTTGTGAAATATGGCGATCCGAATGGAACAGATACGTTCGGTGAGCCGCTGCCGGAGTGGCATAACTACACGGCGCAGAATCCTGTTGTGATGGAATTTAAGGACAAGCCGCAGGGGAAAAATCACACCCTGGATGCATTAATGGAGTTTCGCATGACTGATATGGCCGGAATGGAAGCCGTAAGAAAGGAGTAATCGATGGTGCGGCAGAAAGTGACGGAATTCGTCTGCGATGAGAACTATCCGGTTGCGCAGACGGAGCAGGGAAAACTGCGCGGTTTTCTTCTGAACGGGACGTTTCAGTTTCTCGGGGTCCGCTATGCACAGGCAGGGCGATTTGAGATGCCGGAGAAGCCGGCACCCTGGACCGGTATCCGGGATGCCTGCGAATATGGCTATTGTGCGCCGGACATCATGGGAGGTGAACCCTGGGGATGGTTTCTGACGCCGAGGCGGAAATATTTCACCAGCGAGGACTGCCAGTATCTGAATATCTGGACGAAACATCTTCATGACGGCGCCAGACGGCCGGTCATGGTGTGGATCCATGGCGGCGGCTTTTTTGGCGGCAGCGGCATTGACCTCGAGGCTTATGACGGAGAAGCCCTGGCCGGAGACGGGGATGTTGTCGCCATCACGCTGAATCACCGGCTCAATTTATATGGGTTTCTGAATCTGTCGGAGTATGGAGAGGAATTCTGGAACTCCGGCAATCTGGGGATTGCCGATCTTGTCGCGGCGCTGCAGTGGATTCATGACAATATCGGAGAATTCGGCGGCGATCCGGACAATGTGACCATCATGGGGCAGTCCGGCGGCGGCGGAAAGATCCTGTGTCTGATGCAGACGCCGGCGGCGGATGGATTGTATCAGAAGGTAATTATTCAGAGCGGTGTGCTCAGCGAGGAGGAGCATGACAGCTCAAAGGAGCTGGCGGAGGGGATGCTGCGGGAACTGGGCATAACCAGGGAATCGATCCAGAAAATCAGGACCGTACCGCAGGAAGCGCTCTGCAGGGCGGCATGGGAGGCGTCCGGAAAGGTTCTGGGTATACCGCAGCCGGCGGCGTGGGGACCGACCGTCAATGCGTATTATCCCGGGAGCTGCTTCACACATGGATTTCGGAAGGAAACAGTCGGCATTCCGATTCTGATCGGATCCAACCTGTTTGAGCTGGATGGCCGGAGTCCGGAGGGACACAAGGAGAATCTGACGGAGGAGGAAAAGGAAGCAATCGTCGCGCAGAGAACGGGCGGTCTTGCGCAGGATGTGATGCGCGCGTTCCGGAAAGCATATCCGGATATGAGCGACGCATATGCCGGGATGACAGATACGCGCTTCCGGATTCCTACGATCCATTACTGCCAGAGACGCATCCAGGCGGCGACAGCACCGGTATTCAATTATGTTTTCGCCTACGAAAGCCGGTTCCATGGCGGTGTGATTCTGGGACACGGCGGAGAGCTGCCGTTTATGTTCGGCAATGCGGACCGCCATCCGGCCATGTATCAGGGAGAGAATTCGGAGAAGCTGCAGAGACAGATGGAAGGCGGCTGGATTGCGTTCGCCTATTCCGGAAATCCGAATCATCCGGAACTGCCGATATGGAAGCCGTTTACGGAAGAAAAGCAGGAATGCATGATTTTTGGAAGAAACACAGGACTTTCCGGAAAACAGGATGCGGAGCTGCTGGAACTGCTGAAAAATCGGAAACCGGAGCAGATTCATTTTTCATAAGGTCTTAGCACATGCGGCGGCTGCCCGGCTGATTTGACAGCGATTCAGTACGCTGATGTAAATTTGCGAGGGGGTTCTGAATCATTGTCTGATTTATTATAATGATTGCGAAGGAAAGTCAGAACAGAAAGCTGCAGCAGGGGTTGTTTCGGATTGAAGCGGACGTGGTCTTTCAAACAGGTACAGGGAATTCTCTGGGCGGTCATGATTGTGGCGCTGGCGGCAATCATGACCATTTTGAGTACGATTTTTTATCGGAACAGCAGGCAGGAATATCTTCATACTTCTCTGACAGAAAACTATTCCTCGGATTTTGATCAGGATGCAGAGTCTTTGAAAAAGGCAGTGGACAGTATCTATATCAGCAATGCCAGTTACCATCGGCTATTGCGGCCGGGGCTGTCGGAGTTTGAGTGGATCGGGGCAGCCTATCATCTGCAGAACACACTGGAAAGTGCGGCAAGGTCCCTGGATTTCATGGGCGGGTTCTTTGTATATGATGCCGGGCGGGATTCCATGCGGAGCGAATACAGCGCCTATCCGGCTGCAGCGCAGGACTGGCAGCTCAATCAGACCCTTCGCGGGGAACTGACGGGCCTGACAGGCAGGAAGGAAAACATAAAGGATTACTTCCTGTGCGGACAGGAGGGATATTATCTCTATGGCTGGCATGCACAGAATATTACCATTGGGTGCATTGTGAATTTGTCCCGGTATAATCAGGAGAAGCTGGATACCACGCAGGGACTTGCGTTTGTGCGTGACGGTCAGATGTTTGCGCATACGCCGGGCATCGATCTGGACGAGACCGCGGCAGCGCAATGTGTGGAGAAAGCGGACGGAGCCATTGAAGCCGGGGACATCACCTATTCCGCCAAACCGATATCTCTTCCAGATATACAGCTGGTCTTTTTTCAACAGTCAGATGGGAGGGCGAGGCTATGGAAACAGACTGACTTCTGGGTTTTCCTTCTGCTCTCAGCAATGGTGATTGTTGCAGTAATGTACAGCTTCAACCGGCTGATTCAATGGAGTATGTTTACTCCGGTGATGCACCTTGCAAAAAGACTGCAGACAATGAAGACAATGAAGGCAGGAGAGGATAAGCAGCAGGATTCAGCGCAGCCCTCCCGCATCCATATCGCAGAGATCGACAGGATCAACGAGCAGATGAATGCCATGCTGGATGAAATTCACAGTCTGCAGGACAGGCAGTATCAGGAGAAAATGAGAGCAGATCATGCGCAGCTGCAGTACTATCAGTTACAGATCAATCCGCATTTTTACCTGAACTGCATGAATACCGTGAGCACCCTGATTGAGGATGGCAGAACGGCGGAGGCGAGAGATCTGATCTATGCCCTTTCTTCTCATTTCCGATATGTCTTTCGGGATCGCAAAACGCTTGTTCCGCTGGCGGAGGAGATGAAGGAGGTGCGGGATTACTGCAATATCTATACGATCAAGGGTGGTTTCCCTATTCTTCTCGAGGGAAAGGTCAGCGCGGAGGCAGAGAAGACGGGAGTGCCGATCCTGGCGATTGAAACCTTCGTCGAGAATTCCATCAAGCATGTGAAGAAAAATGGTTTCATCCTGCGGATTATTGTACAGGCGGAATGCGTGCAGGATGAGGAAGGGAAAAATCTGACCAGAATACGGATCTCGGACAACGGGGCGGGATATCCGGAAAATGTTCTGGCGGATTTAAACCGGGAAGTGACGGATTTTGCATATTCATCCCAGCATGTCGGGATCGACAATGTGCGATATCGGCTGTCTCTGCTGTATGGGGACAGAGCCAAAATTTATTTCTACAACGCTCCGTTCGGAGGAGCCGTGACAGAAATGACATTGCCGGAGACAGAGTATGAATCTTCTGATTGTTGATGACGAACCGCTGGTTCGAAGAATGGTGTATGAGAAGGTTTGGGCGATGAACTTTCCATTTCAGAGAATCGACCGGGCAGACAGCGCCGCG
Source organism: uncultured Lachnospiraceae bacterium (assembly GCA_902781655.1). Taxonomy (GTDB): domain Bacteria; phylum Bacillota; class Clostridia; order Lachnospirales; family Lachnospiraceae; genus CAG-791. The sequence continues at coordinate 51,129 of CACZJZ010000015.1, forward strand.
GCAGCTAGACAGATGGCAGAACAGACGGAATATGATATTTTTCTCTGCGATATTGTCATGCCGGGGGAGGACGGCATTTCCTTCGCAAGATGGGAGCTGGGACTTCATCCGGAATGTAAGTTCATTTTCCTGACGGCGCACGCGGATTATGAATATATGAAACAGGCGATTGCCCTACAGAGCTTTGACTACATTCTGCAGCCTGCCTCCGATGAGGAGATTTATCAAACGATCGAACGGGCAATTATGCAGATATCGATTGAGCGCAAGAATCGGCAGCTGATCTCTGCCGGATCCTTTTATGTCGGACATGAGGAGGAGATTCTGGATGGCAATGCGTTGCGATATCTGGAGGGCAAGGCGGAAGACGCTTCGTTTCTGATGCGGCTGCTGGCAGGGGATACGCAGAACAATACAGAAGAATGCACGGCGGTGTTTCCCTTCTACGTTCAGGTTCTTCATGGAAAACGCAGGTGGATGGAAGGGGACCGGGCGCTGCTCCGCAGCATTTACAAGAATATTGTCGATGAAGTTTCCGCGTTTTGGGGAAGAACAAGAGAATTTTATTGTGTTGATGTCCTTTTTTGGAGCAGTTCCCGCCATCAGGGAAATAGAGAGCTGTCTTGAAAACCTATGGCATCTGTTTAGCAAGGTGGTCAATATGAAGGTGGCGGTCTATGCCGGACGGATGTGCCAGATATCTGACCTAGGTTCGACGGTGCGGCAATTGTTTGAGGATGAATCAAATAATGTGCGGAATGCGGAGGGCGTGTACGAAATCGGGAGCCTGTCGGGGGAACGCCCAGGAACGGACACCTTTCAATCCAGAACGATGGTGTGGAAAAAACTGCTGGAGCAGGGAAAACTTTCGGCTTTTCAGGATGCAGTGCTGAGTTATCTGAAGTTCTGTGGAGCGGATGAAAGGCTGAATCAGAGGTATATGCTGCAGGTGCACGGCGCTGTCAGCGAATTAATCCTGAGCTATATGACGGAGCACAATATCAACAGTGCGGATATTTTTTCTGAAGAATTCAGTTATTATCAGTTTCTCTCCAGCTGGCATAAACTGGATGATTTTAAAAGAGCTGTGATGACGATTACAGACCGCCTCGGGGCAATCGCTGGAACGGAGAATGACACACAGCTCATTATGCAGTACATACATCAGCATATTGATCAGGATCTCAGCGTGACGGAGCTTGCGGAGATGGCAGGTAAGACGCCGGAATATCTGACCCGGATGTTTAAAAAGAACACGGGTATGCCGCTGAAAAAATATATAGACCATGAAAAAATGGAAGCGGCGAAGGTTCTGCTGAAGACGACACAGTTGCCGGTGACCATCATTTCCGGTTATGTGGGATATGCAAATTACAGCAATTTCATCCGAAGTTTCCGACAGATCGTTGGGTGCACACCGAGCGAATTCAGAGATTCCGATCCGAAGAAGGAAGCGTTGTCCTGATTGCGGCGCAAGGATATTATGTCAGAAAATGACATAGGAAAGGAAGGATTTTCGATATTGAGAAATCCTTCCTTTCTTTATGCTATGAAATATAAAAAGCCGAAGCAATAGCAAAGCATCGCAGATGAGCGGACAGGCAGTTTTTTTAAACCGAGGTGATTCGGAATGAAGACAAAAAATAAGCACGCAGGCAAGAAATTGTATAAATACCGGTTTCTGTATCTCCTTGCGCTGCCGGGTTTTGTGTACCTGATCATCAACAATTACATGCCAATGGTCGGTCTGGTGCTGGCGTTTAAAAATTATAGTTTTGCGAAAGGTATGCTGCATAGCCCGTGGTGCGGAATTCATAATTTCACCTATTTGTTTAATTCCAAATGGGCCAAAATCATGTTCCGGAACACCATCGGATACAACCTTCTTTTTCTGGTCCTTGGCAACATTTTTGCCATCTTTGTTGCCATTCTACTGGGAGAAATCCGAAGTGAGCGGGCAAAGAAAACGTATCAGACGCTGATTCTGATACCACATCTGGTCAGCACGGTCCTGATCGGCTATCTGGTGTTCGCATTTCTTTCTTACAAAAACGGCTTTATCAACATGAGCCTCCTTGAGCCGCTCGGAAAAGAACCTGTTAATTGGTATACAGAACCGAAATACTGGCCTTTTATTCTGACCCTTGTCCAGATGTGGAGAAGCTTCGGCTTTCAGAGCATTGTCTATTTTGCCACGATTATTGGTTTTGACAAATCGTATTATGAGGCGGCTGTTGTGGATGGGGCGACCACATGGCAGCAGATCTCCAGAATCACGCTTCCGCTGCTGCGGCCTACAGTGATTATCCTGGTGATTATGGCACTCGGCAGAATGTTTGCCTCTGATTTCGGGCTGTTCTATCAGGTCCCGATGAACACGGGAACACTGTATTCGGCGACAACCACGATCGACACGTTTGTTTATCGCGCGATGATGCAGGATCATGACGTCGGACGCTCTCTTGCAGCAGGGTTCCTGCAGTCGATACTCGGATTTGTCGTTGTGACCATCGCGAACTCGGTTGTGAGAAAAATAGAACCGGAGAGTGCGTTGTATTGATATATGTGTTGATAAATGCGGCAGCGAAGGGATGGCTGCATCAGATGAAGTGGTATGGATACCGCAGAGAACGCGGCGGCGGGGTGAATCAAAATGGCTGGTAAAGGAAGAGGATTTCAGGTTTTTTCCAATGTAATTCTGACGATACTTTGTTTCTGCACTGTGATGCCGTTTGTTCTGCTGGTCTCCTCCTCGCTCACAAGTGACGCAACCATAGCGGTCTACGGATATTCGTTTTTCCCGAGGCAGATTGATACGACAGCATATCGGTATCTGTTTCTGTCGGGAAGCAAAATACTGAAAGCGTATGGCATGACATTTCTGGTGACTGGGATAGGAACGACACTTAACATCTGCTGTACGATGGCAATGGGATATCTGCTCTCCAAGAAGGATCTTCCCGGGCGGGCCTTTCTCTCATTTTTTATCTTCTTCACGATGCTGTTTAACGGAGGAATGATTCCCAGCTACATTGTCTGGAGTCAGCTGATCAAGGTCTCCGATACGATTGCGGGACTGATTTTCCCGAATCTGATGCTGAGCGCGTTCAATGTGATTCTGATGAGGACATACTTTACTACGAATATCCCGAATGAACTGTGCGAAGCGGCGGAGATGGATTCGGATACGCAGGTCGGTATTCTCTTCCATATTTCCATTCCGCTGTCGAAACCAATGCTGGCAACACTGACATTGTTTTCGGCCCTCGCGTATTGGAACGACTGGATTAACGGTCTTTATTATCTGGTGAGGAAAAAGGACCTTTATACCATTCAGAATGTGCTGAATTCCATGCAGAACAATATTCAGTTCCTGCGGGATTTCTCCTCCGCGTCCTCGCTGGGCGGCTTTGCGGGTTCCATTCCTACGCTGAGCGTCCGGATGGCGATTGCCGTGATATCTATTGTGCCGATTCTGGCGATATATCCCTTTTTCCAGCAGTATTTTGTGAGGGGAATTGTTATTGGCGGTGTAAAGGGCTGAACAGAAGAAACTGCTCAGTTAACAGCAATGATCAAAATAGGGGGAACAGAGATGAAGAAGAGATGGATAGCGTTATTTCTGGCAGCAATGACTGTTTCGCTGGCCGCTTGTGGAAACAGCGGCGGATCTGCGGCAAAGTCGGGCGCTCCGGCAGCATCCGGGACGGTGGACAGCAGCGCGGCGGAAGGCGGATCGTCCGGAGCCGTGCAGGCGTCAGCGGATCCGTCCGACTGGCCGGTGATCAGGGCAGAGGTCAGTGCTTTTACAGATACGCTGGAGCAGAAGGACGCGGTGCAGGATGCACTGAATCAGTATCTGGTTTCGATCAACGCAGGAGTGCAGTGCGAGATGGTGCCTTTGGCGTTCGGAGATCGTTCTACACAGCTCACGCTGATGCTGACAGATGCGGATAATCCGATTGATCTTTTTGGATGGAGATTCTATTCTTCGGTCTCCGATCTGGTTAAAAACGGACAGATTATATCACTGGAAAAATATCGGGATGTTTATCCGGATCTCTGGAAACTGTACCCAGAGACGGTTTACAAAACCTGCCAGATCAATGGAGAACAGTATTCCATGCCTGGAGCGGACAGCTTTGGAAACTATCAGGTATATGCATTAAGAAAAGACCTGGCAAAGGAAATCGGCGTGGATAATCTGGCGGGAACAAAGATCACCAGAGAGCAGTATGAGGATATTCTGGCGAAGGCAGAGGCGGCACACCCGGAGATGGCCTGGGAAGGAGAAACGATGGTGTGGCCGTATATGAATGTGGATAATCTCGGCGACACCAATGCCCTTGGCGTTCTTCCTGATATGGGAGTGGATCAGGACAAGATCATCAATTACTATAGCTCGGATGAATTCAAGGATTATGTGGAGATGTGCAAAGGCTGGGCCGATAAAGGGTATATCATCGACGATCCGCTCAATACGCAGCGCATCGGCACGACACTGGTGACGAACAATCAGATCGGCGGCTATATGTTCGAGGCGTATAATATCGAATATGCGGAATCACTCATGCAGGCACAGATTCCGGACTATGAGATGGATATTTTCCAGCTGACAGATCCGCACTGCACGAACTCCTGCGTATATACAGGATGGAACATTTCCTCGATCTGCAAGAACCCGGATGCGGCGATGAAGCTGCTGTCTCTGATGATGACAGACGAAAATGTAAGCCGTTTCTTTACACTGGGTGTGAAGGGTCTTACTTATGTTGTGGACGACAAGGGAATCGCAAGATATCCCGAGGGCAAAGACGCAAACACGGATGGATGGAATCTGGGAGCGCCGTGGTTTTATCCGAATCAGTGCCTCAGCATTCCTTTCAATACCGACTACACCGGGTATTATACCGATATGAAGGCCTGCTGGACGGATCCGAATATGAAGTATTCCAAGGCTATGGGCTTTATCTTTGACACGACGCCGGTCTACGATCAGTACACCGCCTGCACGGCGATCGTTGCGGAGTACCGCGATGCCCTGATGCTGGGGCAGGTGGATGTGGATGAATACCTGGCAAAATTCAATGACGAATTAAACAAGGCAGGCATTGATCAGGTGATTGCTGAAATGCAGAAGCAGTATGACGCGTTTCTGCAGGAAAATGGAAAATGATCTGCCCTTCGGGAGAGAGCTTTATATGGCAGGAAGTCCATCTGGTGGGTATTTCTTCCACGGGGGACGCGCAGGACACGGTTTGGCTATGTGCCGTAAATGAAATAGCAGGCAGGCTGTTTGCCTGCAGAAAAACGGAAAAGGCAGGACTGCTGGGAGCTTTCGGTTCACAGCAGTCCTTGCCGTAAAGAAAACATGGATGGGGGTTAAGAGATGACAAACTGGAGCAAGCTGGATCAGCTGCTGGTGCGTCTGACAGAGGGGGATGTGCCGGGCTGCGGTGTGGTCGTGATGCAGAACAATCAGGTTGTGCATGAGGCTTACGCAGGGTATGCGGACGTGGAGCGGGGCATTAAAGTGGATGAAAACTCCATTTTCCGTCACGCATCCAGCACAAAGCTGTTCACCTATGTCATCGGCATGATGCTGTATGAGGAGGGGAGGTTTCGTTTTACCGACCCGATCGGAGCATATCTGCCGGAGTGGAAGAAACCGGTCAAGGTGGTATACACGGGGAGGGGAGAGCGGAAGATTGTCCCGGCGGAGCGGGAAATTACGATCCGGGATGCTTTTTCCATGACCTGCGGACTGCCGTACTGCATGGGACCGACCGTCCATGACGAGAGCAATCCGACGATTGCGGCGATGGCAAAGGGAGTCCGTGCGATCTCAGAGAATGGCAGAATACCGACACTGCGGGAGGAGGTCCGGGCGGCTTCGCAGGCTCCGCTGATGTTTGAGCCGGGAAGTCACTGGCTCTATGGATTTGGCAGTGAAATCGTCGGCGCGCTGGTAGAGACCATCACAGGAAAGACGGTCCGGCGGAATATGGAGGAACGGCTGATTGAGCCGCTTGGACTGCAAAATACGGCGACCCTTCTCAGGGAGGAGATGATGGAGCGGCTGGTCACTTGCTATGAAATTACAGAGGACCATCGCAAAATCCCCATGCCGCATGAGCAGGAGGATATCCTGAAGCCCGGAAGCGTCCCGGAAGGGGCGAGGGCCAATCTGAACAGCAACTGCAGGGATTTTGCCGTGTTCCTCAGTATGCTTGCCAACGGCGGAACGTATCAGGGGGTCCACCTGCTGGGCAGGAAGAGCATTGACCTGATGCGGACCAACCAGCTCGGCAGGGAGGCGCTGGAGGATTTCCGCTCTTCCAATGGCAATGATCTCGCCGGGTACGGCTACGGCCTCGGCGTGCGGACGCTGATGGACAAGGCACCGGGCGGAAATAACGGATCCATTGGCGAGTTCGGCTGGTCAGGAGGGTACGGCACCTGGGCACTGGCGGACCCGGAGGAGCATCTGGCGATTTTCTATGCACAGAATACGCGCGGACAGCACGCGGAAGAAAATCATATTCTGGTTCGCCAGACCGTATATGGATGCCTGGAATAAAAGGGGAAAGAGGGTTGAACATGGCGTCGATACGCCGCTTTCAACCTGGTATTGGCGCCGCTGGCACCAGCGCCCCGATATGGGAGAACGTCCATCCGGGCATTTCTCCCGCGGGCGCCGCCGGGAACGCGGCAGGAGGTATAACATGAAGACAGGATGGGATGATCCCAAGTGGAAGGAACTGGAGAAGAAGACGGAAACTGCCAGACAGATTTTCGGCGCGGAGCGGGTGCGCGCCGCAGAGATGATGGATGACTGTGTCCAGTACCCGATCGATGAGATCGTGAAGCTGGCGAAGTGGTCGCTGCGGCTGGAAAATGAGACGGATGCGGAGGTCCTGCGGGAGGAAACGGAGAAGTTCAGGGCATTTCGGGAATCCATTCAGAAGAAAAGCGACGCACCGGAACCGATTCAGCTGTGGCCAGGGCAAAATCCGCCGGTGATGACAGACTATACTGATAACAGAGATTATCGTTATAATCACAATCCCGACTGGAAGCCGCGGATGTACTTTATTCCGGCGAAAGGAACAGAAAAGCCGGCCGGCGCGGTGATTTTCTGCGCGGGAGGAGATCATGGGGAGGCGAATGTCCATGAGGCGTATCAGGACGCATTGGATTTTGCCGGGAAGGGCTACCAGAGCTTCATCTTGCTGAACCGGACGAATCATAATCCCTGGAATGAAAAGGAAGCCGGCGCCGATGCGGCGAGGGCAGTCCGCTATGTCCGGGCACACGCCGCGGACTATGGAATTGGAGAAAGAAATATCGCCTTTGCCGGATTTTCCAATGGAGGACTGACGGGAGAGGCCCTGATTGAGTACTATTCGGGCAAACAGAAGGTGGCGGATTATTTCCCGGATTATGTTCCGGATGCGCTGGACGACATCGATGCGACGCCCGACGCGTTTCTCTGCATTTACGGGCCGCGCTTTGCAGGCAGCAGCTTTGACTGGGATGGGGTTGTTTATCCGCCGGTGTTCTTTGCCGTCGGCCGGAAGGATGGCGCAATGGACAATCTGAATGCGGTATGGCCGGATCTTATGCAGCATCATGTCCCGGTTGAGGTTCATACCTTTGCCGGAACGCCTCACGGGCAGGCAGGAGCCAAAATTTTCCACGACGGAGTGGTGGAGTATCCGAATTTTGAACTATGGCAGGAGCTTGCGGATTACTTTCTGCAGGATTTATTTCATAATCGCTGAGGAAACAGCAGGTCCGCGGAAGACGGGCGGCACTTTCGGACAGCAGGAAAACGGATGGGAGTAGAGACGCGGCCGGCTGAGGCCGCACTTAAGCGGGGGATATGGCGGAGAACGGACAGGGATATCAGAGCAGTATCAAGATGACATGGAACAGAATACAGCCTTATCTGGGGACGGGAGATTTTTACGGAAGGATGTTCCGGATTGCACTTCCGATTGCGCTCCAGAGCCTGATCCAGATCGGGGTCAACATGATGGACACCGTGATGCTTGGGTCGCTCGGGGAAACCGCGATCTCGGCGTCTGCGCTGGCAAACCAGTTTATCACGATCTATCACATCGCCTGCATGGGAATCGGTATGGGAGCCTCCGTGATGGTCTCCCGATACTGGGGACGTAAGGACGTTGCCTCCCTGAAAAAATCGGTCACCATCATGCTGCGCCTCTGCATCATCATTGGCGTGGCGTTTTCTGCTGCGACGGCCTGTCTTCCGGCGCAGATTATCCGCATTTATTCTCCTGATGCGGCGGTGATCACGGCAGGTGCCTCTTACCTGCGCTGGTCGGTTCTGACTTATCTGCTGCTGGGAATATCGCTCGATCTGACGCTGGTGCTGCGAAGTGTCGGGAAGGCCGTGGTTCCGCTGATATGTTCTTCCATCGGGTTTCTATCGAATCTCTTTTTTAACTGGGTGTTCATTTTCGGCAAATTGGGAGCGCCCAGGATGGAGGTCGCCGGCGCCGCACTGGGAACGCTGCTGTCCAGACTGATAGAATGTACGCTGATCGTCCTTTATTTCTGGAAATACGAAACAGATATCAGGTACACGATCCGGGATTTCTGCTCCGGCTGCGGCGATCTTGTCCGGGAATATATGAAAATATGCATTCCGGTGCTGATCAGCGATTCTCTGCTCGCTGTGGGGAACAGTGCGATTGCGGTGATCATGGGGCATATCGGCGCATCCTTTGTGGCGGCCAATTCGATCACGTCTGTGACACAGCAGCTCACCACGGTCCTGACGCAGGGAATTGCGCAGGCCGGATGCATTGAAACGGGACATACACTCGGTGAGGGCGATCGGGAGAGAGCACAGCGGGAGGGATATACGTTTATTCTCTTCGCCGCCTTTCTTGGAGCGGTCGGTGCGGTCATCATTCTGCTGATTAAGCAGCCTGTCATCGGCATGTACAATATTACGGAGAGCACGCGGGCGACGGCCGGGCAGCTGATGAATGCCATCGCGCTGATTTTGATCTTTCAGTCCACCAATTCTGTTCTTACGAAGGGAGTGCTGCGGGGAGGCGGCGACACGCGATTCCTGATGCTGGGAGATGTCCTGTTTTTATGGGCGGCGTCTGTTCCGCTTGGCATTGTCTCCGGCCTGGTGTTTCACTGGTCCGCATTCTGGATTTATTTCTTTATGAAGATTGACCAGATCATCAAATGTGTATGGTGTGTATGGCGGCTCCACAGCGGGAAGTGGATCAGGGCAATTCAGTCGTCGAAGTAGTATGTGAGATGTGCTTATTAAGCAATATTGTCGTAATTATTCTGGTTAAGAAAATATTGAGATAGAAATTATAAGAAAATATTGAGATAGAAATTTGTCTTGACAAGCCCGGCACTTCTGCCTATCATTGCTTTAAACCGTTGAAGAAGAATAGTAGCCTTATCCGAAGTCCTTTAGAGAGCTGTGGAGGATGGAAACACGGCGGAGAGTACGATGAGGTGAATGGCCTTCCGAGGGCGGCCCGAACAGAGCAGCCAAATGAATTGTTGGCCAGGCAGGAGGAAAATGATATTTTCATCCGGTGCATGGAGGGCAATGGCAGGAGGAAGCTTCCAGTAGGAGCCGACGGGAAACCTCATCCGTGATCAATCGGGGCGCGCATAGTGGTGTGCGAAGTGAGTGGACAGGTTCAGGAGAACCGTCAATTTGGGTGGCAACGCAGAAGCAGCAGCTTTTGTCCCAAAGGGGATGAAGGCTGCTTTTTTAATGGTCGACGAGCCAGGAGCCATGACGCAGGCTTGCCTGCGAATCATGACTCCCGGAGGCCGGCAGGAAGCATGACATGAAGTCTGAACCTGAAGAGAAGCAGCCAGCCCCGGTCCGATACTCACAGCACAGGTTCGCAGACGGCGGAAGCCGCTGCAGCTGCTGGCATTTTCCGCAGGGCGGAAGAACGGCAGCAACGGGAGGAACAGAAGATGAAAAAGAATGTTGTCGCACTGGTACTGACGGGAGCAATGGCCATGACGCTTGCGGGCTGCGGAAGCAGTCAGAATACTGCGGCTCCGGCTTCTCAGGCATCGTCGGAGGCGGCGTCTTCGGCACAGACCACAGCGGAGGCAGCTGCTTCCACTGCTGCTTCAGCGGATTCCGCGGCAGCTGCCCAGACTACACCGGCGGCCACGGACGCTTCGGGAAAAACCTTCAAGGTGGGCATTGTACAGTATGTCGATGATGCCTCGCTGAATCAGATCGAGGAAAATATTGAATCCGAGCTCGACAAGGTCGGCCAGGAAAAGGGCGTGACGTTTGATTATGCGGATTATACTTATAACGGGCAGGCGGACGGCACGGTTCTGCAGCAGATCGCATCGGAGCTGATCTCCGATAAGGTTGATGTCATCATTCCGATCGCGACACCGACCGCACAGATCATGCAGTCCGCGACCGAGGAAAACAAAATTCCGGTCGTGTTCGCGGCTGTTTCTGATCCGGTTGGCGCCAAGCTTGTTTCGAGCATGGACGCTCCGGGTGCAAATATTACCGGCACGTCTGATGCGCTGAACACAGAGGCTATCATGAACCTGATCCTGGCAGCGCAGCCTGATGTGAAGAAGGTCGGGCTCCTGTATTCCACCAGCGAGGATGCCTCCACGCAGCCGATTACGGATGCCAAGGCATTTCTGGACGGCAAGGGAATTGCGTATGAGGAGAAGACCGGCACGAATAATGATGAGGTGTCCTCGGCAGCGGATGCGCTGATTGCCGATGGAGTGGATGCGGTCTTTACACCCACCGACAACACAATTATGACAGCGGAGCTGGCGATCTATGAAAAGCTCGCAGAGGCCGGCATCCCGCACTACTGCGGCGCGGATTCCTTCGCACTCAACGGCGCGTTCGTCGGATACGGCGTCGATTACGCGAACCTGGGCAAGGAGACGGCGGATATGGCGGCCGATCTTCTGCTGAACGGCTCTGACCCGGCCTCCACTCCGGTCAAAACCTTTGACAACGGCATTGTGACGGTCAACACGGAGACGGCGAAGACACTCGGCCTCGATCTCAATGCTGTGGAGAAGGCGTTCCAGCCTCTGGCGACGCAGATTGTCGAAACAACGACAAAACAGAATTTTGGCGAATGAGATAGAAAATTTTGGGGAGTTATCTATGTTTCTGACTGCACAGATTATTCAGACCGCGATTGAGACGGGTCTGATCTACGGACTGGTGGCATTGTCCCTGTTCATCAGCTTCACCATTCTGGATGTCTGCGATCTGTCCACGGATGGATGTTATACGCTGGGCTGCGCGGTGGGTGTCATGGTGGCGATGACAGGGCATCCGGTTCTGGCGCTGTTTGCCTCCATGGGAGCAGGTATTTTGTCCGGATTTATCGTAGGTCAGCTGCAGACGACATTCCGGGTTCCGAGTATTCTGGCGGGTATCATTGTGAATACCGGGCTTTACACCATCAACCTCGCGGTGATGGGATTCAAATCCAATGTGGCGCTGTTTGGCACGGACACGGTGTTTTCTCTGTTTCGCGGATTGTCTGACAGTGCGTTCTGGAAGGAATGGAGCAATCTGATTCTTCTGCTGCTCATCACGGGAGCGATCTGTGCCGCGCTGCACTGGTTTCTCGGGACCAGGCTCGGGCTCTCGGTCCGGGCGACAGGAGATTCGGCGGCGATGGTCCGCGCCTCTTCCATCAATCCGGGATTCATGATTGTGCTGGGACTGTGTCTTTCCAACGCGCTGACCGGTCTGGCGGGCTCTCTGATCGGGCAGTACAACAAAATGAGCGATATCAATCTGGGTACCGGCATGGTGACCATTGCTCTGGCGTCCCTGATCATCGGCACAAGCTTCAGCAGCCGCAGCATCCACATGATGTGGAAGATCATTTCGGTGATGATCGGCTCCATTCTTTATCGGTTTATCATTTCGATCGCACTCCGGCTGAATGTGCCGACCGAGGCATTCAAGCTGGTATCCGCGCTGATTGTCGCCGCGGCGATCATGGCGCCGCAGATTCGCTCCATGGTGGCAGTCCGCCGCAGACAGACTGCCGAGATTCGGCAGCGCAGAGCGGTGCTGGAAGAGCGGCGGGCCGGCGGACCGGCCGCGGAAGGCGGCACGGAAACGGGAAAGATCGCGGAAAAGAATGGTGGACCGTCTGCGGAAGGCACTGCGGTCAGGCAGACCGCGGAAAAGGATGGCAGGAGCATCAGCACGCACAGCCGTGAGCCGGGGACAGAGGAAAGCAGACAGAAGGGAGGACAGGACTGATGCTGTGTATCGAGGGGATCCGCAAGGTATTCAATCCCGGCACCATCAATGAGAAGGTCGCGCTCTCCGGACTGTCACTGACACTGGAGGACGGCGATTTTGCCACCATTGTCGGAAGCAATGGCGCCGGCAAATCCACCCTGTTCAATGCGATCGCAGGGTCGTTCTATGTGGATGAGGGCTTCATCGAGCTCGACGGGAAGGACATCACATACGAGAAGGAACATCGGAGAAGCCAGTATATCGGGCGCCTTTTTCAGGATCCGCTGATGGGGACGGCACCGCATATGACGATCGAGGAAAATCTGGCGATCGCCTATCTGCGCGCCTCCGCAGATAAAAAGCCGTTCAGCCGGATCACAGCGCAGGACCGGGAGAAGTTTCGGGAGCAGCTCTCTCTCCTCCATATGGGACTGGAGGACCGGATGAAGAATCCGGTGGGTCTTCTTTCCGGCGGGCAGCGCCAGGCACTGACACTGCTGATGGCGACGATGGTGACGCCGAAAATTCTGCTTCTTGATGAGCACACGGCGGCGCTCGATCCTGCAACCGCGGCAAAGGTGCTGGAACTGACGGCCAAAATCGTTTCGGAGCGCCGGATCACCTGTCTCATGGTCACGCATAATATGACACAGGCGCTGGAGATGGGGAACCGCACGCTGATGATGGACGGGGGACGGATTGTCTTTGATGTAAAGGGAGCGGAGCGGTCCAGTATGACAGTGGACGATCTGCTGAAGAAGTTCGAGCAGAATACCGGCGGCACGCTCGATAACGACCGCATCCTTCTCTCCACGGAGGAGGGGGTCTGAACCGCTTTGCGGGTGAATGTTTCTGCTTTGAGGATTCTCAGCATGGAAGAGGGCGCTGGCGGTTGAAAGCAGGATAATACAGGCGCGGTCCGGCACCAGAACAGGGCAGCACTTTGGCTGCGGATGGGAAACTGTCCGCGGCTTTTTTGTGAGCAAACCATGACACCTGGCGGCCGCGCATCATCGGGTGCAAAGCAGGAGAAGGAGGACGTCATATTTAAGCTGCGTTCTAATCTCTGCATCGGCCCGACATGGTTGTGCACAGTGCACAAAAACATTCACGCAATTTCAACAGGTACTCCAGTTGCGTCAGGATTCTGCTATGGATATAATGTGAATGAAATCGTTTACAACAATGTTTCAGCAGTCTGACGGAAGTCAGAAAAGAATTTATCGTTAAAATAGCTTCAATATTTAAAAAAAGCGGCATAAATGCACAGATAATAGCGCAATAAAATAGTAAAAGCCAGACATCAACACGGACCAGAGTGGAATCGATTACATGCAACGGGGGGAGAAAATATGGTGAAATCATCTGCGTGGGACTCCGTCTTTACGGAGCGCATGAGCCGTTATTATGACGAGATGAAGTGGCTCTACGGCGAACTGTATCACGGGGATGAGCAGGCGTTTGACTACTTTTGCAGCATGCTTTACCGGAATTACAGGGACCGGAGCAGGGAGTTGAAGCAGCTGGACGAGGCCAGGGAAGTGGTCACGGACTGGTACAAGGACGGCTCTCTGACGGGCATGCTGATGTACACACAATGTTTTGCAGGCAATCTGAAGGGCGTCAGGAAGCATCTGGATTATATCCGGGAATGCGGCGTCAACTATGTTCATCTGATGCCGCTGCTTCAGAGTCCGGCAGGCCGGAGCGACGGCGGCTACGCAGTGGCGGACTACCGCTCGGTACAGCCGGAGCTGGGCACTATGAAGGATCTCGCGGCGCTCACGCGCGCCTGCCATGAAAACGGCATGAGCGTCTGCCTGGATTTTGTCATGAATCATACCTCGGAGGACCATGAATGGGCGAGGCGGGCAAAGGCGGGGGAAAAGGAGTACCAGGACCGGTACTTTTTCTTCGACAACTGGGACATTCCGAACCAGTTCGAGCGGACGGTCCCACAGGTCTTCCCGCAGACGGCGCCGGGCAATTTCACCTGGTGCGAGGAGGCTCACAAGGTCGTCATGACGACCTTCTACCCCTATCAGTGGGATCTCAATTACCGCAATCCGACCGTCTTCAACGATATGACGGACAACATGCTCTATCTGTGCAACCAGGGCATTGACGTCATCCGGCTCGACGCGACGCCTTATATCTGGAAAACGCTGGGAACCACCTGCCGCAATCTGCCACAGGTCCATACGCTGGTGCGGATCATGCACATGGCCTGCGACATTGTCTGCCCGGGCACGCTGCTGCTCGGCGAGGTGGTTATGGAGCCGAGCAAGGTGGTGCCGTATTTTGGCACGGTGGACAAGCCGGAATGCCATATGCTCTACAACGTCACGACGATGGCGAGCACATGGCACACGGTAGCGACACACGATGTGCGCCTGCTGAAGCATCAGCTTGAGACGGTGTTCGCGCTGCCGAAGCAGTATACTTTCCTGAATTATCTCCGCTGCCACGACGACATCGGCTGGGGCCTTGATTATCAGTACCTTCGCCAGTTCGGCGTCGAGGAGGTGGCGCACAAGAAGTTCCTGAATGACTACTTCCGCGGCTACATTTTCGGCAGCGATGCCCGCGGAGAGCTTTACAACGATGATCCGCGGCTTGGGGATGCCAGACTCTGCGGCACAACCGCGTCGCTGTGCGGCGTGGAAGCGGCGGAGTATGAGCGGGATGCCGGGAAACTCGACTGGTCTCTTAAGCTGGATATCATGCTGCACGCTTTTCTGTTCACCCAGAGCGGCATTCCGGTGCTGTATTCCGGCGATGAGATTGCGCAGCTGAATGATTACACTTATCACGATGATCCGCTGAAGTGGGACGACAGCCGGTATCTGCACCGCGGTGCCATGAAGTGGGATGACGCGGCAAAACGCAATGACCCGTCCACACGGCAGGGAAAGATGTTTTCCGCGATCCGCAGAATGGAAAAGCTCAGGGAGGAGCACCCGGTCTTTCATGGGGAGGCGGACATCTGGATTGTGGAAACCTACAACGATCATGTCCTGGGAATCGGCCGCTATTACCGCGGAGAGAAGCTGATCGCACTGTTCAATTTCGGCGATCAGGATGAGACGGCGTGGATCAATGAACACGAGGAGTATCGGGACCTGTGGACGGGGGAGCCGCGCCCTGCCAGGGCGGTCGGCATTCCCTCCCATGATTTTGCCTGGCTTGTGACGGACTACCGTGCGGCAGCCGGGAATGCGGCGAAGGGGGTTGAAGCGGACGATGACAATACGTGAAGTAGCGGCAATCGCGGGCGTCTCCCCGGCGGCGGTGAGCCGGTATCTCAACGGCGGGTCGCTCAGTGAGGCCAAGCGTGCGCAGATACGCCGGGCTATTGAGGAGACCGGGTATCATCCCAGCGCCGCGGGACAGATGCTGCGGACGGGCAGGATCAATCAGATCGGCGTGATTGTGCCGCAGATCAATTCGGAATCTGTGGGAGAGGTCACGGCGGGCGTGGCGGAGAAGCTTGCTTCTTCAAAATATGTGATGATTCTCGGCTCCTGTGCGCTGAATGAGGAGACGGAGCTGGAGTATCTGCAGTCTATGCAGGCAAACCATGTGGCGGGGATTATTCTGATGGGAACGGCGTATTCTCCATCCCATGCGGAGGCGTTTCAGCGGTGCAGGGTTCCGTTGGTCGTCACCGGGCAGAAATTCCCTGGAGTGCACTGCGTGTATCACGATGATTTTGGCGCGGCGCGGGAACTGGCAGGGCATATGATCGCCAGAGGGCACCGGCACCTCGGCTATATTGGCGTGAATGAGGAGGATCCGGCTGTCGGACTGGAGCGGCGCCGCGGGGTACAGGCGGCGATGGAAGAGGCCGGCATGGATCCGGAGGGGCTGGCGAGAGTGGCAGGAACGTTCGATCCGAAGACTGGCGAGACGGGATTGTTGCAGCTCATCCGGCAGGATCCGTCGATGAACGGTATCATCTGCGCCACGGACAAAATCGCGCTGACGACGATGCAGGCACTGAAGCGGCTTGGGCGGCGGATTCCGGAGGACTGCGCGGTCGCGGGATTTGACGATAACTGGGCAGGTACACTGTCGGAGCCAAAGCTCACCACCGTTCACTTCTATCAGAAGCAGTGCGGGACGGAGGCGGCGGCAATGATGCTGGATCTGCTGAATAACGGCGCACAGACGCCGGTGCGGCAGACGAAGCTGGGCTACACGCTGGTCGAGCGGAGCTCGATCTGAGGAGGGCGGCGGAAGAGAAAACATGGCGGGACATAAACTGATTTTTCTGGATATTGACGGCACGCTCACGCCGGCCGGGAGCAATATTCCGCCGGACAGCGCGCTCGAAGCCATCCGGAAGGCGCAGAGAAAGGGAAACCGGGTGTTTCTCTGCACGGGCAGGAATATGGCGATGCTCGCGCCGGTGCTGCGGTATGGGTTTGACGGCGCCGTGGCCAGCTCCGGAGGCTATGTGACGGTGGGCGGTCAGGTGGTGTATGACTGCCCGATGACACCGGAGCAGACCCGGACGGCGATGGAGGTACTCGAACGGAACCATGTGTTCCGGACGGCGGAGGCGAGGGACGCGACCTTCGGGGACACGGGCCTGTCCGATCTTCTGTCGCGGACAAAGGAGGGAAACAGCGAGCTGGAGCGTTGGCGCAGAGCTCTGGCGGAGAATCTGGGCATCCGGCCGATGAAGGAATACGACGGAAGGCCGGTCTATAAGATTGTGATCATGTGTCTGGAGGAGGCGCAGCTCGCAGAGCCGCGCAGGCTCCTGGAGAAGGACTTCGAGTTTTGCATGCAGATTGTGCATGAGCATGCGGACTGTATCAACGGGGAGTTAATCAACCGTGCTTTCAGCAAAGGGACGGGCGTGAGAGCGGTCTGTGAGAGGCTGGGCGTGCCGCTGACGGACACGGTTGGATTTGGAGACAGTATGAACGATGCAGCCATGGTGGACGCGGTCGGATGCAGCGTCTGCATGGGAAACGGAGTGGCGGCGCTGAAGGAACGCTGCGATATGGTGTGCGATACCGTGCAGAACGACGGGCTGGCAAAAGCCTTCGCTCAGCTGGATCTCATATAGAACAGGAGGGGTTAACAATGGCATTGGATTATCACAAGTGTGCCCAGGAAATCAGTGACATCATCGGCGGAGGGCAGAACATTGTCAGTGCCGCGCACTGCGCGACACGTCTCCGCCTTGTCACGGTGGACAACAGTAAGGTGGACAAGGCGAAACTGGAGAACGTCGACGGTGTCAAGGGCGTCTTCGAGTCCAACGGACAGCTGCAGATCATCATCGGAACCGGGACCGTCAACAAGGTATACGACGAGTTTCTGAAGATCACCGGCGTGTCCGAGGCGACCAAGGACGAGGTCAAGGCGGCCGCGGCGGCAAAAAAGCCGGTCTGGTACCGGATGATCAAGGCGCTCGGCGACGTGTTCGTCCCGATTCTTCCGGCGATCGTGGCATCGGGCCTGATGATGGGACTTGTCGAGGCGCTGGGCAAGGCGATCCCGAATTTTGCCTCGACAGACTGGTACGGGTTCCTGGATCTGGTTTCCTCGACGGCCTTTGCGTATCTGCCTGTCATTGTGGCGGTTTCTGCGGCCAGGGTGTTCGGCGGCAATATTTTCCTCGGCGCGGTCATCGGCCTTTGCATGATCAATTCGAGCCTGACGAATGCATGGAGCCTGGGTTCGGCTGACACACAGGTGAATTACTGGTATCTGCTGGGGCATCTGAAGATCGGAGCCTGGACGGTGGGTTCGGTCCGGCAGGTCGGTTATCAGGGACATGTCATTCCGGTCATCATCGCGGTCTGGCTGATGTGCCAGCTGGAGAAGTGGCTGCACAAGCATGTGCCGGAGATGATCGATTTGTTTGTGACGCCGCTCACCACGGTGCTTGTCACCGCGTTCCTGACATTCACGGTCATCGGACCGATCTTTGCCCAGCTGGAGTCCTGGGTGCTGGTCGGCGCGGAATGGCTGGTCAAGAATCCGATCGGCGCCGGCGTCATGGGCGCGGTCTATCCGGTCACGGTTGTCATGGGCCTGCATCACATGTACAACATCATCGAGGCGTCGATGCTGTCCTCAGTGGGGCTTAATACCTGGATGCCGATCGCCTCAGCGGCGAATTTTGCGCAGTTTGGCGCCTGCCTGGCAGTCGGCATCAAAACCCGGAACCGCAAGACGAAGGCGGTGGCGGTTCCGTCCTCCATGTCCGCGGCACTCGGCATCACGGAGCCTGCGATCTTCGGTGTCAACATGCGGTTTATGAAGCCGTTTGTGGCAGGCATGATCGGTGGCGCAGCCGGTTCTGTCTTTGCGGCGTTCTCAGGCATCGGCGCGACGGCATACGGCGTCACGGGCATTCCGGGCTATCTGACCATCAATAATATTCCGGTGTACACCATTCTGCTTCTGCTCTCCGGCGGCATTGCCTTTGCGGTGACGATGGCGATCTGGAAGGAAGACGCAGAGGTGAAGTCGGAGGAGAAGGAGGATGCGGCGGAGATGGCTGCCGCAGACGCATCGCTGCAGAATGCGGGAACAGCCGGCGCACCGACATCCGCACAGAATGGAGCGCCGGTCGATCTTCCGGAGGTGATGTGCTGCTCCGCGGGCAAGGCATCCGCTCCGGCGAAGGGCAGAGTCATTTCCTACGAGGACATCCCGGATCCGACGTTCGCTTCGGGCGCGCTCGGCGCCGGAGTTGGCATTGAGCCGGAGGAGGGCGTCGTATACGCTCCCTGCGACGGCACGATCAGCACGGTTGCGGAGACGAAGCATGCCATCGGCATTTCTGACGGGGATCTGGAGTACCTGATTCATGTCGGCGTGGACACCGTGAAGATGAACGGCGACGGATTTGATGTTTCCGTGAAGGAAGGCGACAAGGTGGTAAGAGGCCAGAAGATCATGACCTTCGACCGCGGTAAGATCAAGGCGGCCGGCTATCCGGATACCGTGGTGTTCCTGCTGACAAACAGCGACGACTACCCGGATTTCAAGACAAATTTGTAAACAAGGAAAAGAGTTTGAAGATAGTGTCGATATGGCACTTTCCAATATAAGACAAAAACGTACAAGCATAAAAAGAGAGGAGAATAGTATTATGAAGCAGTTCGATTTTACCGTAACCGATGAACAGGGTATTCACGCCCGTCCGGCGGGACTTCTGATCAAGGAAGCCAAGAATTTTGCATCCGGCATCACGGTCTTCAAGGGAGACAAGTCCGCCGATATGAAGAAGCTGCTGGCGCTCATGGGCCTTGGCATCAAGAAAGGCGAGACCATTACGGTCCGCGTGGAAGGCGAGGATGAGGAGCAGGCTGCCGCGGCGATTGAAAAATTCCTGAAGGAGACGTTCTGATCCGCGCAATGGTTCTGAGAAAACAAGGGAGCCAAAGGGGGAGGTTCGTATGCAGGTAGCAACCGGAAAAAGTATATTAAACGGTATCGCCATCGGGAAAATCAAAGTGTACCGGGCGCCGGAAACGGTGATCAGCGACAGGCAGATCGATGATGTCGAAGCGGAGATGGCGCGCTTTGAGGAGGCGCGCCAGAAGGCGATTGCGCAGCAGAACGCGCTGTATGAAAAGGCGCTGGCGGAGGCCGGCGAGGAGACAGCTGCGGTGTTCGAGGTGCATGGGATGATGCTGGATGACGACGATCTGGTCGATGCGATCCGGGAGATCATCGCCAAGCAGCGAAGGACGGCGGAGTACGCAGTCAGAACTGCCTGCGACAATCAGGCGAAGATCTTTGCGGAGATGGATGATCCGTATATGCAGGCACGCAGCGCGGATATCGATGACATCGGGCAGAGCATGCTGGATTTTCTCACTGGTGCGGATCCGAATTCTCTGCAGGGGACGGAGCCTTCCATTCTGGTGGCGAAGGACCTCGCACCGTCGGAGACGGTGCGCCTCGACAAATCGCTTCTGCTCGGGTTCGTGACCCGGGAGGGCAGTACCAACAGCCACACGGCGATCCTGGCGCGCAGCATGAACATCCCGGCACTTGTACAGTGCGGAGATGTCAGTGCGGACTGGGACGGAAAGATGGCCATTATTGATGGCTATAACAGCTGCATTTATGTCGATCCGACGGATGATCTGTTCCGTTCGCTCAAAAAGAAGCAGGAGGAGGATCAGGCCGGGGTCGCGCTGCTGCAGGAACTGAAGGGCAAGGACAACACGACCATCGATGGCAGAACGGTCAAGGTCTATGCCAACATCGGCGGGCCGTCGGACATCGGCGCCGTTCAGCAGAATGATGCCGGTGGAGTCGGTCTGTTCCGCACGGAATTTGTGTATCTCAACAGCCGGCAGGAGCCGGGCGAAGAGGAGCAGTTTGAGGCGTACCGGCATGTTCTGGAATCGCTGGCGCCGAAACAGGTCATCATCCGCACCTGCGACATCGGCGCGGACAAGACCATCGATTACATGAAGCTCGATCATGAGGATAATCCGGCTCTCGGATACAGGGCGATCCGCATCTGCCTTACAAGAAAGGAATTTTTCAAAAAGCAGCTGCGCGCGCTGCTCCGCGCCTCGGCCTATGGCAATATGGGCATCATGTTCCCGATGATTATCTCGGTCCGGGAGCTGAGGGAGGCGAAGGAGATTCTGGCGGAGTGCCGGGCGGAGCTCGAGGCGGAGGGCGTGAAGATCGGACAGTATGAGATCGGAACGATGATT
Source organism: uncultured Lachnospiraceae bacterium (assembly GCA_902781655.1). Taxonomy (GTDB): domain Bacteria; phylum Bacillota; class Clostridia; order Lachnospirales; family Lachnospiraceae; genus CAG-791. Next base: position 72,129 of record CACZJZ010000015.1, read on the forward strand.
GAGACGCCGGCGGCGGTGCTGATCGCGGATGATCTTGCGAAGGAGTGCGACTTCTTCTCCATCGGAACCAATGATCTCACGCAGTACACCTGTGCCATTGACCGGCAGAACGCGAAGCTGGAACCATTCTCCGACACGCATCATCCGGCGGTTCTGCGGGAGATACAGATGACCGTGGAGGCGGGGCACCGCCATGGCACGTGGGTCGGCATCTGCGGCGAACTCGGCGCAGACACGACCCTCACGGAGACTTTCCTGCGCATGGGTGTGGACGAACTCTCGGTCAACCCGAAGAGTGTGCTGCCGCTGCGCAAGACCATCCGGGGACTGAATCTCAGCCAGAATGAATGAGGCTGCGAAGTCAGATTCTGCCGGATTGGCCGGCGATGTTGAGGAGATGGCATCTCAGTCAGGGTGCATGAAGCTGCAAATAGCAGAGCACGGAGCAGGAGGTCAGTATTCTGACCGGGCAGCGCGATCCGTGACGCGCCGGAGCGCATCGATCTGCGCGTCAACGTCCGCATCGGAGCGAAGTTCATACTCGCCCTCTTTCATCCATGTCACCATCTGATGATTGATCTCCGGCCGGAAGTGAAGCGCATCCATATAGTTGTCGAGATCAAAGATGATTTCTGTGTCCGCCTGGAAGCAGTACAGGCGGACATTTTTATATAGAAGAAGAGTTTTCATCGCCCGGCTCTCGTCATAGAGCACATAATCCCGGGCGCCGGTGCGGACGGCGTTGTCCCACCAGAGCGCGGAATAGGGCGGGAAGAAGAAATAGTAGTCTGTCTCCGGGTGGGCCGCCACCTCAGCAGTCAGCAGGGCAAGATTGCCGCGCAGCTCCTCATCCTTCGCGTGTTCGGACTGTTCCGGCAGCACAGTCTCTGACCGGGTGTAATGGGAGAGCGCCGCATCCCGGGAGAAGGTCTTGCTGGCACACCAGTTGTAAGAAGTGTTTTCATCATATCCCCGCAGGGACATCAGGACAGAGTGCGGGATTTCCTCGAACAGCACTGTCTTGTTGAGCAGATAGGAAACATCGTTTAAGGGGTTCCGGTCATACAGATACATGGGGCAGCCGGACGCGGCGAAGGTGATCTCCGGTTCGGCATACAGAGAGGTCGGATCGATATTGTAGTAGACATGCCGGAGGCGGTGGGTTTCATGCGCGCGGGACAGCAGCCAGCAGAGATCCGCGGTGGCGCCGTAAGAACGGACTGCCTTGATGGTCTGGCCGCCGAATGCCTCGTCGTACCAGCCGTTGTAATTATTCTCTGTGACGGAGCTTCCCACGATCAAACTGTCATAAGGGAGATGATCGAGTGCTCCCACAACCTGATATTCCTTCTCGGTCTGTACCGCGGCCAGACCGAACCAGGGCCTGTGGTAGTGGAAGAACGGATCGAGGAGGAAGACGAGAAGGGCGCAAAATCCGAGCAGCACCGCGCAGGTCAGCGCAAAGGATCTGAGATAGTGACCGGCGGAAGGAGCGGAATGTGCGGTTTGCGTGTTGGAGTGTCTTATTTTTCTCATTGGATCACCATTGTCAGTTTGGACTGCCGCAGGGGAATATTGGGAAAACGGCTAAAAGTTAAAATACAGGAATGTACTGACGCCGGAGAGCGAGAGTACGGACCAGCAGAACAGGATGCCGGATAAGACAGCATCCCGCCTGGAGAAGGCGCAGTGTCCGGCCATCCGGACGGAATTTTCCCGGAAGAACACGAGGTATGAGCACAGGGTGAGCATCAGGATCCAGAGCACCGTGGAACAGGGACGGAGCAGAGACGGTGCGAAGAGCGACAGGCCCTTGTGTACAGTGTAGAGTTCCACTGGCTGAAACTGTTCCCCTGTGAGAAAAAGATAGCCGGGAAGCCACCAGCGGGTGAAGAGATTCCGGATCATCTGGGAGGCAGTCGCGACGGAGTCCGCGCGGAACAGCGCGAGGGAAATGGTCCAGAAGAGGAAGGTCAGCGCCTGCATCGCCGGACGCGGCAGGGTGATCAGCGGAGCGTGCCGGAGAAAATATCTGCGGTGTGCGAAGGGACGTCCGGGAGAGAGCGGTCTCCGGGCGGCGGCCGGGCCGGGGCTGGATGCTGTGAGAATGCCGAGATCGTCGAAGACAACGGCGAGGCCGTTCAGGAGCCCCCAGAGCACGAAGGTCCAGGCGGCGCCATGCCAGAATCCGCTGAGAAGAAAGACGATCAGCACATTCCGCACAGTGCGCAGACGACCGTGTCTGCTCCCGCCGAGCGGGAAATAGACATACCTGGTGAAAAAGCGCTGGAGTGTGATATGCCAGTGCTGCCAGAATTCCTTCATCGAAGCGGTCCGGTAGGGCGAATCGAAGTTGACCGGAAGGGCGATGCCGAACATCCAGCCGATTCCCATGGCCATGTCGCAGTATCCGCTGAAGTCAAAATATAATTCGAACGCATAGGAGAGCAGCACCAGAAGGGAGGTCAGCGCATCGAGGTAGTAGGTGTGACCATAGCCGAAGGCGACCTGACCGGCGAGCGTGTCGGCGAGCAGGACCTTTTTCGCGAGACCGAGGGAGAAAAGATAGACGCCGCGGCGGAACGAATCCGGCCGAAACCGCCGGTTCTCCGGATTTTCGAACTGCGGGATCATCTCGTCGTACAGCACGATGGGACCGGCGATGAGCTGGGGGAAGAACGTGACAAAGGTCAGATATTGCAGCAGCGGATAGTGCGGCGCATCTCCCAGCGCCCGATCCGCGATGAAGGAGATCTGCTGGAAGGTGAAGAAGCTGATTCCGAGCGGCAACATGATGTGACGGAGCGCCCAGTCAGTCCGGAAGACCGCATTGCAGGTGGAGAGAAAAAAGTCTGTGTATTTGAAGTAGAAAAGTACCGCGAGGTTACCGCCGGTGCCGAGGACCAGGAATAATCTGCGCAGTACAGGCGGTACCGGTCCCCTCCGCTCAACCATGGCGATCACGCTGCTCAGCGCATAATTCATGGCAATCGAACCGAGCAGGAGAAGCAGGTATTTTGGATGAAAGTATCCGTAGAACCAGAGCGACATGGCGCAGAGAAACGCGAGCGCAGCGCGGTACCGGTGAAAATGGTTCAGCGCATACCAGCCCGCAAGGGAAAGCGGCAGAAAAAGAAAAATAAAAATGTAGGAATTGAATAGCATGATATACCTGTCAAATACGGATTTTGCCGCGAGGCAGACAGAGTCCGCCTGGTCTGGCTGGAGAAATCTGTTCCTCGCCTTTTCCCGCTGGCGCTGCAGGAGACGCGGTGCGGGAAAAGGAATGATGCATCGATAATCGGATTGTAGCACAGGGAGGGACGGAGCTGCGGAAAATGTGATAAGCTAGGAAACAGGATGACAGCAGGGAAGATCAGAGGGGGACGCCCGGTCAGAAACAGATGCAGACACCGATTGAATTTGCCAAAAATTTCCTGGTTCAGGTTTATACAAAGCAGGACGTAACAGCCGCGATGGCCTGCCTCGCGCCGGACATGATCTGGGTGACGCCGGAGAAGTCTGTGCATTTGAAGGACCAGAAGGAAATCTATGAATTTCTGAAGGACGAGATACAGAGCGCGGGTCAGAAATATTATGTCGACGTATCGAACATGATGTCGGATCCGAGCGCGGATACGATCCGTGTCGTGTCCTTTGACGTGTCCCTTGTGCCGGTGGACCCCAAATGGACGCAGTATGTGCGCACCTCATTTGTCATCCGCACGGCGAAGGACGGCTATGAAATTCCGTTCTTTCATATGTCGCATCGTTTTTCTCTGTCAGACCCGGTCCCGTTCCGGACGTTTATCGAATATATTCCGGAACCGGTCATGGTGGTGCGCGGCCACGGAGCGATGGATCTGCGTCTGGCGTTTCAGAACAGCTGGTTCCGGAATCACCTGGGTTATACGGAAAAGGAATTTGATCATGATACCAGGAAGGATGCCTTCTTTATGTTCCGGCCGGCAGACCGGGATGCACTGCGCACGGCCTTTTCCGATCCCGGGACGGATGCGGTGTCCCTGCGGGTGTGCGCAAAACAAAAGAGCGGAGCGGATTTTGCCTTCGAGGTGACGGGGCAGTATGCGTTTGAGGAGGATGAGGCCAAAATCAGTTACCTCGTGTTCCACGAGCTCGGAACGGTGCTCGCAGAGGAGCAGGCTGCGGTGGAGCAGGCGGTCCGGCCGCTGCAGGAGACGATCCGGGAGCTGACAGAACAGGCGGACACGCTGCGGCAGAAGGTGGCCGCGGCGGAGGATGAGAGAAAGGCTGCGGTGGAGCAGGCAAAGACCGAGGCAGCGGAGCGGCTCGACCGGGTCCGCGAGGATTCCGCTTCCCGGATCGCGATGGAGCGGTCGAAAGCGGACAAGATTGCTGCCGCAGCAAAGAAGGAACAGGAGCGCAGGCTCTCTGAGCAGGCGGCTTCGTTTGCGACGGAGCGGGAGCAAAAGGCGGAGGCAGCGGAGGCAGCACTCCGCGCGGCGAAGGAGAAGGCAGACCGGGAGTATGCCAGGCTGAAAGCAGAACGGGATGGAGCGGTCAGGCGGCTGACCAGGGAGCGGGATACGCTTTCCGGAAAACAGGAGGAGGCGGAAGCGACCATTGTTTCGCTTCAGAGGCAGGTTAAGGCCTCTGAAGAGGAGGCAAGAAAAGCGGAGGAGGGCCGGCGGGAGTTTCTGGTGCGCATGCAGGGAGATCTCCGCAGGCCCTCCGAGGCGGTGCTGTCGCTTCTGCCGCAGATCGAAGCGGGAGGACTCGACGACGGACAGCAGGATGCGGTGGAGAAAATCCGTGAGGCAGCGGGCATCATGCTCGGCATGGTCGACAGCCTGCTCCATGCGGCGCAGCTGGACAATCACGAGAGAAAATAGCGGACTGGTGCCGGAAGGCGGAGCTGGAGCTGGATTTCCGGATGAGCGAGCGGCTCCCGGAGGTCGTGTGCGGTGACCGGGATGCCCTGAAGCGGGTCCTTTTGAATATTCTGGATAACGCGGTGCGGTACACGAACCGCGGTGGAAAGGTGTCGTTCTCCGCCGGATGCGGGCAGCCGGACGGAACCGTGTTTCCGCTTCATTTTGAGATAATCGATACCGGAATCGGCATTGAGGATTCTCTCATGCCGGTGCTGTTTGAGCCCTTTACGCGCGGCCACAGCAACGCGATGGACCCGCGGATGCGCCCGGGCTTCGGCCTGGGACTGGCGACGGCCAACAGTCTGGTGCGGCTGATGGGAGGACGGATCGGCGTGACCAGCACGCCGGGCGTCGGATCGTATTTTACCGTGGACGTGAGTGTGAAGGCAGTGCTGAACCGCTATGGCCGGCTGGTAGAGGCCAGGGATCTCGGCGCAGACGCACTGGGAGAGGACGCGGCGGCGCGCCCTGGCGGGGAGACTGCCGCGGGAGCGCAGGATGATGATTCTGCCGGGGGAAAGAAACCGGCCGGCGGGGAGTTTCATGGCTTGCGCGTGCTGCTCACGGAGGACGACCCACTCAGCTGCAGGCTGATCCGGGAGCTTCTTCTGCGCCGGGGAATGGTTGTCGTCACATCGTCAAGCGGGATGGAGACGGTCAGGGCGTTTCAGAATCACCGCGCCGGATACTACAGCGCGATTCTGGTGGATTATCACATGCCTGGCATGGACGGGCTTGAGACGGCACGGCAGATACGCGCCACGGAGCAGGAGCGGGCCAGAGCGGCGAAGGAGCGGGGACATGAGGCTGCCCGGCCGGTGCCGATCATTGCGCTGACTCAGAACGCATTTGAGGAGGACATGGCGTCCTCATTCGGCGCGACGATCGATGCGGGTATCAGCAAGCCGGTGGAGGAAAAGAAGCTGGTGCATCTGCTCGGCCGGGTCATCGCCGGGAGGGAAACAGCAGCAAACTGACATTGGTGCCGCTGGCACCAATGTCCCGATACGGGAGAAAGCCTATTCGGGCATTTCTCCCCACGGGTGCCGCTAAAAAAACGCGGCACGGGGTATAGGGATGAGAATGAGCGATAAGAAAGAAAAAGAAGAGTACAGGACGGGGACGCAGGGGAAAAAGACTATGTCCCATCCGTTTCTCACGGCACTGGGATTCGGCGCGGCCGGAGCAGGCGGTGCGCTGCTCGGCGCTGCCAACTATTTCTACGATTGTGCCATGAAGCCGATGCCGCATGATCCCTCGCATGACAGCGATCCCGGCGAGCGGCCGTACCGGGCAGGCCGCGACTGGATGAATTCCCATGTCCTGCGCAGAGACGTGTGGATCACCTCGCACGACGGACTCAGGCTGCACGGAAACCTCATCCCCTCCGGGGATCCTGCCTGCCACCGCTATGCCATCTGCGTCCATGGCTGGCATGATTCGGCGGAGAGCATGGGCCTATATGCGCGGCATTACTATGAGGATCATGGGATGACGGTGCTGCTGCCGGACCTGCGCGGATTTGGAGAAAGCGAGGGAAACTGCGCCGGGATGGGATATGAGGATGCGAGGGACCTGATCCGCTGGATCAGACGCATCACGGAGACGGACGCGGAAGCCGTTATTCTTCTTCACGGCATCTCCATGGGCGCGGCGGCGGTGCTTCAGACGACCGGAAACCGCCTGCCGCACGCGGTGCGCGCAGCCGTTGCGGACTCCAGCTATACCAGCGCGGTGGAAGAGTTCCGGGCGGTTTATCAGAAAATGCCGGGCAGCTTCGTGCCCTCCGACGTGATGATTCAGGCCGTGCGCGCTGTCGCGCTTGTCCGCGCCGGATATGACATCGACAAGGCCTCGCCCGTCAGCGCCGTGACGCACAGCACCACGCCGACCCTCTTCATCCAGGGCGACAGCGATGATTTTGTCCCGCCAGGCATGATGCCGCGCCTCTTCGAGGCCGCCTCCTGCCCGAAGGAATGCGCGTGGTTCGCCGGCGCCGGTCATGTCGCGTCGGTCGTGACAGATCCGCAGGGATACTGGAAGCAGGTCGACCACTTCCTCGACCGCGTCTATCCCTTCCTGCTCCACCAGAACATCCGGCCGGAGTGAAATTGTCCCTAACGAGTTTAGCGTGTTTGGTACAAAAATTGTACCAAACACGCTAAACTTGTTAGGGACAATCGTTACTTCAGGAGTGTGACGGTCGGGCCGTTGACCTCCACGGAATGGATGTTGCGGTTGAGGTAGACGTTGAAACGGGTGACGCCGCTCTTGCGGATGGTGTCGTCGAGATTGGGGTTGATGGCCCGGAGTTCCTGCTTGAGG
>CACZJZ010000016.1 GCA_902781655.1 uncultured Lachnospiraceae bacterium
ACGAGGTCCTTCTCCTCGCAGAGCATATACGGGGCCATGCCGCCGTTTCGCTGCCATCCGTACGCCTTGCGAAGCGGACTCTTGCAGGAAATATAATTTCCCTTTCTGCAGTCGTAGCACACCCCGCAGCCGGAAATGTGATAAATAATCACGCGGTCCCCTTCATGAAAGCGGCGCATTCCTTCCCCGCATTTGACGATCTGTCCCGCGGATTCGTGTCCCGCGATCATTCCGGGTATATACCCTTCCGCTCCCTTGCCCACATGTTCGCGATAAATACAGCGGATATCCGATCCGCAGATCGTGGCTGCCCTGGTCTTCACGACAACTTCCCCATATCCGGGCTCCGGAATATCAAATTCTTTCAGCTCTACTGTGCTGTTTCCCGGAAGCACCGCGCCAATCATCTTTACCGCCATAGTTCACCCTCCTGTTCTTCCCCCAATTTGGAATACATTTGAACAATTGTTTTTGTACTATTCTGAAATTTAGCTTACTTCAGGGCTGTTTCAGATATATTCCAATAATAGCGATTTTCATCTTGCAAACAAAGATCAATAGCTGTAAATAATTACTATATTATGTCGTGTTTTCGCAGTTTTTATCATGTGGATCACCCACAGCCAGGAGGTGCTTTATGATAACAGCCTCAACACGCATGACGCCGGCATCGTCAACCCGATATAACAATTCCGAACTGTCCTTTCACATGGGCCGATACCGGATCATCCCGCAGAATATTGTGTTCGAACAGTTTCATCGCGTGATTCCCATGCACGCCCACAGCGAGGGCTGCTATGAAATTCACTACATTCCATATGGATCCGGCACAGTTATCCTGGATGGAACAGAACACCGGCTGACCAAAGATTCTCTTTTCGTGACAGGCCCCCACATATCCCATCAGCAGATTCCGCAAAAAGAAAACCCGATGGCCGAATACTGCATTTTTCTTCAGACGCAGGAAGATCGCAGACGCGCAGACTCCTCCCCCAGTACAGACGCTTCCATCCTGTCTGCCTTCCTCTCCACCCCGCTGTGGATCGGCCGGGACACGCAGAACCTCCATCTTGTCATGCAAAATCTATTTCTGGAGCTTGCACGGAAGCAGGCCGGATACACCTGGATCGTGCAGTCGATGCTTCAACAGATCCTTGTACTTATGGTCCGGAATTACAGTGCCATTGTCCCGCCCAGCGCCGACTCTGCTGTGCCCGGGGAGAGGCAATCCCTGATTCTGGACGAAAGCTTCCTCTATGACTATGCGACCCTCACGCTGGAAAGCTTGTCGAAGCGGCTCGCCCTGTCTCCGCGCCAGACCCAGCGGCTGCTCCGGGAGAAATATAATCAGACATTTCAGCAGAAAAAAAACGCAGCGCGGATGAGCGCTGCGGTGATACTGCTTCATTCAACCGATCTCCCGGTCACGGAAATCGCTGAACAGCTTGGCTTTTCTTCTTCTGAACATTTCACAAATGCTTTTCGCACCTATGCCGGCATCAGTCCCCGGCAGTACCGGAAGGAGCATGCGGCATCTCCTGTTTCTCCTCTTTCTCCTTCTCCGCAGGGCAAACGAGATGCGGATCCTCAAGAAACTGATAGCTTACCAGAATAAGTCCCGCGGCGGGCGCCGTCGGTCCTGCCGCTCTCCGGTCCCTGGCCTGCAAAATCCGTGCGACATCCTCCGGCTCCCGTGCGCCGCGTCCGACCTCGATCAGGGTTCCGGCGATGATACGGACCATGTTGTAGAGAAATCCTGTTCCCTGCACGCGGATCGTGATATCCCGCGGCGGGATGATTCCGCGCCGCATGGCGGCAGTCAGGGCAGGCTTTGCTGTCACATGCAGTGAGAGAATCGTTCTGACCGTTGTCTCCGCCTGCGTATAGATACTGCAGAAGCTCTTGAAATCATGCTCCCCGACCAGAGCCTGCCCCGCCCTGTCCATCGCCTCCACATCGAGCGGACACCAGGTATGGAAGCTGTACATCCGGTGCAGCGGGTCCTCGAACTCTGCGTTATAAATGTGATACTCATAGGTTTTGACCGTACTGCAGTGCCGGGGATGAAAATCGGCCGCCACCTCGAAGGAATCCTGAATCCGGATGCGGGATGGAAGCCTCCGGTTCAGCGCGTAGGAGAATTTCTCCGGAGGGATCCGGGATTCCGTGTCAAATACAGCGATATTGCACAGTGCGTGCACCCCCGCGTCGGTCCGGCTTGCGCCGATGACCCGGATCTGCTCGCCGGTGAGTCCGGAGATGGTCTGATCCAGAACGCCCTCGATCGTCTCCTGCCCCGGCTGTCTCGCAAACCCGGCGTAACGGGTGCCGTCATATGCAACTTTCAGAAGGATTCTTCTTCGCATCCCTTCATACGCCTTTCACACCAGCATGCGCAGGGTTCGCATCCCTATCACCAGGACAAAGTAACCTGCGAAGAGAAGATACGCGGAGTAATCTCTTCCCGCGTAGACAAGCGGCTTCATTTTTGTCCTGCCCTCTCCGCCCCGGTAACAGCGCGCCTCCATCGCCATCGCGAGATCATTGGCGCGGCGGAACGCGGAGATGAACAGCGGCACCAGCAGCGGGACGAGCGCCTTCACCCTGGCGACAAGGCTCCCGGATTCAAAATCCGCGCCTCTCGCCATCTGGGCTTTCTGGATTTTGTCTGTTTCCTCGGCGAGAATCGGGATGAAGCGGAGCGCGATGGACATCATCATGGCGATCTCATGGACCGGCACATGTATCTTCGTGAGCGGCCTTCCGAGACTCTCCAGCGCATCCGTCAACTGATTCGGTGTCGTGGTCAGCGTCATCAGCGTCGAACAGATGATGAGGAAAATGAGCCGGATCGCCATCTTCGACGCAAAGACGATGCCCTCTATCGTGATCTGCAGCTTCCAGAACTTGACGACCGGCGTGCCCGGTGTGAGAAACAGATTAAAAATCACTGTGATCAGCAGAAGAACCAGAATGCCGCGCATACCTCTCCAGATGAAGCGGAAGGGAACGTGCGACAGCGCCACAGCGACAGCGAGCAGGGCGCCCGCCACTACATAGCCCGTGAAGCTGCGGATGAGGAACAGAGAGATGATGTAGCCGAGCGTCATCACCACCTTGGTCCGCGGATCCAGCCGGTGGAGCAGGGAATCCGTCTGATAGTATTGTCCCAGTGTTATTGATTTAAACATACTCTTCTCCGCTTATCGCCACCGTCCGTCAGTCTCTGTTCTTCGTCCTTCCGACGGCGCGCAGAATCTCCTCCGCCGTTTCTTCCACGGTCAGGCAGTCCGTGCGGACCGGCAGTCCCCTCGCGCGGATTTTGTCCAGAATATAGGTCACCTGCGGCGCGGCGAGTCCGATGTCCTCAAGCTCCCTTACGTGCGCGAAAATGTCGTGCGGCGCGCCGTCCATGAGCAGATTGCCGGCGTTCATGACCATGATGCGCTGCACATAGCGGGCGACGTCGTCCATGCTGTGGGAGACGAGAACGATCGTCATCCCGCGCTCGCGGTGCATGCGGGAGATCATGCCGAGGATCTCATCCCGTCCCATCGGATCGAGTCCCGCCGTGGGTTCGTCGAGAATCATGATTTTCGGGCGCATGGCGAGTACACCGGCGATGGCGACGCGGCGTTTCTGGCCGCCGGACAGCTCGAACGGAGAAGCCTTGTAGTACTGCTCTCCGATTTCCACCTGCCTGAGCGCCTCCACAGCGCGCGCGGTCTGCTCCTCGTCCGGGAGACCCAGGTTCTTCGGGCCGAATTTCACATCAGTCAGAACATCCGCCTCAAACAACTGATGCTCCGGGTACTGGAAGACAAGGCCGACCTCGGCGCGGAGCTGCCGTCTCGGGTAGCCATCCGCCCAGATATCCTGTCCGTCATACCACACAGATCCGGCGCTTGGCTTCAGCAGGCCGTTGAGCAGCTGCACAAAGGTGGATTTTCCGGATCCTGTGTGTCCGATGAGGCCGATGAACTGACCGTGCGGAATCCGTGTGGACAGGCCGTCAAGCGCCCTTGACTCCATCGCGGAACCCTCGTTGTAAATATAGCTGACATTGCGGATCTCGATCCCACTTCCGGCATCCGCATCCGATGCCTCGTCTTTCTCATTCGCACAGACAGAGGCGGAACGGCGCTGCTCCGTAACCTCCTGCGGCGCTGGCCCGGCCTGCGCCGGTTTTGCCTGTTCCGCGTCAAATGCCGCCGGGCATGCGTCCTCCAGGTGTTCAGCGAGTTCGTCCTTGGTCAAAACGCCATCCGGAAGCGGAATTCCGCCGCGCTGCAGCAGCCACGAAACCATGGTTGCCTCCGGGACGTCCAGCTTCATTGCCTTGAGTTCCTCCACGCGGGAGAAGACCTCGCGCGGCGTCCCCTGCATCGCGACCTTCCCCTGGTCCATGACGTAGACCTTGTCGGCGTAGATGGCCTCCTCCATGTAGTGTGTGATGAGCAGAATGGTGATCCCCTCGACCTCGTTCAGTGCCCGTGCCGCGCGGATCACTTCCTTTCTGCCGCTCGGATCCAGCATCGCCGTCGGCTCGTCGAAAATGATGCACTTCGGATGCATCGCTATCACGCCTGCGATGGAGACGCGCTGCTTCTGGCCGCCGGAGAGATGGTTCGGGCTCTTCTTGCGATATTCGTACATCCCGACGACCCGCAGGCTCTCCTCCACGCGCTCCCATATCTCCTTCGTGGGCACGCCGAGGTTCTCCGGGCCGAAACCGACGTCCTCCTCGACCACCTGGCCGATGATCTGATTATCCGGATCCTGAAAGACCATCCCGGCTTCCTGCCGCACATCCCAGAGATGGCTCTCATCTGTCGTGTCCATCCCGTCGACCTCGACGGTGCCTCCGGTCGGGAAGAGCAGCGCGTTGATATGCTTGGCGAGTGTGGACTTGCCGGATCCGTTGTGCCCGAGGATTGCGACAAATTCACCGGCCTTCACATCGAGATCGACCGCGTCAAGCGCTCTCGTCCGACCGATGATGTTTCCCTCGTCGTCCTTTTTCAGATAGTCGTGGATCAGCTTCTTCGTAATAATCATGTCTTTATGCCAAAAGCGGAACCGCCGCAGGAGAAACCGTTCTCCGTACAGCAGTCCCGCCGTTGTTTCACGCAAAATAGTGGTCTGTCTCCGACTGAAACGCCATTTTGTGCCGATCAGACAAGCTCGATCATGACCATGAGCGCAGCATCGCCCTTCCGCTGGCCGATCTTGATGATTCTGGTGTAGCCGCCCTTGCGTCCCGCGTATTTAGGTGCATACTCGTCGAACACTTTTGCTACCACGTCGACCTTCTTCGTGCCCTTCTTGCGTCCGGCTCCCTTAGCAGGAACCTCGACGACCGGATACACAAACCTGGCGATCTGACGCCGCGCATGCAGACGGCTCGGCTGATCCTTCTTGATCTGCTTCTCGACGGTCTCGTAAACAGTGACCTTCTTGCCGTCCTTCTCTTCCTTGACGCGCTTACCGTCCTTGTCGCGCTGTGCCTGCTTGACCTCGACGGTCACGGTGTCGTAGTTGTCCTTTTCCTTCGCCGCAAGCGTGATCATCGGCTCGACGATCTTCTGGATTTCCTTGGCTCTCGCCTCAGTCGTCACAATCTTGCCTCTGTAGAGGAGCTGCGTGACCTGCGTGCGGAGCAGAGCCTTTCTGAGCTTGGTCTTCTTACCTAACTTTCTGTACATTGCCATGGTTATTGATTCCTTTCTTCTTATGGATCCTGACGCCGCACTCTTCGGCATTACCGGCGCCCGGAGTTCCCCAGCCCCTCCCACGCTCTTCGGACTTACTGGGAGAGGAACCCTGGATAACATCAGAACTACTCATCTGCGAATGGACGGCTCACGCCTCCGGCATCTCCCCTGTCTTGAGAGACAGGCCCAGCTCCTTGAGCTTTGCCAGCACTTCCTCGAGAGACTTACGTCCCAGGTTGCGAACCTTCATCATATCCTCGGGTGTCTTGGAGCACAGCTCCTCCACCGTGTTGATCCCCGCCCTCTTCAGGCAGTTGTAGGAGCGCACCGAGAGTTCAAGCTCGTCGATGCTCATCGTCATGGACGACGGCTCCTGCCCCTTCGGTCCCTCTGTGATGACCGGCACATTCTTGGCCGCGTCAGAGAGGTTGATAAAGATGCTCAGATGCTCGGACAGGACCTTGGCGGCGAGGCTGACAGCCTCATCCGGACCCAGCGTTCCATTCGTCGTCACATCAAGTGTCAGCTTGTCAAAATCGGTCTGCTGGCCGACACGGGTGTTCGCGACTGTCACATTGACCCGTTCCACAGGCGTGTAGATCGAATCAACCGGGATGACACCGATCTTGGTGTCCTCGTTCTTGTTCTTGTCCGCGCTGACATAGCCCCTCCCCTTGGTGATGGTCAGCTCGATGAACAGCTTGGTCTTCTTGCCGCTGAGCGTCGCGATCACCTGATCAGGGTTCATGATGGTAATGTCCTGGTCGCACTGAATATCCGAAGCGCGGACCACGCCCTCGCCCTCATACTCGATGTATGCGGTCTTGGGTTCGTCCGTCTCGCTGGTGTTGCGGATCGCGAGAGACTTGATATTCATGACGATCTCAGTGACATCCTCCTTGACCCCGGGGATTGTGCTGAATTCATGCTGAACACCGTCGATCTTAATCTGGCTGACAGCCGCTCCCGGAAGGGAGGACAGCATGATTCTGCGCAGAGAGTTGCCAAGCGTGATGCCATAGCCTCTCTCAAGTGGTTCCACCACGAATCTGCCGTACTTGTTGTCATCGGAGATTTCTTCCACAGTGATGTTCGGTCTTTCGAAATCAAACACGATACAATTTCCTCCATAATTGGAACTGCACCGACGGGACCTGCCGCCGGAAGAGCGTTTCTGCCGCCTTCCGCAGGGTCACGCACATCGGTACAGAGAAACGGGCTGCTATCGTGGAAATTACTTGGAGTACAACTCGACGATAGCCAGTTCGTCGACAGGAACATCGATCTGATCTCTCTTCGGAAGCGTGCTGACCGTTCCCTTGAAGTTTTCCTTGTCAACATCCACCCACTCAGGGGTCAGTCTGCCGCCAGTCACCTCAGCGATATCCTTGAATCTCTGCATCGATTTGGATTTCTCCTTCACCTCGATGACATCGCCGGCATGCACCTGATAGGAAGGGATGTTGATCACCTTTCCGTTCACAGTGATATGCTTGTGGTCAACAACCTGTCTTGCTTCCCGTCTTGTGCGGGCGAAGCCCATGCGGAACACGACATTATCGAGACGGCTCTCGAGCATGACCATCAGGTTCTCACCGGTCTGGCCCTTCATCATATCAGCCTTCTCATAATAGTTGTGGAACGGCTTCTCCAGAACGCCGTAGATGAACTTTGCCTTCTGCTTCTCGCGGAGCTGCAGGCCGTACTCGGAAATCTTGCGGCTTCTGCGGGTCAGCGTTCTCTTGGACTTCTTGTCATAGCCGAGGAAGCCGGGTTCCAGCTCCAGGGATCTGCATCTCTTCAGTACGGGAGTCTTGTTTACTGCCATTTTCTATAATCCTTTCTGTCAGGGCACCGCCCTGAGGGAGTCGTTTACAGCGCCGCGCGCGGCGCCTTCCTCCGACAAAATATTGGTGAATTGTCAGCGTGCGGTTATACTCTTCTCTTCTTGGGCGGACGGCATCCGTTGTGCGGAACGGGCGTCACGTCGGTGATGGACAGAACCTGCAGTCCATTTGCGTTCAGAGAACGGATTGCCGCCTCTCTTCCTGATCCGGGTCCCTTGACGAAGACATCGACCGCCTTCAGACCGTGAATCATCGCAGCCTTGGTAGCGGTCTCCGCAGCGAGCTGCGCCGCATAAGGAGTGGACTTTCTGGAGCCCTTGAAGCCAAGTCCGCCTGCGCTTGCCCAGCTCAGCGTGTTGCCCTGGGTATCGGTCAGCGTCACAATCGTATTGTTAAAGGAGCTCTGGATATGTGCCTGTCCACGCTCCACATTCTTTTTCACGCGCTTCTTGGCAGCGGCCTTTCTGGCTGCTGCTGCTGTCTGCTGTTTTGCCATGAAATTCCTGCTTTCTCTCCCCGCTGCGGGGAGGTGTAATCAACTCGCCATAATCTCTTATGGTTCAACGTCACTTTTTCTTGTTCGCGATCGTCTTCTTCGGTCCCTTGCGGGTTCTCGCGTTATTCTTGGTGTGCTGGCCGCGGCACGGAAGTCCCTTTCTGTGGCGGGATCCTCTGTAGCAGCCGATCTCGGTCAGACGCTTGATATCCATGGCAGTCTGACGGCGGAGATCGCCTTCCACCTGGTAGTTCTCGCCGATTTCGTCTGCGAGCTTTCTGACTTCATCATCGGTCAGATCGCGGCAGCGGGTGTCCGGGCTGACGCCTGTCTTTGCAAGAATCGCGTCTGCGGACTTGCGGCCGATTCCATAGATATAGGTAAGGCCGATCTCGACGCGCTTATCTCTGGGTAAATCTACACCTGCGATACGAGCCATTGCTTGAATTCCTCCAAAATTCGTGGTGCGCTCCGCTTCCCTCGTCCGGGAGTAGAGCCGTGTCCGCTTACCTTGCGGACGCTACTGATTGATTGAGGCAGGATGAACCATTATTTTCATCATCCTGAGCGGACCTGGCGGTTTCATGGAACGCGGCCCCTGCGGGCCTTCCGCGCTCCGCCGCATTTCGGTTCACTTTACGCCCAACCGGAGCATACTCCGGTCTTTCCATTGCGCATAAACGCGGCATGGTATCAAAGAGTAATGCAGCAAAATACTGCAGTATTCTTATGATAAAGAGTCCTGAATGGCTCAGCCCTGTCTCTGTTTATGCTTCGGGTTCTCGCAGATAACCCGTACCACGCCCTTGCGCTTGATGACCTTGCACTTCTCGCACATCGGCTTAACGGATGCTCTAACCTTCATTCTCTCCTTATCCTCCTTCCGGCAATTTTGGACATAATAAAACGTCCGGCTCGCAAAGAGCCGAACGTAATTGTACCATAATGCGTAACAGAATTGCAACACCTGCTTGCAGGATTATGCAGCCCTGTCTTACTTATCGCGCCAGATAATTCTACCCTTCGTCAGATCATAGGTAGACATCTCGAGCGTCACCTTGTCTCCGGGAAGAATACGGATAAAATTCTGGCGGAGCTTTCCGCTGATATGCGCCAGAATGATGGCTCCGTTCTCCAGTTTGACCCGGAACAGGGTATTCGGGAGCTTTTCTACGACAACTCCCTCCAGTTCGATCACATCTGCTTTTGACAAATTTCCACCTCCTCAGGGTGTTTGATTCTTTCTGTTCAGTTCTGTTCCAGGATCGCAGCGATGTCCGCGAACACCTCGTGCAGATCCCTGGTTCCGTCGACCGTCCGGAGAACGCCCTTCTTCTCATAATACTCGATCAGCGGCTGTGTCTGCTCGTGATATACCTTCAGCCTCTTCTGTACCGTCTCCGGCTTGTCGTCGTCACGGAGCACAAGCTTGCTTCCGCACTTGTCGCAGACCCCTTCCACCTTCGGTGCCGCATATACGACATGATAGGTCGCGCCGCAGTTGACACAGGCGCGTCGTCCGCCCATTCTGCGGACAATATCCTCATCCGGCACGTCGACATTGATGGCAAAATCGACCTTCGCGTCCTGCTTCTCCAGTTCCTTCGTCAGCACCTCTGCCTGCGGAATCGTGCGCGGGAAACCATCCAGAACGTATCCGTCCTTGCAGTCGTCCTTTGCGACGCGATCCAGAAGAAGGCGGACTGTCAGCTCATCCGGGACGAGCTTTCCCTCATCCATATACTTCTTCGCTTCTTTTCCGAGATCCGTGCCGTTCTTGATGTTATAGCGGAAAATATCTCCCGTTGAGATGTGCGGAATGCCGTATTTTGCCGCAATCATTTCTGCCTGTGTTCCCTTGCCGGCGCCTGGCGCCCCAAGCATGACAATCTTCATGATCTCTCCTGTCTGTTCCGGTATTATTGCATAAACCGGAAATACATACTTATATTCAAAACTGCTCTGCATCAGCAGACGTTTTTTTGCGGTATATGCCGGACAGATGCTCAAATCGGCCTGTTCACGGTTCTGATATGAAATACCCGCGTCTGCCAGTCTTACATATCACTCAGGAAGCCCTTGTAATTGCGCACAAGCATCATGGACTCAACCTGCTTGATGGTCTCGAGCACAACACTGACGACGATGATCAGGCTGGTACCGCCGAACGACACGTTGGCGTTGAACACGCCGCGGAAGAAGAACGGCAGGACGCCCACGATCGTCAGACCGGCTGCGCCGATGAAAATGATATAGTTGAGAATCCGGTTCAGATATTCGCTCGTAGGCTTACCGGGACGGATTCCCGGGATAAAACCGCCTGATTTCTTCAGATTGTCCGCTATCTCAATCGGATTGAAGGTGATGGAGGTATAGAAATAGGCAAAGAAAATCAGGAGCAGCACATAGGCCAGCAGACCGATGGAATAGCGCGGTGTCGCGGGCTTGCACCAGTAGCTGGAACTCAGATATTTCAGCACCTCGGACCACCAGCCGGTTCCATGATATCCCACCAGCGTGGAGATGATGACCGGGAATTCCATGATCGACGATGCGAAAATGATCGGCATCACGCCGCCCGTGTTCACCTTCAGCGGAATCTCCGAGGAGTTGCCGCCGACCTGGCGTCTGCCCTGGATTTTACGGGTGTACTGCACCGGAATATGGCGCTCCGCGTCATTGAGATAGACGACCATCATCGTCATACCGACGATGATACCGATGATGATCACAGCGGCAACTACTGCCGTCGCGACCTTCCTGCCAATGACAAACTGCTGGAACAGCGTTGTGATATCCTGCGGTATGCGTGAGATGATGTTGATGGTCAGGACGATGGAAATACCGTTGCCGACGCCCTTGTCTGTGATTCGCTCGCCGAGCCACATCAGGAATGCCGAGCCGGCCGTCAGCGTAGCGATGACCGTGATGACATTGATCGCGTTGAAAGTCTGGAGCAGGCCGTTCCGGCCGAAGCCGATCGCCATGGCCGCAGACTCGATCAGGGAAAGCGCTATCGTGAGATAGCGGGTGATCGCAACCAGCAGCTTTCTGCCTTCCTCTCCCTCGCGCTGCATCTCCTCCAGCTTCGGGATGGCAATGGTCAGGAGCTGGATGATGATGGATGATGTGATGTACGGCGTGATATTCAGTGCCAGAATGGACATATTCAGGAAGGATCCGCCGGTGAACGCGTCAAACAGGCTGAACGCATCGCCGGAGGTCTGTGCAGCCAGCCAGCGCGAGAAATACGTTCTGTCAACGCCCGGCACCGGAAGCTGCGAGCCGAAGCGGATGACTGCCAGCATCAGCAGCGTGAAGAAAATCCTCTGCCGGATTTCCTTGATCTGAAACGCCTTTTTTACGGGTTCAAACATAACTACCTCCATACCATTGCGGCAGCCTTGGCGCCGCAGGGTACGCGCAAAATTCTGCGCGGTCTTGATAAGTATACCGCATATGCGTAGTTTCTGCCACGCTTATTCGCTCGAACAGCGCAGAAAGTGGTAAAAAGAAACATAGCCCCTATACGCTTTCGCGTGTAGAGGCCGTGTTTCCTGTCCGGGCATAAGGCCGGACGCCTGTTTCCTGATTAGTCGACAACCTCGGCCGTGCCGCCGGCAGCCTCGATTTTCTCCTTTGCGCCTGCGGAGAACGCATTTGCCTTGACAGTCAGCTTCTTCCCAAGCTCTCCTCTTCCGAGGACCTTCACGCCGTCGCCGGTCTTCTTGATCAGTCCGGACTCAAGCAGCTTTTCAATATCGACCGTCGTGCCATCCTCAAATCTGTCGAGCTGCTGCAGATTGACAATGACGATCTCCTTGTGATTCGGGTTTTTGAATCCTCTCTTCGGGAGTCTTCTGTACAGAGGCATCTGGCCTCCCTCGAAGCCAGGTCTCGTTCTTCCGGAACGTGCTTTCTGACCCTTCGTGCCATAGCCGGCTGTCTTGCCATTGCCGGATCCGGTTCCACGGCCTTTTCTGAAGTTCTTATGGGTGGAACCCTCGGCGGGTCTCAAATTCGATAAATCCATTTTGTCTCCTCTCCCGCTTTGTAAGCGCTGCTTACTCAGCATCCTCGACCTTGACGAACGGCGCGATCAGTCTGATCTGCCCTCTCGTGGACTCGTTGTCAGGAAGGATCACACTGCTGTTGAGCTTGTGAAAGCCCATGGATTTGATGACCGCCTTGTTCTTCGGAACTGCGCCGATGGTGGACTTAACCAGCGTGATCTTCAGTTTCTTTGCATTGTTCTCAGCCATTGCTGTTATCTCCTTTCCGTACTGCTATGCTCTGCCGGGACAGCTCAATCCTTGAAGGATGCAGCATCAATTCCGCGGCTTGCCGCATACTCTTCCGGAACCTTCAGCTGGCTGAGGCCTTCCAGTGTGGCAAGAACAACGTTCTGCTTGTTGTTGGAGCCAAGAGACTTGGTACGGATGTTCTTGATTCCGGCGAGCTCGCAGACGACACGGGCAGGACCGCCCGCGATGATACCAGTTCCTTCCGGGGACTTCTTCAGCAAAACGGAAGAGGAGCCGTACTTGCCAATGTAATCATGGGAGATGCTGGCGTTCTCATCGAGCGCCACGCTGACAATATTCTTGGTAGCGTCCTCCTTGCCCTTGCGGATCGCGTCGGGAATTTCAGTGGACTTTCCAAGGCCTACGCCAACATGGCCGTTGCTGTCGCCGACCACAACGAGAGCCGTGAATCTCTGCGTACGTCCGCCCTTGACAGTTTTGCTGACACGCTTGATGGTGACGACCTTATCGGTCAGTTCAAGCTGACTTGCATCAAAATTAGCATGCTTCATGAAAACTCGTTCTCCCTTCTCAGAATTCCAGGCCAGCCTTGCGAGCTGCCTCTGCAAGCGCTGCGACCTTACCCTGATAGATGAAGCCGCCTCTGTCGAATACTACCTTGGAAATTCCTGCTTCCTTTGCTCTCTTTGCCACGAGATCGCCGATGTACTCAGCTGCCTCGATGGTATCGGTATTCTTCAGAGCAGCCCTGACGTCCTTCTCGGTGGTGGAAGCGGAGACAAGCGTTCTGCCCGCTACATCGTCGATCACCTGTGCGTAGATGTGGCTGTCGCTTCTGAAAACGGAAAGACGAGGCATTTCGGCAGTCCCGCTGATGCGGTTGCGCATCCTGTTATGTTTCTTGACGCGGATTTCCTTTCTGGATCCCTTTGTAATCATATCCTTTTATCTCCTTATGCCTTCTTGCCGGTCTTACCAACCTTGCGGCGAATCACCTCATCCACGTACTTGATTCCCTTGCCCTTGTAAGGCTCCGGAGCACGCTTTGCTCTGATCTCCGCTGCATACTGTCCGACCTTCTCCTTATCGATACCCTTGACGATGATGTTCTGCCCCTCGACAACAGTCTCGATGCCATCCGGATCGTCCATTTCCACCGGATGAGAGTAACCAAGCGTAAGGACCAGCTTCTTGCCCTGCTTTGCCGCTCTGTAGCCGACGCCGTTGATCTCAAGCTTCTTCTCGTATCCATTTGTCACACCGAGAACCATGTTGTTGATGAGGGTTCTGGTCAGACCATGGAGAGACTTTTCCTTCTTGAGATCATTCGGTCTCTCGACCTTGATCTCCCCATTCTCCTGGGTGATCTTCATTTCCTTCGGGAGCACTCTCTCGAGCGTTCCCTTGGGTCCCTTTACAGTCACTTTGTTATTTTCTGCTATCTCAACGGTAACACCGGCGGGAATAGCGATCGGCATTCTTCCAATACGTGACATGCCCAAATCCTCCTGATAGATCGTAACCTGATTGCAAAATATTTCCTGCGGTCCCTGGGATTACCAGATAAAGCACAGAACCTCGCCGCCAACCTGAAGCTCACGCGCCTTCTTATCGGTGATGACGCCCTGATTCGTGGAAAGGATCGCTGTTCCGAGTCCGTTCAGAACCTTCGGAAGATTGTCCTTGCCGGCATACACACGCAGGCCGGGCTTGGAAATTCTCTTCAGGCCGGTCAGAACGCGGTCATTCTTGTCGGCGCCGTACTTCAGTGTGATGCGGATATCCTTGAACGCGCCGTTGTCAACAAGCTCCACGCTCCTGACATAGCCTTCATCGAGGAGGATCTTCGCGATTGCCTGCTTCATTTTGGAAGCAGGAATATCAACCGTATCATGCTTTGCAGTATTTGCATTGCGGATTCTCGTGAGCATATCTGCAATCGGATCATTCGTTGTTGTACCCATTTTTATCTGCCTCCTTCCTCAATTACCAGCTGGCCTTCTTCACGCCCGGGATCTGACCCTTGTAAGCCAGCTCGCGGAAGCAAATTCTGCAGATACCATACTTCTTCAAAACAGCATGCGGACGACCGCAGATTTTGCAGCGCGTATATGCACGAGTCGAAAACTTCGGCTTCATCTGCTGTTTAATCTTCATGGACTTCTTCGCCATTGTTTCTCTCCTTCTCAGTTCTTAGCAAAAGGCATGCCGAACAGTCTGAGCAGTTCGCGTGCTTCTTCATCCGTCTTGGCAGTGGTCGTGAAAATGATATCCATGCCTCTGACCTTGTCCACCTTATCATACTCGATCTCAGGGAAGATGATCTGTTCCTTGATACCGAGTGCGTAATTGCCTCTGCCGTCAAAGGAGTTGGGGTTGACGCCGCGGAAGTCACGGACACGGGGAAGTGCGAGGTTGACAAGTCTGTCAAGGAACTCGTACATTCTCTCACCGCGAAGGGTGACCTTGCATCCGATCGGCATTCCCTCTCTGATCTTGAAGTTCGCAATGGACTTCCTGGCCTTCGTCAGAACAGGCTTCTGACCTGTGATGATGGCCATATCGCCGGCTGCGGACTCGAGAAGCTTCTCATTTTCCTTTGCCTCACCGACAGCCATGTTCACAACGATCTTGTCGAGCTTCGGGATCTGCATGACGTTCTTGTAACCGAACTTCTTGACTAACTGATCGCGGATCTCGTCATTGTACTGATCTTTAAGTCTACTCAACGTTATGTCCTCCTTCCTCTGTTAGTCAATCACCTTGCCGGTCTTCTTCGCGAAGCGGACCTTCTTGCCGTCCTCGATCTTGAACCCGACACGGGTCGTCTTGCCATCTGCAACGAGCATAACGTTGGAGACATCCAGCGGAGCTTCCTGCTCAACGAGGCCTCCCTCAGGATGCGCCTGGCTGGGCTTCTGGTGCTTGGTGACTTTGTTGACACCCTCGACCACGATTCTGTGGTTCTTGGGATCGACGGAAGTAACCTTCCCTTCCTTGCCTTTATTTCTTCCAGTGATAACCTTCACGGTATCACCCTTTTTAATCTTGCTGGTAGCCATCTTCTCTCCTCCTTACAGAACTTCCGGAGCCAGGGAAAGAATCTTCATGAACTGCTTTTCACGAAGCTCTCTGGCTACAGGCCCGAAAATACGGGTTCCAGTGGGTGTCAGGTCGTCCTTGATGATAACGGCTGCATTCTCGTCAAAACGAATGTAGGAGCCGTCCTTTCTGTGGGTACGGTTGACTGTGCGGACCACGACAGCCTTCACGACATCCCCCTTCTTGACAACGCCGCCGGGTGTTGCGTCTTTGACAGAGCAGACCACGACGTCACCGATTCTGGCATATCTTCTTGTAGAGCCGCCGTTGACACGGATGACCAGAAGCTCTCTGGCACCGGTGTTGTCAGCAACCTTTAATCTGGATTCCTGCTGTACCATAGCCTAATTCCTTTCCTGCCTTTCCAAATCAGCGAGCCTTCTCAACGATGGAAACGAGTCTCCATCTCTTGGTCTTGGAAAGCGGTCTGGTTTCCATGACCTTCACAGTATCGCCGATGCCGGCTTCGTTCTTCTCATCATGTGCCTTCAGGGTGTAGGTGCTCTTGACAATCTTGCCGATGACCGGATGCTTCACATGATCCTCGATCGCCACCACAATCGTCTTGTCCATCTTATCGCTGACGACCTTGCCGACACGGACTTTTCTCAAATTTCTTTCTTCCATGATCTGTTATCCTCTCTCTCAGTCAGCAGCCTTCTTGCTGGTGATCACGGTCTGGATACGGGCGATGTTCTTACGCACTTCCCTGATCCTTGCCGTATTGTCCAGCTGGTTCGTTGCGTTCTGGAATCTCAGATTGAAAAGCTCCTTCTTGGCGGAGGTCAGCTCCTCGGACAGCTCTTCCACGGACTTCGTTCTCAGTTCTTCGTTGTATTTGCTACTCTTCATTACTGTGCACCGCCTTCCTGCTGCTGTGCCTTGGAAACAATCTTGCACTTTACAGGAAGCTTGTTCGCTGCGAGACGAAGCGCTTCCTTGGCATCTGCTTCGGGGACACCGGCGATTTCGAACATGACTCTGCCGGGCTTAACGACTGCTACCCAGAATTCGACGGCGCCCTTTCCGGAACCCATTCGAACTTCAGCGGGCTTCTTGGTTACAGGCTTGTCAGGGAAAATTTTGATCCAGACCTGACCGCCTCTCTTGGTGAAACGGGTCATGGCGACACGGGCTGCCTCAATCTGATTGGAAGCGATCCAGGCCGGCTCGGTGGCCATAAGGCCCCACTCACCGTAGGTGACTTTCGTGCCGCGGCGGATCGTACCGGACATATTGCCGCGGAACTGCTTACGATGTTTCACTCTCTTCGGCATTAACATTATTTATCGCTCCCTTCTGCTGCAGCGGTCTTAGCTGCCTTGTCAGCGGGCTTTGTCGGAAGAACCTCTCCCTTGTAGATCCAAACCTTGACGCCAACCTTGCCATACGTGGTGTTTGCTTCTGCAAATCCGTAGTCGATATCCGCGCGAAGCGTCTGCAGCGGGATGGTTCCCTCGGAGTAGGTCTCCGTGCGGGCGATATCCGCACCGCCGAGACGGCCGCCGCAGGAAGTCTTGATGCCCAGAACGCCAGTCTTCATGGTTCTGTTCATGCAGGACTTCATCGCTCTCCGGAACGATGTGCGCTGTTCCAGCTGCTGTGCGATGTTCTCAGCCACCAGCTGTGCGTCTCTGTCGGGGCGCTTGATCTCCTTGATGTCAAGAAGAACCTTCTTGCCGGTCAGCTTCTCGAGCTGCTTCTTGGTGACCTCAATCTCCGTGCCGCCCTTGCCGATGATGACGCCCGGCTTCGCTGCATAGACAGCGACCTTAACTCTGTCAGAGGTACGCTCGATCTCAATCTTGGAGACGCCTGCAGTCATCAGCTTCTTCTTCAGAAACTCTCTGATTTTATAATCTTCCACCAGAAGGTCAGAGAAATCCTTCTCTGCGTACCACTTGGAATCCCAGTCCTTGATGACGCCGACTCTCAGACCATGCGGATTAACTTTCTGTCCCATTATTGCTCCTTTCACACACCTGTGAATTACTTGTCAGCCTCTTCAGCTTTTTCGGGCTTCTTTGCTTCCTCTGCCTTCTTCTTCTCATCAAGGATGATGGTCAGATGGCACTCTCTCTTCTGGATTCTGTAGGCTCTGCCCTGTGCTCTGGGCTGGATTCTCTTCAAAATCGGGCCGTTATCCGCACGGCACTCGGCGATGTAGAGGTTGTCCTTGTTCATGCCCTGATTGTTCTCTGCGTTCGCAACGGCAGACTTCAGCAGCTTGAGGATGACGCCGGAAGCGTATCTGGGATTGTACAGAAGAATTCCCTCCGCGGTTGTGACATCCTTGCCGCGGATCGCGTCCAGAACGAAGCATGCCTTCTGAACCGGAATTCTTGCATAAGAAAGCTTTGCGCAGGGACGATTGTCCTTGTTTGCATTTCTCTCTCTCTTTACCTGGGATCTATGTCCGTTAGCCATAGATTTGTGACTCCTTTCAAAATCAGCTTTTATCCGGTCCCGGGTGTGTCCCGGAGCCGTGAGACGCGTTACTCACGCGCCTCCGATTATTTTGCTTTGAGTTGCGAAGCAACTCCGTTTTTGGGCGCAGGGCGCCCAAAAACCATTACCTGGCCTTCGGTGCGCTCGTCGCTTCCTTGTTGTTTCCGTTGTGTCCGCGGAAGGTTCTTGTCGCGACAAATTCGCCGAGCTTGTGGCCAACCATGTCCTCGGTGATGTACACTGGAACATGCTTGCGCCCGTCATGAACCGCAATCGTGTGGCCGACAAAAGACGGGAAAATAGTGGAACGGCGGGACCAGGTCTTGATGACCTGCTTCTGGCCGGATGCATTCTGCGCATCAACCGCTTTCAGCAGGCTCTCGTCTGCGAAGGGTCCTTTTTTAACAGATCTTGCCATGATTCATCCTCCTGAATTATTTAACGGCCTTTGCGTTTCTTCTTCTGACAATCAGCTTATCAGAAGCTTTTCTCCTGCGGGTCTTGTGGCCCAGAGCAGGCTTGCCCCAAGGAGTGCACGGTCCGGGACGTCCGACAGGAGCCTTTCCTTCACCGCCTCCATGAGGGTGATCATTCGGGTTCATGACAGAACCGCGGACCGTAGGACGGATGCCCATGTGACGAATGCGGCCGGCCTTGCCATAGTTGATCAGGTTGTGGTCAATGTTTCCAACAATACCGATGGTTGCACGGCAGTTGATCGGAATCATTCTCATCTCGCCGGACGGAAGACGGAGCGTTGCGTATCCGTTCTCCTTTGCCATCAGCTGCGCACCGTTTCCGGCGGAGCGGACCAGCTGGCCGCCCTTGCCAGGATAGAGCTCTACGTTGTGTACCATAGTACCAACCGGGATCTCAGAGAGCGGAAGGCAGTTGCCTGTTCTGATCTCAGCCTTCGGGCCGTTCATGACCTTCATGCCGTCGGTCAGTCCCTGAGGAGCCAGAATATAGCTCTTCTCGCCGTCCGCATAGCAGATCAGCGCGATGTTGGCGGAGCGGTTCGGATCGTACTCGATGCCGATGACCGTTGCCGGGACATCGTCCTTCAGTCTTCTGAAATCGACCAGTCTGTACTTCTGTCTGTTGCCGCCGCCGCGGTGGCGAACGGTGATTTTGCCCTGATTATTGCGTCCGGCGTTCTTCTTCAGGGAGACGACCAGAGATTTCTCCGGACTTGTCTTCGTGATTTCCGAGAAGTCGGAACCGGTCATATTACGTCTGGAAGGCGTATATGCGGTATACTTCTTGATTCCCATTTTGTTCTCCTTTATCACATGTGAGCCGCCGTGGCGGCCTCGTCAGCGGGAAGCTGACGGATCATGTATAGTGTGTCACCGAACCGGATCAGAGCATCCTGTCCGGTTCATTCCGGATTCCCGGATCAAAGTCCTGAGAATACCTCAATGTCCTTGCTGTCTGCCGTCAGAGTGACATAAGCTTTCTTTCTCTTGGCGGTATAGCCGACAGCCATGCCTCTTCTCTTCTTCTTCGCTCTGCAGGAGACGGTGTTGACTCTGGCAACCTTGGTTCCCTCGAACATCTTCTCAACCGCATCGGCGATCTGAGGCTTTGTGGCATCCGGATTGACATAGAAGGCATATCTCTTGTCGCCCATCATGCCCATGCTCTTCTCAGTCACGACAGGTCTCAGGATGATATCGTAATAATTCATCGCTGCCATTATGCGTACACCTCCTCGATCTTGGCCACAGCCGCCCTGGTCACGACCAGGGTCTGTGCATTCATGACATCATATGTGTTGAGCTCGCCGACCTGCTCCGTGCGAACCGCCGGAAGGTTTGCTGCAGACTTGATGACATTGCCCTCCATGCCGTCCAGTACAACGAGGGTCTTGCCGCTTACCTTGAGGTTCTCGAGAACCTTGGCGAATGCCTTGGTCTTCGGCGCATCGAAGGAAAGCTCGTCCACAACGATCAGCTTGTTCTCCTTGACCGTATTGCTCAGCGCGGACTGAAGCGCTGCTCTCTTCTCCTTCTTATTCAGCTTGAAGGAATAATCGCGCGGAACAGGAGCGAATACGACGCCGCCGTGTGTCCACTGCGGTGCTCTCGTTGAGCCCTGTCTCGCGTGGCCGGTTCCCTTCTGCCTCCAGGGCTTTCTGCCGCCGCCGGAAACCTCGGAACGGGTCTTTGCCTTCTGCGTGCCCTGCCGGTTGTCAGCAAGCTGCTGCACTACCGCAAGGTGCACGAGATTCTCGTTGATCTCTGCGCCGAAAATCTTGTCATTCAGATCGATTTTGCCGACCTCAGCGCCTTCCATATTGTAAACAGATACGTTAGCCATCTGCTCGTCCTCCTTCTATCCTGCCGGCAGGATTAAGCCTCTGCCTTGGTCGTCTCCTTGATCGTGACAAGTCCCTTCTTCGGTCCCGGGATAGCTCCCTTGACCAGAATCAGATTCTTGTCCGCGTCAACTCTGACGATCTCCAGATTGCGGACGGTCACCTGCTCCGTGCCGACATGGCCCGGCATCACCTTGCCCTTGTAAACTCTGCTCGGATCGGAGGAAGAGTTGTTAGAGCCCTGATGGCGGTGGAACTTGGAACCATGTCCCATGGGTCCTCTGTGCTGGCCCTTCTGAATGGCTGACAGAAATCCTTTTCCCTTGGAGATGGCCGTTGCGTCGATTTTGTCGCCCTCCGCAAAGATATCGGCACGGATCTCCTGTCCAACCTTGTAGTCAGCAGTATTCTCAAAGCGGAACTCTCTGAGATACTTTCTGCTGCCTTCCACACCGGCCTTCTTGTAAACGCCCTGCTGCGCCTTCGGAACGCCGTGCTCGTGGACAACTTCTTTCTTACCGCTCTTGTCCTTGACCGTGATGCGGTCTTTTGCCTCGCCGTATCCGACCTGTACTGCCTCGTAGCCGTCGTTGTCTGCGGTCTTGATCTGCGTGACAACGCAGGGGCCTGCCTCCAGCACCGTCACCGGTACCAGTGTGCCGTCTTCCTTGAAGATCTGCGTCATCCCAACCTTTGTTGCAAGTATTGCTTTCTTCATTTCTGCCTCTTTCTGTTCCCCTGTCCGGAGAACGAATTCTACAGCGGACATCGCGCTCCGCGTTGTCTCCCGCCCGCTGTCCCGATCCAGTCGGAACAAAGCGGCAGATGGCCGCAGGCTTCCGGCTCCAATATCAGGAAGCTGCTTCCGGTCTCCCGGCGTCATCCGGCAGATGGCCCGCTGTAAGGCCGCCCGGTCCGAATGTGCTGAGCACTTTTCCTCCCCGCAGGGAAAGGGATGTCATACTAGTAGAGGTTGTATTTTGGAGCTCTATCAAAATAAGAAGCTTCGAAGCACCAAAGCATCCGCCCCGGCTGATCTGCTTCGAACGGACGGCGCCGGCCGTGTGATCGCCGGTGCCGCAGGGACTTGTCAGCCCTTGTTCTTCATCTTGATATCGATGTAAACACCGGCCGGCATTTCCAGTCTCTGCAGAGCATCGATGGTCTTCTGGGTCGGATTGATGATATCGATCAGTCTCTTGTGCGTTCTCTGCTCGAACTGCTCACGGGAATCCTTATACTTGTGAACCGCACGGAGAATCGTAACCACTTCCTTTTTGGTCGGAAGCGGCACCGGTCCGCTGATCTTGGAACCCGTCTTTCTGACTGTCTCGATGATCTTGCCTGCGGACGCATCGACCAGCTCATGGTCATACGCCTTCAGGGTGATTCTCATTACCTGATTTGCCATAAAAAAAGTCCCTCCTTTTCGCACTTTTTAAAGCAAGTACGACAAGCAGTGACTGTACACACTCCCGCGCGTGTCCATCCCAACCGGATGCGCGCGTCGTTTCTGCTGTTTGTTGCAGACCAAACTCGGTACAGTGACTCTGTCGTCAGATTATTGAGGCGGTACCCGATTTGCCGGGATGCTGACTGTGCCGCATTACTCCCCGGGTACACTCCAGACATTCGCTCCACGGAATACCCCATCTCCTGCGGAAGATGGCAACTTCTCGCTTCTCAGCTATCATGTCACAGCGAGAATCATTATATCGGCCACGAGTCCCGTGTGCAAGCGGCTTTCCGGAGATTTTGAAAAAATATTGTATTTTTTTCAGTACAATCCGAAGGACAGCCCTGCCGGAAAAATTGTACCTAATGAGTTTAGCATGTATGAGACAAAAATTGTCCCATACATGCTAAACTCATTAGGTACATTTTTATCAAGACATAGGAGCGTCATTATGTGGATTGCAGATCGCTGGACGGATTATGAAGTACTGGATACCTCGGATGGAGAGAAGCTGGAGCGGTGGGGTCGGTATCGTCTGATCCGTCCGGATCCGCAGGTCATCTGGCAGACCGGGCACGGAAAGGAATGGAAGAATCCGAGTGCACATTATCACCGCAGCAGTAAGGGCGGCGGCGAGTGGGATTTCTTCGATCTGCCCGAGGAATGGACGATCGGCTATCAGACAGCCGCCGGCAGTGACCTGACATTCCATCTGAAGCCTTTCTCATTCAAGCACACCGGTCTCTTCCCCGAGCAGGCCGCCAACTGGGACTGGTTCTCTGTGCTCATCCGGGACGCGGTCCGGAGCGGCCGTGAAATCCGGGTGCTGAATCTGTTCGCCTACACCGGCGGCGCGACGATTGCCGCGGCTGCAGCGGGTGCTCATGTCACACATGTCGACGCCTCGCGCGGCATGGTCTCCTGGGCGAGGGAGAATGCTGCAAGCTCCGGTCTTGCCGACGCGCCGGTCCGCTGGCTCGTCGATGACTGCACAAAATTCGTGGAGCGGGAGATCCGCCGCGGCAATCACTACGATGCCGTGATCATGGACCCGCCCTCCTACGGCCGCGGTCCGAAGGGTGAGATCTGGAAAATGGAGGACAACATTTATCCCTTCCTATTGAATACTGTGCGGCTGCTCACACCGCATCCTCTCTTCTTCCTAATTAATTCCTACACCACCGGTCTGCAGCCCGCTGTCCTGAGCTACATGATGCACGAGGCACTGATGCCGGCGCCCGGCTCCTCCGCCGGCTCAGACCATCCGCCGTTTTCCGGCTCCATCGAAGCCGACGAGATCGGGCTTCCCGTCACCCGTTCCGGCCTTGTCCTGCCATGCGGTGCGGCAGGCAGATTCACCGGCAGATGACAGATAACAGGTGGGCCCACATCATGGCTTCCGGCTTGTCGCCTTTGCAAACGGCCGGCGGAGAAACACCCCGCCGGCCGTTTGCTGTGATCATTTCACTCTGTTGTTCAGTTCATCCCGCTGTTCTTCCGTATTCAGGCAAGATCCGCCTTGAGCTCATCGACCTTGTCGAGATGCTCCCAGGGAAGATCGACATCCGTGCGGCCGAAGTGACCGTAGGCCGCCGTCTGTCTGTAGATCGGGCGACGCAGGTCCAGCATGCGGATGATGCCCGCCGGACGAAGGTCAAAGTGCCTGCGGATGATCCCGACAATCTTCTCATCGTCGATCTTGCCGGTGCCGAAGGTGTTCACGTTGATCGAGGTCGGCTGCGCCACGCCGATCGCGTAGGAGAGCTGAATTTCCATGCGGTCAGCATATCCTGCCGCGACCAGGTTCTTGGCGACATAGCGCGCCGCGTACGCCGCGGAGCGGTCAACCTTCGTGCAGTCCTTGCCGGAGAAGGCTCCGCCGCCGTGACGGCCGACACCGCCGTAGGTATCGACGATAATCTTGCGTCCTGTCAGACCGGCATCGCCGTGAGGGCCGCCGATGACAAAACGTCCCGTCGGATTGATAAATATCTTGGTGTCCGCGTCAACCATCGATGCGTCCACAACCGGATCGATGACATACTTGCGGATATCCTCGTGAATCTGTTCCTGCGTGACCTTCTCGTCGTGCTGGGTGGAGATGACAACCGCCTCGAGACGGACCGGCTTATTGTTCTCATCGTACTCGACGGAAACCTGAGACTTGCCATCAGCGCGGAGATACGGAAGCGTACCGTTCTTGCGCACCTCGGTCAGCCTGCGGGTCAGCTTGTGTGCGAGATTGATGGAATACGGCATGTATTCCGGCGTCTCGTTGGTGGCATAGCCGAACATCATGCCCTGATCGCCGGCGCCGATCGCCTCGATCTGCGCATCGGACATCTGGTCCTCTCTCGCCTCAAGGGCCTTGTCCACGCCCATCGCGATATCCGGAGACTGCTGATCCAGCGCGACAAAGACCGCGCAGGTGTCCGCATCGAAGCCTTTGCTGGAATCGTCATAGCCGATCTCCCGGATCGTATCGCGGACAACCTTCTGATAATCCACAACAGCCTTGGTCGTGATCTCGCCGGTCACCAGGACAAAACCTGTGCAGGTAGCAGTCTCGCATGCCACACGGCTCATGGGATCCTGTGCCACGCAGGCATCCAGAATCGCATCGGATACAGCATCGCAGATTTTGTCGGGATGCCCTTCTGTCACAGACTCCGACGTGAAAATGTACTTTTCCACTTTCGAAACCTCCTTCGGTTCGTAAACCTCGTGCACAGACCCGCGGCGTCCGGGCCGGCCGGATCCGGGCACAAAAAATCCGTCCAGGCGCGGACGGATTTGACATAGTATACAAATCCTCTTATTGTTCGACTCGCCTTAATCGGCTCTCGCTCAGGTTGGCACCCTTCCCACCGCGTCATGTGGTAACATGCGCTACCGGGGTTGCCGTGGCTTCGCAGGCCCTATGTGCCTCCACCACTCTGAATAAGAGTTTCTCCGGGATATGCCCGGGACAATATGGATTCTGAAGTGCATGATACGCCGGCCATATGAGGGTGTCAATCCGGGTTAGAACCACAGTTTGCCGGAACTGTCCGAATCGCGATTTCCGGCGTGGGCAGCCAGCCGGCTTCCATCCGGCATCCCCGTATATCGGAGTATCATTCGGGTTCAACGCAAAATTTTACACATTCCGGATTTTTCCTTCCCGAGAAACCGCTTATACTGAACTTGCAACCGCCGGTTGACGAACTGCAAGGCCCGGCTGGTGGTCTGCAACCGGAAAAAATTTTAATCTGACCTCACAGAGACAGATATCCCAGAGCATTCTACGGAGGAGGTCCATTCGGTCGTTTCTCCCGCGGGTGCCGCAAAGAATCAGCATGGAGGAATCACTATGATACTGGCGGAAAAAATCACAGAACTTCGAAAAAAAGCGGGACTTTCTCAGGAACAGCTGGCTGAGGCAGTCGGCGTTTCCAGGCAGGCAATTTCCAAATGGGAGAGCGCCCAGTCCATCCCAGATATGAACAAAATTCTGGCTCTCTCAAAATTCTTCAACGTCAGCACCGATTATCTGCTGAAGGATGAGCTGAACGAAAGCACGCCGACAGAGACAAGTGGGGAGGAACCCTCCGTGGATTCGAAGGGCGAGCCGCTCATCCCGGTGAGTATGGACACCGCTGCCGCATACCTCTCCCTCGCGCGACAGTCTGCTCCGAAGGTTGCAGGGGCGATCATGCTTTGTATTTTCTCTCCCATCCCACTAATTGTGCTCGTCATTGCCAGCGCTGCCGGCTGGCTCTCGCTGTCAGAGGATCAGAGTTCCTACCTCGGCCTGATTCTTCTGATGCTGATGGTCGCCGTGGCGGTAGCAGAATTTATCTCAGACGGTTTTAAAAAGAAGAAATACGAATTTCTTGAAAAGGAACCGATCGACACCGAATACGGTATCGAGGGCATGGTGAAAGAAAGAAGGGCTGAATACGAGTCCACTCATACACGCGAAATCATCACCGGCGTCCTGCTCTGCGTCCTCTCCTGCCTTCCGATCTTTGTCACCGGCGCATTCGGCTCATGGGTATTCCACTCTCCCGTCCACATGTCTACAGAAAACCCTCTGATCGCAACGGTCGGCATTGCCATGCTCCTCCTGCTCGTTGGAGCCGGTGTGTTCTTCCTTGTCAGAACTTCCATGATATGGCAGAGCTTTGACGTGCTCCTTGAGGAAGGGGACTATACGCGGACCGCCAAGCGGCGGAACAGAGAAATCGGCGGTATATACTGGGGAATCGTCACCGCCGGATATCTGCTGGTCAGTTTTCTCACCAAGCGCTGGGATATCACCTGGGTTGTCTGGCCTGTCGCAGGCATTCTCTACGGTGTGATTTCCTGACTTCATCGGAGAAAAAGTAGAGCACAGAGAGAGTTGTCTCCCGTCCGCGCGGCAAAATCAGCTGCCGGGCGCGGGTAGCATTCTTTTCCGAATAAGTAAGATAGAAAGCGCAGTGCATCCTGGCCACCGCCGTGGTAGAATACACTCACTATGAGCGATTATTACGAAAATTCAAATCACAGCGGCTACAACCGCGGCACCTGGCCCTATAGCGGAGACACAAGCGAACCTCCGCAGGAAAGTCCCTCGCCGGAGGCACAGCAGGGTCTCGAAACGACATCCTTTATGCTGGGCATCGCTGCCCTTGCATCCACCTGTTTCATGACGGTGGTGCTGCCCTGCATTCTGGCACCGGTCTCCATCGTGCTTGCCGTCCTCTCCAAGGGACGCAGGCAGCACTTAAGAGGCGCGGCCCGGCATGCGGTCATTCTCTCCGCCGTCTCTCTGCTATTAAATGCTGTCCTGATTGGGACCTCCGTCAGTTCGCTCTTCCGCAGTCCGGAGACGCGCGGTGCGGTCAATCAGGTGACGAAGCAGATGTATGGAACAACCGTGGAAGAGATGATCAGGCAGATAGACCGGGATCTCGGGACCAATCTCTCCTCCCTGCTCAGGGGAGACAGCACCACAGAGCCGGAGGATCAGAACAGGGACAGCACAGAAGACGGGATGGACGGAGGAGACAATGGCACGATCATCTGAGTTTAATTTTCAGCGCAAGTCCGAGGCACGCAGCGCCATCGCCGGCCATCTCGGGACGACGGTAGGCGCCATTATTTTCTATCTTATCACGGCGATGATCCTTTCGACTGTTTCAGTCAACATCTTTCCCGGTTCAGGCGCCATCTCCACCGTCGGTTTTATGGCCGTCAATTTTCTGGTTTCCCTGTTCCTTGGTCTTCTGATGTATGGCATCAACATCCTGCATCTTTCCCTCGTTTATGGACAGGACGTCAGCTTTGGCGGCCTGTTCGAGGGCTTCCGGCGCGGCACCAACGACCGGATCATCAAGGTTCAGGCCGTCCTCACGGCTGTCAACTTTGTCTGCACGCTCCCGGCAACGCTGTACGCGTCGAAGCTCACGGGACTGGACGGAATCCGGACACATTTGCTGCCGCTGACCGGCCTTTATCTGCTGGGCAGCATTGCTGAGATCTGGTTTGCCCTGGGCTTCGCCATGTGCTATTTTCTCATCGCCGATTTTCCGGAGATGGGTTCGGCACAGGTCCTCCGCACCTCAGTCAAAATGATGAAGGGACATCGGTGGCGCCTCTTTGTCCTGGAACTGAGTTTCCTGCCGCTGTATTTTCTGTCCCTGCTCTCCTTCGGGATCGCCGCGCTATGGGTCTTCTCCTATGAGGCGGCCTCCACCGCCTCCTTCTATAAATGGCTTACTGGCAGGCAGCCAGCTTCTCATTAATGTTCTGCCCTGCCTGATCCGGCGTCTCCGCTGTCATCTCAGACAATC
Organism: uncultured Lachnospiraceae bacterium; assembly: GCA_902781655.1. Taxonomy (GTDB): domain Bacteria; phylum Bacillota; class Clostridia; order Lachnospirales; family Lachnospiraceae; genus CAG-791. Next base: position 27,468 of record CACZJZ010000016.1, read on the forward strand.
CTGTCAAACACCGGCTTCATCGCCGGATAAATCTCGCGGAACTGCTGATATCTCTCCTCATATTTTGCCACAAGCGCCGGATCCGGCACCTCGGTTCCTCTGATCTTCACAATCGCGGCCGCCGCGTCCTCTACCGTCGCGTATTCTCCGGCTGCTACCATGGCCAGCATCGCGCCGCCCATCGACGGTCCTTCCTCGCACTCCGGTACATCGACCTTCAGATTCAGAATATTCGCGATCATCTTGCGCCAGAGCGGGCTCTTTGCGCCGCCGCCCACAATACCGGTGCGTTCCAGATGAATGCCCAGCGATTTTGCAACCTCATACATATCGCGCACTGCGAACGCGACACCCTCCAGCACAGCCTGTGTCATATCCGCGCGGGTCGTGTCCATGGTGATGCCGGTGAACGTCGCCCGGGCATTCGGATTGTTCCACGGCGAGCGCTCGCCCATCAGATACGGCAGGAAGAAGACATGGTTCTCGCCGAGCGCCGCGATCTGCTTCTGCTCGCCCGCGTAATCCTTCGTCTTCAAAATCTCATCCATCCACCACTTGTTGCAGGACGCCGCGCTCAGCATGCACCCCATGAGGTGGTATCTGCCGTCCGCATGGCAGAAGCTGTGCAGCGCATTGTTGCTGTCCACGCTGAAATGGTCAGAGGAAATGAACAGCGTGCCAGAGGTGCCGAGAGAGACATTGCACTTCCCGTTGCCCACGGTGCCGGTTCCGACGGCAGCCGCCGCGTTGTCTCCCGCGCCGGCCGCGACGATGCAGGTCTCCGGCAGGCCCAGCTCCCGCGCGACATCCGGCTTGAGCGTGCCGACCTTCTCATACGACTCAAACAGCTTCGGCAGCTGCTCCTCGCGGATTCCCACGATATCCAGCATCTCCTGACTCCAGCGCCGATTTTTCACGTCAAGGAGCAGCATGCCCGATGCATCGGAATAATCTGTGCAGAACGTACCGGACAGCCTGTAGGCCAGATAATCCTTCGGCAGACATATCTTCCGGATCCTGGCAAAATTCTCCGGCTCGTTGGCCTTCACCCAGAGAATTTTCGGGGCAGTAAAGCCTGCGAACGCAATATTGGCCGTGTATGCGGACAACTTATCCCTGCCGACAACCTGATTCAGATAGTCTGTCTCCTTCGCCGTGCGCCCGTCGTTCCACAGAATCGCGGGACGGATCACCCTGTCCTGCTCATCGAGCATCACCAGCCCATGCATCTGCCCGCCGAAGCTGATGCCTGCTACATTCTTTTTCTCCTCCTCCGGCACCAGCTCCTTCAGTCCTTCCATCGACTGCACAAACCAGTCCTCCGGATTCTGCTCCGACCAGCCCGGATGCGGGAAATAAAGCGGATATTCCTTCGAGACGATGTTGCGGATTTTCCCCTTCTCATCCATGAGCAGAAGCTTGACCGCAGAAGTGCCCAGATCAATTCCGATGTATAGCATGGCTAACCCTCCAAAATATGTCTGTTGTCCGGGATATCATCTTCCCTCTTTCTGTTCGGAAATCATCCCGGTTATGCTCGTCATAACTAGGATAATCTTTTCTCCAATTAACTGCAATCACTTTAATAAAATATATTTATAAAAGAACCAGGAGTCCTGATTCCAGGCAAGCCTGCACCATGGCATCTGGCTCGTCGCCTTCAAATAAAAAGGACCTCTGCTGAGCTTCAGAGGTCCCTGGGAGGATTACATATGGTAGCGATGTCACTACGATTAAATTTTGAGATCAGTTCTCCGGATTGAACAGCGCGGTGGACAGATAGCGGTCTCCGGAATCCGGAAGAAGCGCCACGATCACCTTGCCCTTGTACTCCTCGCGGGCTGCCAGCTGCTTTGCCGCCCACAGTGCCGCGCCGGAAGAAATACCGACCAGGACGCCCTCGGAGGTTGCAAAGCTTCTGCCCTCCTCAAACGCCGCCTCGTTCGGGACGCGGATGATTTCATCATAGATGCCGGTGTCCAGCGTCTTCGGAACGAAACCGGCCCCGATGCCCTGAATTTTGTGCGGTCCGGGCTTCTCGCCGGACAGAACCGCGGAGGTATCCGGCTCGACCGCGATAACCTTCACGTCCGGATTCTTCTCCTTCAGATACTTGCCGACGCCGCTCAGCGTTCCGCCGGTGCCGACGCCTGCGATAAACGCATCGACCCTGCCGTCCGTGTCCTCCCAGATTTCGGGACCGGTGGTCTCATAATGTGCCTTCGGATTCGCCGGATTGTCGAACTGTCCGAGAATGACAGACCCCGGAATCGACTTCTGCAGCTCCTCCGCCCTGGCAATGGCACCCTTCATGCCCTTGGCGCCTTCCGTCAGAACCAGTTCCGCGCCGTATGCCTTGAGGAGATTGCGGCGCTCCACACTCATGGTGTCGGGAAGCGTCAGGATCGCGTGATACCCCTTCGCAGCCGCGACAGAGGCGATGCCAATGCCCGTGTTGCCGGAGGTAGGTTCAATAATGGTCGCGCCGGGCTTCAGCGTGCCCTTCTTCTCTGCATCCTCAATCATGGCAAGCGCGATGCGATCCTTCACGGAGCCTGCCGGGTTGAAATACTCGAGCTTCACCAGAATCGTCGCGTCCTTCACGCCGTTCTTCGCCTCATAATTCTTTGGCTCCAGCAGAGGGGTATGCCCAATCAGCTGCGATGCGCTTGTCTTAATGTTTGCCATGATTTCTCCTCTCCGCCGCTTCTTAGCGGCACCCGTGGTTCTCCTACTTTATGATTTCTGCTCTGTCCATCCATTAGCTGGTCGAAAACAGGAGCGCTCCTGCATTACTCTGTATTCCTAGTTGTTTTATATGATTTGTGTTGACATGATAATACGGCACACCCAATCTCTTGTCAATATCGAATTTCTAATTTTTTGCAGGACTGCAAAAAAGGATCCCTGCCGACGCCAGGGACCCTCTTTTCTGCACTGTTATGCAAGTTGTTATCCATGATTTTGCTCCGCCACGCACCGGAAGCATGCAGCAAAATGTCCTCCTCCGCAGTCCACAAGCCGGGGCTCCTCCTGACTGCATCGCATGACCGCATAGGGACACCGGGTATGAAATCTGCACCCGGCGGGCATATGAATCGGACTTGGCGCCTCCCCCTGCATTCCTTTCTCATAGATCATCGAGCGATCCCCGATTTTCGGAGTTGCCCGCAGCAGTGCCTCCGTATAGGGATGCAGCGGATTTTGAAAAAGCTGTTCCGTGGGGGACGATTCCACAATCTCGCCAAGATACATCACCACCACCTTATCCGAGATATATTGGACCACCGTGAGGTCATGAGAAATAAAAAGCATGGACAAGCCCAGCTCCTGCCTCAGATCGCACAACAGGTTGATGATCTGTGCCTGGATGGAGACATCGAGTGCTGTGATCGCCTCATCTGCAATCAACAGCTCCGGTCTGACAAGAAGTGCCCTTGCGATGCTGATCCTCTGTCTCTGGCCTCCGGACAGCTGCGCAGGATACGAATCCAGATAGGATGCATTCAGTCCAACCAGTTCCAGATAGTGAACGGCTGTCTGTTCTCTTTCGACCGGACTGCAAAGATGGTGCACTGCCATGATTTCATAGAGCATCTGCCGAATCCGCATTCTGGGATTGAGCGATGCATATGGATCCTGGAATACCATCTGAATTCTGGTGCCATACAGGTTCTTCTGCCCTGCCTTTGTCCTCACGATCGAGCGTCCATCAAAGAGGATGTCGCCGCTATCCGCTGAATACAGATTGGTGATTACCCTCGCCAGAGTGCTTTTCCCGCATCCGCTCTCCCCGACGAGACCGGTCACCTCGCCTCTGCGGAGAGTAAGATTCAGATGGTCAACCGCATGAACCGCTTCCGGTTTCTGATGATGAAGACACTGTTTCAGTGTTCGTCTGACCGGGAAATATTTTGTGAGATCCTTTACCTCAAGAATATTGTCCGCTTCCATTCTATCCTTCATTTCCACTGCCATGGCTCCCTGCTGCGTCATTCTCAAACTGTATCTCTCCCGTCTGGCTTCCCGGCATTCCAGCAGGTATAGTAGTGATCCGCTGTGAGATGGAATACTTCAGGATACGCGCGGCGGCACTGCTCTGATGCCAGCGGGCACCGCGGTTCAAATGGACATCCGATGATTTCGGCAGAAAGGTCCGGCGTGTGCCCCGGGATGGATTTCAATCTCTTTCCTCTGTCCTCCAGATTTGGAACAGACTGAATAAGACCTCTGGTGTAGGGATGCATCGGATCCCGGAACAAAACATCTGCAGGCGCCTGTTCGACTATTTTGCCCGCATACATCACAGCGATTCTGTCGCAAAGTTCGGAGGCTGCTCCCAAATCATGCGTAATAAAAATCATCGCCATACCAAGCGTGCCGCGAAGATCCAGGAGAAGGCGGATGATTTGCTGCTGCACTGTGACATCCAGCGCAGTGGTCGGTTCATCCGCAATCAACAGTTCCGGTTTTGACGCCAGCGCAATCGCGATCATAGCTCTCTGCCGCATCCCGCCGCTGAACTGGTGCGGATACTGCCGGAGACGCTCCTCCGGAGATGGAATGCCGACCATCCGCAGCAGTCTGGCTGCCTCTTCCCGCTTTTTCTCTCTGTTCAGCTTTCCCGGCATGGTCTCCGTCAACTGTTCCCTGATCGTGGTGACAGGATTCAGCGTGTTCATTGGCTCCTGAAAGATCATGGCGATCTCCCGGCCACGGATGTCTCTCATCGCCTTCTCCCCCTTTTCCGTCAGATCAATGCCTTTAAAAAGGATCTCTCCGCCGGTAATGCGTCCGCCGGAAGGCAGAAGCTGAATGACAGACCTGCAGGTGGCGCTCTTCCCACAGCCCGATTCTCCGACAATGCCGAGGATTTCTCCCTTTTTCAAGATAAATGAAACACCGTTGACGGCATGTACGGTACGGGCGCCGCTCTGAAACTCCGTCCTCAAATTGTTCACTGTCAGAAGCGTTTCGTCCATGATCATCCTCTCCCATCATTTGTCAGAAATCTGGCCGCGGATTCTCCCACCAGACTCAGTGCGGTTCCCGTGATGGCAAGCGCAAGCCCGGGGAAGGCGCAGATCCACCAGGCGGTAAGAATAAACTGACGCCCCTCTGTGATAATCGCTCCCCACTCCGGGATCGGCGGCTGCACACCCAGACCGAGAAAGCTCATGGAAGCGCCGACCAGCATGCACATCATGATATCGGATACCGCATATACAATCGCGCCGTTGATGGCATTCGGCAGTATGTGCCTGACGCAGATGCGGAAATTGGAAAATCCCAGTACCCGGGCTGCCTGCACATAATCCAGATTCTTTTCCGTCAGAACCTCACTGCGCACCAGTTTTGCGTAATCCTTCCATCCCACCAGCCAGACCGCGATATAGAGATTGGAAATGTTCGGTCCCAGAATGGACATAATGGCAATGATCAGGACGGTGAACGGGAAAGCCGTCATCACGTCCTGTACTCTCATGACGATGGCATCGGCCAGGCCCCCGTAGTAACCAGCGATGAGACCGACCAGACTTCCGGTGAGAAAGGGAACGATCATCGCGATGAATCCGATGAGCAGATCCACCCTGGTTCCATAGACGACACGGGCAAAGACATCTCTGCCATACTGGTCCGTCCCGAACGGATGCTCCCCAGACGGCGCCAGCAGAGCATTCAGCAGATCCTGTTCATATGGGTCGCGTCTTGTATAAATGCGCGGAAAGAATGCCGCAAGAAGAACCAGTACGAGTAACACGAGGCCGATGATCGTACCGGCATCCAGCTTCCCGGCTCCCCGGATTTTTTTTGCAATTCTGCTTCTTAACATAGAATCTCCTAGTTCATGCTGATTCTCGGATCGATGTAGGAATAGACAATGTCAGTCACCAGGGTGATGACCATGACGACCAGGGCATATACAAGGACCGTACCCTGCACCAGAACGTAATCCCTGCCGTCGATCGCATCGACCAACATCTTGCCCATTCCCGGAAGGCTGTAGACAAACTCAATCACAACGCTTCCGCCGAGCAGAGAGGTGATCCGCATGGCGACAATCGTCATCGTGGAAACCATCACATTTTTCAGAATATACCGGTTCCGGATAATGCCGGGCGAGGCTCCCTTCGATCTGGCAAAATTCACATAGTCCTTCTCCAGGAGCTTTTTCACCGCGCTCTGAATATTCCTAATCAAAATACCAACCGAACCGATGGCACCGGTGAATGCCGGAAGAATCATGCAACGGATATGATCTGCGACGGTCTCTCCCCATCCGCCGATCGGGACCCAGTGGAGCCTGAGACCGAACAGCAGAAGAAGCAGAATTCCAAACCAGAACTCGGGAAGCGAAAGAATCACAAGCGACACCGAGGAGATGGTTTTGTCAACGCCCCTGTGCCTCGTCGTTCCCGCAATATAACCCAACGGAGTGCCGATCAGAAGCGTAAAAAGTGTACAAAGCAGCGTATACAGGATTGTGACCCTCATCCTCTGCGCAATCAGATGAGAGACAGAATCCTTCAGACGGATGGAAATTCCGAGATCCAGATGAAACAGACGCTTCATATAGATCAGATACTGGATCCAGACAGGCTTGTCGAGTCCCATCCTGATTTCCATATCTCTGATCGCCGATGCCGGCGCCTTTTCTCCCAGAATAGTCTCGGCCGGATTGCCGGGGATCAGCCGAATTCCCCAGAAGATGATGACCGTGACGACAAACATCACCGGAATCATCTGCATAATCCGAATCAAAATGTAACGCAGCTGTTTCATAGAATTCCTCTCCGAGCCGGAATAAAGAGAATCCTGAGGACGCGGCAGGCAACCGGCCCTCAGGATGCGTCAAGACAACATAATCAGAAATCCGATTATTTTACCGTCAGGCTGTTGAAATAGTAGTTACCCAGAATTCCCTGCTCAAATCCGGATACGTTGTCCCGCACCGCTATGGTCTCCGGGATCGTTGCGAGTGGGATAACCAGCGCGTTGTCTGCCATCAGCTCCTGCGCCTCGTAATAATTCTTCTTGCGGACATCCTCATCCGTTGTGGCTCCCGCTTCTTTGACAAGCTTCTCCGCCTTCTCCTGATCCGGCCCGTTCCATCCGAGATGCCAGCAGTCAAAATTATCCTTGATGCAGAACAGTTCCATTTCCTCTGCCGTGTCCGTGATGTCGCTGGTGAAATAATTCAGAAGCACCTCAAAGGTCAGATTGTTCCGCGCATCACGCCTTGCGGAGGAATCCATCTGCTGGATATCCAGATTGACGCCCACCTTGCTCCACTGATCCTTGAGGATGGTTGCTTCCATCAGGGAACTGGCATCTCCGTTGGAGATAATCAGGTTCAGATTCAGATTGCTCTGTCCTGCCTCTGCCAGCAGTTCCTTTGCCTTATCCGGGTTATAGTCATAGCTTGTCAGATTCGGATTGAAGTGAGGTGCGGTCGGCCAGACCACCGAGGGACAGAGAGTACCAAGGCCGCCGAATACCGCCTTGTTGATTGCTTCCCGGTCCGTCGCGTAATTCAATGCCTGCCTGACGCGTTTATCGTTCAGCTTTTCATTCGTGTAGTTGAACGACACATACTCCACATGCGTGGTCGGGAAATCGATCACCTTGACGCCCTCTGTATTTTGCGCCTGTGTTCTCATTTGCGCGGAGACCCCTTCGATGGCATCCACCTGCCCGGCCTGCAGCTGCATGAGTCTGGTATTGTCGTCCGGCACAACCGTCATATCAATTTCATCCGCCAGCGGATATCCGGCATCCCAGTAATAAGGATTCTTCTTCAGCACCATTTCCTGATCCTGCTTCCAGCTCTCCAGCAGGAATGGTCCGGCACCCAGCGGTGCAGAAGCCAGTTTGTCGCTCTCTGTGGCTGAATAATACTTCTCTGGATAAATTGCGCAGATAAAGCTCGCCAGGCAGGACATCAGAGAACCGGAGGGATTGTTCAAATCGATCTCGACGGTTTTATCGTCGACTGCCTTGACATCTTTGATGCAGGTGATCAGAGAACTCCACGAACCACCCTTCAGCGCGCGGTTCAGACTGTACACCACATCGCTAGCCCTGACATCGGAACCGTCGCTGAATTTTGCGCCGTCGCGCAGCGTGAAGGTATATGTCTTGCCGTCGTCACTGACATCCCACTTCTCAGCAAGACATGGTTCCAGTGATTTTCCATCCTCCGAGGTCTTGACCAGTCCTTCGAAAATCAGGCTGTCGACCCAGATATCTACATTGTCGCCGGCAAACGCCGGATCGAGCGTCACGGAATCGCCGCCGCGTGCAATTTTGACAACGACAGGCGACCCATCCCCCGCCGATGCAGCCCCATTTTCTTCTGTCGTAGTGGTTTCCTGCGACGTATTCCCTGTTTCTGCTTTCTCCTGTCCCGCAGTCGGCGCAACGGCTCCAGACGATGACTGCGCTTCCGATGCGCCTGTACTTCCGCAGGCACTCATCGCCGCTGCTGAGATCATAAGGATACCGCACAAAATTTTCTTTCGAATTCGCATTCTGACTTTCCTTTCCGTCTGCAGCCCTCCCTGATGTCTTCCGCACCGCTTCCTGTCCAAATGCGGCAGCAATCCCGGGTGAATCGGGCTGTATTCCTCGCTGCTCTTATCAAAGTAACAGCGCCATCATACGGAACGAAAAGTCTGAGAAAAAGCAGGAAACGGTAAAGTTTCTGTAAATATTGCGTAAATTACTGTTATTATTGTAATAATTGCATAAAAAGAACTATTTTTTTGTATCCTCGTGCTCAACTGTCACGCTGCTTCGCCTTCCGCAGAGCTGCTTTGCCGCCTCTCCTGCGGGCAAAGCAGCTTCTCCGCTGTCCTTGAAAGTAAAGTAAAAAAAAGAAACCCCGGGCTTATCCCGGGATTCCCTGAAAAAACACCTTTGTTCTGACCACAGCTGATCGTTATGGTTCCTGCGCAGCAGGCTTTACTCCGTCTTCGCCGGCTGCAGCTTCACGGCGCGGAGAATCCGCATCACGATCGGTGTGAGTGCGACATTGACACCGAACTCGACCAGGAAATTCAGGCCGATGAACGTGGTAAGAAAGACAAGAAGCAAATTGCCAGAAGTTCCCAGCGCGTTCTCGATGAGCGACCGGAAGATCGTCAGACACGTGACACTGAAAATCCCTGTATTGATGATCGGCGCGATGACTGCTGCCATGACGACACCCAGATAGAAGCTGCGCCTGCGGAACAGACGGAAAAATGCTCCTGCTGCAGCCCCCGCCGCAATGCCCTTCAGCAGACAGACCAGAATCGTCGCCGCCGGCTGAAACTCAAGCATAGCCGTGGAAAATGCACCTGCTGCCCCGGTCACAACCTGGATGGAAACCACAATACCAAAAGCCGCTCCGAGTACAGCTCCGCCCACAGGGCCATACAGAATGGCCCCGATGATAATCGGAAGCATCGTCAGGGTCACCGTAAAGGGACCGAGCGGAATGACGACTGCCACCTGCAGAATGATGACAATGGCGGTCAGAACCGCGAGTACTGCGAGTCTCTGTGTGTTGCTGTGTTCTTTATTCATTTTTCTCCTCCTGCTGCTGTTTCGGACCATTCCGAATATAGCGCACGCTCATTATACCGCTCCGCCGGCCGATTACAAGAAGCTCCTCCCTCTCCCATCGATCATTCAAAATACAAAATACACAGAACACGACAGATATGGTATATCTGGTATATGCGATATGTTCTGAACCCCGTGTTCCGCGCTCCGGCCCGAAGGCTGTGCGTGCGAAAACGGCCTGCCCACTGAGGGAAATGCATATCAGGAGAATCCGCAAGGTACGCATCGTGACAGAGCTCTTTCAGCGGGGAGAAATCAATATCCTGATAGGGACGAAATCTCTTCTGGGCGAGGGCTGGGACAGTCCATGCATCAATTCCCTTATTCTTGCGAGCTTCGTCGGATCGTTTATACTGTCAAATCAGATGCGTGGCGGGTCGTTCGGATAGATGCGAAAAATCCGGATCGGCGCCCGCGGGGATGCGGGATTCGGAGGAAATGATGATATACTATTGATACACAGCCGCCGCGCATCCGGCGTTCGGCAATTTCAAGGAGGGTAATTTTTCGATGAAGAAATGGACTAGAGCACTGTATCAGCCGAATCTGCCGCTGTACGGCAGCACCCGGGTCACCTGCAGCACGGAGCACATTGCGGTCTCCAAAACGGCCGCCCGTGAGGGTATGGTGCTTCTCAAGAATGAGAATCATGTGCTTCCGCTCACGGCAGGAAGCCGCATTGCCCTGTTTGGCAAGGGTACCTTCGATTATGTGAAGGGCGGCGGCGGTTCCGGCGATGTCACGGTACCGTACATCAAAAATCTCTATGACGGTTTCCTGGAGCATCCTGATCTTGTCTCTGTCGATCCCGGCACAGCGGAGTACTACCGCAGCTATGTGACCAGGCAGTATGCAGAGGGCGGCGTGCCCGGCATGATCGCGGAGCCGGAGCTTCCGGAAGATCTTGTCAGGACGGCTTCCTCCACCTGCGATACGGCCATCATTTCCATCAGCCGTTTTTCTGGTGAAGGCTGGGATCGCAAATCGGAATTCGGTTCTCCGGAGCTCGGTCCCTGTGACGACACGAGGCTCATCGGCGTTCTGAACAAGCTGTTCCAGCACAGTGACTTCTACCTCTCAGACGCAGAAAAGGCGATGGTGCGGAAGGTAACCGCTGCGTTCCGTCGCGTGGTTGTCGTCATGAATGTCGGCGGGATGGTCGCCACGGACTGGTGCGCAGACGACCCTGCGATCTCGTCCGTACTCATGGCCTGGCAGGGAGGCATGGAGGGAGGCCCCGCCGCTGCGGAGCTGCTGCTCGGTCTCGACACTCCTTCCGGCAAGCTGTCCGATACTTTTGCCAGACGCCTCGAGGACTATCCGGGCTCCGCGGGATTCCATGAATCCACAACACACGTGGATTACACGGAGGACATCTACGTAGGGTACCGCTATTTTGAAACAATTCCGGGCGCAAAGGAGAAGGTTGTCTATCCGTTCGGCTATGGTCTCTCCTACACGTCGTTTTCTCTGACCGGCGCAAGGGGCGAACTGATGGCGGATACGGATCAGATCGCTGACGGGCAGGTTTGTGTCACTGTTCTGGTCACAAACACCGGAAGCCGCGCGGGACGCGAAGTGATCGAACTCTATTGTGCCGCGCCGCAGGGTCTTCTCGGAAAGCCCGCGCGCCAGCTCTGCGCCTACCACAAGACAAGGAAGCTGCAGCCGGGAGAATCTGAGCTTGTCACACTCACGGTTCCGGTGAAGAATCTCGCGAGCTACGATGACCTCGGCCACGTGCAGAAATCCGCGTGGATACTGGAGAAGGGAACCTACCGCTTCTATCTCGGCACGGATGTCCGCTCCGCCTCCCCGCTGAGCGATTTTCTTGTGCTTAAGGAGAATGTCGTCGCGGAGCAGCTTACGAGCCGTATGGCTCCGACCCAGCTGGCACACCGTCTTCTGGCGGATGGAAGCTATGAAGATCTTCCTCAGAGCACGCCGAATGATCCGAATGAGAACAAACTGGGCCGCCTGCCCTATGAGCTGATGGACGGCTATGAGCCGGAGACGAGGTACCTGCCGCACGGCTTCACCTCCTGGGCTCCCGGGGCAAAACATGACCTTCCGAAGCTCATCGACGTGGCGGAGGGCCGCATGACCCTTGACGATTTTATCGGGAAGCTTCCGGATGCGACGCTTGCCTCTCTCATCGGAGGCCAGCCCAACCGCGGGGTCTCCAACACCTACGCTTACGGGGATCAGCCCGAATATGGCATTCCCAGTATCACAACTGCGGACGGTCCTGCAGGTCTGCGCCTTCTCCCGGAGGTGGAAGTAAAGACCACAGCCTTCCCCTGCGCGACGCTCCTCTCCTGCACCTGGGATCCGGAGATCACTTACGCGGTAGGCAGGGCTGGCGGCGAAGAGGTGAAGGAGAACAATATCGGCGCCTGGCTCACCCCTGCCGTCAATATTCACCGGAGTCCTCTGTGCGGCCGCAATTTTGAATATTACTCTGAGGATCCGTTCCTCGCCGGCAAACAGGCAGCCGGGATGGTCCGCGGCATCCAGAGCAACCATATCGCCGCAACCGTCAAGCATTTTGCCCTGAACGACAAGGAGACAAACCGCAAGGATTCTGATTCCCGCGCCTCCGAGCGCGCGATCCGCGAGATTTACCTGAAGCAGTTCGAGATCATTGTGAAGGATGCGCACCCCTGGAGCATCATGTCGAGCTACAACATCATCAACGGCCACCGCGCCTCCGAGGACAGCGATCTGCTGACCGGAATCCTGCGTGAGGAATGGGGCTGGGACGGCATGGTCACCACGGACTGGTGGACCTACGGCGAGCATTACAAGGAAGTTGCCGCCGGAAACGACATGAAGATGGGAACAGGGTATGCCGACCGGATTCTGACCGCACTGGAAAAGGGCTATATCACACGTGATGTGCTGGAAACCGCCGCACGTCACATACTGACTCTGATCCTGCGCGTCGACTGAAATAGTATTTGTATAACCAGATTTCGGAGATCATTCGGCGCGCAGAATCGCCTCGAAGAAACGTGCCAGAGGAAGCACTTATGAGCGAAAACGGAAATAACAACGACAACATGCAGAATCAGAATTCGCAGGATGAAACGCAGCACAGAAACGCCCGGATGGAATACTGTGCCATTTGTCACCGGTCGTCCGCAGATGCGGGTCCGATGGTTCATATGCCGAACGGGATGCCGGTCTGCAGCGACTGCATGCAGAAAATGATGAATATGGCGGCGTCTTTTGACTACAGCCGTCTGCTGTCTGATCCATCCGCCATGCAGGAGTTCAATAACATGATGCTCCGGACGATCGGCGGACTGACAGGACAGAATCCCGGAAACGCGGAAAGTTCCACGGAGAAGAACGGCAGCGGAACTGCCGCACCGGAAGAAACAGCGGACGGCGAAGATGGCCAGGATGACGGACAGCACGACAAGAAGGAGGACGGAAAGGGTTCGAAGGGTCCTTCCATCAGCTTCCTCAACCTTGGCGACCTGTTCGGCGGAATGGGCGGCCCACAGCAGCGGCCGAAAACACACCGCCGCACACGCAGAACGAAGCCCATCTTCTCCATCGACAACATGCCGGCGCCGCATATTTTGAAAGCGAAGCTCGACGAATATGTCGTGGGACAGGACGAGGCGAAGAAGGTTCTCTCCGTTGCGGTGTACAACCACTACAAGCGGGTGAAGACCGGCCACATGGACGACATCGACATTGAGAAATCGAACATCCTCATGATCGGTCCCACCGGCTGCGGCAAGACATATCTGGTCAGGACACTGGCGGAGCTGCTGGACGTGCCGCTGGCGATCACGGACGCCACCTCCCTCACCGAGGCCGGATACATCGGCGATGATATCGAGAGCGTGATTTCCAAGCTGCTCGATGCGGCGGACAACGATATTGAGCGCACGCAAAAAGGCATCGTGTTTATCGATGAGATTGACAAGATCGCGAAGAAGAGCACGACCACCAGCCGCGACGTGAACGGCGAATCCGTGCAGCAGGGAATGCTCAAGCTCCTCGAGGGCGCCGAGGTGGAGGTGCCGGTCGGCGCGAGCAGCAAGAATGCGATGGTACCGATGCAGCTCATTGATACGCGGAATATCCTGTTCATCTGCGGAGGCGCCTTTCCGACACTGCCGGATATCATCAAGGACCGGCTGACGAAGCAGTCGGGCTTCGGCTACAACGCGGAACTCAAGGACCGCTATGACGATGACAAGAATATTTTATCCCATGTGACGACGGAGGACCTGCGCAAATTTGGCTTCATCCCGGAATTCATCGGCCGTCTGCCGATCATCTGCACCCTGCAGGGACTGTCCCGGGACGCTATGGTCAAAATTCTGACCGAGCCGAAAAACGCAATTTTGAAGCAGTACCAGAAGCTCCTCGCGATCGACGGTGTCGATCTGGAGTTTGACCAGGGTGCGGTCGAGGCGATTGCGGAACAGGCGATGAAGAGGGAAACCGGCGCCCGCGCGCTGCGCTCCATCATAGAGGAATACATGCTCGACATCATGTATGAGGTGCCGAAGGATCCGCAGATCGGCAAAATCACCATCACCAGAGATTACATTGAACGGAGAGGTGTTCCGATCATTGAGCTGAAAAGTACGGAGACGCCGGCGATACCGGCCGAGACCTCGTCTGCCGCGCCGACAGAGACACCTGAATCGCAGACGGTATAAGTTTGAGGATTTTATTGATGAAAAGAACAACACGTTACCTGCTCGGCGCAGCGCTGGCAGGCGGAGTATTCGCGGCGGACCGCATCGCGAAGTCTGCGGTGAAGAAACATGTGCCAGAGGGGAAGAAGATGCTTCTCTCCCCGAAGACAGGCCGGCTCGTAGAAATCAATCACGTGAGAAACTATGGGATGGCCCGGAACGCTGGCGAATCCGATCCGGCGGCGGTGCGGAAGCTCACGTCGGTGTTGACCGCCGGTGCGGGTGCACTGTTCGCAGCAAAACCCGGCCCTTCCACCGGCCTGCTGCTCGGCGGCGCCGCAGGCAATCTCCTCGACCGATGGCATGACGGCTATGTGACGGATTATCTCAGCTTTGATCTCGGAGATCCCGACTTAAAGGATCTCTCCTTTAACCTGGCTGATTTCGGAATCTTTGCGGGCGCGGGCGGGCTGACCGCCGGCGCCGCGCTGTCCGATCTCCCAAAGCGCCCATCACGCCGTAATCACCGTTCCCACAGAACCCTCAAGGGCTTCGCCGACCTTCTCCAGCGACGTGATTAACACGCGTCCTCCCGGGACAGCCTTCAAATACTGCACCGCCGCCTCAATCTTCGGGCGCATATCCGTGGCGCCGAATTCCCCGGCGTCGATCAGATCCTGTGCCTCTTTCACGCTCATCCGGCGGACAGGCTGCTGGTTTGCTGAACCAAATCCGGTATAGACACAGGGGACAGAGGTCAGAATCATCAGCTCGTCCGCACCAAGGTCCGCTGACAGTTTTCCGGCAATCGCATCCTTCTCGATCACGGCAGATGCGCCGCGCAGGGCGTTATCCTGCACGATGACAGGAATGCCGCCACCGCCGCATGCGATGACAACCTGTCCGAGATCAGCGAGGGCGCGGATCGAATCAATCTCCAGGATCTCCAGCGGCTTCGGTGCCGCCACGACGCGGAGCCATCCCTTGCCGGGTTCCTCCACGACAAAATTACCTTTCTTGATTTCATTATCCGCATCTTCTCTGGACATGTAGCGCCCAATCTTCTTGGTCGGGTTATAGAACGCCTCATCGTACGGGTCTACGGACACCTGTGTGAGTATCGTGCTGACGACCGTGGCACTGCCTCTGGCAAGCAGCTCAGCGCGCAGTGAATTCTGCAGATCAAATCCGACATAGCCCTGGCTCATGGCATTGCAGACACACATCGGAGCCGGCGTGTAATCGATATACACCCGGTGCAGCTCCGTCATAGCCTTGTGAATCATGGAAACCTGCGGCCCGTTGCTGTGCGTGATCGTCAGCTGATAGCCGGCCTCCACCAGATCAGCCAGTGCACGGGATGTCTGCTTCATGGCATCCTTCTGTAATTTTGTTGTGACTCCGAGCGCGCTGTGGCCGAGCGCCACGACAACCTTTTTCTTCGCTTCCATGGGGTAATCCTCCTCGGCTCCCAGTATAGCAAAGTTTAGTATGAGGAAACATGGGAAATTTGCGTTCCCGATATCCCACTTTCATGCTGACACCGGTTCCGCCTCCTCCGGACATACAAACAGCTCCCCGTGCCGGATATTTTCCGCTGCACAGGGAGCCTTCCTTTGTTTGAATTTGATACGCTCTGAACCAGCACCTGCGTTTGACCTTTGTGCTTCGGTGTTACGTTCCGCTTTCTCTCAGTTTCCGCTGTTTCCGAAGAAGTACTCGAACGGATTCACCGCGCTTCCTCCATCGGAATTTCCTCCCATCTGCGGAGTAACAGCGGAGCCACGGCCGGAACCGCTGCCGGAACCGCTTTCATCTTCCGTGCTGTCATCCTCAATCGTCGCCTTCATCCCGAGCTTCACCTTGACGGTCTGCTCCTTATAGCTGCCATTCCCGGCTGCCCGCTGTACCGTCAGAGTTACCTCTGTGCCTGCCTGATAGTAGGCAAGCTGCTTCTGGAGCTCGTCCATACTGCTGACCGTGGAGCTGTCAATTGCCGTGATAATATCGCCCTTCTGCAGATCCGAGTCTGCTGCACCGCCACCGTCGATGATCTCGGCGACATACACACCCTGCGGCATATCGTAGGCACTCGCGATCTGCTGCGTGACAGAAACACCGCGGATGCCGAGATAGCCCTGTTTGTCCGCATCAACCCTGGTCTTTGTCTCCTGATTCATCAGATTCTCAATGATCGGGATGGCACGGCTGATCGGAATCGCGTAGCCGATTCCCTCGACCTCGGTCGCACCGATTTTACTGGAGTTGATGCCAATGACCTCGCCCCTGCTGTTCAGCAGAGCGCCGCCGGAGTTACCGGGATTGATCGCCGCATCGGTCTGGATGAAGGTATTGGTATTGCCGTTGCTGTCCGTCACCTCGCGGTTCAGCGCGCTGATGACGCCGGTCGTGACTGACTGCCCGTACCCGAGCGCGTTGCCGATCGCGATGGCAGGCTCGCCGACCTTCAGATCGTCCGAATTCCCGAGCGTCGCCACCTTGATTTTGCTCATAGTATCGTCACTGATATCTGAGAGCTTCACCGCAATCACAGCCAGATCATTGGAAGAATCCGTACCCTTGAGGTTCGCGGTCGCCGTTTTGTCATCAATGAATTGCACACTCAGTTCATCCGTATCTGCTACCACGTGATTATTGGTCACAACCAGCAGCTCATCGTCCGTCTTGGAAATGATGATGCCGGATCCTGCCGCCTCCTCCTGCTGGCTGTACTCCTGTCCGAAGAAATTTCCAGTCTCCGTGAATTTGTTGTACACCGCCACAATGGAAGGCATGACCTCAGAGACCATATTGGACACATCCGTCACCGTCGCCGCGTTGTCATCCGCAGTCTGCAGGGTCGCGTTTGTGCCGGACGAGGATTTCTCCGTGCTGGAGCTGGTCTGCGCACTGGAGCTGTTCTCCGCCGCGCTCTGATCGTTCTGCCCGGAAGCGCTGCCGGCATCTCCGCTCTCCGCCTTCTGCAGCGTCGCCGAATCCGAAGTACTCTCAGAGGAGGACTCCACCGCGTTTTTTACCCCATAGGTGGCAAACCCGGCGCCGACGCCGACTGCCGCGCAGAGGGCAATCGCCAGAATTGTCCGGCCGACGCCGCCGCGCTTCTTCCCGTTCTCATGGTTCTTGCGGTGACGGCCTCCGCGGTCATTTCCACCCGCCGCGCCGTAATTCGGAGTCGGGTTGGAGCCGTAGGCGCTGCTGTAAGGGTTACTGTATCCCTGTCCGCCGTTCTGGTAAGACCCGCCGTTCTGATATCCGCCGTTGTTCTGCCATGCACCGTTCTGCGGACCGCTGCTCTGACCGCCGGACGGCTGGCCATACATGCCTCCCATTCCCTGCCCGTTTCCGGAGCCGGTCTCCGGATGATATGCATTGGCACTGTTGTTGCCGCTTGTTCCGGCATTCACGCTGCTGTCAGCCGGTGCTTCGTACGTTTGCTCCGTATGCACAATTCCTGTTGTCTCTTTCGTCGCTCATACTGGTACTTCCTTTCCTGAATCGAATATGCTTAGTCTGCTGCAGCCAGCGGGAACTCTGTCCTTCTGCAGATTCCCTTCTTCCTTCTCCGCATGAAACCGGATCCGGCTGCTGTTCACAGGGAAGCGCTTTCCTTCTTCAGGCCGCCGCCTGTGCTGCTCTCTTTCCTTTGTTACAAGATGCAGTATAGGGGGCAATTGTGAACGAAATGTGATAAGAAAATGTGAAATGTGTGATTTATCAGCGCGGAATTTGTCACTATTTCCGACTGTATGTATACAATATTTTGTGCTAGGATTAACACCGTTGTACAGATCATGTGGATTCGCAGCAGATTTCCTGTGCGGCACGCTGTGCTTGAACAGGAAGTGCGGCACAATGCCCGGAGAGCGGATCATCCGGCGCCCTGCGGCCAGGAGAGGCGTGCGGACAGGTAAGAGTCAGGGGAGGGTCTTATGTCAGAAGAAGCAGCAAAACTAGATATGGATCAGCGCAATACCATCATCCAGCTCATCCGGCGGGGGGAACCGGTTGAGCGTATCGCGGGGATCTGCCATGTCTCCCCAGCCGTGATCGAGCGGATACTGGATCAGCTCTGCGCCTGAGCGCACATTTCCATGAGAAATGTCTGTATATTCCGTATAGAGCTTAAGCAAATGGCGGTGTGCATAAACATGCACCCGCAGGAAAATGGGTCTCAATCATACAGTGAGGTGCTTCGGGAAAGTCCGGGGCACCTCACTGTTCACTTCTCTCTATTCTTCCCAGCCTTCCATCAGCTTGATGATGGCGCCGATACTTCGCACCTCTTCTCCGGGCCGGAGTCTCACCTCGTCCGGCTGCGTGACCTTCGGCAAATCCTCTTCCTCGCTGAGACGTGCCATGATCCACGCCCGTTCCGAGTCGATGGCGTCATCGATGCAAGCATCCAGCGTATCACCGTCCCCATAGCATCCATCCAGATCAACAAAGTCGCAGTGCCAGCTACCCTCCGCCGTTTTTCGAAAAACAGCGGGATATGTGATCATCATTCGCTCACTTCCTCCCTGTCATTTAATTAGTAGAATAACATCCATTATTTTGCGTACGTCTTGTAGATCGCCACATGGTCATAGATCGCCCGCCAGCTGCTGTACGCCTGCGCCGTGACACAGATATAGTTTGTGCCCGTCGCCGAGGTGAAATAGCTGGCCGCACAGGAGCCGGACTCATTGACAAACCCGGTCTTCGCGCCAACCACCGTGCCGCCGGTATCCTTGTCCTCAATCCTGCGCAGGAACCAGTTGGACAGCAGAATACCGTCCGGATTGCTCTCGTTCGTGACCCTGCACTGGAAAGTGCGGGCAGACAGCACCTTTGCGCAGAGTTCATTGCTCATGGCTGCCTGCAGAATCACCGCGATGTCCGTGATCGAACATTTATTCCGTTCACTGGAAACGCCGACCGGATTGTCGAAATGGGCAGTGTCCGCGATCCCAAGCTCCTGCGCCTTCTGATTCATAAGTCCGGCAAAATTCTCAATGCTCCCGGATGTGTAATAGGCAAGCGCACAGGCCGCATCCGCCCCGGACGGAAGAATCGTGCCATAGAGCATTTCCTCGACCGTGACCGTGGAGCCAAGCTCAAATCCGGCTACCGAACAGCCGGTCTGATAGGTATAATCAGAGATTTCCTGCGTCATCGTGAAGGTATCCTTCAGAGACTCCCCGGATTTCAGATGCTCCACCGCGACAAGAAGCGTCAGTATCTTCGTCATCGATGCCGGGCTGATCACATCCCCCTCGCCCCTGCCTGCGACAATTTCCCCGGTATCCGCATTGATCAGCACCGCATAGGTGCTGTTCACATAGGACGGATCGGAGGCCTGACTGTCGTCCATCGTCGGAATCGTGATCGTGTCCGCGGTTTTCTGAAACACCAGCGGTTTTCCTGTCGCAGTGGTCTGTCCTGCCGTTCCGGCATCCGACTCCTCCGTGCCGGCAGCATCGGATGCTGCCGGCGTCTCCTGCTGCGCCGCGACCTCCGCGGTTTCCTCCGTGGAGGCCGCTCCGTCTGCCTCCGTCGCCGGATTTTCCTCCACCGCCTGTTTCGCCGCAAGAGGCAGAAAAGCGCCGGCTCCCAGGGCTGGCCGGACGATGAGAATCGTCCCCGTCACCGCCGCGATAGCCGCCGCTGCAATACCAGCGCGCATCCGCATCTGCCGCTTTCTTCTGCGTCTCGCCTCCGCGCGCCGTTTCTCTCTGGCATTGCGGGCCATTTCCTCCCGCTCCTTCCAGACCGGATCTACCCCCAGCTCTTCCAAATCATCGTCAAAATAAAAATCGTCCATTACTGCAATTCATGATTAGTGGGCAGCAGAGCACCACTGCCACCGTTTCCCAATAAAACCGGCGATGCGCCGAACCCTTATATCTTCTCCACAATGAATGCATGGATCACTGAATTTGATTCCTGATCTATGCGTCAACCCAGCTTCGAAAATTATGGTCTGCGCAGTACTGACTAACAGAGTCATTTCATGAGGAATAATTCAGTTCCACTCAATATGAACCCTATTGTATCAGATATGCATGCCTGATTCACGAGTGATACATAAAATAATTCAAAATATATTGCAGAAAAGCCCTGCACCCCGTATTGGGTGCAGAGCCATTCTTATCGATTCATCAATTTGCGCTGCCTCAATCCCCGAATCCGTTCGGGTTCTTGCACTGCCAGTTCCAGGCATCCCGGCACATATCCTCGATGTTCTTCTCCGCCTTCCAGCCGAGCACACGCTCCGCCTTGGACGGATCGGAATAGCAGGTCGCGATGTCGCCCGGACGACGGGGATCGATCACATACGGGATCTTCTTTCCGCAGGCCTTCTCAAAGGCATGAATGATGTCGAGCACGGAATATCCGACACCGGTGCCGAGGTTGAAGATATTGACGCCCTTCAGCTTCTCCATGCCGCGGATCGCCGCGACGTGTCCCTTCGCGAGATCGACCACATGAATATAATCGCGCACGCCCGTGCCGTCCGGCGTGTCATAGTCGTCGCCGAACACATGAACCTTCTCCAGCTTGCCCATTGCGACCTGAGAAACATATGGAAGCAGGTTGTTCGGAATTCCCTTCGGATCCTCGCCAATCAGTCCGCTCTCATGCGCGCCGATCGGGTTGAAGTAACGCAGCAGCATCACGTTCCACTCGTGATCGCTCTTCCACAGGTCGGTCAGAATCCTCTCCTGAAATGCCTTGGAGGTGCCGTACGGGTTCGTCGTCTCCCCGAGCGGGCATTCCTCCGTGATCGGGATCTGCGCCGGATCGCCGTACACCGTCGCCGAGCTGGAGAAGACAAAATTCTTGCACCCGTGCGCCCGCATCACATCGCACAGAACCAGCGTGGTGTTCAGATTGTTGCTGTAATATTCCAGCGGCTTTCTCGTGGACTCTCCGACCGCCTTGTACCCGGCGAAATGAATGACAGCATCGATCTGGTTTTCTGTAAACACCTTGTCCAGTGCATCTCTGTCCTGCACGTCGATCTCATAAAATTGGGGCCGCTTTCCCGTGATCTCCTCAATCCGGTCCAGCACCACTGGCTTGGAATTATAGAAATTGTCCGCAATCACCACATCCATGCCCGCGTTCTGCAGCTCAATGCAGGTATGGCTTCCAATAAATCCGGTACCGCCAGTCACAAGAATCGTCATATTCATTCCTTCCCGCCGTGCTGCTGCGCGGCATTTCCTCTAGTTTCCTGTTCCGGACAGCGCCGCGCCCTGTGCCGGCGCACGCATGTCCTCATCTTAGCTTCTTTTGACGCCCTGGGCAAGAGGAGGACCTCACAGGACTGCCTGCAATCCCCGGATAAACCGCATAAACGCCTCTCTCCCCTCTGGCGTGTCCTTGTAGACGCCGGCATCCTCCAGCACGCCGGCAAATACAAGGCCGATTTCCTCCTCGATGATGCGGTCAAGCTCCGCTTTTCTGGATTGTGCCACGTCATTCTGCGGCTCACCGTCCTCATCGAAGGACGAGCCGTCGCTTCGGATTTTCTCCGGGCGAAACGCCGGATACTTATTCAAAATCTGTTCCGCCCAGGCGGCGTGAGGCCGGATAGCCCCGACGCTGGCGACATCCTGTCCGGCAAGGATTGTCTTCTTCAGAAGGTCCATCTCCCCGAGGAGTCTCGCAGGCAGCACCGCGAGTCCCATCACCTCAATGAGTCCGATATTTTCCTTCTTGATGTGATGCTTGTCCTGATGCGGATGGAAGATGCCGAGCGGATACTGCTCTGTGGTCCGGTTGTTCCGGAGCACAAGATCGAGCTCGAATCGTCCCTCGCGCATCCTGGCGATCGGCGTGATCGTATTGTGCGGCGTCCCGTCCGTCTCTGCGAGAATGTCGACCGCCGGGTCGCTGTACCCCCGCCAGGCGGTGAGGATTCTGTCCGCGAGATCCACAAGCCTGTCCGGGTCCGTGCCATCCAGACGCAGAACGCTCATCGGCCAGTCGACAATCCCGGCGTCGATGTCCGGATAAGCCGGGAAAGAGACAGGCGTCCGGATTCCCGCCCTTGCCATGGCGAAGGTGTAGCGGCCTCCCTGGAAATGCTCATGCGTCAGAATGGAGCCGCCCACGATCGGAAGGTCGGCATTCGAGCCGATCGTGTAGTGCGGGAATTTTGTTTCAAACTCAAGAAGGCGTGTGAAAGTTCCGCGGTCGATCCGCATCGGCACATGCTCCCCGGACAGGACGATGCAGTGCTCCGGATAATAGACGTACGGGCTGTACTGCATGTACCATTGCTGCCCGCCCAGTGTCAGCGGGATAAGCCGGATGGTCTGCCGCGCCGGATGATCGAGACGGCCGGCATAGCCGAGGTTCTCCGGGCACAGCAGGCACCTCGGATACGAATCCTGCTTCTTGTGCAGTGCGGCAGCAATCGCCTTCGGATCCTTCTCCGGCTTCGAGAGATTGATGGAAATGTCGATGTCGCCATACCTCGTGGCGGCGACCCAGCGCCGGTCCTTCCGCACCCGGTAGGTGCGGATGTAGTCGCTGTCTCTGGACAGGCGGTAGAAATAACTTGTAGCGGCCTCCGCGCCATGCTTCTGGTACAGATGCAGGAAGGTATGTACGACCTCTGCCGGGCGAGGCGTGAGCACACCCATGAGGCGCGTGTCAAACAGGTCCCGCTCCGTCACGCCGTCTCCGATCACGCCGCGTGCGGCAGCATCATCCAGAAGGTATCGCAGGATGGTCTCAAGCTGACTGCCGAGGTCCTCCGCAGAGCCGTCCGCCGCCTGCGTCGCGCGGTCAACCGCATCCGGATCGGCCTCCAGCCGCTGCCGTGCTTTCTCCGCGTCCGCGATCTCCTCTGCCGTGATGGTAAACCCGCTGTCCGGCCCGGTCTTCAATATATCGAACAGCTGATTTGCCGCATAGACGGCATCCTCCGGCTCCAGCAGGCCGGTCTCGAGGCCATATGACACCAACGCCCGGACTGCTTCCACGGGAGATGCAAAATTGTTTCGTTCCTTCATGATTTCCTCCTGTCAGTCCTCCGCGCGGACCGTCTGTTGCTTGCTTTTCCCTGGTTCTTTTTTATTGTATCCCGGCCATGGTCCCGGACAAGAAAATTTGGTATCATTGATATGCGTTTTTGTTGCAGAAGAAAGCCGCAAAAAAACGGCACGGATATCGCAATGAATGAAATCAGAGAACCTTACAAACTCAGCAATAAAGTGCGGAACAAGACACTGGTTTCTCTGTCCGTCTACAACGTGGGACAGGAGAAATGCGCCCCCGGCAAGCAGTGGGGACCCGGCGTGCGGGATCACTACCTGATCACCTATGTTCTTTCCGGAAAGGGGACCTACACCGTGTACCGGCCCGCTCCGAAGATCTACCATGTGACAGCGGGCGACGTGTTTCTCGTCTTTCCCGAGACAGAGGTCGCGTACCGCGCGGACAGGGAGGACCCCTGGGAATATCAGTGGGTCGGATTCGCCGGATCGGATGCCGCCGCCATGATCGACTCCACGAATTTTGCGCCGGACCACCTGGTCCTCCACACAGGCGAACACCCAACACACGGCCACGCCGGAAAGAGCCGCGAACTCGGGCCGGAGCTGTCAAGAAGACTCTCTCTCATCAACGAGGCGTTCGGGCCGAGTTTCCGCGACTCCGTGGAGATGACCGGGCAGCTCTACCTGGCCCTGTCTCTTTTTATGCACCGCACCTCCGCGGAGGGCATTCCCGTAAACGAGGAAAGAGCCAATGTGAGGAAGGCATGCTCCTACATTGACTCTCATTATTCCTACGCGATTTCCATCGAGGACGTCGCCCGCTACGCCGGCGTGTCGCGCAGCACACTGTACCGTCAGTTTCTGCACTGTCTCGGACAGTCCCCCAAGCAGTACCTCGAGGATTTCCGCATGCACCGGGCCTGCCTGCTGCTCCGCGAGACCTCTCTCTCCGTCGGTGCCGTCAGTACCTCGCTCGGATACTCAAACCAGCTCTACTTTTCCCGGGCGTTCCGCCGCCACACCGGGCAGACGCCGACAGAATACCGGAACGGCGCAGAGAAGGACTGAATCCTTTTCTCCCGCTCAGTCCTCTCCCGGCCAGAACGCGATCCGCCGCAGCACATCCCGGTCACAGTGGAACGGCGCCTTAGCCAGCTTGGACGGATTCTCACAGAGCATATCGACCGCGTGTTCCAGCTCTTCCGCCGGAATCCGGGTGTTCCCGCACATTGCCTCATAGAAATCCTGCAGCGCCGCCAGATTTTCGAACCCGGCTGTGTGCAGCAAATAAAGACTCTCCTCCTCCGGTGCCGCGGCAAGATATCCCGCTTCAAAATAACCGACAGCCCGGCCGTGTGCCATGTGGAGATCGTACGTGATGGGGTAGGACAAGCCGTGCGGAAGGGCCGTCCCGGTCTGGGCGATTGCCATGCCTGCCAGCGTCGAAGCCCGCATCAGATTGGCATAGTCCTCCGAAATGGCCGCGGAACGCAACAGCACGTCCCGGCTGCGGCTCCAGATCTTCAGTCCCGCGTCGACACACATCCGGCTGTAATCCGTCGCATCCGCATTGAGATAACTCTCGAAGAGATGACCGAGGGCATCCATCGCTGTATTTCGGATGACCGTCTCCGGCGCAAAGGCGAGATAGCGCCCGTCGATCAGCGCGGCGTCCGCGAACAGCGGATGTGGCGTGGAGGCCTTCGTCTTCCGCTCCGGCAGGGTGAGCACGCTCACCGGCGTCACCTCGGAGCCCGTGCCGCAGGTCGTGGGCACCAGAATAAGCGGCACACGCGACGCATCCCGGCTTCCATACAGATAGTCCGCGCCCTCCTCCGGGTGGCGCATCATGAGCGCGATCGCCTTGGCCGCGTCCATGGCGGAGCCGCCTCCGATCCCGACGACAAAATCCGCTCCTTCAGAGAGCCCCAGCCGCCGCGCCCGCATGACCGTTTCAACGCACGGATTTTCCTCGACCTCGCGGAACCGGACAGAGGCGATGCCAAGATCCTCCAGTACGGAGAGAACGTCCGACGCCGCGCCATTCCGGTCCGCGGAATGGCGTCCCGTCACCAGCAGCGCCTTTTTCCCGGCCGCCGCAAACACCTCCGGATGATTCCGGACGCAGCTCTCTTCCTCATATACTGTCACTGGCATGGAAAACCGCATCTTTACACCTTTCCTCTCTCCCTGCGCCTGTGTGCGCGCACCCACATCCTGTGCGCCATACACACCGTCCGCTACGGGTCCTCCTCGATCACATGCATCTCAAGGCTGTCAAAATCAATGCTCTCGATAAACGCGTCCTGCGTGAAACGCACCTTCGAGGTGCGTTTGAAGTCCCGGACGGCGGAGTCGAGCCAGATGGGTACCGCCAGATCCATGTCATGGCAGGCGGTTTCGAGTGCGCGCAGAATCTTGTGCGTGCGGGTGTCGTCCCCGTCGTCCTCTACGACCTCGTCCCGGATCATGTGATTGTCCTTCCAGATTTTGAACCAGATCCTCATTTGCGTTATCCCATGCCCGTCTCCCGGACTCGCCGTCAGAGCCGGATGCCTTCCTTCTCGCAGAGCGCTCTCGCCGATTCCACCGAGTCCACACCCGTGCGATTCTTGATGGGTGCGAATTCATGCTCCCGGACCACCTCAAAGGGCAGGCAGGAACCCAGTTCATGGATCATATCGAGCACCAGCTGCTCAAACTTATATCCATTCGGTTCCGCCGGGTTCACCGGGTTGCCGTTCTCATCGATGTGCGGAATCTTCTTGTTCACCACATGCATCGGCAGCTTCTCGCCGGCAATGCGGGCAAGGTCCTTCTCCCGGAACAGGTAGTTGAGAATGACGCCGAAATTGTAGGCCGGATCTCCCTTCTCGTTCTTTGCCGCCAGAAGCTCCGGCGTCATGTCATAATACTCGACGATCGACGGCCTGCCGTCCTCGAGACACATCGCGCCGACCTTTTCGTCCGGACTCACCTTCCGCACGACTTTGGCGCCGCAGGCACAGTTTCTGGAGATGGTCGCACCAATAAAGACAGGGTCTGCGATCCGCTGCAGGACGTTATCCACGGCAAAACAGTTGAGCCATTCAATCCCCTTCTCATGGACGACGTCGAGCACACCGGATTTTGCCATAGAGAGATACCATCCGCCGTTGCCGTTCGGAGACGTGGCAATGCGGGATTTGGTCTCCATGTAGACCTTCCCCCGATAGTCCGAGGCCGGTGCCATATCCTGCCGGAAAAACCAGATATTTTCCTTCCCATAGCCGAAGTAATCCTTCTCCTCAAGGAATGCACGGGTCATGGCATCATTTTTCTCTGAGGTCATGATGAACAGCGGAACCTTCACGCCGGCCTCCCGGCACACCTCCTCCAGATTCTCGAGAAGACGCTGGGCGATATAAACCGGGCGGGTGATGCCAATGTCGAACATGCATTTCGGACGGTCAGACCCGAGTCTCGTTCCCATGCCGCCCGCAAGCAGGACCGCGCCGACCTTGCCTGCCCGGATCGCGGACAGCCCGATCTTCCGGTATTCCTCTTCATGCGCCCGGATCTCCGAAAGCTCCATCGCGCCGAGCGGAGTGATTCTGCCCCGCCCGTTTTTCTCCTTTTCCTCATTCCCGATACAGCCGAGAACAGAGAAATCTGTCGTCCTGATCTGCTCAAGCAGCGCCTGCTGCTCCTCCTCACGCAGCTCCGGATAATACCGCAGCACGTGCTCCTGTCCATACTCCGCAAGCTTCCTCTCCGCCTCTTCCAGCGTCATAGCCTTCCCCTCCGTGTATCCTTCCAATATTCCTGCTGCATTTCCCTCGGTATTCGCGGTATCCGCGATATCAGCCGCCCCGGTGTCTTGACACCCGAGGCAGCGATGTCAGTTCTGCCCTGCGCCGGCCTTCGCCTTCTTTCTCGCCTCCGCGGCGCGCTGTCTCTGCACCCGCACATCTGCTGCATCCGCCGCGGCGCGCTTCTCCGCAAACTTTTTCTCCTGGGAGACGAGCCACTCATCGCCGGAGAAATAGTCGATCATCATGTCATGCCGCACCTCATCGAGCGTCCGGGCAGCCTTCTCCTCTGCGGCCGCCGTGCCCTTCCGGAGCACCTCATAGACATACGGGATGTCCTTCTCTAACTCCGCGCGCTTCTTCCGGATCGGCTCCAGCGTCTCCTGCAGCACATTGTTCAGGAATTTCTTGACCTTCACATCGCCGAGTCCGCCCCGCACGTAATGATCCTTCATCTCCTGCAGATTGGCGTACTCCGGCGCATATTCGGCAAAATACTCATCCCTGCAGAAGGCGTCGAGGTAAGTGAAGACTGTGTTGCCCTCCAGCTTTCCAGGGTCCTCCACCCGCAGATGGTCCGGATCGGTGTACATGCTCATGACCTTTTTCTTCACCTCGGCCGCCGGGTCGGAGAGATAGATGCAGTTTCCGAGAGACTTGCTCATCTTTTCTTTTCCGTCGGTGCCGGGGAGGCGCATGGATGCCTGGTTTGGCGGCAGCATGATCTCCGGCTCCACAAGCGTGTCGCAGCCATAGATCCGGTTGAAGGAGCGGACAATCTCGCGGGTCTGCTCAATCATCGGCTCCTGGTCCTCCCCTGCCGGAACCGTGGTCGCCCTGAACGCAGTGATATCGGCCGCCTGACTGATGGGATACGTGAAGAACCCGACCGGAATACTGGCGCCGAAGCCTCTCATGCCCACCTCTGTCTTGACTGTGGGGTTGCGCTGCAGCCGCGCCACGGTGACAAGATCCGCATAGTAGAACGTGAGTTCCGTCAGCTCCGGAATCTGAGACTGGATCAGAATCGTCGTCTTCTCCGGATCAATGCCGCAGGAGAGATAGTCGATCGCCACCTCCATGATGTTTTCGCGGACCTTCCCCGGATTGTCAAAATTGTCGGTCAGCGCCTGGGCGTCCGCGATCATGATGTTGATCTCGTCAAACTCGCCCGAATTCTGCAGCTCCACCCGGCGCCTGAGCGATCCGACATAGTGTCCGATATGAAGACGGCCCGTCGGGCGGTCTCCGGTAAGAATAATTTTGCGCATACTGTTCTCTGACTCCTTCTATCTGTTTGACCCGCGGATCATGACAGCCGCGGGAAATTCTGCATCACAACGGGATTTCTCTCAGATCAGGGCCACGAACTGCTCTCCCCGGTCCTCGAAGTTCTTAAAGTACCCGTAGCTCGGCGAGGCAGGCGACAAAATCACTGCTCCCCCTGCCGGCGTGAGCTCCCGCGCCAGCGCAGTCTGACCTGTAAGATCGCCTGCCCAGAAGCAATGGGCGGGCACCGCGCGGCGTTCCTCCGCCGTCGGCGATTCATCGCTGTTCGCCTGTTGCGCGTCGAAGGCCGGTGCCGCGCCTGGCCTGCCGTGCCCGGCAAGCTCCCGCATCATCCGGCAGCCTGACGCATACGCGAAGAGAAACCGGATCTCGGGGTGCTCCCGAATATAGGCCTCGAGAGAGCCATAGTCAATGCCGCGGTCCATACCCCCGAGCAGCATCGTCTTTTCCCCGGCGATACTGTCCGCCGCGCCGATCGCGGCTTCCGGGATCGTGGAGATGGAATCATCATACCACCGCCTTCCCGCATCGTCCGTCTTCACCAGACAAAGCCGGTGCGGCAGGCCGCGGAATGCATGGATCGCCTTCTCTGCCTTCTCCGGATCGCAGCCAAATACCC
This sequence comes from uncultured Lachnospiraceae bacterium, assembly GCA_902781655.1. Classification (GTDB taxonomy): domain Bacteria; phylum Bacillota; class Clostridia; order Lachnospirales; family Lachnospiraceae; genus CAG-791. Next base: position 56,458 of record CACZJZ010000016.1, read on the forward strand.
GCACCGCGATGTCATAGACAATCGCCGCGTTGTATTGGTTGTGAAGGCCGGCGATGGCGAGCGGGAAATGCCGCGCCGGTGCATCTCCGAAGGCAGGCGGCGCCGACAGCGCGCCGGGAACCGCGCCGCAGCAGGAAAGCGCCTGCTCCACCCGCTCCGCGGAGATCGAGGTGTCCTCATGTACCCGCAGCACATTGGCCTGTGTGGAAATCTCCGGCACGTTGAAGCCACGGTAGAATATATCGCCGCTCCGCATAAAGGAGGCTACGTGGGATTTTGCCCGGAAATACGCCTCCAGGGTCCCGTAATGATCGAGATGCTCCTCGAACAGATTGAGGAAAACTCCCACCGCCGGCGACACATGACAGTGCTCAAGCTGATGGCAGCTCATCTCATACACCACGACCGTGCCCGGTTTCACCGCGTCGGCATCATCCAGACAGGGCTGACCGATGTTGCCCACCAGAAGGGCGTCTCTCCCGCAGGCCCGGAGCACCTCGTAGAGCATGGTCGAGGTTGTGCTCTTTCCCTTCGTTCCCGTGATGCCGGCCACCTGATCGCGGAACTCCGAGAGAAACAGCTCCGTCTGGCTCGTGACCTTCGGATCGTCCTCCGGCATGACGATGCCCGGACTCTTGATGATCACATCGTAGTTTTCCTCGTCGACCCCGTCCTTCTTTCCTTCAAATATCCCGACAGACGCCGGCGCGCAGTGCTCCCGGATATACCGCTCCGTCGATTTTCCCTCGCGGCCGTATCCCCAGATCAGGATGCGTCTGCCGTTCAAACGCTGTGCAATTGCTCCCATTGTCTTCCCACTCCCGGGCCGCCCGCAGCGGTCCGCCCCGATAACACGGTCCGGAAGCGGCAAATTGACGCCACTTCCATGCACGCCTCATTGTACCATGGATTGCTCAGATGAGGTTCCCCATGGCATCGATCAGAATCCAGTTTTTCCAGTACTCATGCATCCGTTCCGGCGACTCCACCTGGGTGGTGCGGTGCGTGGAGGGGCGGATGCGCACCGCATCCTCCCCGGGATTAAGCCTTGCGCCCCAGAAACTGAACGTAGAATTGGCGCAGATGTTGACGCTGCAGTGGCTCATGAGCTGCATGTCGAGGAGCGAACTCTTCCCGGTGTTCCAGTCCACCACCGTATTCTCCTCCTCCCCATCCCCGAAATGACGCGACCTCGCAAAATCCGGGTCGTCCGAGAACAGCCAGTAATGAAACCGTCTGCCCGGGTACTGCTCCTTCAGATACCGCACCGCTCCTTCATAGTAGGCCTCCGTGCAGATCCCGGTGAGGAAGCTGTTGGCGGGATCGAGATAGTCTCCCCGGCGGAAATGAATGCTGCAGGATACCGGAGGGTTCTCCCCGCCCCGCTGCGCATCCGCTGTGCCATGCGCATCCATGCCTGCCGCAAAGGTCTCGCGGTCCATCCTTGCCATCGCCGCCCGGTTTTTCTCCGCCGCGGTCCTGTCCGGGTTCACCGGAAACACGACATCGCGCCGGATCGCCGGCAGCACATCCTCATAATATTTGTTGCAGGCAAAATATCCGACGAGATAGGCGTCGTCAAGGGCGAAGATATCCGGCTCATACATTCCCTCCACCACACGGACAGCACTTTTCCTGAGTCCCGTTTTCCGGAGAACCCGGTTGACGCAGCGGCTGATGGCGCCGTCTCCCCCTGTCAGCGCCTCTTTTTCCCGCTTTGTACAAAGCGCCATCGGCAGGCTCTGAAAATAGGCCAGCTCAAACTCCCGCGGATATTTCCGGTCCCTGCGGTCATTGCCGTCAAACCAGGAGGCGTCCAGCTTCGCCTCCTTCCCGAGGGACAGGAACTTCCGGTACAGCGCATACTGCTGCATCTGATTGCCAAGTCCCCCCATCAGTTCAATGATAATCATGCTATTCCCCCAGCCGCGCGTTGCGGCTTCACGTCCTGCCACGCCTGTGCAGCCTCTCCCGGACCATATTTTGCATATATCCGAATTCATGCGTCCTGTGGAAGAACAGGACAAATCCGCCGTTGAACACGACGGTGACAAGCAGCGCCATCAGAATCCAGGTGAACCAGGTCGTATGCGCGAGAACCCGCTGCGACACCAGATACAGCACACCGGTCAGCAGGAACGTCACACTGTAGTACTTGAGGTCCTCGAGGAAATAACTTGCCGGACTTTCGTCAAAGCACGTCCTGGCGATGATGAACGGCTTCACGATATTGGCGAGGATCCCCGACACCACCGTGCCGATATAGACGCCCGGAAGCCCGATCCGGATCACGAGCCAGATGGACAGGACCAGATTGACCAGCCCCTGAATTGCCGGCAGATACTTGTCCGGTTCAAACACCCCCGCCGCCGTCTTGAAGTTCATGAGCACAATGCGCTCTCCCTTGAACAGAAAGTCAAGCAGGATGAGATCGATGGCCGCCGCCCCGAGGATATGATCCGGATCGAGCCACAGGTAACCAACGAACGGCGTCAGCAGAATGAAGAATGCCACCGCGATATA
>CACZJZ010000017.1 GCA_902781655.1 uncultured Lachnospiraceae bacterium
TAAGAAGAAAAAAATGCTTACCGCGGCGAGAAAATTTTGCTTACCAGGCGGAGAAAAAACTCCTTACCGCCGGCTGTAAAATCAGCTTACCGCGCACACTATCGATGGGAAACTTGAATCTGCGCTGAAGGAGACGATGGAACGGCAGCTCTCCGGACAGATCGACGTGGATGAAATGATTATCCGCGATGGAAAGACTGTGATTACAGCTGGGCAAAAATATGAAATTTCAGAGGAGGAAATCGCTCAGTATGATGAAGTTTTGGAGAGGGCTGGAGGAAGGCCAGTCTGGATCACAGCAATAAGAACCAGGCCAAAGAACGGGAGTGGGTACCGCATGGTGCTCGGCAGATCGCTAAACTCTTCGGGACACAGGAACATTGGAAAGCTGTATCTGCTGGTTGACATCAACGCAATGGCCAATATCATCGGCAATCTTACAGAGAAGGATGGAGTTACCTATCTGCTGAATGCACAGAATGTCATTCTGAATTCTTCTGACTCATCTCTGATTGGCGGGAGTGCGGATCTGAAGCAGTGGGGGATTCAGGAAGACAGGGGATATCAGATTTGCACTGTGGACGGCGTGAAAAGCATGGCTGTCTACGAAAAGTCATATAGAACAGGCTGGACGCTTGTACATATCGTGCCGGTGAAGGACATTACAAGTGGGCTTCACCTGGTCTTTGCAGTGGCTTTTCTGGTTGCCGCCCTGTATATGGCATCTTTATGGATCATGCTCAGGAGACTGAATCGCAATATCCTGATTCCGATTGCGAAGCTTGCGGGAAATATGGATGATTTTGCAGCGGGGAAAAGGAATGTCCGGGCGGATCCGCAGGAAAAGGGGGAATTTGGCAGACTGAACCGTCATTTTAATGATATGACAGACAGGATCGTGAGTCTGCTGGAGCAAAACACGAGAGAGGAGCGGGAGAAGAATGATTTCAAGATGAAAGCGCTCACTTCCCAGTTATCTCCCCATTTCCTCTATAACGCGCTAAATACCATTAAATGGATGGCTGTGATCAATCGGCAGAATAATATTCAGGACCTGACGGATGCGCTGATTCGTATCCTGATGGCAACGGCACAGTCCGGAAAGGACTATTATCGTGTGTCCGATGAGATCGGGCTGATCCGCAGCTATTCGGTGATCCAGAAAGCCCGGTTCATGAATTTTACTATCGAATATAATATTTCAGAGGAGGCATCGAACTGTATGATCCGCCGCTTTCTGATCCAGCCTGTGGTGGAAAATGCAATCGTTCACGGGTTCTCGCGGGGAGGCATGCGGAATGGAAAAGTGGAAATCACGATCTGGACAGATGATGTCCTTCATATCCTGATTGCCGATAATGGATGCGGGTTTGATACAAGTCAGCTGGCCCGCAGGGAGACGGAGCCGGTGGAGGGGTCCGTACCGATTTCCCACAGCAGTCTTGCACTCGACAACATTATGCAGATTATTGCCATAGATTATGGAGCGCCCTATCATTTGACAATTACAAGTCAGATCGGGAAGGGTACGACGGCGGAGTATTTCCTGCCGGTCATCAGAGGAAAGATTGACAGTGATGATTAGAACAGTTTTGGTTGATGATGAGATACTATCGAGGCTGGGGCTCAGAACCTTTCTGACATCGCAGGAGGACATAACTGTTCAGGAGGAGTTTGGCAATGCGGCGGATGCCATTGACTATCTCAGGCAGAGCGGCGGAACGGATATTGTCATTACGGACATTGAGATGTCTGGAATAAACGGCCTCGAGATGATCCGGATCCTAATGGAAGAGAACCTGGCGATCGGGGTCGTTATCGTAAGCTGCCATGCAGACTTTCATTATGCTCAGGATGCCATCGCAGCGGGAGCAGGGGCCTATCTGCTGAAGCAGGATATTTCTGAAGAGAAGCTGGTATCAGCGGTCCGTGAAGTTTACGGAAAAAATAAGCCGAACGAAGTGTTCTCTGTAAAACACGCGTTTGATCAGCATGCGGTGCAGCTGGATCAATGCCGTTACGCGGTCGGAGTGCTGCAGTTTCACCCTCTCGGGAGTGAGGAACGGGACACTGCACCGGTGGAAGAGGAGATGCTAGCGCATCTGCTGGATAATGTTGTCCGGAGGCACAAAATCGGGACTCTTTTCGTTCCCTACAAGCGGGACATGTTTATTTTATTCCAGTTTGGCTTGGATGCAGGCGAGAATGAATGCCGCGGTGCGATCATGGATTTTGCCCGCGATCTTTCGGATAATGTCCGTCTATATGTGAATCGCGATGTGGTGCTCGGCGTCAGCAGATTCTTTCGGGATACCAGATCGCTGCGCGATGAATATGACACCGCACTTGAGGCCGCCTCACTGAGCTTTTATAAGGATGCCGGTCTCTGCCGCTTCTATGAAAATGTCACGCAGGAGAAGGTGCCGAAGATCTGTTTTACAACGGATGGCTTTCTGGAAGAGGACGGATGTGAGAACTTTGAGGAGGAGCTGTGTGCTTTTCTGGACATCTGTCATCATGAGAAACAACCGGTAGCTGAGGTGAAGCAGGTTCTTACCTTTCAGATCAGCCAGTTTGTTTTCCGTGTGACGCAGGAATATCAGTTTTCCGAGGGACTGGCGTCCCGATGGAACGGAGGGTCTTCGTTTATCAAAGCAATTCAGGATGCGGAGGATGCGGAGGAGCTGAAGGATCATCTGATGGAACTGGTTGGGAACTTTCAGGTTGATCTCCTGACCCAGCTTCGGGATGATTCATTTCAGGATGTGCTTCAGTACATTCAGGAGCATTCGGAGAAGAAACTGACACTGCAGGAAATGGCCAACAGAAGCTGTATGAGTATTTCTGCATTTTGCAGGAAGTTCCGGCAGGAGACGGGAATGACGATGATCCAGTACATCAACACCCGAAAAATTGAAGAGGTGAAGAATTACCTCAGCGGAAATTACACGCTGGAGGAGATTGCGGATAAAACCGGCTTCCTGAATGTCAATTATATGATCCGTGTATTTAAAAGAATTACAGGGAAAACAGTTACGGAATACCGGAGGGAGAGCCATCTTCGCAGGGATGCAAGGATAGATTCAAAATAATATCTGCCATTCTGGAAAAGACCAAATATTGAATCTTTACACCACGCGGGTGGCAGAATCATGAATGAAAAAGGCGCAAAGGGACCTCGGATTCCGGCGCCTATTTTTGTATGCTTTATATATCAGCAGAAACACCCGTAATGCCCGGGTGGGGACCGGGTGGCGGATGGTGTATTTCAGCATACAAGGGAGGTGTGTGGAATGAAAAGGAAATCGGCAGGTATTCTTTTATGTGTTGCGATGACAACAGCTCTGGCTGGATGCGGCAGCAGTCAGGCGCCTTCGGCATCATCCGGCGCAGCTGCTTCTTCAGCGCAGACAGAGACAAGCAGTGCTGCTGTCTCCGAATCAGCAGAAGCTACAGGGACGACTAAGACTACAGAAACCGCAGAGGCAGCAGGCAATGATCTTTCGGGGTCACTGACGATCTGGGAGCATAACACTTCCTTCGAGACGTCGCTGCAGGGAGTGATTGACGGGTTCAAGAAGAAATATCCCAATATTGATGTGGAATATGAATTCAAGGATGGAGACCAGTACTATAATCTTCTGAATATTGCCGTACAGTCCGGAGACGCGCCGGATATTTTCTGGACCAATGGAACGGCAACCAATAATATGTCCGAACTGGTGAAGGCGGATGCGCTTCTTCCGCTGACGGATGTCGTAGACACCTCAGAGCTTCCGGAAAATTGTCTTGCGATCGGAACGCTTGACGGAACCCTGTACTCTGTTCCATGGTCCTGCGTGGATACCAGGGCCTGCTATTACAACAAGGATATTTTCGAAAAAGAGGGATTTGCAATTCCGAAGACCTTCAGTGAGTTTGAAGAGCTTCTCCAGAAGGAGAAGGACGCAGGATATATTCCGATTTCTCTCGATTCGGGAAGCTCCTGGGATCTCCTCTTTGCGTACGAGCCCGTTCTATCTGCATATGATTCGGCTTATACAGAGGGACTGGCAGACTATTCGGTGAAAGCTACGGATCAGCCGGCGCGGGACTGCATGAATGAGATGCTTTCCTGGAGAGACAAGGGATATTTCGGCGATAACTTCTTGGGTGTGACCGATGGCGACGCCATGGTGCTTACGTTCACCAATGGGGATGCAGCTATGTGTATTGCCGGATCCTGGGATGCCAATACGTTTACCGATAATAATCCGAATCTGAAACTTGGGGCGTTCCAGATTCCGGATAAGGATGGGAAGACGGGAATGGTCGGCACGAATGCGAATGGATTCTCGGTGTTTAAAAATTCGGCAAATCTGGATGCTGCGAAAGCATTCATTCAGTACTGCGCGACGACAGAGGCACAACAGGCGTGGGTCGACGGACAGGGAGCTGTTTCCGGAAATCCGAATGTGAAGTCGGGTTCTGAAATTGCAGGTGAGATCGCAAATTGTGACACCACTTATACCAGCTGGCAGTCGGTACTTGCCAATCATGCCAAAGAGGGAGAGAACGCCTCTACTCTGTTTGAGAATGATATGACAAAGGTATTCACCGGGGAAATGACAACAGACGATTTCTTCGATGAAATCGCGAAGGTGATGCAGTGATTGCTCTGCGGCATGGCAAAACAGGTCCATAAGGAGAACGGGGTGCCAGGGTGCCGGGCACCCCGTTCCCTGTTAAGAGCGGCGAGAGTCAGATGGATTCTTCGACCGATCATGATTTTGGGGCGATCATTTTGGGGCTGGATGTCGCAAGCTGAAAATGGAGGGTTGAAGTTTATGAATAAGAAAAGAAAGAAACGGAGAAATTATCTGCTATTTATCAGCCCGGGATTTATCATGTACTCCATTTTCATCATCGTGCCGATCATTTATGTCGTCTATCTCAGCTTTTTCCATTGGAATGGTCTGACAGAAAAAACGTTTGCAGGATTATCGAACTTTCAGCTGCTGTTCACCGATCAGAAGATTGCACCGGATTTCTGGCATGCTGTGGGTAATAATTTGAAATATCTCCTCTGCATCTGGTTTATTGTGACGCCGCTCCAGTTCCTGACGGCGTATTTCTTCTATATCAAAATTCCAGCCTATAAATATATCAAGTTCATGGTTTTTATGCCGTATGTCATCAGCTCGACGATTGTCAGTTTTTTTGCAACGATGATTTTTAACCCCAATATAGGCATTCTGAACCGGATATTAAAGATGGCAGGTCTGCCGCAGGGTTCCTGGTTCGGGGATATTCATCAGGCATTTAAGCTGTTTATTCTGATTGTCCTGTGGCAGAGTGCAGGTTCCGGCATGATGATTTTTTATTCCAATCTGCTGGATATTCCTAGGGATGTCCTGGAGGCATGCAGTATTGATGGCGCTACTGAATGGCAGAAATTCTGGCGCATCCTGGTTCCGTTGTCTCTTCCTTCCTGTGCTTCTACCATCATTATGAGTACCATTTGGGCTCTTTCTGTATTTGATCTTCCCTATATTCTTGTCGGATCTACTGGTGGAGTCAGAGGGGTTCTGGATTTTGTCAATCTGGTATTTTATCGCTACACATTCGGAAGTGTCCTGAACGCGCAGTCGAATTACGGATTTGGTGCCGCGATCAGCACGGTAATGCTGTTCGTCATCGCGGTCGTGACGGCTATTCAGAACAAGGTTCTTTCCAGATTCGAGTATGAGAACTGATGGAGGCGAAGATGAGAACATCGGCAAAAGAAAAAGGCAGTTCGGGACAGATATATTCCCGAGGAAATCGTATCGTCAGGTGGATTCTCTCCGTTGTGTATATATGCTATACAATGATTACCTTCTTTGTCCTGGGAGTCACCTTCGTAGACTCTTTCAAGAGCAAGAGCGAGCTGGCTGTCAACCTGTTCAGCCTGCCGCAGACTTGGGTGGCCACAAGCTATGCCACGCTGTTCGGGAAAGGCAACATTTTTCAGTCCTTCAGTAACAGCCTGATGATTACGACCGTCGGAACAGCACTCTGCATCTTTCTGGCATCCATGACCGCCTATGGCATTTCGAGGTACAGCTTCCGTGGGAAGGGGGCCTTGACGGCATATTTTCTCGTAGGAATGATGGTCCCGATTCAGGTCACTGTTCTTCCGCTCTTTCTGATCATGCAAAAGCTCCATATTCTGAATACGAGAATCGGAATGATTCTTCTCTATGGGTCCCAGATTTCCTTTTCCATGTATGTATTTGCAAAATTCTTCCGCACGATCCCAGTCGCCCTGGAGGAATCCGCCAGGCTGGACGGGGCAAGCGATTTTACCACATTTATCCGGATTATCCTTCCGATCTGCAAACCGGTGATTTTTACCATGTGTCTGATTACAGCGGTTGGCTGTTGGAATGATTTCTACATGCCGATGGTACTTCTTTCAAAAAAGGCAAAGCAGACGCTTACGCTGATGATTTATACCTATACCAGTCAGTTTATCCGCAATATGGATGTCTGCTTCGCGGCAGTGGTAGTTACTCTTACACCGGTTATCATTCTGTACTGTATATTCAGTAGGCAGATGGTGGAAGGAATCACGGGAGGGTCGGTCAAAGGTTAATCAGGAAATTGAGCATACGAGTTCCATACTGTTGACCCCTGCGCCTTATCCTGCACAAGGCGCAGGGGTGTTATACTGTCTGAAGAGGGCAGGATGCTCCGTGGTGCCAGTCAACAGCAGCACGGAAAATCCGGTGGCAAGAAAATCCAGAGAGCGGGAGGGTGAATTTATGCCCAGAGTTTCTATCATTGTGCCGGTCTATAACGCCGGGAAAGAAATCAAGCGCTGCGTGGACAGTATCCTGACGCAGGAGTATCAGGATTTTGAGCTGTTTCTGATGGATGACGGCAGCACTGACAACTCGCCGCGGATTCTGGATGAGTATGCGAAGCAGGATAAGAGAGTGCGCGTGTATCACAAAGAGAACACCGGGGTTTCGGATACGCGCAATCAGGCGATGCGGCTGGCAGGGGGAGAGTATATCCAGTTCGTGGATGCGGACGACTGGATTTCCTCGGATTCCACCAAGCTGATGGTGCGGGCCATGCAGGAGAGCAGGGCGGACATGGTGATCGCCGATTTCTACAGGGTGATCGGAGAGCGGCTCTCCAGAAAGGGCGACATCGATGAGGAAGGCGTGATCACGCGGAAGGACTATGCGGATGAGATGCTGGAAGATCCGGCGGATTTCTACTACGGGGTTCTCTGGAACAAGCTCTATCGGCGCGACATTCTGGAAAAATATCATCTGGAGATGGATGTCAACCTGAACTGGTGCGAGGATTTTATCTTCAATATGGAGTATGTCCTGCACTGCGGAACGATTCGTGTGCTGAAAGCGCCTGTGTACTACTATGTCCGCACCGAGGGGTCGCTGGTGAATCAAAATTCGGGACTCGGCGCCACAGTCCGCATGAAAATCAACGTAATTCAGTATTACAGCGCGTTTTATCGCAATATCTATGGCACGGCGGAATATGCGACGCGGCGTCCGCAGATATATGGGTTCCTGCTGGATTTTGCGAGGGACGGCGGCGTGATTCCGTTTGCGCCCGGCACAAAGAGGCTGGGAGATGAGAGCGTATCCGCCATCACCGATCCGGGGCTGGGGAGAAATGTCCTCACAGATCATTACTATGAGAATAAGCTGCTGGAATATTATCTGACGCCGATCACGCTGCAGAACGAAATAAAGCCGGCGGATGCCAGGATTCTGCTGTATCTGCGCCAGATCGGCAGGCCGGTCAGCGCGGAACTGCTGATGGAACTGACCGGACTCAGCCGTTCCGGCGTCTCATCCTCCATCCAGCGCCTCCGCGGGAAAAAGTTTGTTGTGCTTCTCAAGCCGGAAAAGAATAGGACGGCGCGGTCTCGCACTGCGGACAGGCAGGAGAAGCGCAAGTCTGGGAAGGCAGCGGCAGAGGAGGAGAGAGCGGACAGGGACGTCATCCGGACAGAGAAGGCTTTGAAGACGGGAAAAGCCGACAAAGAAGAAAAACCGCCGATACTTTATACTCTTGCCGCCCCGACCTATCTGGAAAAGCAGCTCGATCAGGTCCTGACGGATTATGACCGGCTCCGCTTTGACGGGTTCTCCAGCGCGGAACGGGAGCAGTATCAGACCCTCGAATCCAGATCGGTTGAGAATATCCGCGCCTTCTTCGCTGTGATCGGGAAGAGGTGAGAAATGGAGTATTCCAGAAAAAAGAAGCATTTTGTGCCGATCAGACGAAAAATTTTGAGGGGTCTCATAATCATCGCGATACTTTCCGAGGCGCTCTCCTTTGCGGGGATGTTTTCTATCTATCTCCGGAATCGCCGGTTGGATTTCTATCGTCAGACGGATCAGGCCATGTCGCTTCTTTCGGACAGCATTCAGATGAATATCAGTGAGCTGGAGCAGGGAATGGTGTACAAGCTTCGTTCCAGTACGCTGTTTACCGCAGACTACAGTTCCTCGGAGGACGGCGCGTATCTCTACCAGCGCAATCTGAAGAATTTCGCAAGTCTTCTTCGTATGTCCAGAGTTCCTGTCCGGTCTGTTTACTGCCTGCGGGCAGACGGCGTGAAGGTGTATTACAACGGGAGGCAGGCGGCGTACCAGAAGATCAGTGATTATGAGAAATCAGCAGGAGCGTTTGCCTGGCTGGATAAGAGACGCGAGGAGCTGATATCCAGCCCGGGATGCACCTGGTTTGAGCGTTTCCCGGATTGCCCGGATGCAGTCTTTATGTTCAAGAATGTCATCGATTCCAATACCATGGAGTACCTTGGATTGATGATTCTGGAGCTGGATCAGTCCTATCTCACGGATATGTATCAGGGGTTGGAGGCCAGCTATTCCTGCCACATCGCGATCTATGCTTCGGATGGGACGCTGCTGTCAAGTGACCAGGAATTTGCAGGTGTGGCATCCCGGTTTGAGCCAGATGTTGTCAGAGGAGGGTACCGCGGATTTCTTCAGGACTATCTTGTGTCGGGGCGGCACACCAGCCGTCAGAACTGGACCATCGCGGCTTTTATGAGAAAGACGGAGCTGCTGAGCGGCCTTGTCAGAATCATGCCATATTTCGCGGCGCTTAGTATCGGAATTTTCCTGCTGGCGCTTTTTATCGCACAGAGGTTGTCACGGACGCAGACGGAAAGTATCGATGCGATGGTGAGTCAGCTGGGGCAGATTCAGGCGGGAAATCAGAATGCGCTTTCCAGGATCGACATTCCGTCGAATGACGAGATGAGCTGCCTGCAGGATGCGTTCAATCAGATGATCGATCAGTTGAATAGATCGGTACAGCGGATTGCATATGCGACGGTGGAGAAGGAACGGGCGGAATACAGTGCACTGATGGCGCAGATGGATCCACACTTCCTGTATAACACGCTGGAGGGAATCAATTCTCTTGCCCGGATGCATGGAGATCGGGATATTGTGGAGTGTATCAACCGACTCAGCATGCTCTACCGGGTGGCTGTCCATGGCGAGGAGACAGAGATTCCGCTCCGCACAGAGATTTCTTATGTCGAGGCATATCTGGCACTTGAAAAAATGATCACAGGCGGACGGATTGAGACGGTTGTCGATGCCGAGGAGAATACACTCGGCTTCATGGTTCCGAAGCTGATCGTCCAACCGATTGTGGAAAACAGCATCCGGCATGGTGTCGAGGGAATGAAGGAGGGAGGAACGGTCATCGTATCGGCCAGGGCTGAAGCGGGAATGCTTCTCATCGATGTTGCGGACAATGGGAGAGGCATGAGCGGGGAGCAGATCCGAAGTCTTCTTCAGACAGAAGAGAAGGATGCCATGCATGTCGGGATCGGGGCGGTCAGGAGAAGGATTCAGCTTCTGTATGGAAATCGGTATGGCCTCCGGATCAGCAGCGGAGAGGAAGGCACAACGGTGACAATTGTACTTCCGCTGGTAACTGCGGAGGAACAGAAACGGAGGAACTCAGTTGTATCGGATTTATCTGGCAGATGATAACGATTTGTTTCGGGAATCGCTGGAACAGACCATTGCATGGGAAGAGATGTCCTGCGTGCTTGCAGGAAGCGCAAGGGATGGGGAAACGGCGGAAAGAGAGATCCTTGCGCTGCGGCCTGATATTGCGCTGCTGGACATTCGGATGCCGGGGGTGAGCGGGCTGGAAATCGCGGCGGAATTGAGCCGCAGAGAAATGAATACCCGCGTCATCATCGTGTCGGGATACAGCGATTTTGGATATACGCAGAAGAGTATACGTCTGGGGGTCTTCGACTATCTTCTGAAGCCGGTCGATGAGCGAGAGCTGCGGGATGTCATTGCCCGCGCCATTGCCGATCTGGAGGCAAAGCGGGGGAAAGCATCAGCCTGCAACAGCATACTGCCGGGGGCAGATGGTGTGTCCGAACCAGGAATCGTACGGAGAGAAAACAGTGCCCTGCTCCGGTCTGCGCTGGAAGGAAACGCGGCAGCCGCGGCACAGTTGAATCGTGCCATGACGGACAGGCTGTGTTTTGTGCAGTATGAACTGCTGCGTATCTGTCCGGATGGAACCGGCATGCAGGAACAGAATATGGAGGACTGGAATTATGACCTCTGCGCCATGATTGATGATCTTGCCGCGTCGGAGGAGGGTGTTATCGTGGAGGCGGTCTTTAACAATGCACTGTTTGCGGCGATTTTCTTCCCTAAATTGGAAACAGACCGCGAGTGCGACATCTCAGCCATCCGTCTTTCCAATATGATTTATGAAAAGGCCAGAGAGCAGCATCGGAACATCTGTATCAGCATCAGTCAGTGTCAGAAGGAACTCGCGGGGCTGCAGGACGCGGTCAGGCAGACTGAGTTTGCCTATGACAGTCGTTTCTTTATTGAGAACAGGCATGTGATCCATTATGACAGCCTTCGGAGCCGGAGCATGTCAAACCTGTATCCAATCATGCAGCGGGTGGAAAAGCTCTATGATGTGCTCCGGACCTGCCCGACAGAAGCCGCAGCAATGCTCGAGGAGGTGGAGAAGGTTTGTCATGAGGCGCAGGTGTTCGATCCCACGGTGATGCGGAGCATTTTCGTGAATATGGGGATTGTCATGAACATGAAGCTTCTGGATTATTCCGGGCAGAAGATCGGGCAGGCTGAGCAGGATAGTGGCACGGGCGAACTCATTCGGAAACTGAATAGTTCGGGATCCCTGGATGAAACTTTTCAAATCCTTCGGAACATTGCGGTGAAGATTGCCGTGCACGCGCAGAATGATTCGAAGAATTCGGTCAGCGCCGTGACGGCCAGAATTCTGGATTACCTGGAGCAGAACTACGCTGCGCATCTTGAACTTCAGGATATATGTGACTATGTGGGACTTTCGCAGGGGTATGTCTGCCGCATTCTGAAGAACGATACAGGAGAAACCTTCATCAATATTCTGAATAAAATCCGGGTTGAAAAAGCCAGAGAAATGCTTGCTTCTCATCAATATAAGGTCTATGAGGTGGCAGAAGCAGTGGGATTCACAAATTATGCCTATTTTTATCAGACGTACCGGAAATACACCGGGGAATCACCGACAAAGCGATAGCAATTTTGACCTAATATATCAAAATATCTAATATCAATTTGTGCAAAGATGTGAATTTTGGGCATGGTTCCGAAGAGAGGTTTTCTTTATGATGGTCTCAGAAGCTGAGAACAGATGGAGAAACCTCTTTTTCTATTAAGATAAGGGGAAGATTCTCAGGGGGGCGGCAGACCGGCATTTCCGTCTGAACAGGGATGCCGGGCGCTTTTCAAAAGGAGGGTATCATGAAAAAGAAACAAATGTTGAGTGTGGCATTGACGGCAGCCATGGCATTGACGATGCTTGCAGGCTGCGGTTCCTCGTCCTCGGGCGGGGCCTCTTCGGCGGACACATCAGCCGGTTCCACTGCGGCCGCGGCAGAAACAACGCAGCAGGCGGCTGTGGCAGAAACCACATCTGACAGCGCGGCTGCGTCCAGTACAGCTGCAACGACAGCCGGCAATACGGACATCAAGGGAAATCTGAATCTGATCCATTATCTGACTGAGGACAATAAGATCGCGGCATTGAATGGACTGGTAGATGGATTCCAGAAGGAATATCCGGACGTCAAGGTCAATGTGGAAGCGATGTCCATGGATAATTATACGGATGTCATCAAGCTGCGCTTTTCTACGAATGAGGCGCCGGATATCATCTTCGGTCAGCCGAAGTCAAACACGGATCTGATTGACAACGGGCTGATTATGGATCTCTCGGATCAGGATTTTGTGAGCCGGATGTCAGATTCCTCCAAACAGTGCGTCACCTATAACGATAAGGTTTACGGCATCCCGCTGGACCAGATGGGCAATGTGGTGTTTTATAACAAGGACATTTTTGAAAAAGAGGGAATCCAGATTCCGACTACTTATGACGAATTCATCGAGGTCTGCAAAAAGCTGAAGGCGGATGGCATCACTCCGTGCGCGGCAGGCTACACAGATGATATCGCGATCGGCGCGAACTGGTATACCATTTATTACGGCGCAAAATGGAACCAGGCGCAGAATAATGCACAGGAAATCATGGATGGTGCCAGCTTCGGGGATTATCCGGGATATACGGAAGCGCTGAAGGAATGGCGCGAGATCATGCAGTACCAGAACAGTGACTATAAGACGGTGGATACAGCTCGCGCAGAGCAGATGTTTGCAAACGGCGACACGGCGATGATTATCATCGGAACCTGGGGACTTGGATCGATTCTGCAGGACAATCCGGATGGCAACTTCGGCGGATTCATGTTCCCGTCTGAACAGAAGGCGGATGACTGCATGCTCCCTGTCAACATCGATGACTGCTGGATGATCTCACAGGATACGCAGAACAAGGATGCAGCGCTTGCATTTCTGGAATATGCGACCAGATCGGATGTGAATGCACAGTGGTGCTCGACTTCCTCTCAGCTGAGCGCATTGGAGGGAGTGGAATGTGACGATCTGTCCGCCCCTGCGCAGGACATCGCCAATGAGATCGCTTCGAAGAAGACGACGGCATGGGCATCTGTCTCCAACTTCTCCGGTCAGTACAACACCGCGTACTACTCCACGCTTCATGATTTTGTCAACGATGATTCGATGACCCCTGAGGGATGGATTAAGGAAATTGACGATGAATTTGCGTCCGCCAGAAAGTAAGGGCGGTCCATCAGAACAAATGGGAGGCATCGGAGAAGGCATCGATGCCTCCTTTTTCACGAAACAGGGGTGTGCTTTATGACCAGAAGAAGGAAAACCAAACTGAAACGGGAGCTGATTGATTTCACTTTTATTCTCCCAGCGCTCGTCATCTTCATCTATATCATCATCGTGCCGCTGTTTGCCGGGATCCGGTATACCTTTACCGACTGGAACGGCATGGCAAGGGAAATCCATTTTGTCGGTTTGAAGAACTACATCACCGTATTCTCAGATCAGGATCTTCTCAAACCGATCCGGAACACCGCAATTTATACAGTCCTCACAACTCTGATCATCAATGTGCTGGGGCTGGCGCTGGCGATGATGGTGACGAAGGAATTCAGAGGCGTCAATATTATCAAAAGCATCGTTTTTATCCCTCTGGTCGTCAGCCTCGTTCTGGTTTCCTACATGTGGATGTATATCTACAGCGATCTGTTTGGCTATCTGGGGCTGTCGAGTCCGCTCACAAAGGGCAACACCGTGATGCTCGGCATCTGCGCCATGGCAATCTGGAAAGAGGCAGGTCTGGCCATGATGATTTATCTGGCCGCCCTGAAGAATGTGCCCCAGGATTTCTATGAAGCGGCGACGATTGACGGTGCGGGGTTCTGGGCAAAATTCAGGAATATTACGATACCGATGATCGCACCGGCCTTCACCTACTGCATTCCGTACTGGATCGCGGGCGGACTCAGGATGTATGACTATTCCTATGTTGCCACCGGAGGCGGGCCGAATCACAACAGCGAGTCCATGGCTTACTACATCTATGAATATCTGTTTCCCTATAACAAGGTCGGATATGGGCAGACCGTTGCCATGATTTATCTGGTTTTCTGCCTGATTCTTTCTCACTATGTGACGAAAGCACTTAGAAAAAGAGAAATTGAGATGTAGTTTTTGGAGGCTTTTATGATTCACAACACCAGATACAAAATTGAAAAGACGATCCGGATCGTGATTCTCTGGATTGTGGCAGGGATATCTCTTGCGCCGTTTTACGTCATGATCTGCTATGCCTTCAAATCGAAGGAGGAGTTCACAAAGACGGGGCTGGCCTTCCCGACATCCGTCAATCTGCAGAATTTTGCGGATGCGTTTCATTTGAAAAACTATATTAATTCGATTGTCAACAGTGCCGTTGTCTCTGTCTTTGTGGTTCTGACCATTGTTATCTGCTGTTCTTCCAGTGCCTATATCATCACCAGGAAGAACAACAGGTTTTATAACTTTATCTATTATTTCTTTCAGATGGTCATCCTGATCCCGTTCCAGTCGATCATGTTTCCGCTTTATCAGGAATTATCCAGGGCACATTTCCTGAATACGCTTTTCGGGGTCATTCTGGCCGAACTCGGCGTCTACATGGGCTATTATGTGTTTCTTTACGCGGGCTTCGTGAAAAGCGTACCGGTTGCGCTGGAAGAGGCGGCGGAGATCGACGGATGCAACCGGTATCAGGTTTACCGGAAGATCGTATTCCCGCTTCTGAAGCCAATCACGATGACTGTCATCGTGCTCTGCTTCCTGGCATCCTGGAATGATTTCTTCCTTCCCCTGATTCTGATTCAGAAAGACAGCATGAAGACGCTTCCGCTGATGCAGTTCTTTTTCTTCGGGGAATATTCCTCCAACGTGAACCTTGCGTTTGCCGCATCCATGATCGCTCTGATCCCGCCGACTGTGATTTACTTCTGCGCGCAGAAATATATCGTTGCCGGCATGACGGCAGGAGCCGTCAAAACCTGAGCGGCTGCGGGAGGGGACATGCGTAAAAGACAATGCGTGCTGGACATTGATTGCGCCGCACATGAAACATCATTTAAACAACATGAATGGAGGGCGGTTTCATGAACAGAAGATGGACAGAGGAGGAGATCTGGGACTGGTACCGGGAGCATGAGTGGATCAGCGGATGTAATTTTATCCCGAGCGGCGCGATGGACGGCGTGGTCTGGATGCTGCAGGAATATGATCATCAGAATGCGTTCCGGGAGGCGGCAAAGGAAATTGCGCTGGCATCCTCGGTGGGACTGAACAGCGTCCGCGTGTTTCTTCCTTTCTATCTGTGGCGTGTGCAGCATGACTCGTTTATGAAGAATCTGGAGGAATTTCTGACGCTTCTGGATCGCTACCACATGACGCTGATGCCGGTCCTGTTCAATGACTGCAGTGTGGCAAAAAGACTGTATCACGAACCGGTCCTCGGTCCGCAGCCGGAACCGGTCGCCGGTTATTTTGGCGGAAGTCCGGTGACGCCTTTTGACGACGACACGCAGAATGGAGATACGACCGGATGGATTCCGACGGATGATCCGGAAATGGTCCCGGTCGCGGAGCAGTATGTGCGGGAGCTTGCGAGGGTATATGGACAGGATCCGCGCATTTTGATCTGGAATGTCTGGAACGAGGCGGGCAACTCGCAGCGTGGAAACCGCTCCATGGCGGTAATGGATCAGGCGTTCGCCTGGCTCAGAGAGGAAAATGTCTGTCAGCCCCTGACGGCGGATGTGTGGGGAGCAGACGCGGATCATCCCTATGGATGGCTGAAGAATCCGGGCGTTTACGCGGACATAGAGCGGGATGCCATCGCGCAGTCCGACATCATCAGCTTCCATTTCTACGGGGACTATACGCATGCAAAGCAGTATATCCATATTCTGGAACAATATGGGAGGCCGCTCATCAATACGGAATGGATGCACAGACCATACCGGAGTCTGATCGAGACACATCTTCCCCTGTGGAAAAAGCATAAGGTCGGGAGCTATTTCTTCGGCTTCGTGAATGGCAAGGCACAGTTCAACTGTGTCTGGGAATTCATCAAAAAGCTTCCGGATATCGATACGAAGCTGTGGATGCACGATATTTTCCACAGTGATTTCACGCCGTATGATCCTGACGAAATTGCGGTCCTGCGGGAATGTAACCGCGATAAGGATATATGGAAGGAGTAAAACAGAAGCAGGCTGCTGTACGAGGTTCCTCAGGATGAGGACGGGCAATTAGCTCTCATCCCGAGGAACCTCGTTTTTCTATTGCGGCGGGGGCAGTCTCTCTTTTCTGACAGAGGGAAATAGAGTAAGATAAGAGTTCAGAACCTGCCGGCGTGTGGCATCGCGCTATATTTTGGCGGTCATATCGTGATATGAGAGTAGATGCAAAATTTGCAGTTCCTGTCTATTATCCGCACTTTGTCTGTAAGGGCGGCGCATGCAGGCATACCTGCTGCGAGGGGCTTGAGGTGAATATGACGGAAGCAGAATATTTCCGTCTGCTGACGCTGGAGTGCACACCGGAGCTGCGCCGTCAGCTCGATGCGGGTATCCGGGTAAACGGGTATCCGGACGAGAACCGGTATGCCAGAATTCTCCCGAATTTCCTTGGAACCTGTCATCTGCTGGATGCGCAGGGACTGTGCATGCTGCAACGGGAGTGCGGCGTGGATGGACTCACCGCGGTCTGCCGGCATTACCCGAGAAGTCCGCAGATCGCCGACCGTCCGGAGTGCGCCACGGCGAATGCCTGCGAGAAGACGCTGGAGCTGCTGCTCGCGATGGCGGAGCGCGGAGAGCACTGGGCATGTCTGGAGCAGGAGCTGTCATTTGATCTGCCGGGCGACCGCCCTGTCGGTGGATCGCTGGCGGAGAAAAGGACGGCCCTTCGGTGTGAGCTGCTCACAGTCCTGGCGAATCCGTCGGAGCCGGTTCAGACCCGGCTGTGGAAGCTGCAGGACAGGATCCGGAGGTGTCCACAGTGGACGGCACAGGGGGATGTTTCTCCCGTCCCATGCAGGCCGGATGCGGTGTGGCCGGTCAGTATGGGCGCGCTGCGTCGTTTTGCCGTCTGGTGCGGCGGAGAATATCCGGATTTGAAACCGTATATGGATGCGGTGCGGCGGCTTCTGGATGCGCATCCCGGTTTGGACGATCTCAGCCGTGAGGTGGATGCGCGGCTGCAGAGGCGGCAGGAACAGCAGCCGGCGTTTCCTTTGTTTCTTTCCCTGGTACTGGCGAATGATTTCTTCTACCGCCATATTCCCTTTGCAGCAGAGAGGTGCAGCATGGGGCAGCAGGCAGTGGCATTCGCGGGGATGGCGGAACTTCTTCTGCTGATGACCGCCGCGATGATCGGGGATGGAAAGGGGGAGAACCTGTACGCGGCGGATGATGCAGCCGGACAGGACGAGAGGAGCAGAATTCTGATTGACGGATATGCGTCTTTTTTCCGCATGGTGGAACTCACGGATTTTGACAGAAATCTGCTGGCTTCTCTGGAGGACGGCGGAGCGGATCAGGCAGGGTAAGGAGACATGGAAGGGGTTCGCGTGAAACAGACAAGGATTTGTGAAAGGCATGGAAATCAGGCAGCAGGGGCGCTCAGGGCGGCTTTTCCGTTCACGCTGCCGGTACTGGCCGGATATATGTTTCTGGGATTCTCTTACGGTTTGTATGCGCATTCGGCGGGACTTGCCTTCTGGTATCCGGTGTCGATGGCGGCACTGGTTTACGGCGGATCGCTGGAGTTTGTGCTGGTGTCCATGCTGTGCGCCCCCTTCTCGCCGGTGACGGTCTTCGTGGCCGCGCTTGTGATTCAGGCGGACAGGCTGGAAGAAGTTTTTCCTGATCTTTGGCATGAGCGATGAGACCTTTGCGATCAATTGTTCCACAGCGGTGCCGGAGGGCGCCGACCGCGGGTGGTTTTATCTCTGGGTGACATGGCTGGATCAGCTTTACTGGGTTGCCGGCACTGCGCTCGGAGCGCTGACAGGGATGGCGATCCGGGTCCCTGTCAAGGGGATAGAGTATATCATGACAGCCATGTTTGTGTGCATTTTTCTCGATCGCATCCGCAGAGAGAAGCAGACGTACACTGCACTGATCGGGCTGGGGTCTTCCATTCTGAGTCTGGCGATATTCGGGCCTGACCGTTTTCTCATCCCGGCGATGGTACTGATCCTCGCGCTGCTGGCGGTGTTTCAGAAGCCGGTCAGTCAGGTTCTGGAGCGGAGAAGCCGCTATGCCTCGCTCTCCGAGAGCGATCTCCCGGAGCGGAGTGCGGATGGGACTTATGACAGGGCAGCAGACAGAGCGGTGGAACAGGAAATTGCCTTGCATGACGGGAAAGGGGTGCAGAAGCAATGACGATGACTGTGACGCAGGCTGTCATCACCGTCGCGCTGGCGGTGGCAGCAACGATGCTGACGCGTTTTCTTCCCTTTCTGGTATTCCGGGAGGGCAGGGAGACGCCAAAATTTGTGACGTATCTGGGGGAAGTACTTCCGGCAGCGGTCTTTGCGCTACTGGTGGTGTACTGCTTCCGGAACGTGACCTGGACGCGCGGTTCCCGCGGCATACCGGAGATGATCGCGCTAGCGGTGACGGTCGCGCTTCACTGGAAGAAGCACAACATGATGCTGTCCATGGCAGGCGGGACAGTCTGCTACATGCTGCTGGTGCAGCTTGTCTTCGGCTGAAGATTTTGTTGAATGCCCTGATCCGGGAGAAAGCCCATTCGGGCATTCTCCAGCAGGGGCCGCAGAGAACCATATGAAACTGATTCTTTTTCTTGCAAACAGTATTGCACTGGGATTCGGTCTGTCCATGGATGCATTCTCCGTTTCGATCGCAAACGGACTTGCCGATCCGCATATGAGCCGCCGCAGGACCTGCGGGATCGCCGGGTGCTTTGCCTGGTTTCAGTTCCTGATGCCGATGGCCGGCTGGGTCTGTGTGCACAGCATTGCCTCGTATTTTGAAGGATTTCGGAAGTGTATCCCTTGGATTGCGCTGGTCCTGCTGTCCGGCATCGGGGGAAAGATGCTGCTGGAGGGGCTGCGAAGTGCCGGGGAGAAGACGGCGACAGGAATGATGGAAGCCAGAAATCCAGCGGGTGACAAGGGCGGACGTCTGGGCATGGGAACTCTGATTCTGCAGGGCATTGCGACCTCCATTGACGCCCTATCGGTTGGATTCACGATCTCCGGTTATTCGGTGGCAAAGGCATTTGCAGCCTCCGTCATCATCGCGACGGTGACCTTTGCCGTCTGTCTGGCGGGACTCCTCTTCGGAAAGCGGTTCGGAGAGAGACTGGCGGATAAGGCAACTGTCCTGGGAGGTGTGATTCTGATCGTGATCGGAATCGAAATTTTCGCAACCGGACTTGGCGCGTAAGGAGGACGCTGATGCGGGAACAGCAGTCCGTGACAACGGAACAGAGGCGGCAGTATGTCGCGATAGATCTCAAGTCGTTCTATGCTTCGGTGGAATGTCAGGAGCGGGGCCTTGACCCGCTGACCACGAATCTGGTGGTGGCGGATGTGAGCCGGACGGAGAAGACGATCTGTCTTGCAGTGTCCCCTTCGCTCAAAACCTACGGCCTCCCGGGCCGCACACGGCTCTTTGAGGTGCAGCAGAAGGTGCGGGAGATCAACGCGGCCAGACGGGCAGCCATTCATGGCCGTCCATTCCGCGGCAGCTCCTGGGATAATGAGGCGCTGAAGCGCGATCCGTCCCTGGCCCTTGACTTCATAGCGGCGACGCCGCAGATGGCGCTGTATATGCAGAAGAGCACGGATATCTATCATATTTATCTCGACTACATTGCGCCGGAGGACATGCATGTCTATTCCATCGACGAAGTGTTCATGGATGTCACGAGCTATCTTCACAGCTATGGCATGACGGCACATGAGCTCGCCCGAAAGATCATCCGGGATATTCATGACAAAACAGGAATCACGGCGACAGCAGGCATTGGGACGAATCTCTATCTGGCCAAGGTGGCGATGGACATTGTGGCAAAACACATGCCGGCGGACGAGGACGGGGTGCGCATCGCGGAACTCGATGAGCTCTCCTATCGGAGAAAGCTGTGGACGCACCGGCCGCTCACGGATTTCTGGAGGGTAGGACGCGGCATCACACGTAAGCTGGAACAGAACGGGATGTTTACCATGGGAGACATCGCGCGCTGTTCGGTGGAACGGAGCCGGGGGTATGACGGAGAGGATTTGCTTTATCATCTGTTTGGGGTGAATGCGGAATATCTGATCGATCACGCGTGGGGCTGGGAGCCGGTGACGATTGCGGACATCAGGGCGTATAAGCCGGAAAACTGCAGTCTCAGCCAGGGGCAGGTGCTCTCAAGTCCGTACAGCCAGGAGAAAGCAGGACTGGTGGTCCGGGAAATGACAGATCAGCTGGTGCTTGACATGGTAGACAAGCGGGTCAGGGCGGATTCGATTGTACTGGCGATCGGTTATGACAGAAGCAGCCTGGCCGATCCGGAGAGGCGGCGCGGTTATCAGGGGGCGGTCTCGACAGACCGGTATGGGAGAGAAGTCCCGAAGGAGGCAGGCGGGCAGGTGAAACTGGGGCGCGGGCCGCACACATCACGGGAGATCGCGGAGGCAGTGATGAAGGTCTACCGCAGGATCACGGATCCGGCGCTTCTGGTGCGGCGCATCACCATTGAGGCGGAGCATGTGATCCCGGAAGAAATGGCGGATCAGGCGGAAGAACCGTATACGCAGCTTGACCTCTTTACTGATTTTGCAGCCGAAGAACAGAAAAAACAGCAGCAGGAGGAGGCTGCGAGAAAGGACAGGCGTATGCTGGAGGCAGCGCTGGCCATTCAGAAACGCTATGGTAAAAACGCGATTCTGAAGGGGAGGGACCTGGAAGAGGGTGCGACGACGAGGCAGAGGAATGGACAGATCGGTGGACACAGGGCATGATAGAGGGAAACAGGCGCAGCAGGAAACGCATGCCGGTGTACAGGATGTGCTGGAGGCGGCGGAACAGGAATGTCTTGCGCGGTACGGAACGCTGATTTCCCAGCCGTATCCTGTCTCTGACCACCATCCGCGTGCGTCAATGGCACAGAGGGCGGCGCAGTTTTCGCCGTTTGCGGCACTGTCGGGCTACGACGAGGCCATCCGGAGGACGGCGGAGGAGCAGCAGAGCAGAATGGAGCGAACCGGGGGAAGAAAGGACGGCGCGGTGGACCCTGCGCCGCCGTCAATCTGAGTGCACAGGATGCAGGGCAGTATAGATGGGGGCGTCATGGCAGAGCAGAATGGAACTGATAAGGCGGGACGGAGCAAGGCGCCGGAACGAGGCGGACGGTACCCGGGCGGATACAGGACGCCGTCGGAGTCTGTCGTGGAGACGACAAAATCGCTCAAATATGAGGATATTAACGGATATGGGAGGCTTTTCGGCGGGAGGCTGATGGAATGGATCGATGAGACGGCCGGGCTTGCCGCTGTGCGTCATTGCTGTAATATGGTGACAACGGCAGCAGTGGACAATCTGCAGTTTAAGGCAGGAGCCGGTCTCGGTGATATCATTGTAATCGTTGCCAGGGTGACATATGTGGGACACACATCTTTGGAGGTCCGCGTTGACACCTACGTAGAGGAAGTGAAAACAGGGAAGCGGCGGCCGATCAACCGGGCTTTTCTGACGGAGGTCTGTGTGGATGCGGACGGCAGGCCTGTCCCGGTTCGCTATGGATTGAAGCCGCAGACAGAGGGGGAAAAAGCTGATTATGAAGGAGCGCAACGACGAATTGCGCTGCGCAGGCAGCGGAGAGAGGAAGGATTCTGACAGCCGGAACCGGGGGGAACGAAAAAGTGGTGGGAAGCACCCCTGGCCGGAGGCGGAATCAAGTTTCTATGACCAGCTTCTGGAGAAAATCATACAGAGCGGCATGACGGATGCCGAGATTTACCGGCGCGCCGGCATGGACCGGAGACGGTTTTCGGAGATCCGCTGCCGCCATAATGTGATGCCGAAGAGAAGAACGGTTTTTGCCCTGATTCTGGCGCTTCATCTGAGCTATGATGAGGCGGTGGAGCTGATGCAGTGGGCGGGAATTGCTTTCTCCCCGGCAAGTCAGACGGACCAGATCGTAAAATATTGTATCTGTCACAAGATTTATGATGTCATTCTGGTCAACCAGATGCTGGACGATATCGGAGAAAAAATTCTCTGAGGCTTCCGCGGAATGGGGGATAGCAATGAATATTCGGGAAGAAGTAAGAAGGATGAAACAGGCGGCGCCGGAGATGGCAGCCTCGCCGGTAGAGATGCGGAACAGGGCGCTGGAACGGATGGCGGCTGCACTTCGGGAGCACCGGGAAGATATTCTTGCCGCGAACGCGGCGGATCTCGCGGCGGCGGAGAGCGCCGGTGTCCCGCAGGCGGTGAGAAAGCGTTTGCGCTATGACGACAGCAAAATGCGCGACAGCGCGGCAGGACTCAGGGAACTCATCCAGCTGCCGGACCCGGTGGGAAAAGTGCTGCTCCGCAGGGAGCTGGACAAAGGACTTGTTTTGACGAAGGTCACGGTTCCGATTGGTGTGATCGGCGTGATTTTCGAGGCGCGGCCGGATGCGATGGTGCAGGTGGCGTCACTGTGCATCAAGAGCGGAAACTGTGCGATTCTGAAGGGCGGGAAGGAGACAGCGGGAACGAACCGCGTGCTCTTTTCTCTCATTCATCAGGCGGCGGTGGAAGCGGGACTGCCGGAAGCGGCGCTCTTTCAGGCGGAGGCACACAGTGAAATCGATGAGCTTCTTGCCTGCGATGACTGCGTGGATCTTGTGATCCCGAGGGGATCGGGGAAGTTTGTCCGCTATATCATGGATCACACCAAAATTCCTGTGATGGGTCATTCGAGCGGCATCTGCCATATCTATGTGGATCGGGAGGCAGATCCGGACAAGGCGGTTCCGGTCATCCTGGATGCCAAGACGCAGTACCCGGCCGCCTGCAACGCGGTGGAGACACTGCTGATTGACCGCGGAATTGCCGAATCGTTTCTCCCGCGCATCGTATCGCAGCTGGCGGCAGCAGGCGTGGCCATCCATGGCACGGAGGAGGTGGAAATCCTGCTCAGAAGGGCGCTGGAGAGCGGCATCGGTGCGGCGGACCGGGATCTTATCGGCGGCGCGCTGCAGTCCTACGACGTCATGCAGCCGGAGGACTTCTCGAGAGAATACAATGATCTCGACCTTTCTATCCGCCTTGTCGACGGCGTCCGGGAGGCAGTGGAGCATATAAACCGGTACGGCTCTCATCACACGGACTCCATTCTTACGGAGAACGCGGAGACCGCGTCGTATTTTCAGCAGATGGTGGACAGCGCCGGCGTCTACTGGAACTGCAGCACGAGATTTGCGGATGGATACCGGTACGGCTTCGGCGCGGAGGTCGGCATCAGTACCGGAAAACTTCATGCGCGGGGGCCTGTCGGACTGGACGGACTGGTCACCTATCAGTACCGTCTCACCGGAAACGGCGATGTTGTCGGCGACTATGCAGCCGGGAGAAAGGAATTCCATCACAGGGATCTTCCACTTGCCTGACCAGGGACAGGGGAGTATACTGGGCAGGCTGTCCGGTGCATTCAGGCGGGCTGTCTGAATGCGGACTGCAGAACAATTCCATACGAGTGTTATGCCTGCCGCGGATTTCTGTCGCGGCATCCTCCTTCCCACTCGCACAAAACTAAAGGAGATCATTATGCAATCTGTTTCTCACTCCCAACCTGTCACCGCGCATCAGCGCACGATATGGACCGTACAGGCCGGCATCATTGCCGCACTGTATCTGGTTCTGACCATGCTTGCCGCAGGATTTGATCTCGCGAGCGGAGCGATACAGGTGCGCTTTTCCGAGGCGCTTACCATTCTTCCCTATTTCACGCCCGCTGCTGTTCCGGGCCTTGCCATCGGCTGCCTGATTGCTAATTTTGTCACCGGGTCCGCGCTGCCGGACGTGGTTTTCGGCACGCTGGCAACTCTGCTTGGCGCTATCGGCACCAGGGCGCTCCGGAAGCATCGCTTTCTGTGCAGTTTTCCGCCGGTCATCAGCAATATGATTATTGTTCCGCTGATTCTGATCTATGCCTATGGCGTGCCGGGCGGTTTCCCTTATCTGGCCGCCACGGTCGGCGCCGGGGAGGCGGTCTGCTGTGTCCTGTTCGGCCAGATCCTGATCAGTGCTCTGAGGCCGGTCCGGAATCAGATATTCGGACAGATGTGAAAAGAATATATAAGCATACGGAAAAGCAGGTGCGGCAGGAAGGAACCGCACCTGCTTTTCCGTATGCGCATCCGATGGCGGCAGATATCAATCCACCAGCAGAGCTGACTGCGCTGACCGGATTGATGATGAAAGAGAAGAGGGAATGGGCAGCGACAAAGAACCAGTCACGAAATATCGCTTGACAATATGTAGCACACTACCTATCATAGACATGTCACATGCTACATGTACATAACGGCGGGTATTGCGGTGATGGAACAGATTTGCAATAAACGACAAAAGAATGAAACATGCCGCAAGATACGCGGCACAGAGAAATCAGGATCATGATGAATCAGCAGGGTCACAAAAAAAAGACATTCGAGGACGCGCCGCTCGCGTTTCAGATCAAAATGCTGGATGAGAAGATGACCGCGATCTGGAACGCGGAGCTTTCAGCCTATGGGCTGACCTTTTCCCAGTTTCCGATCCTGGTCTATTTGGTCAGAAACCAGGATCACAAGGTGACGCAGAAGGAGCTGTGCGAGGCGGTTCATGTCAAGCATCCGACCATGATCGGGCTTCTGGACCGGCTCGAGGAAAAGGACCTCGTCGTGCGCAGGCGGGACGAGGAGAACCACAGGTTTAACCGCATCGCGCTGTCGGAGCGGGGGCTCGAGATGATGCAGTCCTTCCGCCTCGACCGGATTCGCTCGGATCAGCAGACTGTGGAAGGACTGAGCGATGCGGAGATGCGGGAGTTGTCGCGGATGCTGGGACTGGTGTACCGGAATGTACAGCGGATGGAGACGTCGCTGGCACCGGCAGCAGCGGGCGCCCCGCCGGGAGAACGAAACGAACGCAGGATAGCACGAGATAAAGGTTCATGAGAAGACAAGGTATCGATATCCGGCAGCACAGCAGAGAGTAAGTGCCGGGAAAGCACACGGCACAGGCTAAAGAATTGGTAGAAAAGCTATGATAAAAACATTGGCAGCACAAATTAAACAGTACAGACTGGTGTCCGCGCTGACACCGCTCTGGATGGTGGGAGAAGTGGTCTGTGAGATGATCATTCCGGTGTTTATGGGGATGATTGTCGATAAGGGCATCTATGGCGGCGATCTGCATTACATCTATTCCATGGGAGGAAGGATGATCGTGGTCGCGCTGTTCGGCTTCCTCTTCGGCGTCCTCGGAGGCTTCTGCGGCGCGAAGGCATCCGCAGGCTTCGCCAGAAATCTCCGCAAAGCCATGGACGACAACATTCAGACCTTCTCTTTCGCCAATATCGACAAATTCTCCCCATCGAGTCTCGTCACGCGGCTGACGACGGATGTGACGAATCTGCAGAACGCATATCAGATGATTCTGCGCATGGCGGTCCGGGCGCCAATGTCCATGATTGTGGCAATGGTCATGAGCTTTGTGCTGAGCCCGCGGCTTGCCAGTGTATATCTGATCGCGGTTATGATTCTGGGCACGATCATCTTCTTACTGATGCGCTCCACGACAAAATATTTCAAGCAGATTTTTGAAAAATATGATCTGATGAATGAGAGCGTACAGGAAAATGTCTCGGCGATCCGGGTCGTCAAGGCATATGTACGGGAGGACCATGAGATCAGCAAGTTCAAGAAGGCTTCCGCGAACATTTATCTGATGTTCCTGCGGGCGGAGCTCCGGCTGGCCGGCATGGCACCGATCATGATGGGTACCGTCTATATCTGCATCCTGCTCATCAGCTGGATGGGCGCGCATATGATCATCTCCTCGGAGCTGACGACCGGCGCGCTGATGAGCCTTCTCACCTACTGCATGAATATCCTGATGAGTCTCATGATGCTGTCCATGGTCTTCGTGATGATTACGATGTCCGAGGCGAGCGCCAGACGTATTGCGGAAGTGCTCGAGGAGAAGACGACGATCAGCAATCCGGAGCATGCGTTGACGGAGGTCAGAGATGGCAGCATCACGTTTGACCATGTGGATTTTGCCTACAACAAAAATTCTGAGGAGCCGGTGCTGAAGGACATCACGCTGGACATTCATTCCGGCGAGACGGTCGGCATCATCGGCGCCACCGGGTCGGCCAAGTCGAGTCTCGTCAATCTGATCAGCCGTCTGTACGACGTCACAGCCGGGAAGGTTGAGGTCGGCGGCGTGGATGTGCGGAAATATGATCTGGTCACGCTGCGCCGCAGCGTTGCGGTTGTTCTGCAGAAAAACGTCCTGTTCTCCGGGACAATCTACGAAAATCTCCGCTGGGGCGATAATAACGCGACAGACGAGGAGTGCCGCAGGGCGTGCAGGCTGGCCTGCGCAGATGAGTTCATCGATAAGATGCCGAAGGGATATGACACCTACATCGAGCAGGGCGGATCCAACGTTTCCGGCGGACAGAAACAGCGGCTGTGTATTGCCAGAGCGCTGGTTGCGAAGCCGAAGGTGCTGATCCTGGATGACTCGACCAGTGCGGTGGATACCGCGACGGACGCCAAAATCCGCAGTGCATTCCGGGAGGATATTCCGAACACGACGAAGCTGATCATCGCGCAGAGAATTTCCTCCGTGCAGGACTGCGACCGTGTGATCGTGATGGACAACGGCAGGGTCAACGGATTTGACACGCCGGAGCATCTGCTGCAGAACAATGCTATTTACCGTGAGGTTTATGAGTCCCAGACCGGCGTCGGCGGGGACAACGCGGATTTTGACAGCAAGGAGTGATGGATTGAAAGCCCTGCTGATGCAGGACTTTCAAACAGCAGCAACGGTGCTTGCGCACCGGCTGCCGCATTTGGCAAAACCGCATTCGCGGATTTTGCCTCAGCGAGGTATAGATATGGCGGAAGAAAATGCAAAGGTGGTGCGCGGACCGGGTTCCCGGAATCGCAGAGGCATGCCGCGCCCGAAGGTGGAGAATCCCGGGAAAGTGTTTCGGAGACTCATGGGATTCGTGATGAAGAACTATGGGGTCCAGTTCATTCTCGTTCTGGTCTGTATTGTGGTCTCTGTTCTCGCCAATGTGCAGGGTACGCTGTTTACCAAAACACTGATCGATTCCTATATCACGCCGCTGCAGAAGGCGGCGGAGGCGGGAAAGGCGGTTGATTACCATCCGCTCCTCGCCGCGATGGCGCGGGTCGCTGTTTTCTATGCCATTGGCATCGCCGCGGCTTATACCCAGTCGGTGATCATGGCGTTCATCACGCAGGGGTCAATGAAAAAGCTCCGCGATGCGCTGTTCGAGCACATGGAAAAGCTGCCGATCCGGTATTTTGACACGCATGCCCACGGCGATATCATGTCGGTTTATACCAATGATATCGATACGCTGCGGCAGATGATCAGCCAGTCGATTCCGCAGCTTGTCAACAGCGCCATCACGGTGGTGACGATTCTGATCGAGATGCTGATTCTGTCCATCCCGCTGACGGCACTGTCCATCGCTATGGTGGTGGTGATGATGGTGTGCTCCATGCTCGCGACAAAGATGTCCGGCCGGAATTTTGTCGCACAGCAGAAGAAGCTTGGAGAGCTGAATGGCTTTATCGAGGAGACGATGACCGGGGAGAAGGTTGTCAAGGTTTTCAATCATGAGCAGGAATCGATCGCAAAATTCGATACGCTCAATGATGAATTGTACCAGGCAGCCTATAAGGCAAACGCATATTCCAATATTCTGGGACCCATCAATGCCCAGCTCGGCAATGTCAGCTATGTGCTGTGCGCCATCGTGGGCGGCGTTCTTGCGCTGAATGCAAACGTCGGCTTTACGGTCGGCTCGCTCGCCTCGTTCCTGACCTTCAACCGGAGCTTCGCAATGCCGATCAACCAGGTCTCCATGCAGATGAACGCCATCATCATGGCGCTTGCCGGCGCGGACCGTATCTTCCGGCTGGAGGATGAGAAGCCGGAAGAGGATCAGGGGTATGTCGGTCTGGTCAATGTCAAGAACAGTGCGGACGGACAGAAACCGTCCGTGCCGGAGACCGGGGAGCCGTGCCATGCGCCGGACAGCTCTGCGGATGAAAAAGACGCCGAGGAGCTGCTCCGCAGCAAGGAAGTCAGCGGGCTGATCGAAACGGAGGAACACACTGGAAAATGGGCGTGGAAGCATTTCCACAAGGCAGACGGCACGACAACCTACGTTCCGCTCGAAGGAGACGTCACGTTCCTGCATGTGAATTTTGGCTATACGGATGAGAAGATGGTCCTGCACGATATCACGCTGCACGCCAATCCCGGACAGAAGATTGCACTGGTCGGATCGACCGGCGCCGGCAAGACGACCATCACCAACCTGATCAACCGGTTCTATGACATTCAGGACGGCAAAATCCGTTACGACAATATCAATATCAGCAAGATCAAAAAGGCGGATCTGCGGCGCTCGCTCGGCATTGTGCTGCAGGAAACCAATCTGTTCACCGGCACGGTGGCGGACAATATCCGCTATGGCAAGCTGGACGCGACGGAGGAGGAGATTGTCGCCGCGGCAAAGCTGGCCAATGCGGACGGATTCATCCGCCGTCTGCCGCAGGGCTATCAGACAGAACTGCGCGGAAACGGCGCGAATCTGTCGCAGGGACAGCGCCAGCTCCTTGCGATCGCAAGGGCGGCCATCGCCAATCCGCCGGTGTTGATTCTGGATGAGGCGACGAGTTCGATCGACACCCGCACAGAGAAGATTGTGCAGGATGGCATGGACAAGCTGATGGCCGGACGGACGACGTTTGTCATCGCGCACCGGCTGTCTACCATCCGCAACGCGGATCAGATCATCGTGTTGGAGCAGGGCCGCATCGTCGAGCACGGCAATCACGAGCAGCTGCTGGAGAAGAAGGGCCGGTATTATCAGCTCTATACCGGAAAGCGGCCGGAGCTGGCTTCCTGAGCGGAATTTGGCCGGGTACGCAGATTCCATCGCCGCCGTTCCGCGTATGCGGATAACTGTGTGAAATTTACAGAATGTTCATGAATGGGGGCTGTCGATCGCGGTATAATCCTGACCAGAGTGCAGCAGATAAGAACCGTGGTATGATCGCATGCGGAACATGGCATGTGGAACAGGATCGGACAGCCAGCGATGACAGACGATAGAAAAACAGAGCAGGAAAACAGAATCAAGCGTGATATTCGGGAGTACGGAGGCCCTGTCCTCCGTTCCGGAATCTGGAACAGGGCGATGCGGCAGACACACCATAACCGGTGGACCGTGGGCAGCCACAGCATGAGCGTCTGTGTCGCGGCGCTGCGCATGAGCTACTGGCTGGAGGATAAGCATATATGCTATGTCAACCATCGCGAGATCGTGCAGGCGGCGCTGTGTCATGACCTCGGTATTGTAGGGCGATACGAGAAGTTTGCGAACAACCGGGTCTGCTGCCATCAGCATCCGCTTGACTCCGCGGAGATAGCAAGGCAGATTTATCCGGAGATCAGCGAAAAGACGCTGTATACGATCCGATGCCACATGTGGCCGCTCTGTGTCGCGCTTCCGAAGACGAGGGAGGCAGTTATCATCACCCTGGCGGATAAGTATGTCGCGACAGGAGAAGGTATCCCTGCGGACTGGCTGGAGCGTTACCAGAAAGCGCTGAATGCCACGGTACTGCGGACAACGGTGCCGGCGAGAAACTGAACAGAATAGAAGAAAGGCCTGTGTGCGGAATGCACGCAGGCCTTTCTTGGTTGCGGTGTGCTGTCAGGCGCTCACTTCCGGCGCGTTCTCGTCCTCGATGGCGCGGATTCTTCTCTTATGACGCTCTCCCTCCGAAAAGGCGGTGGAGAGATATGTGTCCACAATGTCCATTGCCAGATTCTGACCGGTGATGCCGGCGCCGAGCGCCAGCACGTTGGAATCGTTATGCTCTCTCGTCAGTCTGGCCTGCGTCACGCTGGTGCAGAGCGCGCATCGGATTCCGATGACCTTATTGGCAGTGATGGAGACGCCGATTCCTGTCGTGCAGATGACGATTCCCTTTTCGTTCGTTCCGTCCGCCACAGATTTTGCAACGGCGCGGGCATACTGTGGATAATCGCAGGAAGCCGTGCTGTGACAGCCGTAATCCGTCACTTCATGTCCCTGGCTGCGGAGGTGCCCGATCACCTCCTGCTTGAGTCCATATCCGCCGTGATCCGATCCGATTCCGATTTTCATAATGTTACCTGTCCTCCTCGCATGCTTTATGGCGTCATTATACCCCGATGGGATAAAATCCGCGAATGATAAAAAACTCTTGTCATAGCGTTCGCAGTTCTGTATGATTGCGTAGTCAAAAATAGAAGACGCACCGCGGCCGTCTGTCCGGATGCGGCGCGTCTCACAATTCATCGTGGCGAGGAAAGGATTCATGAAAGCGACAATCAAGGTAAATGTAGGAAAGCTTCCCAAGGTCGGCAGCAAAATCGAGCGCAGAGATTATTCTCAGGTAGCCTGGCACTCTTCGAATGCTGAGGAAGTGAAAGACAGCGGCGACACATCCGGCTTTGTCGACCCGGTTCCGGAAGAAGAGAAATAATTACTTCCGGATCCCGGCGATCGCCTCGTCGGGGATCACAAATTCCTGCGTTCCCATATACATCGGCGCCACATCGCCCTCCTGAAAGGCAATCACGAGCTGATCCGCCGAGTTGATGTAGAAATTCTGGTCTGCCGCAATCGCCTGGAAATCATCTTCCGGCATATCATCGTCCAGGAAGTAGAGGTTATTCTCATCTTCTTTCATCTTCTGACGCATCTGCTCTTTGATGTTGTCGCTGATGACTGTCACATAATCGCTGCCGTCCTGGAAGAGATCGGACAGCTTCATGACATCCAGGGTTTCTTTACTGATCACGTAGTAATGGTTTTCTTCGTAACCGTCCGCGGATGCCGTGAAGCAGTTCAGGCGCACCACATAATATTTGTCGTTGTCTGTCACGACATCCGTGGTCACCTTGAGCGTCTGGTATCCCTTTTCTTCTACACTCTTCTGGAATGCCGCGATCAGCTCGTCTGTTTTCTGTTCGATTCTGGCATTCACTTCCGCTGCGGACAGCTGTGCCTTCTGATTCGAACCATCCACCGGGCTGACCTTGTTCACCTCGACGTCGGCCTCGTGCCGGTCATCCTCAAAGGTATAATGCCGGAACGTCACCAGGCGGAAATAGTTGCCCACAACCGGCGCTGCCTCTGCCGCCCTGGCAATGGCTGGCGACACGTTCGGCAGGATGATACTGACCGCAAATACAGCCGCTGCGGTCTGCAGTGTCCTGATCAGCGGGCGGAAACGCCGGATTTTGCGGCTTTCCGAGCGCGCCTCCTGTGCCTCGTCAATATAAGCGGAATCAATATCTCCCATGGCATCCATCAGTTCTCTGCCGTCTGTTTTCATCCTTCCAGTTCCTCCTTCAGCTTCTTTCTTAAACGAAACAATGTCGTCTTCACTTTTGACTCTGTGACTCCGTGATGTCTGGCGATGTCGCTGACCGGGTCACAGTAAAAGTAACGTTCCACAAACATATCCCGCTTCTCTGCGGATTCCTTCTGCAGGAACCGGTCGATCCGCGCTGTCAGTTCTCCGCGAAGGACCTCGTCTTCCGTGCTGTTGCCTGCGGGCTGTGCACATTCCGTGAGCTCGTCGAGCGCCAGGGTGTAGGTGCTGCCGCCGCGCTTGAGAGATGCAGACTCCCGGAAGCGGCTGATCGCCAGATTGCGGGTGATTCTGCCCAGATATGCCCGGAGACTGTCCGGTCTCGCAGGCGGAATCGTACTCCACGCTTTCATCCATGTATCGTTGAGGCACTCCTCAGTGTCCTCCCGGTTTTGCAGAATATGATCCGCTATGGTCCGGCAGTATCCGCCATATGCTTCCGAGGCGTCCTGTATGGCGTTTTCCTGCCTTGCAAAGAATCCGTCGATGATCGACTGATCTCTGGTTTCCATTTGACTGACTCCTTTCCAGGTGACCTGCCATGGCTGTGGTATCACCTGTGCCGCATCTTCTGCGGTCTTCTCTTTCGTCCTACACCATAATAGACGCGGGATATCGCAGCGGGGTTACAACCAGTACAACTATTCCTTCTCAGCGCGCTAGATAAGATATGCGCGTCTCAGGCAATAAAAAAATCCAGTCAATACACGATTTATCGCGTATTGACTGGATTCAGACAGTGGAGCCTACGGGGCTCGAACCCATGACCTCCTGCACGTCAAGCAGACGCTCATCCCAGCTGAGCTAAGACTCCAACAAAAGGAATTCTACCAGCTGGAGACAGGATTGGCAAGCACTTTTTGCTGTGATTTCCGGTCCTGATTTTTGATAGCACTTTTTCTGAGATTTTAATCCTGCGATTCCTGAAATGCCTGTTTCAGTTCTTCATAATTTTGATATCCGAACACGGCATAATGATCGGAATCATACAGCAGGTCGCAAGGTGCGTTCTGAAGACGGTTTCCATTGCGGTTCGGCGGCATACCGGAATTTCTAAACTGCGGGATCCATCCATTCTCATATTCATTGGTTTTGTCGAGGATGACAAAGAAACGGCTCTGCGGGACATGGCTCAGCGCGGACACCGGGGCAAGCCATGCATAACGGTTGTCAAGCGGAAACGCGCCGGCACCTTCCAGTTCAAAATCCGTCATCGTCAGTGTCCCGTTTGAGAGCTCGGTGAGCACATTGTTGTTCCAGAAAGTGGCAAACCCCTCGGAATATCCTGCCTGCTCCACGGCAGCCGCTGCATTCCGCAGTTCTGCGGTGCTGTCCTGATCCGCCAGGTCAAGGTATCCGACGCCTGCAAAGAGAAGCATCCCGAGAAGCGGAATGACCCGGACGGCATTCCGACAGCGCCCTGTCATTTCCTTCTGGTCAAACCAGACCGCCGCGGCAGGAACCAGAAAGGCCATGGACACAAGATAATATCGGTCACGGTCATTTGCCATCAGGCCGGTCAGGAGAATGGCAATGCTGACGATGCAGACAGAAAGGAACCAGTAGGACAGCAGAATCTGCAGAACAACAGGCTGTCTGCCGGTGCGGACAGCATATAAAGCACTCCTGATCAAAAGCAGACCGAGCAGCAGGCCGAGCAGACTGGCGCATCCACGGAGAGAGAAAACGGGGACACCAGACCTCCAGGCAAAATTGTCCATGATGCCGTGCACCATATTTTCAAGTCGGCCTGCAGAAAATTCTTCCAGCGTCAGGTTTTCCATATGCTGGAAGCGATATTGTTTTTCCAGAATCAGTTTCAGGACAGCCCAGCCGGCGCCTGACCAGAGGAGTGCAAAAAGAGCGCATCCTGTATGAGATGAGGAAAGATGGATGAAGATTCTGCCCTGCCTGAATGCGGCGGAAGAAAAGAGCGGTTTTCTGCCGGATTTCCCTTCGGACAGCAGGCAGGCCAGAAACATCGGCACATAGAACATGAGGACATCCTTCGAGCCGCCGAGACCGGAGAGAAAAGAGAGCGCAGCAAGAAACAGCAGCGCAGGCCAGACCCTTCGCGATGTGCTCTGGACACGCAGAATCAGCGCGGCACTCAGCATTGCCAGAATGATATGTGGCATATAGTAGAGACCGACCAGAACGTATTTTGCATAGACGGGGGAGAACGGCGCAATCAGAAGCGGCGCAGAGTACAGGGCGGTGCTGCGGCGGACGGCGAGACTTCGCGTAAGGAACAGATAGCTCAGCAGAAGAAGGATGGCGAGTGTCAGGGAAGTGAGCACGCGCACGATGTGCCAGTTGTCGGTAAAGAAAAAGAAGAATTCGAAGAACAGCTGGGAATTGAAGACCCTAAGCTCGGTGGAATAGTACCAGTCTTTCAGAAAAATGCCCGGATGATATGACAACAGGCGGCCGAGCAGTTCCTCACTCGCCATATCGGAATCGATGAGGCAAGCTGAGGCATGCATAAGCAGATAGCTGTAGAGGCAAAACCAGAAGACAAGCCAGAGAAAAGGGAACGCGGAGGAAAGCGCTCTGGGAAATTGGCATGTTTCAGCGGGCTGCTTTTTCATGATCTGTGCTCCGTTTCTGCTCCGTGCCGCATTCCTTGCGGCATCCATGACAGTTTATCATTGCTGATTCAGTATATCGCAAAAACGAAGAAATGTGGGCAGTCAGCCCGGGACGAGCCCGGGCGGTGTCTCTGCCCGGCGGTTGCAATTCCCCGCGCGGGGTGTTATCCTGCATCTGCTTTGATTCTACTGTGGTACACGGAACCCGACGGCGAAGACGCAATACTGGTCTGAGCGGAACGAGGAAGCGGACACATGAGCAGAGTATCTGCCGACACAGACCGCGGCTTCATGCGAGCGGCGGCGCGGCAGTGTTCTGCTATGAAGGAATGTCTATGCGCCTGCCGGGTTTTCCGGCAGGCGCTTTTTGTCCCAAACAAGCTAAACCTGTCAGGGACAAGAGCGGATTGGAAGGGAGCGGCACATGCAGGAAAACGGAATGGAGAGGGATAACCGGCTGGCGGTGATTGCCATTGTGGTAGAGGACCCGGACAGTGTCAGCCTGATGAACGAAACTCTGCATGACTATGGCATGTACATCATCGGTCGGATGGGGATTCCGGTCAGGGAACGCGGTGTCTCTCTCATCAGTATTGCAATCGATGCCCCCTGCAGCGTGATCAGCGCTGTGACCGGAAAACTTGGGAAAATCAGTGGCGTTTCTGTGAAAGCAGCCTATTCAAAGGTGTAATTATCAGTGGCTCGTGCCGCTTGGCGGCACAGAAAGGGAAGTAGGAACAGTATGAAAAAGAGATTGGTATCCATTGCCATGGCGCTTGCCTTGGCGGCGTCGGTGCTTGCCGGATGCGGCAGTCAGCAGGGGAGCGGAACGACTGCTGCCGGAGCGGCCGCGCAGGAGTCTTCCGCGGCGGTATCCGCGCCGGAGGCGGCCAGTACGGCAGAGACTGCAGCAACAGCAGCGGCGTCAGAAGCAGCGCAGGCCGCATCCACGGAGCAGACCGCGGCTTCCACGGCAGTGACGGCAGCAGATGCGGCCGTCACAGAGGAGCTGAGCAGCGACGCAGTCCGTGTCGGTACGCTCAAGGGGCCCACGGCGATGGGGCTTGTGAAGTTCATGGATGAGGCGGACAGCGGTGCGCTGTCAGACGGGCAGTATCAGTTCACGATGTATGATGCACCGGATCAGCTTGTGCCTCTTGTGGTCAAGGGTGATGTTGATATTGCGATGGTTCCGGGCAATCTTGCTTCTGTTCTCTATCAGAAGACAAAGGGCAATGTACAGGTTTTTGCCATCAATACGCTGGGCGTCCTGTACATCGTGGATAATGGCAACCCGGTGTCTTCGGTGGCGGATTTGAAGGGAAGAGGCATCGCGGCGAGCGGAATGGGTTCTACACCGCAGTACGTGCTGAATTATATTTTGCAGCAGAACGGACTTGATCCGGAGAAGGACGTGGATGTCACCTGGTGTGACGATCACTCCATGGCGCTGCAGATGCTGATGAAGGACAATTCGCTGCTTGCGATGCTGCCGCAGCCATTTGTGACCGTGGCACAGACCAAGGCAGACACAATCCATGTCGATCTCGACCTCACGGAAGAGTGGAACAGGACGCAGGAGAAGGCGCAAAATCCATCCCAGCTTGTCATGGGCGTCGCAATTGTGAACAAGTCGTTTGCGGAGAAGAATCCGGAAGCACTCCGCACGTTCATGAGCCACTATGAAGAGTCTGTGAAATTCGTCAACAGCAATGTGGATGAGGCAGCTGCGCTGGTTGGAAAGTATGATATTGTTCCGGAAGGCGTTGCAAAGAAGGCCATCCCTGCCTGCAATATTACATACATCGCAGGGGAGGATATGAAGAACGGTCTGTCCGGGTTCCTTCAGGTGCTGAAGGATGAGGATCCCTCTGCCGTCGGCGGAGCGCTGCCGGCGGATGATTTCTATTACACGGCAGATTGAGTGATGACAGTGAGACAGAAGCCGCCGGGATGTGTATAATGAATTCATGAATAAAAGAACCGGACACAATGGAATACGTCTCTGGGCGGTGGGCTTCTGGCTCGCCGCCTGGCAGATCGCAGGCATGCTCTCCAGGGAGCATGTCTTTTTTGTGACGCCGGCGGATGTCATGGCGCGGCTGCTGGCACTCTCCAGAACCCTGGATTTCTGGCAGTCCGCAGGGATGTCGTATCTCCGGATCACATCCGGGTTTCTTCTGTCGGTCATCATCGGAACTGGTCTTGCTGCTGCTGCGGCAGCCCTGCCGCGCCTCCGCGAGCTTCTCGCACCGGCGATGCTGGCGATCCGGACCGTACCGGTCGTTTCCTTTGTCATTCTTGCCATCATTCTTGTCTCGCCGCGTCAGCTTGCCGTGCTGATCTCGCTGACGATGGGACTGCCGATCATGTATACCAACGTGCTGGACGGGATCGGGCAGCGGGATCCGGAGCTGATGGAAATGGCCCGCGTCTTCCGTATCCCGCGCCTTCGCCGTGTGCTGCGCGTGGATGCGCCGCTTGTTCTCCCATATTTCCGGGCGGGGCTGAAGGTGAGCGCGGGACTGTGCTGGAAGGCGGGCGCGGCGGCAGAGGTGATCGGCGTTCCCGCCATGTCAATCGGACTTCACCTCTATCAGGCCAAAATTTATATTGAAACGGCGGATCTATTCGCCTGGACACTTGTGATTGTGCTTTTAAGCCTCGCGACAGAAAAACTTGTGCTTTTCCTCACCGACTGTCTGGCGAAGTCCCAGAGAAATTGGTAGAGTTATGAGCATGGAGTGCTCCGTGATCATACTTGCTTGCAGAGCCAGACGCATCATTTGTCAGGCACATCGATCGGCAGCCCAGGCGGGGGAGGCAGTCTGACAGAACATAAGGCAGGAAAAGGCAGCATGAATCTGAGAATCGAGGGACTGGTCAAACAATACGACGGCCGCCGTGTGCTGGACGGATTCAGCGCGGAATTTCCGGAAGGAAAAACGACCGCAATCCTGGCGCCCTCCGGTGCGGGAAAAACAACGCTGCTCCGCATACTCTGCGGGCTGGAGAGACCGGACGCCGGAACAATCCGCGGCATGGAGGGAAGACGCCTTTCGGCGGTGTTTCAGGAGGATCGCCTGCTGCCGGATTCGGACGCTGTCTCAAACATCAGGCTTGTGGCGCCTGCGTGCGAAGTGGAGGAATGCCGCCAGCTGCTCTCGGCTCTGCGGATTCCTGCCCAGGAGCAGCGGGGCAAACCGGTCCGGGAGTTTTCGGGAGGAATGCGGCGGCGCACTGCCATTGCCAGGGCACTGGCTGTTAAAGCAGATTTATATTTGTTCGATGAGCCATTCCGCGGGCTGGATGAGGATACAAAATTATGTGCAGTCGCCTGCGTGCGGGAGAAAACGAGAGAAAAAACGGTAATTCTGGTGACGCATGACGAGAGAGAAGCGGCGGAAATGGACGCTGTCCAAAAAATAGGAATTACCGCCCGATAGTGGATGCGGATATCGTAGACAACGCGGCATGGCGGCGCCAGTGCCCCGATGCGGGAAAAATGCGGAGTGGAGGTATAGGTATGGATGAGCTTCGAAAGCATATTGCAATCATGAGAAATCTCTGCCAGCGCCTTGACAGGACGGGACTTGGACTGAAACTGCGCTCCGGCGGAAAGCTCGACACAGAGACAAGTTTTGTGACGGATCTGATGCTGTTCATGGTGGCCCTGTCAAATGGAGACGGGACCATCGACAGGGCGGAGGCGGAGGCGATCGGCCGCAATTTGGGATTTGATGCGACGCCGGAGAAGGTCCGGGCATTCATTGACCGACAGAGTCTTTCCGACTGGAAGCTCAGCCCGGAGGAGATGCCGCTTACGCTGCAGGTGTTTGCGGAGGCAGACCAGGACATCCTTCAGAGTCAGTATGAATCCTTTGAGGACGGAACCGCGCCGGAGTTGTACGATGAGGAAACATCGCACGTGCCGCTCAGCATTATTCTGTATGAGGTTTACCGCGAAATCGGATCTTCAGTCATCTACAGCGATGAACAGGTGGACGAATGCGAGAATGAGGACTATAATTCATTTCTTGCGGCCATGAAACAGTATATCTGCAATGAGCTGGGGCTGACCGTGGAACAGTTTGAAGATAAGATCAATACGCTGGAGGAAGATGAAACATGAAGATCCTCATTGCCGGCGACGGAAAGCTGGGGGCCACTCTGGTTCGTCAGCTGTCGACGGAAGGGTATGATATCACGGTGATCGACGAGGATCCCGCGGTTCTAGAGACGACGATGGAGCAGTATGACGTCATCACGATCGAGGGCAATGCCGCGACGATGAAGACGCTGAAGCAGGCGGGGGCGGAGGAAGCGGATCTGCTGATCGCTGTCACGGGCGAGGACGAGCTGAATTTGCTCTCGTGCATGACCGCGCATGCGCTGAATCCGGCGCTCCACACCATTGCCAGAATCCGGAATCCCGAATATGTCGATCAGGCCTATACCATGCGCGAGAATTTTGCTCTCTCTCTCATTGTCAACCCGGAGAAGCAGGCGGCCCATGAGATTGAACGGCTGATCAAATATCCGGGCTTTCTGAAGAATGACACCTTTGCGAGAGGACATCTGGAGATTGTCGAGCTGAAGATCGGCGCAGGCAGCAAGCTGCGGAATGTCCCGCTGTCCGCGCTGCATGAAATCATCAAGTGCCGTGTGCTGGTGGTCGCCGTGCTGCGCGAGGGAACGATGATTGCACCGGACGGGTCCTTTGTCCTGCAGGAGGGGGACGACATCTATGTCACAGCGTCGGCAGCGGATCTGTCTGCGCTTCTCCGGAATCTCGGCATCCTGCAGCGCAAGGTGAAGC
The DNA here is from genome assembly GCA_902781655.1 of uncultured Lachnospiraceae bacterium. Taxonomy (GTDB): domain Bacteria; phylum Bacillota; class Clostridia; order Lachnospirales; family Lachnospiraceae; genus CAG-791. The sequence goes on from CACZJZ010000017.1 coordinate 39,145, forward strand.
ACTGCATGATCGTCGGGGGTGGAAAGGTCAGCTATTATCTTTCCCAGATGCTTGTGAAGAGCGGCCTTTCGGTGGAGATCATCGAGAGGGATGCGGAGCGCTGTATCGAGCTGGCGGATGCCATTCCGGAGGCGTCGGTGGTGCAGGGAGATGCCAGCACGCCGGCTTTTCTGGAGAGTGAGGGACTTTCGGAGGCGGACTCTTTTGTCACGCTGACGGGGCTGGACGAGTTGAACATCATTCTTTCCCTGTATGCACATTCCAAGAAGGTGCCGCAGGTGATCACCAAGCTGAGCCGGGTGGATTACAGCAAGGCCATCGGCGACCTGCCGATCGGCAGTGTCATCAGCCCGAAGGAACTGTGTTGTTCCAATATCGTCCGGTATGTCAGGGCAATGCGGAATCAGCAGGGCGCTGCGGTCACCATCCACTCGATCGCGGATGGGCAGGCTGAGGCGGTCGAGTTTATCGTAGATGGCAAAACCCGGCATGTGGGAGAGCCGCTGAAGGATATCCGCACCAGAAACAATATTCTGATTGCGGGCATTTCACGGGGGTACCGCTCCATGATTCCGGACGGTTCCTCGAGCTTTGAAATCGGGGATTCCGTCGTGGTTGTCTGCAGCGGCGACACCATTCTGTATTCTCTGAACGATATCTTTGAGGATTGAAATGAATTTTAAGCTGATGGCGCGCATCAACGCCTACATCCTGGTGCTCGAGTCCGCTTTTATGATCATCCCGATGTTTATTTCTGTCATCGGAGACGAGAGGCGCTCTGCATGGGGATTTTTTTTCGCGATTCTTGTGACTTTCGGAGTCGGCGCGGTTCTCTGGCTTGCCACCAGGAATGCGCAGAACCGGCTTCGTGCGAGGGAGGGAATGGTCTGCACCGGAGTGAGCTGGATTCTGCTTTCGCTGTTCGGCGCGCTTCCTTTCTGGTTCTCTCGTCAGATTCCGCGCTATCTGGACGCTGTGTTTGAAACAGTCTCAGGATTTACCACGACGGGCGCTTCGATTCTGAATGATGTAGAGGCCATGTCCAGAGGCTGCCTTTTCTGGAGAAGCTTCACCCACTGGATCGGAGGAATGGGAATTCTGGTCTTCATGCTGGCGGTTATTCCTCTGAGTGGGAAGAACGAGGGCTTCACCCTGCATCTGATGCGGGCGGAATCGCCGGGACCGAGCGTCGGCAAAATTGTACCGAAGATGCGGGAGACGGCTAAAATTCTGTATCTCATCTACATCGGACTGACGGCGCTCAATGTACTGTTTCTGATAGCCGGAAAGATGCCGCTTCTTGACGCGCTCTGCACCGCGTTTGGCACGGCCGGAACCGGAGGCTTTGGTGTTAAGGCAGACAGCATGGCGGGATATTCTGCCTACCTGCAGACGGTCACCACCGTCTTTATGGCTCTTTTCGGTGTGAATTTTTCGTGCTATTATCTGCTGCTGAGAAAGGACTGGAAGTCTGTGCTGAAGGATGAGGAGCTTCGGCTGTATCTTGCCATCATCCTGCTCAGTGCCCTCTGTATCACAGTAAACATTCTTCCACAGTCGGACTCCCTCTATGACGCCTGGCATCATGCGGCATTCACGGTCTCCTCCATCATCACCACGACGGGATTTGCGACAAAGGATTTCAATCAGTGGCCGACCTTTTCGAAGGCGGTGATTCTGACGCTGATGTTCTGCGGCGCCTGCGCGGGAAGCACGGGCGGCGGCATCAAGGTTTCGAGGGTGCTGCTGCTGTTCAAGGGGCTGCGCCGCAATATTCATCAGATTCTGCACCCACAGAAGGTGCAGACGATCCGCAGCAATGGCAGGGTAATCAGCGAGTCCATCCTGACCAATACGAACGCTTATCTTTCTGCTTACGCGCTGATTGTGATCCTGAGCTTTATCGCGGTTTCGCTCGACTCCCGGTTTTCAATTGAGTCGAATTTTTCTGCGGTGATGTGCTGTTTTAACAATATCGGGCCAGGCCTCGATCAGGTAGGGCCGACCTCGAACTTTTATCTGTGCTCCGGACTGACCAAAATCGTTCTCATTGTGGATATGCTGCTGGGAAGACTGGAGATTTTCCCGATTCTGGTGCTGTTCTCCAGAAGCACGTGGAAGAAGCTGAACTGAATGAAATATCATTGTTTTTGACATCAATAAGAAACGGACAGGTTTACCATGGAAGACAAGAATAAAACACAGTTACTCAAGGAATCGATTCTTTCCCAGTACAAGAGCGTGCGTCAGTTTGCCGCCGAGATGGGAATCCCTTACAGCACACTGGTAACGGCTCTGGACCGGGGAATCGACGGCATGGCTTATTCCACTGTCATCTCTATCTGCGAGAGGCTGGCAATCAATCCGGTCAATTTTGCGCCGATGAGCGACGGAGACCGGCTGTCGGAGCAGATCACAACAAGACAGGTGATGGGGCTGTACCACAAGCTCAATCAGGAGGGCCGCCGCAAGGCACTCGATTATATGGACGATCTTTCCATGGCGGACAAATATACGGCCTGACAGGACGGGTACCGCAAGGACACTGGCACCGCAAGAAACGCGGATCCGCGGAGAACGCGGCAGGGGGTGAAAAATGCATTATGACTATCTGATTGTCGGAGCAGGACTTTACGGAGCGGTATTCGCGCACGAGAAAACGCTGCAGGGGAAGCGTTGCCTGGTGATTGACCGCAGAGATCACATCGCCGGGAATATCTACACGGAGCGGGTGAACGGCATTCAGGTGCACCGTTACGGCGCACACATTTTCCATACATCAGACAGGGAGGTATGGGAATATGTGAATCGCTTTGCGGAATTCAACAATTACATCAATGCGCCGATCGCGCGGTACGGGGATGAGCTCTACAATCTGCCGTTCAATATGAATACATTCAGCCGGCTGTGGAATATCCGCACGCCGCAGGAGGCGCAGGCGATCATCGGGCAGCAGCGGGAAGAGGCGAGAAAAGCGATCGCCGGTGACCGGACGGACTATGAACCACAGAACCTGGAGGAACAGGCGCTGCTCCTGGCAGGCAGAGATATCTATGAGAAGCTCATCCGCGGCTACACGGAAAAGCAGTGGGGCCGCTCCTGCACGGAGCTGCCGGCGTTCATCATCCGCAGGCTTCCCTTCCGGTTTGTGTATGACAACAATTACTTCAATGACCGGTATCAGGGGATTCCGATCGGCGGATACACGAAGCTGGTGGAGAAGCTCCTCGCCGGCATTCCGGTCCGCCTGAATACGGATTTTCGCACGGAGGTGCGGGATCTGGCGCAAAATTCGTGCGGCGGCTGTGAGGAATATGTTCCGATCACCGACGGACCTGCCTGGGGGCTGGGGGAGGATACGTTTGACAAGCTGGTCTATACCGGCATGCTGGACGAGTTTTTCCACTGCTGTTATGGCCCGCTCGAATATCGCTCCCTGCGGTTTGAAACAGAAGTCCTGCCTGATGTGGACAACTGGCAGGGCAACGCGGTGGTGAATTACACTGAACGGGATGTGCCGTACACCCGGATTATTGAGCATAAGTTCTTTGAATTCGGTCTCGACGCGGAGACGGGAGAGCCAGCACACGGAACTGTGATTACGCGGGAGTACCCGGCGGCATGGAAAAAGGGGGACGAGCCGTATTATCCGGTGAATGACGCCCAGAATAATGCGCTGGCGGAGAAATACAGGGCGCTCGCGGCAGGAAGGCCGAATGTTCTGTTTGGCGGAAGACTCGGGGAGTACAGATATTTTGACATGGATAAGGTGATTCGTCAGGCGCTTGACGCGGCCGCAGTCCGGTGCTAAAGTATAAGGGCTGAGGCCGAAGGGCCTTTTCTTTATGTTGATAAAATTTCCGCATGGAGGACAAGAAAATGCGTACAAAAATCACACTGGCATGCACAGAGTGCAAGCACCGCAACTATGATATTACCAAGGATAAGAAGGCACATCCGGAACGCATGGAGACCATGAAGTACTGCAGATTCTGCAGAAAGCACACGCTTCATAAGGAGACGAAGTAATTTCCGCGTCAATTCTGTTCCTCTAAAGGAGATCAGAGTGTCATGGCAAATGTAGAAATCACTTCCGGTGATTCCAGGATAAGAAAGTTTTTCAGAGGAGTCCGGGCGGAATGGGGCAAGATCGTCTGGCCGTCCAGGGAGACTGCGCTGAAACAGCTGGCAGCTGTGCTTATCGTCAGTGTGATCACCGGCCTCCTCATTGTTCTGGTGGATTTCGGCTCTGAGCGGCTGATTGATTTCCTCCTGAGCATTGGGGCATAGGAGAAGGCTGATCAATGGCAGAGAATAATTCTGAGAAGAAGGAAAGCCGGGTGCGGGTTCGCGCCGGGGTTCTTCCCGAGGTGCGCGAGATCACAAGACCTGACTTCACGAAGAGGGCCGCTGCGATCCAGGGGGCCGAGGCGGAGCGTGTGCTGACGCAGGGCGATGCGGAGCACGCAGAGCAGGTCATCAAGGAAGCGGAGAGCGACGGAACGGAAGAAAAGGAAACGGGAGAGCAGCTGGATGCCTCTGCGGTGACTAAGGAGCCGCACTGGTATGTGGCGCATACCTACTCCGGATATGAGAATAAGGTCGCGACCAATCTGATGACGACAATTCAGAACCGCCATCTGGAGGATCAGATCTTCGAGGTGCAGATTCCGCTGCAGGATGTCGTCACGACAAAGGAAAACGGGCAGAAGAAGGTCGTTTCCCAGAAGATGTTCCCGGGCTATGTTCTGGTCAAGATGATCATGAACAACGACACCTGGTATGTCGTGCGCAATACGCGCGGCGTGACGGGATTTGTCGGACCGGGAAGCAAGCCGGTCCCGCTGACGGACATGGAGACCAGACAGCTTGGCATCCAGACCAGAAACGTGGAGGTGGATTTTGCTGTCGGAGATATGATTGCCGTGATCGCGGGCGTCTGGAAGGACACCATCGGCGTAGTACAGAAGATCGACTACAACAAGAGAACGGCGACGATCAACGTGGAGCTTTTCGGCAGAGAGACACCGGTGGAGATCGGATTTGCGGAAGTGCGCAGAACCAACTGATCTGCTGGACAACGGTATTCCCGGTGCGGTACAATCTGCACCGTTGTGATACACGGGCATTTATGCCCGGAACCCGGAGCAGGCGGCACCCCGTGAATGGAGGATGCATCGCAGCTCCGTATATTGTGGGAGCGGCTTTGGCCGCGCAATGACCACGAAGGAGGAAAACATGGCTAAGAAAGTCACAGGTTACATCAAGTTACAGATCCAGGCCGGCAAAGCAACTCCTGCACCGCCGGTTGGTCCTGCTCTTGGACAGCATGGTGTCAACATTGTTGAGTTCACCAAGCAGTTCAATGCTAAGACCGCGCAGATGGGAGACACCATCATCCCTGTCATCATCACGGTTTACGCGGACAGAAGCTTCAGTTTCATCACGAAGACTCCGCCGGCAGCTGTCCTTCTGAAGAAGGCTGCCGGTATCCAGAAGGCATCCGGCACTCCGAACAAGGAGAAGGTTGCCAAGGTGACCAAGGCACAGGTCAGGGAAATTGCTGAGACCAAGATGCCCGATCTGAATGCAGCATCTGTTGAGGCTGCCATGAGCATGATCGCCGGCACCGCAAGATCCATGGGAATCGAAGTCGTAGACTGACCGGATATACAGTTCTGCGGCGGCACGTGGGAGGCTGTACAGGCCAATGACCACGAATGGAGGAGAAAATCATGAAACACGGAAAGAAGTATACTGAGGCTGCAAAGCTCGTCGACCGCGCCAGGACGTACGAGATCGAAGAGGCGGCCCCGATCATCAAACAGACCGCTACTGCAAAATTCGATGAGACCATTGAAGTAAATATCCGCACCAGCTGCGACGGACGTCACGCAGACCAGGCAATCCGCGGCGCGGTTGTGCTGCCTCACGGAACCGGCAAGACGGTCCGCGTCCTGGTTTTCGCAAAGGATGCGAAGGCGGATGAGGCCACTGCGGCAGGCGCTGATTATGTCGGCGGTATGGAACTCGTTCCGAAGATTCAGAACGAGGGCTGGCTGGATTTTGACGTTGTTGTTGCGACTCCCGATATGATGGGCGTTGTGGGACGTCTTGGTAAGGTGCTCGGCCCCAAGGGACTGATGCCGAACCCGAAGGCCGGTACGGTGACGATGGATGTCACGAAGGCTATCAAGGATATTAAAGCCGGTAAGATTGAGTACAGACTGGACAAGGCAAACATTGTCCATGTGCCGATCGGAAAGGCATCCTTCTCCGCGGAGCAGATCGTGGAGAACTATAACGCGCTGATGGCTGCCATTGAGAAGGCTAAGCCGTCCACGGTCAAGGGCCAGTATCTGAAGAGCATCTCCATCGCAACCACGATGGGACCTGGCGTCAAGCTGGTCGCCAACAAGTATTGATCTCCTGAAAGAGGTCCGACTGGATCGAACCATTCGATCCATTGATACAAATCGGGCGTCTGAAGGGACTGGTTGACTCATAGGGACCGTCCTCCCGGAATCTGATTCCGGCGGGGCGGTCCTTTGTGTTAGACTTGTTTCAGCGGAACGGGTGTCATACTCGCTCAAAATCAAAACGCAATGCGGGATGCAGATGCTGCAGAGGGGCGGTGCGGGTGGGAACGATGAAATACGATAAAAGGGCGGGACACAGAGAGCGTGGCGGGAGACGTTCCCCCGGTGCTGTCTTTATCCTGACCTTTCTTCTGGTCCTGCTTGCAGGCGGAATATTTCTTGCGGCGAGATGTGCGACGGCTGGAGAAGAGCCGGGCTTTCTCTCGGATTTTGACCGGAGCGGATGGCAGGAGGGTGCCGCTGCGGTCGCGGAAGAACCGATTCCGGATCTTCCGGGGCAAAGGGAAGATGCCGGGGCAGAAGGCAAGACTCTGCCGGAACAGATGGATGGAACGAAGCAGGGAGATGGCGGGGCGGAAGACGCACAGACGAATCTCCCTGCAGCGGGAGGAGAGCAGGGAGGCACGCAGGCGATCTCCGTGCCAGGAACCGGCGGACTGGTTACATTTGCCTTTGCAGGAGATATTTTATTCGACGGCAATTATGCGGTCGGAGCGACAGCATGGAATCGCGGCGGAATCCGCGCCTGCTTCGATGACGCTGTGTGGCAGACCATGCACGACGCGGATGTGTTCATGCTGAATAACGAATTCCCTTACAGCACGCGGGGAACGCCCACGGTGGGAAAGACCTATACATTCCGGGCATCTCCGGATACGGCAGGATGGCTCGGGGACATGGGAGTCGACCTGGTCTCGCTCGGCAATAATCATGCCTATGATTATGGGGAAACCGCGCTGCTGGACACGCTTGACACACTGGATGCCATGCATATGCCGTATGTCGGTGCCGGAAGAAATCTTGCGGAGGCATCAAAGCCTGCGACCTTCGACTGCAACGGAATGAAGGTGGGGATTTTGTGCTCCACGCAGATCGAGCAGATGGATAACCCGGATACAAGAGGCGCAACAGAAGACAGCGCGGGGGTGTTCCGATGCTGGGACGACTCGAAGCTCCTGCAGGCGATTCAGGAGACGAAACAGCGCTGCGATGTCGTAATGGTCTATATTCACTGGGGCACGGAGAAGGAGGAGAAGCAGAGCTGGTGGCAGACCAGCCGTGTGCAGGCTATGGCGGACGCGGGCGCCGATTTCATCATCGGCGACCATCCTCATGTTCTGCAGGGGGCGGAATGGCACGGCGATACCTTTGTGTTTTACAGCCTCGGCAACTTTCTGTTCACATCCCGGGATACGGACACCGGCATTCTTGAGATTACCCTTGACAGCAGGACGCATCAGACGGCGCAGATTCGCTTTCTGCCCATGCTGCAGACCAACTGCACCGTCACGATGATGCAGGAACCCGAAAGGACACGCGTTCTGAATGCCATGCGGGACAAATCCACAGGAGTTCGTGTGGAGCCGGATGGCACGCTGGAGAAACAGTAGGAATTGTACACACCCGTGTAACGTGACGAAGGATCATGAAGCGGAAGCGTGCCGAAGGGACTCCTGCTTACTGGCAAGCGTATGTTCAAAATTATTGGTATCAGATCAACCCCATAACGAACACGATAATGAACAGTACCGGCAGGATCCAGGTGAGGTAGAAGCGCATCCAGCGGTGCACGCGAAGGCCTTTGCCCTCATTGGCCTCTTTACAGAAGTTGTCGAACCCCCAGCCGATGCGCCTCGTGCAGAAGAGCGTGATGACAAGGGAGCCGAGCGGCAGGATCAGGTTCGAGACGAGAAAATCCTCGAGGTCCATGATGCTCGTTCCCTTTCCCATTGGCTGCAGAGCGCTCAGGATGTTCGGTCCGAGCGCACAAGGCGTGGCCAAGAGGAGCATAAGGATGCAGTTGAAGAGGCAGGACTTCTTTCTGCTCCGGCCAGTCAGATCCATGAACATGGCGATGATATTTTCAAAGACACCGATGACAGTAGAGAAGGCCGCGAAGGTCATGAAGACAAAGAACAGTGATCCCCAGAGGCGTCCCCATATCATATGGTTAAAGATGTTGGGCAGTGTTTTGAAAATAAGTGACGGCCCGGCATCCGGCTGCACCCCGTAGGCGAAGCACGCGGGGAAGATGATGAGTCCCGATGTGAATGCCACAAAGGTGTCCAGAAGGGCGACATTCACAGATTCTCCTAGGAGCGCCCGCTCCTTGGAGATGTAGCTGCCGAAGATGGCCATGCCGCCCATGCCGATGGAGAGGGTGAAGAAGGACTGGTTCATGGCATTCTTGATAACAGTCCAGATGCCAACCTTGCGGATGTCAGCGAGGTTGGGCTTCAGATAGAAGGAGAGGCCGGCCTGTGCGCCGGGCATCACAATGGAATTGACGGCCAGGACCACCATAATAAGGAGAAGGGCGATCATCATAACCTTTGTCACCTTTTCGACACCCTTCTGCAGGCCGAGGCTTAAGATGAAGAAGCCGACGCAGACGGAGATGGTCATGAAGATCCACTGCCGTGCGGGACTTAGCATCATCGCATTGAACTGATCGGATATGCCCTGCGCATCCAGTCCGTCAAATGTTCCGTCAGCTGTGTAGACAAAGTACTGAAGCATCCACCCGCACACGCAGGTGTAGAACATCATGAGGATATAGTTGCCGGCAAATGCAAAATAGCCGTGAATGTGCCATTTTGTCCCCTTGGGCTCCAGCGGGTAATACATGCGGACCGGACTCTTCTGTGCGGCACGGCCCATGGCGAATTCCATGGTCATGACGGGAACGCCCATGATGGCGAGGAAGGCCAGATAAATCAGAACAAAAGCACCGCCTCCGTTCTGGCCGACGAGCCAGGGGAATTTCCACACGTTGCCGATGCCGATGGCGCAGCCTGCAGACAGCAGAATAAAGCCAAGGCGGCTCCCAAGATGTTCTCTCTCCATAAAGATGCCTTTCCAGCCGCTCTTGTACACGGCAGCGCAGGGGATCCCGTTCGGCCTGGACAGACTCAGCTGTGCGTCACTTCCCTACGGTGCGGAAAGATTTCTTTCCCGCACTCTCCCCGTGAATATTCGACGCTGTGACGCTTCAACGCACGTCAGCACGCAGTCACTATCTTACTACATTCAGGGAGGTTTGGCATCTGAATAAATATAAGACGTAAGGTGGAGAAACAGTAGGAATTGTCATTGACATAATCTTTGCGAAATGGTATTGTTCCATCTGTAAGCCGAAGACAGCTGGTGTCGCAAGACGTAAGCATCCGCAGGATGCACCCGCCGAGGAAAGAATCTTTACTGGATGATGCGCCTCCCGGTCTTATTGGTCGGGAGGTTTTTTAGCGAGAATATCGTCATGTTCAGTAAAACCTCTTTCTATATCGAATGACCAGGTCATCCGGCAAAATCTATAAGGAGGTAAAGACATGGCAAAAGTGGAATTAAAGCAGCCCGTCGTCAAGGAAATTTCCGAGAAGATCGATGGCGCCCAGTCCGCTGTTCTTGTCAGCACCCGCGGCCTGACCGTAGCGCAGGATACTGAGCTTCGCAAGCAGCTTCGCGAGGCTGGTGTCACCTACAAGGTGTACAAGAATACGATGATGAAGCTTGCATTCAAGGGCACTGCATTTGAGGGCCTCGACCCGTTCCTTGAGGGACCGAGCGCGCTCGCAGTCTCCAAGGATGATGCAACTGCACCTGCCCGTGTACTTGCAAATTTTGCAAAGAAGGCAGACAAGCTGGAGATCAAGGGCGGCGTCGTGGAAGGCACGGTATATGACGCTGCAGGAATGGCTGAGGTGGCTAAGATCCCGTCCAGAGAGGAACTTCTCTCCAGACTGCTTGGCTCGTTCCAGTCTCCGATGGCAAATTTCGCACGTGTGATCAAACAGATCGCAGAGAAAAAGGCGGAAGGCGGCGAGGAAGCAGCTCCCGCAGCAGAAGCAGAGGCAGCACCCGCGGCAGAGGCATAACAGCCCCGGCATGGAATCGATGGCGGCTGCCTGATACGGCAGTCCCGCCCGAACAGGAAAATTTAACAGGAGGTTATCAATTACTATGGCTAAGTTAAGCACACAGGAAATTATCGATGCGGTAAAAGAGCTCTCTGTCATGGAGCTGAATGATCTGGTTAAGGCTGCTGAGGAAGAGTTCGGCGTATCTGCTTCCGCAGGCGTTGTTGTAGCAGCTGCAGGCGCAGCAGCTCCGGCTGAGGAAGAGAAGACTGAGTTCAACGTCGAGCTGACTGAGGTTGGCCCGAACAAGATCAAGGTCATCAAGGTTGTCCGTGAGATCACTGGCCTTGGCCTGAAGGAAGCAAAGGATCTTGTTGAGTCCGCTCCGAAGAACGTCAAGGAAGCAGCTCCGAAGGAAGAGGCTGAGGAGATCCAGAAGAAGCTCGAGGCTGAGGGAGCAAAGATCACTCTGAAGTAATCAGATGCGAACGAAATTGGCCCACCGATGCGGACTTTCTGCAGAAGAACTGCATCAGTGGAAGAGGCATGGATCTGCTTTTTGACAACCGGCTTCTGAGTATCTTTCACGTGAAGGAACCTCCGCGGGAGAAATCCCGTCGGAGGTTTTTGCGTTTTCTGGAGGCCTGCTGCATATATCTTCGTGGTTGTTTCAATAGGTCAGTTGTACGAATTTTCGTTGACAGGTTGACAGAATCCGCAGTATAATATCTTCCGCATATCTTCGGAGGCATTATGCCTTTTTTTGGTGCGCACATTTGCCGGAAAAAGGGAGAATGGGCAGTTTCTGCGCTCCGGAGTCGGACACTTCAGCATGGATTAGAAAATCGGGGTGAAAGAATGGACAATAACAGAATGCGTCCCATGAAAAGCGGCAACAGCATGAGAATGAGCTTCTCCCGCCAGAAGGAAGTTCAGGAAATGCCAAACCTGATTGAGGTTCAGAAGGCATCTTACCGATGGTTTCTCGAGCAGGGCCTGCAGGAAGCGTTTGATGACATCAGTCCGATCGAGGATTATAACGGGCGTCTCAGCCTCTCCTTCGTCGGATACAGCCTCAACAAGGATGACGCAAAATATTCGATTGAGAAGTGCAAGGAACGTGATGCGACTTATGCTGCGCCCCTGAAGGTGAAAGTGCGCCTTTATGATAAGGAAAATGATCAGAGCATCACGGAGCAGGAAATTTTCATGGGCGATATGCCGATCATGACCGACACGGGCACTTTCGTGATCAATGGCGCTGAGCGTGTCATTGTCTCACAGTTAGTCCGTTCGCCTGGTATTTACTATGGGATTGACCATGACAAATTCGGAAAGAAGATGTATTCCTGCACGGTGATTCCGAACCGCGGTGCATGGCTGGAGTATGAGACCGATGCCAATGATGTTTTCTGGGTTCGTGTGGACCGCACGAGAAAGGTGCCGGTGACGGTGTTCCTCCGCGCCCTGGGTCTTGGCACGAACGAGGAGATTGTGGATATGTTCGGCGACGAGCCGAAACTCGAGGCTTCCTTTGCGAAGGATCCTACCAGTAATTATAAGGAAGGCCTGCTCGAGCTGTATAAAAAGATTCGTCCCGGCGAACCGCTGTCTGTGGACTCTGCAGATAGCCTGATCAACGCAATGCTGTTTGATCCCCGCCGCTATGACCTTGCGAAGGTCGGACGCTATAAATTCAACAAGAAGCTTGCACTTCGCAACCGCATCACCGGCCATGTCCTTGCTGAGGATGTGGTGGATGAGGCAAATGGAGAGATTCTGGGCAGCGCCGGGGAGACGGTGACGCGCGAGATGGCGGACGCCATTCAGAACGCGGCGATTCCTTATGTCATGATTCAGACAGAGGAGCGCAATGTCAAGGTCCTGAACAATCTGATGGTGGATATCACCCACTTTGTGGACTGCGATCCGGAGGAACTTGGCATCCATGAGCAGGTTTATTACCCGGCTCTCCGCGATATCCTGATCAAGTATCAGGACAATGAGGATCCTGAAGCACTGGCTGATGCGCTGAAGAAGAGCGTACATGAACTCATTCCCAAGCATATCACCAAGGAGGACATCCTCGCCTCTGTCAACTATAATATGCACCTGGAATATGGCATCGGAAACGACGATGACATTGATCACCTGGGAAACCGTCGCATTCGTGCGGTCGGCGAACTCCTGCAGAACCAGTACCGCATCGGTCTGTCGAGACTGGAGCGGGTGGTCCGCGAGCGCATGACGACACATGATCCGAACGAAGAGATTTCGCCTCAGGCGCTGATCAATATCAAGCCGGTGCAGGCTGCTGTGAAGGAATTCTTCGGAAGTTCCCAGTTGTCTCAGTTCATGGACCAGAACAATCCGCTGTCTGAGATCACACACAAGAGACGTCTTTCTGCACTGGGTCCAGGCGGCCTGTCGCGTGACCGTGCCGGATTCGAAGTCCGCGACGTCCATTACACGCACTATGGACGGATGTGCCCGATTGAGACACCCGAAGGTCCGAACATCGGTCTGATCAACTCGCTGGCATGCTATGCCCGCATCAATGAGTATGGTTTTGTCGAGGCTCCGTATCGCCGCATCGATAAGACCGATCCGGCAAACCCGCGCGTCACGGATGAGGTCGTGTATATGACTGCGGACGAGGAGGACAACTACCACGTTGCGCAGGCATCGGCAAAGCTTGACGCGGAAGGGCATTTTGTCGAGCGCACCGTGTCCGGTCGATTCAGAACCGAAACCTCTTCCTTCCCGAAGAACGCCTTTGATTTTATGGACGTTTCTCCGAAGATGGTCTTCTCGGTTGCGACGGCACTGGTGCCATTCCTGCAGTCCGATGACCCGACCCGTGCCCTGATGGGTTCGAACATGCAGCGTCAGGCAGTCCCGCTTCTGACCACAGAGGCGCCTGTGGTCGGCACCGGCCTCGAGGCCAAGGCTGCCAAGGACTCCGGCGACAGCGTTGTCGCGGAGAAATCTGGCGTGGTTGAATTTGTCGATGCGACGACGATCCGTGTCAAGAATGACGACAACACCAGGAGTGAGTATCACCTGACCAAGTTCGCCAGAAGTAACCAGTCCAACTGCTATAATCAGAAGCCTTCGGTCAATACCGGAGATCATGTGGAGGCGGGACAGATCATCGCAGACGGTCCGTCCACGAAGAATGGAGAGCTTGGACTCGGCAAGAATCCGCTGATCGGCTTCATGACCTGGGAAGGCTATAACTACGAGGATGCCGTTCTGCTGAGTGAGAGACTTGTCCGCGACGATGTTTACACCTCGATGCATATCGAGGAGTATGAAGCAGAATCCAGAGATACCAAACTCGGGCCGGAAGAGATCACAAGAGATGTTCCGGGCGTTGGCGAGGATGCGCTGAAGGATCTGGACGACAATGGAATTATCCGGATTGGTGCGGAAGTCCGCGCCGGGGATATCCTTGTCGGCAAGGTCACGCCGAAGGGCGAGACAGAACTGACGGCCGAGGAAAGGCTGCTCCGCGCGATCTTCGGCGAGAAGGCAAGAGAGGTGCGCGATACTTCCTTAAAGGTTCCGCACGGGGAATACGGCATTGTCGTTGACACCAAGATCTTCACCCGGGAGAACGGAGATGAACTTCCGCCCGGCGTGAATGAGGCTGTCCGTATTTACATCGCACAGAAGAGAAAGATTTCGGTCGGCGATAAAATGGCCGGTCGTCATGGAAACAAGGGTGTCGTCTCCCGCGTTCTGCCGATTGAGGATATGCCGTATCTGCCAAATGGTCGTCCTCTGGACATCGTGCTGAATCCGCTGGGTGTGCCGTCCCGTATGAACATCGGGCAGGTTCTTGAGATTCATTTGTCCCTGGCGGCCGCAGCGCTCGGATTCAATGTCTCCACGCCGGTGTTTGACGGTGCGACGGAGGAGGATATCCAGGACCTGCTGGAGATGGCCAATGACTATGTCAATAATTCCTACGGCGACGACGGCTGGAAAGCCTTTGAAGAGAAGTGGGGAGCACAGGCGGGCAGCGATGTCATGCAGTATCTGTGGGATCACCGCGAGCATCGGGCAGTCTGGAAGGGTGTTCCGCTGAATGCGAACGGCAAAGTTCCGGTCCGCGACGGACGCACCGGAGAATTGTTTGATGGGCCGGTTACCATCGGACACATGCATTATCTCAAGCTGCATCATCTGGTGGACGATAAGATTCATGCCCGTTCCACCGGCCCTTACTCGCTGGTGACACAGCAGCCGCTCGGTGGCAAAGCACAGTTCGGCGGACAGCGTTTCGGAGAAATGGAAGTCTGGGCACTGGAGGCGTATGGCGCAGCCTACACCCTTCAGGAGATCCTGACCGTGAAATCGGATGATGTCATCGGCCGTGTCAAAACGTACGAGGCGATCATCAAGGGCGAGAATGTGCCGGAACCGGGTATTCCGGAGTCCTTCAAGGTGCTGCTCAAGGAGCTGCAGGCACTGGCACTCGATGTCCGCGTCCTCAAGGACGATGGCTCCGAGGTGGAAATCAAGGAGAACATTGATTACGGCAGCGCTGATTCTGAATTCCGCTTTGAGATGCAGAATAATTTCCGTGACTATAACGGGTACGATGAGAACGAAGCCAGCCAGAACGGATACAACACCAAGGAATTCAATGAGAGCGGAGAGCTGAAGGACAGCGAACCTGCAGAGAGCAGCGGGGACGAAGCCGCGGAGGATGTCATCGCGGATGAAGCCGAAGAGCTGCAGGACGGGGAATGATACAGCCCTGGAAACTGCTGACAGGTATGCCGGCCGGCTGGGAGTGTTCATGCCGGCGGCGGTCTGAATGCCGCATGGGCGGCGGAAATTGAGGGTATTATATGCCAAACAGCAAACAGCAGAGTTATCAGCCGATCACTTTTGACGCCATCAAAATTTCTCTTGCCAGCCCGGAGATCATCTCCGGCAGCGCAAGAGAGAAAAAGGGCTGGTCATATGGAGAAGTGACAAAGCCGGAGACGATCAATTACCGCACACTCAAGCCGGAGAAAGACGGCTTGTTCTGCGAGAAGATCTTCGGACCCAGCAAGGATTGGGAGTGCCATTGCGGCAAGTATAAGAAGATTCGGTATAAAGGTGTCATCTGCGACCGCTGTGGTGTTGAGGTGACCAAGTCCAGCGTGCGCCGCGAGAGAATGGGACATATCGCCCTGGCAGCCCCGGTATCGCACATCTGGTACTTCAAGGGAATTCCGAGCCGTATGGGCCTGATTCTGGATCTCTCCCCGAAGGATCTCGAGAAGGTTTTGTATTTTGCCGATTATATTGTGCTCGATCCTGGCACAGGCGTCATGGTGCCGGACGACAGCAAGAAAGCGGATGGCAGCGAGCCGAAGATGGTGCCGCTCCGCAAGAAACAGATTCTGACGGAGTCGCAGTATCAGAAGCTGAAGGCAGATCCGAAGAATAACTTCCGCGCCGGCATGGGCGCCGAGGCAATCAAGGAACTGCTGATGGGCATTGATGTCGAGAAGGAGTACGTCGATCTTCAGAAGGAGATCGCCGAGGCATCGGGACAGAAGAAAGCCCGTCTGATCAAGAGATTTGAGGTTATCGAAGCGTTCCATGAGTCTGGAAACGAGCCGAGCTGGATGATTCTTGACTACGTGCCGGTCATTCCTCCGGATTTGCGCCCAATGGTGCAGCTGGACGGCGGAAGGTTCGCGACATCCGACCTCAATGATCTGTACCGCCGCATCATCAACCGCAACAACCGTCTGAAGAGACTTCTCGAACTCGGCGCGCCGGAGATCATCGTCCGCAATGAAAAGAGAATGCTGCAGGAGGCGGTGGATGCGCTGATTGACAATGGCAGAAGAGGACGCCCGGTGACTGGTCCCGGTAACCGCGCACTGAAGTCTCTGTCAGATATGCTGAAGGGTAAGAACGGCCGCTTCCGCCAGAACCTGCTGGGCAAGCGTGTTGACTATTCCGGACGATCCGTTATCGTCAACGGGCCTGAGCTGAAGATCTACCAGTGTGGTCTGCCGAAAGAAATGGCGATCGAGCTGTTCAAGCCCTTTGTGATGAAGGAACTGGAGCAGCGTGGAATCTCGCAGAACATCAAGAACGCAAAGAAGCTGGTTGAGAGACTGGATCCGCAGGTCTGGGACATCCTCGAGGATGTGATCAAGGAACACCCGGTGATGCTGAACCGTGCGCCTACGCTCCATCGTCTTGGCATTCAGGCGTTCGAGCCGGTACTGGTCGAAGGAAAGGCAATCAAACTTCATCCGCTCGTCTGCACCGGATTCAACGCGGATTTTGATGGAGACCAGATGGCAATCCATCTTCCGCTTTCTGTGGAGGCACAGGCGGAGTGCCGTTTCCTGATGCTTTCGACGAACAATCTGCTGAAGCCGTCGGACGGCGGCGTTGTCAACGTGCCTTCCCAGGATATGGTGCTCGGCATCTATTACCTGACGCAGGAGAGAGAGAACGTCGCGGGAACAGGCAATTACTATCACAATCTGAACGAGGCGATTCTTGCCTATGAGAATGGCGACTGCACGCTGCAGAGCCGGATTCATGTCCGTTGCACGAAAACTATGCCGGACGGCACGAAGCTGGAGCAGACCATTGAGTCCACACTCGGCCGCTTCCTGTTCAATGAGATCATTCCGCAGGATCTGGGGTATGTGGATCGCACCGTGCCTGGCAATGAGCTGAAGCTTGAGATTGATTTCATGGTGACCAAGAAGCAGCTCAAGAAGATTTTGCAGGCCTGCATCGATGTTCACGGGACTTTCAAGACAGCGGAAGTTCTCGATCTGGTCAAATCCATCGGATATCATTATTCGACCAGGGCGGCCATGACCGTTTCGATTGCCGACATCATTGTGCCGAAGCAGAAGTACGAGCTGATGGAGCAGGGCCAGAACACGGTGGACCAGATTGCCAAAAACTTCCGCAGGGGCCTGCTGACAGAGGAGGAACGCTACAGCGCGGTTGTCGCAACCTGGACAAAGATTGATGAAGAACTGACCAAGGTTGTGATCGGCAACATGGACAAGTACAACAACATCTTCATGATGGCCGATTCGGGTGCCCGTGGTTCCAACCAGCAGATCAAGCAGCTGGCCGGTATGCGCGGTCTGATGGCCGATACACAGGGCCATACCATCGAGCTTCCGATCAAGTCGAATTTCCGTGAGGGTCTGGATGTCCTGGAATACTTCATGGCGGCGCACGGCGCCCGCAAGGGACTTTCTGATACGGCACTCCGCACGGCTGACTCTGGTTATCTGACCAGACGAATGGTCGATGTATCTCAGGAGCTGATCATCCGTGAGCAGGACTGCGCCGCAGGCAAGGATGTCATTCCGGGCATGACGGTCAGAGCGTTCATGGATGGAAACGAAACCATCGAGGGCCTGCAGGACCGCATTACCGGTCGCTATTCCTGCGAGGATATCCGGGATAAAGATGGCAATATCATTGTCCAGAAGAATCATATGATCACCACGAGCCGCGCGAAGCGCGTGATCGCGGAGGGCGTGAATGCCAAGGGAGAGCCGGTGGACGCAGTCAAAATCCGCACGATTCTCACCTGCCGCTCCCGCCTTGGCATCTGCTCCAAGTGCTACGGAGCAAACATGGCGACCGGCGAGTCGGTACAGGTCGGCGAGGCTGTCGGGATCATTGCCGCTCAGGCGATCGGCGAACCCGGTACACAGCTGACCATGAGAACCTTCCATACCGGAGGCGTCGCGGGAGGCAATATCACACAGGGTCTTCCCCGTGTCGAGGAGCTTTTTGAGGCGAGAAGGCCGAAGGGTCTTGCGATTATTGCGGAGTTCGGCGGCAAGGTAAAGGTTGTCGACAACAAGAAAACCCGCGAGGTGGTTGTCACCAACGACGAGACAGGAGAGTCTGCAACCTACCCGATCCCATACGGCTCCAGAATCAAAGTACAGGACGACATGGAGATCGAGGCCGGAGACGAGCTGACAGAGGGTTCGGTCAATCCGCATGATCTTCTGAAAATCAAGGGCATCAATGCAGTGCAGGATTACCTGCTCCGCGAGGTGCAGAGAGTGTACCGGCTGCAGGGCGTCGATATCTGTGATAAGCACATCGAGGTCATTGTTCGCCAGATGCTGAAGAAGGTCCGCGTGGAAGAGCAGGGAGATTCTCCGTTTATGCCTGGCAGCCTTGTTGATTTCCTGGATTATGAGACGATCAATGAGGAACTGACCGGGGAGGGCAAGAGGCCTGCAGAGGGAAAACGCATTATCCTCGGCATTACAAAGGCAGCGCTGGCGACCAACTCGTTCCTGTCCGCTGCATCCTTCCAGGAGACCACGAAGGTACTGACTGACGCGGCGATTCATGGAAAGGTAGATCCGCTGATCGGTCTGAAGGAGAACGTCATCATCGGCAAGCTGATCCCGGCCGGCACCGGCATGAAGAGATATCGGAACACGCATCTTTCGACGGATGCGATGCTGGCAGGGACGATCGGCAGCGAGACAGACATCCTTCCGGATGGATCGATTCCAAACGACGATCCGAATGCGGTGATCGAGGACGAGAAGACGGAGCAGCCGGAGGATGAGGAAGCTGTGCTGACAGACGAGTCAGAGCAGGAATAATGGCTGGAATCATGATAATTTGATGATTGACAGGACATCACAGGTTCCCATATAATATTACGGTGTGACTTTGCGGAGTCACACCGTTTTCCTTGCCCGAAAAACGGGCAAGAGTCTGACAAGGAGGTAAATAGAATGCCCACATTTAACCAGTTAGTCAGAAAGGGTCGCCAGACATCTGCGAAAAAGTCTGCAGCACCGGCTCTTCAGAAAGGATTCAATTCTCTTCAGAAGAAGTCGATCGATGTCAGTGCTCCGCAGAAGCGCGGTGTCTGCACAGCCGTCAAGACTGCGACTCCGAAGAAGCCTAACTCCGCTCTCCGCAAGATCGCCAGAGTGCGTCTCTCCAACGGAATTGAAGTTACATCCTACATTCCGGGCGAAGGACACAATCTTCAGGAGCACTCGGTCGTTCTGATCAGAGGCGGACGTGTTAAGGACCTGCCCGGTACCAGATACCACATCATTCGTGGCACGCTTGATACTGCCGGTGTTGCCAACCGCAGACAGGGCCGTTCCAAGTATGGCGCAAAGAGACCGAAAGCTGGTAAGTAAACAAGCTCACAAGTCTGATTTTGAGTGTTGGGATTCTATTTTGACGACTCGATCGATAAAGTAGAAACATCGACACGAACACAGTTATCATGTGAGTACCTGTGAATTATCCAGACGATGGAAATCGTATGATAAGGAGGGAAGTAACGTGCCACGTAAAGGACATGTACAGAAGAGAGAAGTATTAGAAGACCCCTTATACAACAATAAAGTCGTTACCAAGCTGATCAACACCGTCATGCTCGACGGCAAGAAGTCTGTAGCGCAGAAGATTGTATATGGAGCTTTCACCAAGGTTGAGAATAAGGCAGGCAAGCCGGCCATTGAGGTCTTTGAGACGGCAATGAATAATATCATGCCGGTCCTGGAAGTCAAGGCAAGAAGAATCGGCGGCGCGACATATCAGGTTCCGATCGAGGTCAGACCTGAGAGACGCCAGGCGCTTGCTCTCCGCTGGCTGGTCGAGTTTTCCCGCAAGAGAGGCGAGAAGACGATGGAAGACAAGCTCGCGGGCGAAATTCTTGACGCAAGCAACAACACGGGATCTTCCGTGAAGCGTAAGGAAGATATGCACAAGATGGCAGAAGCGAACAGAGCATTCTCGCACTACCGGTTCTGATCGGGGCGTGAATGAATTGGAAGACGCTGCGCCATCCGCAAGTGGTGCAGCGCTCCTTACAGCCACGGACAGGTGCACATTACGAAGGAGGAAATACCTGTGGGAGAGAAGAGAGAATATCCCCTGGAAAGAACCAGGAACATCGGTATTATGGCACACATTGATGCCGGCAAGACCACTCTGACTGAGCGAATCCTGTTCTTTACCGGTGTTAACTACAAGATTGGTGAGACGTACGAAGGCACTGCCACCATGGACTACATGGCCCAGGAGCAGGAACGCGGCATCACCATTACATCGGCGGCTACCACCTGCCACTGGACACATCAGGTGAACGGCAAGCGTGACGACAGCCAGCCGGAGTACCGCATCAACATCATTGATACCCCCGGCCATGTGGATTTCACGGTAGAAGTCGAGCGCTCTCTGCGTGTGCTTGACGGCGCTGTCGGCGTCTTCTCTGCCAAGGAAGGTGTGGAACCGCAATCTGAAAATGTCTGGCATCAGGCAGACGGGTTCAATGTTCCGCGTATCGCATTCATCAACAAGATGGATATTGTCGGAGCAAACTATTTGAACGCGGTCGACGAGATCCGCAATCAGCTGAAGAAAAATGCCATCATGGTGGAACTTCCGATCGGCGCAGAGGACCAGTTCAAGGGGGTCATTGACCTCTTTGAGATGAAGGGCTATCTGTACGGCGGAGCACACGGCGAGGATGTGACGCAGATCGATATCCCGGATGATCTGAAGGACGACGCGGAGACGTATCACACCGAGATGGTGGAGAAAATCTGCGATCTGGACGATGATCTGATGGAGCAGTATCTCGAGGGCAATGAGCCTTCGGTGGACGATCTGAAGAAGGCGCTCCGCAAGGCAACCTGCGAGTGCCGTGCATTCCCGGTTGTGTGCGGTTCTGCACATAAGAATATCGGAATCCAGAAGCTTCTGGATGCGGTGCTTGATTTCATGCCGGCCCCGACGGATATCGAGGACGCGCACGGAACGGATCTGGACGGCAATCCGGTCGATATCAAGGCAACGGATGACGGCCCGTTTGCTGCACTGGCATTCAAGATTGTGACCGACCCGTTCGTCGGGAAACTTGCGTTCTTCCGTGTTTACCGCGGAACAGCAAATGCCGGTTCCTATGTGCTTAACAGCACGAAGGACAGCAAGGAGCGTCTCGGACGTATCCTGCTGATGCATGCGAACAAGAGAACTGATCTGGACAAGGTATTTGCCGGAGATATCGCTGCTGCCGTCGGTCTGAAGAATACTTCAACCGGAGACACGCTCTGCGATGAGAACCATCCGGTCATTCTCGAGTCCATGGAATTCCCGGATCCTGTCATTGAGCTTGCGATCGAACCTAAGACAAAGGCCGGACAGGCTAAACTGGTGGATGCGCTGCAGAAGCTCGCGGAGGAAGACCCGACGTTCCGCGCGCACACGAACCAGGAAACCGGGCAGACCATTATTGCCGGCATGGGCGAGCTGCATCTTGAGATCATCGTGGATCGACTGCTTCGTGAGTTCCATGTCGAGGCGAATGTCGGCGCACCGCAGGTTGCTTACAAGGAAACCTTCACCAAGCCGGTGGATCAGGAGTACAAGTATGTCAAGCAGTCCGGCGGCCGTGGACAGTATGGCCACTGCAAAGTGAAGTTTGAGCCGATGGATGCGAACGGAGAGGAACTTTATAAGTTCGATTCTGCGATCGTCGGCGGCGCGATTCCGAAGGAATATGTGCCTGCAGTCGGCGAAGGTATTGAGGAGGCCATGAAGGCCGGTTCGCTCGGCGGATATCCGGTGGTTGGCATTCACGCGACCGTTTATGACGGATCCTATCATGAAGTCGATAGCTCGGAAATGGCATTTCACATCGCTGGTTCTATGTGCTTCAAGGAAGCGATGCAGAAGGCAGATCCGGTGCTCCTTGAACCGATCATGAAGGTTGAGGTCACCACACCACAGGACTACATGGGCGATGTCATAGGAGACATCTCCTCGAGAAGAGGCCGTGTGGTCAGTCAGGAGGATCGTTCCGGATCTATTCTGATCACGGGCTATGTACCGCTTGCAGAGATGTTCGGTTATGCAACGGACCTTCGTTCCAAGACACAGGGGCGTGCCAGCTATTCCATGTTCTTTGACCGCTATGAGCCGGTTCCGAAGAACGTGGCGGAGAAGGTACTCGCGGCGTCCAAGAACTGAGAAGGGCGATTCCGTTATGAAGGGTAATGACCCTGATTGCGATCAGCTCTCCGGATTGCTGGAGGGCTGAAAAGTCTTGAAATACGCACTGTTGTTGGATATAATTCTGGTAACGGTGCTTTCCCGGAACTGTTGAATCAGCCGGGAACATAATAAAACATGAATACCCAAAAGGAGGATTCAAACAATGGGAAAGGCTCATTTTGATAGAACAAAGCCGCATGTTAACATTGGAACCATCGGACACGTTGACCATGGCAAGACTACTCTGACTGCTGCCATCACCGCAGTGCTTTCTGCAAGACTTGGCGTTGATCCGGCTGTCCCGTTCGATCAGATCGATAAGGCTCCGGAAGAGAAGGCTCGTGGTATAACGATCAACTCTGCTCACATCGAGTATGAGACAGCAAAGAGACACTATGCTCATGTTGACTGCCCCGGCCATGCTGACTATGTCAAGAACATGATCACCGGCGCTGCACAGATGGACGGCGCAATCCTTGTTGTTGCTGCAACAGATGGCGTCATGGCTCAGACCCGCGAGCATGTTCTGCTTGCCCGTCAGGTCGGCGTTCCGTACATCATTGTCTTCATGAACAAGTGCGATATGGTTGATGATCCGGAGCTTCTTGACCTCGTCGAGATGGAGATCAGAGACCTGCTGAACGAGTATGATTTCCCTGGAGATGATACGCCGATCATTCGTGGATCTGCTCTCAAGGCGCTTGAGAAGCCGGATGAGAAGAACCAGTGGACCGATGCAATCATGGAGCTGATGGATACGGTTGATTCTTACATTCCGGATCCGGTTCGTGACAACGACAAGCCGTTCCTTATGCCTGTTGAGGACGTCTTCACCATCACCGGCCGTGGCACTGTCGCTACCGGACGTGTGGAGCGTGGTATGCTGAAGCTCAATGATGCTGTCGATATCGTCGGCATCAAGGAAGAGCCTGAGCACTCTGTTGTAACTGGTATTGAGATGTTCCGCAAGACTCTGGACTATGCAGAGGCTGGCGATAACATCGGTATCCTTCTTCGCGGCATCAACCGCGAGGACATCGAGCGCGGCCAGGTTGTTGCAAAGCCTGGTACGGTTACCTGCCACAAGAAGTTCACAGCGCAGGTTTACGTCCTGACGAAGGATGAAGGCGGACGTCACACTCCGTTCTTCAATGATTATCGTCCGCAGTTCTATTTCAGAACCACGGATGTCACTGGCGTGATCCATCTTCCGGAAGGAACCGAGATGTGCATGCCTGGTGACCACGTCGAGATGACCATCGAGCTGATTCATCCGGTCGGTTGCTATGGAGCAGGGCCTTACTTTCGCTATCCGCGAGGGCGGCAGAACTGTCGGCTCCGGACGTGTTGCTGCGATTATTGAGTAATTAGTCCCAGTGTCATCAGATCCGATGTCTTTGGCAGATCAGCAGAACTACTGCTGGTCTGCTTTTTTTGCGTGATTCTATTTACTGCTTGTCCCGCTGGGCGCAAGGAACTGCGGCATACTAACGCATCAGGGCTTGCCTTCCTGTATCTTTTTAATCATGCCTTTCCTAAAGAGAAAAGACCTGACAGAAATAAAAAAATATAATAAGCTTAAGGCATCATTCTGATGCTAAGCAGTCTATCCCTTGCAGTTGGGCATTGGAATCTACTTCTGGCGCGGGAAATGACTGAATCCACAGCAATGAAAAGAAGGACACAGGTGGAAGACTTCAAATGAAATCTGGGAATAAGAAAGGCGATTTCAGAGGGACAGGGCTGACAGTATTTGTTCTGGTCATTGTTGCAGCAGTCATCCTGATTGCTTTCAGCATATTCCGACTGATTCGCCTGAATAGTATCAGCAAATATACCGATGTCCAGACAGACGGAACGGTTACGACGACAACAGCCGAAACGGATGAAGAACGCCTGGAGAAGATTCGGCGTGCGGTTCCTGCGGATGTTGTGATGGGAGATAATACGCAGTCACAGCCTTCTGTCAGTGTGGTTTTCTCCGGACTGAACGATGACGTGACGGTTAATGAAGAAATTCTGAAAATATTGGACAAATATGGGGATAATGCATCCTTTGCAGTCTCAGCGATTGAAGTTCGGGAGAATCTGGGCATTCTACAGAGAATTCTCAAAGATGGAGACCGGGTGATCGGCGGCGGTATGTACGCGGAGAAAAACGAAAAGCAGGCTGAACTGGCGTTCGCCGATCTCCTTATGAAGTCAAAGGAGATCCTGGACGAGGAGAGTGGCCTTGATATCAAGACCCTTTATTACCCGGGAATGAGTCTCTCACTTATGAATCTGAAGGCTGCAGGCGCAGCGGGATATGACAGGGTGGTCGCCGCTGACGATCATGATCTGATCGATGAAAGCTCCTTCCATAGCAGAGAGGATGCAGACAATTATGTGCGAAGCTTAAGGGGAACCCATATCCTCATCGTAAGTCTGAACGGTGATTCGAAGCCAGTTCATCAGGAGCCGACCATTGTGGCTGCCACACCGGCCATCGATAAGCGGGAGGTTCTGGATAACGATTCTTTAAAGAATGAGCAGAAGAATAAAACAGACATCCAGGATGTTGTCGGATGGCTTTTGGAAGCACTTGACGCGCAGAATATCAAAATGATTCCGCCAGCCGAAATCAAACCGCGGGAGGCGACTTCTGTGATTCGGGAGAGCCTTGCTGACAGAGATAATCTGTCTGTCCTGTATCGCAGTGTACTGACGGATGAGAAGGCTGTCGGCCTCTGCATTGCCAATCTTAGAACAGAAAGTCAGTATACTGCCCTGAAAAAGGTTCTTCAAAAATACAGAGCTTCTGCCTCTTTTTTCCTGACTGCCGAAACCGATTCGGATTTGCTCGATCAGATTGTGGAGAATGGGTATTCGCCGGAAAATGGAGGCAAAACGGGCAAGTCTTTTCATGATGTCGGGAAAATGTATGAAGAGATCGAGGGAGGACAAGACGCACTGCAGGAGGAAAATGCGTTCTCCGAAGCATATCTTGTAAGGGACGAGGCCTGCATCCCGGAAATCCGTACCGCTTGTTTTGTATCGGGACAGATCCCGGTATTTCCTCAAAACCCGGAGAAACTATCGGAAGGATCTCTATATCTGTTTGACGCTTCCGACCTGCAACAGATTGAACTGCTGCTCGATCGGGCACAGAAGAGGGATTTTTCGGTGGATGACGTCCATACCCTGCTTGGCAAAAACGGGACAATTCCAGAATTGACAGAAGACGAACTGAAGAAAGCGAGAAACGAGAACAACGGCAGGAAGGCGGCATATTTGACCACAATACCGACCACAGAGAAGTCACTTGCTCTTACATTTGGGAATATCGCAAATGAAGCAGTTGATCTTGACGTTGCCAGTATTTTGAGAGATGCAGGCGGTGCAGGAACTTTTTTTCTGAACTTTGATGAAATGAGGACGAATACCGGAACCGTTGAAAAGCTGATCGACATGGGGCAGGAAATTGGAATCCTGTTTACTCCGGCAGGCTCGTATACTGCCGACTACAGTGGAACGGCGCATTATATTCATGACTGTCTCTGCTATATGAAATGGCGGTATAACTACGCCCCACGGATTGTCATGATGACAAAGGAACCTTCGGATGCCGGTGTCCTTGAAGCGGTTCATGCCAGTGGAATGTCTGTGGTCGGAGCGTCTCACAGAATGATTCTCAATGGCACAGAGAATATGACGGCGGGAAGGATTCCGAAGGCACTGAAGGATCTTTCCGGTGTGCGTTTTACCAGAGGAGGCCTTGCATATTTTAACCTCAATTATTTTGACAAGGATAAGGCCAGCGCTGTTGGAGATCATACCGTCATGGGCGAAATGGTTTCGCAGTCAATCCGTAAGTTTGTCGATAGCATTGCTTTTGTCTCTCCTCTGACCGGAAAGATTGAGGATGAAAGCCGCTACAGCCTCAAGACAGTGAGCGGACTTCTCTCTTCGAATCAGGTTTATTCCCTTACCGCAAAGGAGCAGGATGATATTTCTCTCACGAAAAATGTACTTACTTCCATGGACAGTGATCAGGATCGGTTTGAATACATGAAGACTCACTATCTTGGAAGCAATTTTATCGTCAATGAAAAAAAGATGCCAGGCTTCACAAAAAATGAGATCCGCCAGATGGATAAGACCGGGAAACTTACGGATGACAAGGTACTTTTTCTCACTTTTGACGATTGGGGATCGGACGAATCGGTCAATAAATTATTGTATGTGCTGGATAAATATGATGTCAAAGCAACTTTCTTCGTGCTGACAGAGCACGTGGACTCCAATCCGAATCTGCTGCGGGCGATTGCGGCCGGAGGGCATGAAGTCGCAAGCCACTCGAATTCACATGTGCCGCTCTCTGACGCCAATAAGGACTTCACCAGGTATTCTTCCCTGACGGACAAAGAACAGAAAGCAATGCGCAAAGACCTGGTCACCTCCTATGAAAAACTGAACCGGTATGTCGGCGACGTCTACATTAACGGGGAAAAAGCACTGTCGCGGGATTTCCGTCCGCCCACGCTGGAAATCAGCAAGGAAGGCCTGTATCAGGTTTTTGATGTTGGATTCTTATATTCGATTTCGGGAGATGTGACCACAAACGACTACAAGGCAGAGAGTCTGGATAAGCTGATCGATCGTATGACCTATGGTTCTCCCTCCTCCGAGGACGATTATCGGGTCGGAAACGGAAGTGTCATTGTCATGCATATGACGGAAAACGCGAAGTATACGGCGCAGATGCTCGATGTAATGATACCGCGATGGAAGAAGCAGGGATATTCCTTTGCGAGAGTGGATGAATACGCCGGCCGCTATGAGCCATAAGAGAGGTGTGTCAATGTGAAAGGCAAAGAGCAGGAAGATGTTCTTTTGAAAATTAAAAAAGATCGCAGACTGCTGTCGAACGTGCCGGACCCCTCAGGAGAGCGGCAGATGTCCGACCGGCGCGGGAGTGATGACAATGCGCAGACGCAGGATGACCTCATGCGCCAGCACAAGAAAGGACTCCGCTATCAGGTGAACTTTCCTGTCACGGTAATCCTGGAGGATAACACAAAGATTGCAGCCCGCTGCCTAGATATTTCCGATACCGGGATTCTGCTTCATTTTAAGGAGAGCGACTCATTTGCGAGGGTAACAAAAGAGAACAGCGTGCGGCTGCGTTTTCGTGTTCCAGGCGGAGCCATGCCGGAGGGAAGAGAGGCGGGGTACAGGGTTGCTGCACGTATTATCCGTTCCATCGATCCGGAACAGCAGATCGGATTGCAGTTTGCAGAGGATCTCGGGACTTATGCGAAAAGGAAGCGGGATCGCTTTCTTATGTTCGGAAGTGCCATTTCCCTCGCACTTGTCAGTTTTTGTGTCGTACTGATGCGTGCAGGGTCGGTGATTTATTTCCGATATCATGCATTGCTGTACACCTATTCGATCACGGCAGCGATGTTTCTGCTGACCCGATATTTTTTCGGTATGCTGTACAAACCGGTGCCGATTGACCCAACATACACACCATCGGTCACAATTATTATTCCCTGCTTCAATGAGGAAAAATGGATCCAGACAACGATTCTATCCTGTGTTGACCAGAATTATCCGGTGGATAAGCTGAAAGTAATCATCGTGGATGACTGCTCCACGGATCGCTCGGTCGAAAGGATCAAAGAAATTGTGGATGAACTGAAGGAAAAAGAGGGAGAGCGTTTCCACCTTCAGAACCGGTTGAGCTATCTGGTGCAGCCGCAAAATGCGGGAAAACGGGCGGCTTTGACGCGTGGGGTGGAAAACACGGATACAGAACTCGTCATGTTTGTGGACAGCGATTCTTTTCTTGACCCTTATGCGGTGCGCAATATCGTGCAGCCGTTCAGAGAACCGAAGATGGGCGGCTGCGCGGGACGCTGCGATGTGGCCAATACCTATACCAATTCCCTTACTAAAATGCAGTCAGTCCGTTATTATACGGCCTTCCGCATCATGAAGGCGGCGGAAGCTCTGTTCGATACGGTGACGTGCCTGAGCGGTCCGCTGTCCTGCTATCGGCGTGATATTGTAATGGAATACAAGGACGACTGGGTAAATCAGAAGTTTCTCGGGCATAAAGCCACTTTTGGCGACGACCGGGCTATGACGAATTTTGTGTTGAATCATCACCAGTGTACATATCAGGATACTTCCGTCTGCTCGACGATTGTTCCAAAGGAACACCGGGTATTTCTGAAACAACAGATGCGCTGGAAGCGTTCATGGCTCCGGGAATCGCTGATGGCGGGCAAGTTTATGTGGCGCAAGGAACCGTTTGCTATGATCAATTTTTATATCGGCCTCGTTGTTCCGATGCTTGCGCCTGTTGTTGTGATTTACAACTTCTTCTACGTGCCGCTTACCCAGCATGTTTTTCCGACCACCTTCCTTGTGGGTCTTCTGTTGATGGCGATGATGATGTCGTTTTCCCAGCTGCTGCTTCGAAAGAGTACGACCTGGCTCTTCGGCTTCTGGTTCTGTTTTTATTACGAACTGGTGCTTCTGTGGCAGATGCCGATTGCGTGGTTTACGTTCTGGAAGTCAACCTGGGGGACAAGAATGACGCCCAGTGATGTCAGGGCTGAAGAAAAGCGCAGCAAAAAGAACAAGGTTCGGTAGAGCACGGGACCAAAAGCTTGCCGCAAAGAATGCGGCATGGGGATAAAGATGAAGTCTGGCAGGAAAGAGAACACAAATCAGAAATGTGTGGATGAAAAGCCGGGGAAAAGCAGGAAGTTTCTGTTCTACCCGGTGCATACCCATAAGGACAAGGTCAAGGTTGTCCGGACATGCCTTGAATATCTGTTTATTTTTGCCGTCGTTTTTGCGGCTGCAAGAAGCCTGCTTGTCTATAAAAGGTTTGTGCCCTATGATCGTACGGATTCCGAAATTGTCTCCGGAGAGGATCACGGTTTTGTCGCGCTTTCCTATTTTGGCGTCGCCAGAAATGGTACAGATTCGCTGATCTCCGTCAAAAGACTGGAGGAAGAACTCGCCTCATTGAAAGACCTTGGATATGTAACAGTAACACAGAAGGACATTGAAGAATACTACAAGGAAGGAAAGCCACTTCCAGATAAGTCACTATTTCTCCTCTTTGAGGACGGCCGGACCGATACGGTCCTCTTCGCGGAGAAACTTCTGGAAAAATTGAACGATAAGGCGTCGGTTCTCACTTACGCTGAAAAGTTTGAGAACAATGATCAGAAATTTGTTTCCCCCAGACAATTGAAAGAGCTTGAGAGGGAAGGCTTCTGGGAACTGGGAACAAACGGCTATCGATTGTCTTATATCAACACATATGACCGCTATAACCGGTTTCTCGGGGAACTGGATTCCCGCGAGTTTGTGGAAATCAACCAGTATATTGACCGGGATTATAACCACTATTTGATGGATTACATCCGTGATAAGGATCGCATTCCGGTGGAAAGTACGGAGGAGATGGAACAGAGAATCACCCGGGACTATGATCTTATGGAGAAAATCTACTCCGATAAGATCGGGTATGTCCCGCAGCTCTATTGCATTATGCATTCCAACACAGGCCGGTTCGGTGACAACGATCATGTTTCCAGGGTGAATGCTGAAAACCTGGAAGGCATGTTCATGATGAATGTAAACCGGGAAGGATATTCTCTGAATAACAGAGAATCCTCTATTTATGATCTGACGCGGCTTGAGCCACAGCCATGGTGGTATACAAATCACCTCCTGATGAGGATCCGGGATGATCTTCCGAAGAAAGATCAGAGCAATATTCGATTTGTCTGTGGAGACAAGGATGGATATTCCAAATGGAATGTCAGGAAGGGTGCCGCGGAGTTCAAAGGCAATCTGATTGCGCTCACTTCAGAATCGGAATCAAGGGGTATCATGACACTGAAGGATAAGCCGGTCCGGGATATGAAAGTCAGCTGTCGGCTTCTGGGAAATAAAATTGGATGCCAGACCATATATCTCCGCACTGCCGGCGATGCGGATGAACCGGCAGAGTTTGACAGCTATGTCTCTGTCTCTCTCGAAAATAATGTTCTTTACGTCCGGGAAAAAACAGGAGCTGAAGAAACAACACTTCTTAAGCAGGATATGTATTTTCTTCATGACAATCACCCTGTATCCGTTCCAGAGGACGACCAGGATGCTTACATCGCCGAACTTAAGGTACGCGGTAAATATGCAAAGGACAATACCATTGCCGGCCTTTATCAGCTGAAAGCCTTTAAAGCTTCCAGAGAGAAGCCGCAAAGCGTTGCGGATGGAGCTGAGGAGTATGTTCCGGAGCTTCAGATTCAGGATGCGGGAGATGTCGGGATTCGTCTGACGCTGGAGGGAGACCGTCTTTCTCTTATTGCGGACAATATCACGCTGGCAGATCACCTCAAAATCTCTGTGAAAAATGCCGGAGGGATTGCACTGGAAAGTTCTTTCGGAGGGTATCAGAAGAGCCAGCGGAATATCGCGGATGATGTCTATGACGCGGTATATCAGGACTTTTCCGTGAAAACACCGGATGGATCTGATACCATCTATGATTATACGTATCATGGACTTGGGCGGATCGGACATGAAGCCGGTGCCATCTGGAATCAGGTCGTGAACTGGGTTATTGAGAACCTGTGATAGCTTGGAAGTGGCAGGATAAAGTATTCAGCAATTTGTCAGAATAGGAAGACGGATTTATGATGAATCAAAAATTTCATAGAATTTATCTGCGGCATCTTGCAGCGATGGCCTGTATGCTGACATGTCTTGCCTCGTTCCTCTTGTCCGGATGCGAAGCTTCTGACAGGTTCCCTGGATCGACCGCTGCAAGTGGATCCTCTTCCATTTCTGCTGCAGAGGGAGACAGCGTTACACAAGAGGAAGGAATGCCCTCGGACCCTGCCGATGAAGGCAAGCAGCTTTCGGCATTGAAGAGCCTGGGCGGAGATGTGTACGTCTGGGCTGCCTATTGGGACCTTGCCGGCACAGTTCGAACTATTAGCAGAAACAGGGAGGCCATTGACGGGGTTGGTATTTTTGCGGCCTGGTATCCCGATGGAGAGCATCTGGTGCTGTCCGATGATGCAATTACCGCTGCCAGACATTTGTCATCACTGGATGATGCCGATAGGCGACCGTGTTACCTTACGATCGTAAACGATACGGAAAAGGAACAGAAAAGTGTCAGTCTGCTTGAGCGTCTGATTGGCGATTCGGAGGAAACGGAAAGGACAGCGGATTCGATTGCCGAAATGGCGGAGGAATATGGCTGCGACGGAGTAGAGATTGACTTCGAGAAAATCAGGAAGGACATGCCGCTGTGGGATAAATTTATCCTTTTTGAGGAGAAGATGATGCAGCGGTGCGAGGAAAAAGGGCTTACACTGCGTATTTTGCTTGAACCTTCTACGCCGGTAGAAAAGATTGACTTTCCAGATGGACCGGAGTATGTGGTGATGTGTTATAACCTGTACGGCGCCGGGACAGGACCCGGACCGAAAGCGGATGCGGAGTTCCTTTATGAGCTGGCTTCAAAATACGAATCACTGGGAAACGTATCCTATGCCCTGGCAAATGGGGGATATGATTTCAGCGCTTCGGATGAAATCGTGTCAGTAAAGCCATCTGAGATCAATATGTTAATCTCGGATCATAAGGCGACTCCGATCCGGGATGCGGGCAGCGGAGCACTGACATTTACGTATGGTTCTCATACCGTCTGGTATGCAGACGCCGGGACGCTCAAATATTGGGCTGAGATACTTGGCAGGGCCTCAGGACGAACTGTGAATATCAGTCTCTGGAGACTGTTCGGATCTGGACAATAATAGTTTATCGGGACATTAAGACGTCGGAAGGGAAAGATTCTTTTATGGGATTGTTTATAAGAAAAGTGAAGGTTTATGAAGCGAAAGGGAAAAAACAGGAATGGAAGAATCTGCGCAAAGTTATGAAGGAAGCGGGCATCCGGCAGATCAGCGCGGACAGATGGCAGGATGAGCCTCCGGTCTGCGGATGCGGCGCAAAACTGGATGTGCGCGATTTCGGACCGAATGGCAGGATTGATCGGGACATTTATACGATCAGAGTGCCTGAGAGCGAGCTGGGTAAAGCGCAGGAACTGGTGAAACAAATGGTTCCGGATTATATTCCTTATCGACGAGAAAAGAAGGCATGAAACCATGCCTTCAAGATCAGCTTTATGCCGTACTTTTCTCGGCACTTTGTTCTAAAACCGGTTTTTGACTTAAATGTAGTAAATATTCTGATATTTCCGCCAATTTTGCATGGTGCATTTGTGCAGAATTTTTTTGAAATTATTCTTGACGAAAAGATATATAGCTGGTAATATATCCATTGTTCGCGCGAGAGAGCAACACCTCACCGGCGAGCTGAGTAAACCCGGAGAGGTATCGAAGCGGTCATAACGAGGCGGTCTTGAAAACCGTTTGGCGGCAACGCCACATGGGTTCGAATCCCATCCTCTCCGCTTCTACAGAATTAAATATAGAACTCTTATGGTGAGTAGAGCACATTGGAGAAATACCCAAGCGGTCGAAGGGGCTCCCCTGGAAAGGGAGTAGGTCGTTAATAGCGGCGCGAGGGTTCAAATCCCTCTTTCTCCGTTTGAATCTGCCTTGCAGATTCGCCGGTCGAAAGACCGGAGCGGAAAATTTGACAAACGAACAGAAATGCAACCCTGAAGATTCCAAGATCCGGGCCAGAACACTGCAGCAGAGATGCAAGGTGCGGGCTGGCGAAGGATCGGGAGAAAATTCAGAACAGAATGATGATTCAACAATCCAAGTTGAACATCCGGACAAGCAGATAACTGATA
>CACZJZ010000018.1 GCA_902781655.1 uncultured Lachnospiraceae bacterium
GCCGCCAGGAGCTGTCCTGCGAATGGCCCCGTGGTCAAGCGGTTAAGACATCGCCCTTTCACGGCGGTAACATGGGTCCGAATCCCGTCGGGGTCATTATCGTAGCTGCAGGAATCCTGCAGCTATTTTCATAAAAGAAACATGAATGGACCTTTAGCTCAGTTGGTTAGAGCAGTCGGCTCATAACCGATCGGTCCAGGGTTCGAGTCCCTGAGGGTCCATTTACCTGTCATTTCCTTACGCCGGCATGGCGGAACTGGCAGACGCGCGGGACTTAAAATCCCGTTCGACTTATCATCGAGTGTCGGTTCGATCCCGACTGCCGGCATCAGCCAGAAGCTTCTCTGCGAGGTTTCTGGCTATTTTTAACCATGAAGATTTATATTTTGACTATTTGTCCAGAATATTTTTCGTCCTTTCAGTCCTCCCATGTGGTTCAGCGCGCAACTAAAATTGGTTGTGGGGAGGTGGAGATAATTGATATGCGACAGTTCGCCGGGGGAAGTTTCCGCCACGTGGATGATTCTCCCTTCGGCGGGGGAAGGGGACTCGTGCTGCGGGCGGAACCGATCTGGCGCGCCATTCAGTTTGTTAAGGAACAGGCGGGGCCGGATGGCTGTCATATCATCGGCCTCACTCCGGCAGGCGAGACCTATCATCAACGGAAGGCACATACGCTGGTTGGATATTCTCATATTGCGCTGGTATGTGGGCATTTCGAAGGAATGGACGCGCGGGTGAACTGTTATTTTGACGAAGAGCTTTCTATCGGTGATTATATTCTGACTGGAGGCGAGCTGCCTGCACAGGTGATCGCCGACTCGCTGCTAAGACTTCTCCCGGGCGTGCTGCGGAAGGGAAGTGCGGAGGAAGAATCCTTTGAATCGGGCATGCTGGAGTACCCGCAATACACCCAGCCTGTTTTATGGAGGGGGCAGCGGGTGCCGGACGTGCTGTTGTCAGGCGATCACGGCAAAATCCGCGCCTTCCGTCAGGCAGAGGCAGAGCGTGTTACGCGGGATAAGAGACCGGACCTTCTTCACGAAAATGAAGTTTGAACGCGACATGGGGGATGAACATGAATGTACAGAGAGCGCTGACCAAAAAGGAGAAAATTATTGTTCTGGCAGCTATGGCGATCATACTGATTCTGATCGGACTTACGCGGCCGCTCTGGGCGCCGAAGAATGGCAGTAAAGATGGTAGTTCTCAGATGTCAGGCACAGCAGAGACGGAGAATATTTCCGGGTTGACGGAGGAGTCCTCCGCCGCGGTTTCCGGTGAGTAAGAGGATAAACTGCCGCTAAGAACGCGGCTTGGGGATAAACATGAAATTGGTTATTGTCAGACATGGCGATCCTGATTATGAGCATGATACACTGACTGAGATTGGCTGGAAAGAAGCGGAGCTGCTGTCAGGACGTCTGTCGAAAATGCATTTTGACGGAATTTACTGCTCTCCGCGCGGACGGGCCAGAGATACGGCGGCGCCTACGCTGCAAAAGCTTGGAAGAGAAGCCCAGATCTGCGACTGGCTGCAGGAATTTCCAGCGCAGATATGGAGACCTGACTGCCCCGGGCACCGTCAGATTGCATGGGACTGGCTTCCGCAGGACTGGACGGCGCATCCGGAGTTCTACGATCCGGATCGCTGGGCAGATAATGCTGTGATGCGGGAAGGGCATGTCGGAGAGCAGGTCAGTGAGGTGAACCGCCAGTTTGACGCATTGCTTGCGGAGTGGGGGTACGAGCGGGACGGCCGGGTTTACCGTGCGGTGCGGCCCAGCAACGATACGCTCCTTTTTTTCTGCCACTTCGGGCTGGGGTCGATTTTACTTGGTCATCTGATCGGTGTATCGCCAATGGTGCTCTGGCATGGCACCGCCGTTGCGCCAACCGGCGTGACTACCGTCGCTACAGAGGAAAGAGTGCGGGGAACAGCCAGCTTCCGGATCCTGCAGCTCGGCGATATATCTCATCTATACGCCGGAGGCAGAGAACCGTCGTTTTCAGCCCGGTTCTGTGAGTGCTACGACAATGTCGATGAGCGGCATGTGTAATTTCAATGCTGTTTCTAGATCCATCCGCCGGCAACCTGGATGATCTGTCCGGTGAGGTAGGCGGGCATTTCGGCCAGATGCACGACGGCAGTGGCAATTTCTTCCGGTTCTGCAAAACGGTCGGCAGGAATTTCTGCGATCAGAGTTTGTCTTGCCTCATCATCCAGGCAGTCATTCATCCGGGTATCCACGCATCCGCAGGAAATGGCATTGACGGGAATGTGATTCGGAGCAAGCTCCTTCGCGAGCGCCCGGGTCAGGGCGTCAAGGCCACCTTTTGAAGCAGAATAGGCGGCCTCATAGGCTGCACCGGCCTGGCCCCAGACGGAAGAGATGTTGATGATGCAGCCGCTTCCCTTTTGAAGAAACAGCGGGATTGCCAGGCGGCTTGTGTAGAATACAGAACTCAGATTCGTGGCAAGAAGCCGGTTCCATTCCGCCGGCTGCATATCCTGCAGCAGCCCGAGATGAGCTATGCCGGCGTTATTGATGAGCAGGTCGAGCTGAGGAATGGCGGCGGCAAAATATTGGGCGACCGCATTCGGATTGGCGACATCCACGGCATGTGCGGTGCAGCTGATCTCATACGTATTTTCAAGCTGGGCTGCAAACGCGGTCAGCTCCGGCAGGGCGTGCAGGCAGATCAGATGCAGATGGCAGCCCTCAGCCGCGAGCGCCGATGCGATGGACCGGCCGATTCCATGCGCTGCCCCTGTGACAAGCGCAGTTTTTCCGGCGAGACAGTTCTGCACATCGTTGGGATTATGGTGCATGGTACGTTCTCCTTTCGCAGCGTTTCTTTTTGAATTTCAGGGATAGTTACTATATTATGATGGAAGGATTGAAGGCGGCGGGAGCAGCGAAGCTGCAGAGCCACTTTCGCAATTCTACTACAGTATGTATTCTTTGGCATGTATTCTTTGAGCTGGGTCCTTTCTGTCAGCGAGGGAGCTATGTCATTATAAAAGATCAATTACAAAAGAACATCCACAGACCAAGGAGGATATTCATCATGCTTGATACATTGATTATCGGGTCCGGACCGGCCGGACTGACTGCGGCCATTTACGCATGCCGCGCGGAACTGACCTTCCAGGTCCTTGAGAAGGAGCCGACCAGCGGAGGGCAGGTTATCAATACCTATGATGTTGACAATTATCCCGGGCTGAAGGGCATCGGCGGCTTTGACCTCGCGATGAAATTCCGTGAGCACGCCGAGCAGCTTGGCACGTCGTTTGTCAATGCGCAGGCCACCTCTATAGAGAAAAGAGATGGAGAGGACGGGGGTTATTTTGCCGTACAGACGAATCAGGGAGAAATCACTGCGAGGACAGTGATTTTGGCGACCGGCGCCTCGCATGCAAAGCTCGGTGTGCCCGGAGAGGATACGTTTGCCGGACGCGGCGTGTCATACTGCGCGACCTGCGACGGCGCCTTTTTCCGGAAAAAGACGGCGGTGGTAGTCGGTGGCGGCGATGTGGCGGCAGAGGATGCACTGTTTCTGTCAAGGCTGTGCAGCAAGGTGTATCTGATCCACAGGAGAGGGGAACTCCGCGCGGCACCGGTGCTGGCGACACAGGTCCGGAAAAATGAAAAGATCGAGGTGCGGTGGAATAGTGTTGTGGAGGAGATCCGCGGAGAAGCGAAGGTCGGCAGCGTTCTGCTGAACAATCTTGCCACGGGGGAGCACGAGGAGCTTCCCACGGATGCCGTGTTTATCGCCGTCGGCATTGTGCCGGGTTCCGCGTGGCTCGGCG
Organism: uncultured Lachnospiraceae bacterium; assembly: GCA_902781655.1. GTDB lineage: Bacteria > Bacillota > Clostridia > Lachnospirales > Lachnospiraceae > CAG-791. Next base: position 3,818 of record CACZJZ010000018.1, read on the forward strand.
ATTTTGTCAAAATCAACGAAAAGGGGTATGTTGTGGCCGGTGAGGATACGGCTGCGAGCGTTCCCGGCGTCTTTGCGGCGGGGGATCTCCGCGCGAAGCGGCTCCGCCAGATCATCACGGCCTGCAGCGATGGCGCCTGCGCGGCGACGGCGGTGCAGGACTATCTGGCTGGACAGAGAAGAGGACACTGATTGACACAGAGTCCCTCGCGATGGTAATATTTTGCCTGAAATAATTTCGTAATATTTGTAACAAACAATTGCGAAATATTTCCTAATGATAAAGTATCAGGAAACAGGCGGAGTTCGTGCCATTTATTTTGGGGGAACTACTTTTCATGAGATATTCCGGCAAAGGAGTTATTGCAGTTTCTGCGGCGGCGGCGCTCACTCTGAGCGCGTTTTGTCTTCCGGTTTATGCCTCGGAAGAGAGCTGGTCACTTCCGACCGCGGGAATCGCTTCGTTGATTGCGGTCAGCGGTTCTCTCCATGGGGCATCGCCGTCTGCTGGAACAGCAGATCTGACGGAATCTGAGGATATTGCGGTATCCGCGGATTTTGCTGTGTCTGCGGACGTGACAGCCGATGCCGGTACTGGTGCGTCTGAACATTTTGTGGAAAGCGGTGACCAGACTTCGACCGAAGATCCGCTGCGGGCCGGGATCGCTCTGCTGACCGCGACCAATAAAACATCGCTCGCAAATGAGCCGGATGCGTTCGGCCCCGGCAGTACGGCAGAAAGTGTTCTGCTGGGGATTGACGCCGGCAGTACGGAAGAGACGGAACAGGTGGCAGGTGCTGCTCCCGGAGCGGGTACAAGCGCGGATGCAGAGGAACAGTCCGAGGACACAGCACGGCAGGAAGAGAGCACAGGCAATACTGAAGATACGGAAGGATCCTCAGGGACAGAAGGCGCAGGAGACGATACAGCAGAGAGTGAGCCGGCTTCCGAAGCAGACACCTCTCTGGCGGTTGCGGATGTGTCGGATTATGTCAATATTCGCGCGGACAAGAGCGAGGACGCCGAGATACTTGGGAAACTGTACAAGGACGGTGTCGCCACGGTACTGGAGAAGGACGACGGGAGCGGATGGATTAAAATCACTTCCGGCTCGGTGACCGGATACATCAAAGCGGTTTATCTGACAACCGGTGAGGAAGCCGCGAAGAAAGCGGAGGAGAGTGCTTCAAAGGTGGCGGAGGTGAAGACCGAGACGCTCCGCGTCAGGGCGGCTGCCGACATCGATTCTGACGTGATCACTTTGATTCCGCAGGGCGATAAGCTGAACATCATCGAGGAACAGGACGGATGGTACAAGGTCCACACCGAAGACGGTGACGGATATATTTCGTCTGATTACGCCGATGTGGAAACGGTATATCCGCAGGCGGAATCGAAGGAAGAGGAGGCGGAACGACTCGAGCAGGAGGAGAAGAAGCAGAACGAGGAGAAAGCGGCAAAATCCGCCTCAAAGCGGGAAGCGGTCGTCGATTATGCGCTGCAGTTCCTCGGCAATCCGTATGTCTGGGGCGGCACCAGTCTGACAAATGGCGCGGACTGTTCCGGCTTCACGATGTCTGTATACGCACACTTCGGCTACAGCCTGCCGCATTATGATGCCTCTCAGCGCAGCTGCGGCACAGCGGTGGACAGCCTTGCGGACGCACTGCCCGGCGACCTGATCTGCTACAACGGACATGTCGCGATCTATATGGGCGGTGGACGGATTGTCCATGCGTCGAACCCGCGGACCGGTATCACGACGGGCACGGCATCATACCGGCAGATCGTGGCAATCCGAAGAATCATTCAGTAACAACAGAATTTGCGCCCCGTCGGGCGCAGGAAAAGCAAACGCTCCGCGCGGAATCGCGCGGAGCGTTTGCCGTACAGGGCGGCTGCGGTGAAGATATTTCCGATGCAGGCTGTCTGCGGCACAGTGACTCAGTCCTCCGGTTCGATCATGCCGTAGGTGCCGCCCTTTCTCTTGTAGACGACGCAAATCTGTTCATTCTCTGCGTTGCGGAATACATAGAAATTATGGCCGAGCAGTTCCATCTGTACGCAGGCGTCCTCCGGATACATCGGTTTCATATCGAACTGCTTCTTACGGACAATACGGATCTCATCATCTTCCGGATAGCTGTTCTCAAGGAATTCCCGTTTGAAGGAACTGCCCTCTGCCTGATCCCTGGACTTCAGCCTGTTTTTATACTTTTTCAGCTGGCGCTCAATGACTTCCTCCACCAGATCGATGGAGACATACATGTCGCTTGAGACCTGCTCGCAGCGGATAATGTTTCTTTTGACTGGAATAGTCACTTCGATTTTGTGACGGTCCTTATCCACATTGAGCGTGACATTGGCCGTGGTGTCTTCGGAAAAATACTTGTCGAGCTTTCCGATTTTGTCTCGGATTGCCTGATCCAGTCCCGGGGTGACTTCGATGTTCTTTCCCACGATCACAAATTTCATTTTGAGGCACCTCTTTTCTGCAGCCGCCTGTATCAGGGACTGCGTGTTGTTATCTGTCCTTATTATTGTATCACAGGTAGGATGGGGTATGGCATCATTATGACAGGAATAGGCGGAATGAGCGGCAGGGAGAGCGGCAGTTGCCCGGCAGTTGCCCGATCGTCGTTTTACCGAAATCCAGTTGAACTGAACCAGACGCTATGATATAATTTATACTGTAAGTGATAAAAATTTAACAATCTTTATTCCTGACACTGGCAGTGCAAACAAATTTGTTCCACATGGAGGATACTATGGCAAAGAAAGTTGTAATTGCAGGTGCATGCCGCACAGCCATCGGCAAGATGGGCGGCGGCCTTTCTACCACGCCGGCGGCGGACCTCGGCGCGATCGTGATCAAGGAAGCGCTGCGGAGAGCAGGGGTTCCCGCGGACCAGGTGAGCGAGGTCCTGATGGGCTGTGTGATTCAGGCGGGTCTCGGGCAGAACGTCGCAAGACAGGCATCGATCAAGGCCGGTCTTCCGTTTGAGGTCCCGGCTGTCACGATCAATGTCGTCTGCGGTTCCGGCCTGAACAGCGTCAATATGGCAGCGGATATGATTCTTGCCGGCGATGCGGATATCGTCGTGGCGGGCGGCACCGAGAACATGTCTCTTGCACCGTTCTGCCTTCCCAAGGCAAGATTCGGCTACCGCATGAACAATGGCGTGCTCGTCGACTGCATGGTCAACGACGCGCTCTGGGATGCGTTCAACAACTATCATATGATCCGCACGGCGGACAATGTGGCTGCCAAATGGGGTCTGACGCGGGAAGAGATCGATGAGTTTGCGGCATGGTCTCAGACCAAGTGCGCAAAGGCACAGGAAGAGGGTAAGTTCAAGGATGAGATCGTTCCGGTCACGGTGCATCAGAAGAAGCAGGATGTGATCGTGGACAAGGATGAGGGACCGAGAGGACCTCAGACGGCAGCGGACATCGCAAAGCTTCGCACCATCAACCCGGACGGCGTGACGACGGCGGCGAATGCCTCCGGCATCAACGACGGCGCAGCCGCGATGGTACTGATGAGTGAGGAAAAGGCGAAGGAGCTGGGAGTTAAGCCCATGGCGACCTGGGTTGCAGGCGCGCTCGGCGGTGTCGATCCGGCGATCATGGGCGTGGGTCCGGTTGCCGCGACGCGCAAGGTGCTGACGAAGACCGGACTGACCATCGATGATTTTGACCTCTACGAGGCGAACGAGGCATTCGGTGCGCAGTCCGTCGCGGTCGGCAAGGAGCTTCATTTCGACATGAACAAGCTCAACGTCAACGGCGGCGCCATCGCGCTCGGCCATCCGGTTGGAGCATCCGGCGCCCGGATTCTCACAACGCTTCTCTATGAGATGCAGAAGAGAAACAGCAAGCGTGGACTTGCAACCCTGTGCATCGGCGGCGGCATGGGCTGCGCGACGGTTGTGGAGCGGTACGAGGAAAACTGATTCCGTAAGGAACATGAATGATTCTGCGGTCGGACAGAAAAATCTGCCCGACCGTTCGGTGTGTCCGGACAAGCAGAAGAGATAGGAGAAGGCATCATGAGCTTTGTTGATTATGCAGTTGAGGGCGCGGTCGGCACGATTACCATCAACCGGCCGCAGGCATTGAATGCGCTGAACAGCGCGGTACTGGACGATCTGAACGCCGTGCTCGACAATGTGGATCTGGATACAGTCCGCTGCCTGGTTCTGACCGGCGCGGGAGAAAAGAGCTTTGTCGCCGGCGCGGACATCGGAGAGATGAGCACGCTGACGAAGGCCGAGGGAGAGACATTCGGCAAGAAGGGCAATGATGTGTTCCTGAAGATCGAATCCTTCCCGATCCCGGTGATCGCCGCGGTGAATGGGTTTGCGCTGGGCGGCGGCAATGAACTCGCCATGAGCTGCGACATCCGGCTCTGTTCCGACAACGCGGTCTTCGGCCAGCCGGAGACAGGACTCGGCATCACGCCCGGTTTCGGCGGCACGCAGAGACTGGCCCGTCTGGTCGGCATGGGTATGGCGAAGCAGATGGTCTACGCTGCGGCGAATATCAAGGCGGATGAGGCATACCGCATCGGCCTGGTGAACGCGGTGTATCCGCAGGAAGAGCTTCTCCCTGCCGCGCAGAAGCTGGCGGCAAGAATCGCCTCCATGGCGCCGATCGCCGTCAGAGCGGCAAAGGCAGCCATCAACGAGGGCTGCCAGGTCTCCATCGACAGCGGCGTACGCATCGAGGAGGAAAAGTTCGGCAGCTGCTTCGAGACGGAGGATCAGAAGGAAGGCATGGCGAACTTCCTCCGGAAGAAGGACGATCCGAAGAAGGTCAAGCACGTAGCGTTCCAGAATAAGTAAGCAAAGCCGCAGGGCAGTGAGCAAACGGATAGGAACAGGATATACTGGCTGTCTTTACCCGGCAGCCTTGTATCAAAATAGAGAAACCATGATTCTTGAAAGCAAAATTTTGCAGGAGGAATGACATGAAGGTAGCGGTTATCGGTGCCGGCACCATGGGAGCCGGGATTGCCCAGACATTTGCACAGTGCGACGAGGTCGAGAAGGTTTATCTGTGCGACATTAAGCAGGAGTTCGCAGACGGCGGACTGAAGAAGGTCAGGAAGAACCTGGATCGTCTGGTGGCAAAGGGAAAGATGGATCAGGCGAAGGAGGATGCGATTCTCGCCAAGTTCCAGACCGGCCTCAACACGCAGGCAGTCGATCCGGATCTCGTGGTCGAGGCAGCGCTTGAAGTCATGGACATCAAGAAGAACTGCTTCAAGGAGCTGCAGGAGAACATCGTGAAGAACGAGAACTGCATCTATGCCTCCAACACCTCTTCTCTGTCCATCACCGAGATCGGATCCGGTCTTCCGAAGCCGATCATCGGCATGCACTTCTTCAATCCGGCTCCGGTCATGAAGCTGGTTGAGGTGATCCAGGGCGCGAACACGCCGGCGGAGACAGTTGAGAAGGTCAAGGAGATCGCTGTCAAGCTCGGCAAGACACCTGTCCAGGTCAATGAGGCTCCAGGCTTTGTCGTCAACCGGATTCTTGTTCCGATGATCAACGAAGGTATCTTTGTCTATGCAGAGGGCGTTTCCGATATCCAGGGCATCGACACGGCGATGAAGCTCGGCTGCAATCATCCGATGGGGCCGCTGGAACTCGGCGATTATATCGGCCTTGATATCGTGCTTGCCATTATGGACGTTCTGTACAAGGAGACCGGCGATTCCAAGTACCGCGCCTGCCCGCTGCTCCGCAAGATGGTGCGCGCAAAGCACCTCGGCGTGAAGACCGGCATCGGATTCTACAAGTATAACGAAGACCGCACCAAGACCCCTGTGGATCAGCTTTAATCTGGTCCGGGGCATTGAAAGGGCCATAACGGAGCTGACGCGCCGCCATGGCCCATCGCCATGCCGCGGCGCGGGAAATAAAAGCCCGATCGTTTGCGGCAGCGGTATTCAAAATCATGAAGGAGACAGATCATGGATTTTACATTAGACAAGAAGCATCTGATGGCAAGACAGCTGTTCAAGGATTTTGCCGAGAAGGAAGTCAAGCCGCTTGCACAGGAGATTGATGAGACGGAGCGCTTCCCCCGAGAGACGGTGGAGAAGATGGCAAAGGCCGGATTCATGGGCATCTCGATTCCGAAGGAATATGGCGGACAGGGCTGCGATCCGTTGACCTATGTGATGTGCATCGAGGAGCTTGCCAAGCAGTGCGGCACCACAGCCGTCATTGTTTCCGCACACAGCTCTCTCTGCGCAGATCCGATTCTGATGTTCGGCACCGAAGAGCAGAAGCAGAAGTATCTGCCCGATCTCGCTGCAGGCCGCAAGCTTGGCGCATTCGGACTGACGGAACCCGGCGCCGGAACGGACGCGCAGGGCGTGCAGACCAAGGCTGTGAAAGATGAGGACGGAAACTGGGTTATCAACGGCTCCAAGATCTTCATCACCAACGGCAAGGAAGCGGATGTATATGTGATCTTTGCCCAGACCGGAACGAAGCTGGATAAGAAGGGCCGCACGCAGAAGACCTTCACCGCATTCATTCTGGAGAAGGGCATGCCCGGATTCACCTTCGGCACGAAGGAGAACAAGATGGGTATCCGCGCTTCTGCCACCTATGAGCTGGTCTTCAACGACGTGAAGGTTTCTGACGCGCAGCGCCTCGGTGCGGAGGGCAAGGGATTCCCGATCGCGATGCATACGCTGGACGGCGGTCGTATCGGTATTGCGGCGCAGGCTCTCGGCCTCGCGGAGGGCGCCCTTGACAGAACCGTCGCCTATGTGAAGGAGAGAAAGCAGTTCGGCCGTGCGCTGGCTCAGTTCCAGAATACCCAGTTCCAGCTGGCTGATATGGCGACAAAGTGCCAGGCTGCCCAGTATCTTGTCTATGCGGCGGCAAATGCAAAGGCAACGAAGGACCGCTACTCCGTGGAAGCAGCTATGGCAAAGCTCTGCGCAGCAGAGGTGGCGATGGAAGTCACCACCAAGGCGGTGCAGCTGCACGGCGGCTATGGCTACATGAAGGAATACGATGTCGAGCGCATGATGCGGGATGCCAAGATCACGGAGATCTATGAGGGCACGAGCGAAGTGCAGAGAATGGTCATCAGCGGCGCGCTGCTGAAGTAAGCGTGTCTGCTGTCCGGCAGGACAGGCCGGAAAATGTACCATGCATGGAAGAATCAGGCTTGAACGTGGCGCAGACACACCATGTTCAGACTGACATTGTGCCGCTGGCACCAATGTCCCGGCCCGGGAGACGGCTCATTCGGGCAGTTCTCCTGCGGGAGCCGCATAACATGCGGCAAAGGGTATAATTTTGAAGGAGAGAATCAATGAAAATTGTTGTCTGTGTAAAACAGGTACCCGATACCAAGGGCGGCGTCGTGTTCAATCCCGACGGAACGCTGAACAGAGCTGCAATGCTCGCAATCATGAATCCGGACGACAAGGCAGGCCTTGAGGCTGCGCTGGAGCTGAAGGACAAGTACGGCGCAGAGGTGACGGTTCTGACGATGGGCCTTCCGAAGGCAGACGAAGTGCTCCGCGAAGCGATGGCGATGGGCGCTGACAAGGGAGTGCTTGTCACCGACCGTGTGCTCGGCGGTGCGGACACCTGGGCGACGTCCCAGACGATTGCCGGCGCGATCCGCAATCTGGACTATGATCTGATTATCACCGGCCGTCAGGCAATCGACGGCGATACGGCGCAGGTCGGACCGGAGGTCGCGGAGCATCTGCATCTGCCGATGGTCACCTATGTACAGAAAATCGTCGATTACGACGAGGCGGCCAAGACCATTACCGTGGAGCGCCAGTTCGATGACCGCTACATGGTGGTCAAGGCAAAGCTGCCCTGCGTTCTGACCGCGCTGGGCGAGCTCGCAGAGCCCCGCTATATGACTCCTGGCGGAATCTTTGATGCGTTTGACAAGGAAGTGACTGTCTGGGGCAGGAAGGATCTGAAGGATGTGCTTGACAGCGATCTCGGCAAGGTCGGTTCACCGACGCAGATCGCCAAGGCGTCCGACAAGGTACGCAAGGGTGCCGGCGAAGTGAAGAAGGATCTTTCCCCTGCGGAAGCGGTCGACTACATTGTGGAGAAGCTGCAGGCAAAGCATATCATCTGACAAGACGCCGTCCCTGTCGCCGGTGTCCCGGGCGCGCGGAAATAACGGCGCGGCCGGCAGTGGATATTCATGGAGAATAAGGAGTCATAAAATGGCAACAGCAAATAAGGAACAGTATAAAGGGGTATACATCTATGCCCAGCAGGTCGACGGCGAGCTCTCCGGCATCGCGCTGGAGCTTGTCGGAAAGGGAAAGGAACTGGCAGCTGACCTCGACACACAGGTCACGGCTGTTCTCATTGGTTCCGGCATCCGTGGACTGGCGGATGAGCTTGGCGAGTATGGCGCGGACCGTGTCATCGTGGTCGATGATCCGGAGCTGAAGGATTACAGAACAGAGCCTTACGCGCATGCACTTGCCAGCGTCATCAATGAGTACAAGCCGGATGTGATGCTTGTCGGCGCAACGGCGATTGGCCGCGATCTCGGCCCCTGTGTTGCAGCGAGAGTGCACACCGGTCTGACGGCGGACTGCACGAGCCTTGCAATCGGCGACTTCCCGCTGAACCCGATTCCGGGTCAGGAGGACAAGCAGCTCCACAAGCAGCTGCTCATGACAGATGGCGACGGTCCGTCCTGGTGTCATGCAGAAGGGCGAGCGTGTGCCTGGTCGCAAGGCTGAGGTGATTGATTACAACCCTGGCTTCACACCGGACAATCGCTACACCGAGATCCTGGAGATTGTGAAGAACACGAAGAAGGTCGCTGACATCATGGATGCGAAGATTCTTGTCTCCGGCGGACGTGGACTCGGCAGCGCTGAGAACTTTGCGATCCTCGATGATCTTGCAGCTGCCATCGGCGGCACTGTTTCCTGCTCCCGCGCAGTGGTCGATGCGGGCTGGAAGCCGAAAGATCTGCAGGTCGGCCAGACCGGAAAGACTGTCCGCCCGCAGGTGTACTTTGCCATCGGCATCTCTGGCGCCATCCAGCATCTCGCCGGAATGGAAGAGTCCGATATGATCATTGCGATCAACAAGGACGAGTCCGCACCGATTTTCGCCGTAGCAGATTACGGCGTGGTCGGCGATCTGTTCAAGATCGTGCCGAAGCTGACGGAGAAGATCAGGGAAGTCAGGGCTGCGGCAGCACAGAACTGATCCCTGTTCCAGTGCACGCGGCCTGCTGCGCAGGATAATTCACAGGGAAGCTTCCTGTCTGGCTGGCGCAGAACGCGGATTATAGTACAAAATATTGGCTTGCAGGGACTTCTGAAATGCCGCCTGCAAATCAGAAGGCGCACCCGGGAAATCGACGGGTGCGCCTTTTTGAACCAAAAATATATGAATTGGAACAAAAAACGGATTGACCTTTTGTCAGACTTTGGCATGATGTAAGAGGGATCAACATTCATCAGGGGGTATTTATCATGAATCAGGAATTTGAGGAAGCTATTGTCAGAGATCCGCGGGTCTTCAAGCAGAATGCCATGCCGGCACATTCGGATCATCTTGTCTGTCAGACCTGGGAGGAACAGGAGAAGGGCGTGTCCGGATTTCGCTGGTCCCTGAACGGTCTATGGAAGTTTGCCCTGGCGCGCACACCGAAGGAGGCGCCGCAGGGGTTCTGGAAACAGGATTATGACTGTTCCCGCTGGGAAGATATCCGGGTCCCGTCGCCGATCCAGCTCGAGGGACATGGAGAGCCGGGATACCAGAATGTGGCTTATCCCTGGGACGGGCATGAGGCGATCGATCCCGGCGACATTCCGGAGGGCTTCAATCCCACGGCCTGCTATGTGAAGGAATTCGTCATCCCGGAGGAGGCGGCGCGGCGCCCGCTGTTCATCAGCTTTCAAGGCGTGGAGAGCGGATTCGCACTCTGGATGAACGGGCAGTACGTCGGGTACAGTGAGGATACCTTCACGCCCACTGAGTTTGACCTTACTCCATATCGGAAGGCGGGCGTCAATCGCATCGCGGTGAAAAATTACCGGTGGACCGCAGGCGCCTGGCTCGAGGATCAGGATTTCTTCCGCCTCTCAGGTATTTTCCGCGATGTTTATCTGTTTACCACGCCGGAGGCTCATCTCTATGATCTGCGCATCCGCGCTGTGCCGGAAGAGAATCTGCAGCGGGCGGAGCTTGCCGTCACATGGAACCTGGTGCTGTCGGAGGGCGCGGCGCCCGGTCATGCCGCGGTGCGTTACACCCTGCTGCGTGCGGGAAAGACCGTTCTGACCGGTACAGCCTCTGCCGCAGAGGGAAGAAAGATTCTCTTCGGACAGGATACCACGCTGACCGCAGAGCAGATGAAAGAGGGACGCACCGGGAATACCAGCGCAGTGCATCCTGTTAGTGCGTATCAGATCGCGACAGTGGATATCGTGGAGTCCCCTGCGCTGTGGAGCGCGGAGGATCCGCAGCTCTACGATCTGAAGATCGAGGTGCTCGGCACGGACGGCACCTGCACGGAAGTGGCGCTGGAGAAGGTCGGATTCCGCCGGTTTGAGAAAAAGGACGGGATTCTCTGCCTCAACGGAAAGCGCCTTGTATTTCGCGGCGTCAACCGCCATGAATTCTTCGCGGACAGCGGGAGAACACCGCAGCCTGACAAAATCCGGGACGATGTCATCACCATGAAGCGGGCCAATATCAACGCGGTCCGTACCTGTCATTATCCGGATGCCTCCGTCATCTACCGGCTCTGCGACGAAATGGGTCTTTACATGATCGCAGAGAACAACATGGAGACCCATGGCGTGTGGCAGGCCTACGCGTCCGGCTGGAAGGATATCGAATACTGCGTGCCGGGGAACCGGCCGGAGTACCTGGAGCTGGTGATGGACCGGGTCAATTCCTGCTATCAGCGGGACAAGAACCACCCGGCTATCCTGATCTGGTCCGACGGCAATGAGTCCTACAGCGGCACGGATGTGCAGGCGATGACGGATAAATTCCACGCGCTCGATCCGGACCGGCTGGTGCATTACGAGGGCATCAGCCACGATCCCAGAACGCCGCAGGTCTCGGATATGTACTCGCAGATGTATACGCCGGCGGAGAAGATACCGGAATTTCTCCGGGAGCATACGGACCGCCCGCTCATTTTGTGCGAGTACACGCATTCCATGGGAAATTCCAACGGCGGCATGTTCCGCTACCGCGATCTGGAGGAGCGGGAGCCGCGGTTCCAGGGCGGGTTCATCTGGGACTTTGTGGACCAGGCGTTTACGAAGAAAAACCGCTTCGGAGAATGGACGCAGGCGTACGGGGGAGATTTTGGCGAGCATCCCACGGACTATGAATTCAGCGGCAATGGGATCGTGGACAGCCTCCGCCGCCCGTACGGCAAAATGCAGGAAGTGAAGTTCCTGTATCAGGCGATCCGGGCGGAGGTCGACACAGATGCCTGGACCGTCAGAGTCATCAACAAGAATGATTTTGTCGGGACGGACGCCTTCGACTGCTCTGCGAGACTGGAGCGGGAGGGGGAACTTGTGCAGGAGCTGCCGGTGCAGACGTCTGCCGCACCGCTCTCGGAGGAGGTCTGCGCGCTTCCGCTCTCCCGTCCGCAGGAGTCCGGGGAATACACGGTGACGGTCTCTTTCCGCCTCAGGAACGCGACAGACTGGGCCTGCCGGGGTTATGAGGTGGCCTTCGGGCAGAGCGCGTTCCGGATCAGCGGGGCGCGGCAGATTCCGCAGGCAGACCGGACCGGCTGCAGCGCAGCGCCGTCGGCGGCGTTCGGCGCGCTGAAGGGCTTTGCGCCGCTGCAGAGGCTGACCGTGATCCGGGGCGTAGAGGACATCGGCGTGTACGGAGAGAATTTCGAGGTCCAGTTTTCCATGAGGCTCTGCAGACTGGTATCGTATGTCTACGGCGGGAAGGAACTGATCGGCAAATGCCCGGCGCCGAGCTTCTGGAGGGCACCCACGTCCAATGACGACGGAAACTTCATGGCGGCAAGACAGGGGATCTGGAAGCTGGCGAGCGAATATGCGGATGCGAGGCTGGCCGTCGTGGAGGATGCCTACCGCCATGTGAAGGGAATGCCCTATCCGGTCGTGGCACCGCGTATTCAGAGCGGTGAGGACCGCTTCTCCATCGGGTGGACGATGATGATGCCGACGGTGCCGACCAGCGCGGTGGATATGACATATACCGTCACTGCGGACGGAACGGTCCGTATCGACATGGCTTACGAACCCACACCCGGCCTGCCGCCGATGCCGGAGTTCGGCATGAAGCTGGCGGTGGATGCCGACTATGACCATATCACCTGGTACGGAAATGGCCCGGAGGAGACCTACATTGACCGGGAAGAGGGCGGTAAGCTCGGCGTATATTCTGCGCTGGCGTCAGAGATGGTGCAGCCTTATCTTGTTCCGCAGGAGACCGGAAACCATACCGGGGTGCGCTGGGCGAGAGTGACCGACCGCCGGGGCAGAGGACTGCTGTTCACGGCTGCCGGCGGATATCTCGGTTCCCGCAGTGCGGCGGCAAAGGACGGAGCGCCGGTCATGAATTTTTCCGCGCTGCCCTGGTCGCCGGAGCAGATCGAGGAAGCAAAGCACGTCTGGGAGCTGCCGAGACCGTGCTGCACGACGATACGCTGCGCGGTGATGCAGCAGGGGGTTGCCGGCGACGACAGCTGGGGCGCGAGGACCCTCCCGCAGTTCCTTGTGGACAGCGGAGAACGGATCGGCTTCTCGGTCACGATGAAGGGTATCTGAGGCGCCCGATGTGGGCAGGCTCATGAAACGGCTGCAGAGGCCTCCAGAATCGCACGGCAGAGTTCATGCGGATAAAGTCCCGTCAGGCCCTCCGGGTCGCACAGAGGGCCGTTCTGGAGGTCCCAGCGCATCAGGTTCCCGGTGAGGTAGGACGGCCCGCATGGCTTGGTCGAATAGTGTCTGCTCCATTCCGGGAAATAGCGGACCATGATGCCTGTTGCGGCCTCCATGGCCATACTGCTGTAGTGTCCCTCCCGGGTGACTGTGCCGGAGACCTGGACGCCGCCGTTCGGGGTGCTGTGGATCAGCATGACGCTGCCATCCCGGTATTGGCCGAGACTGATCCAGACGTGACCGTTCAGGCTGACAATGTCGCCCGGACGGTAATAGGTGATCTCCTCCCGCGGGACGAAACGCCCGAAGCCGCGCGCGGCGAAGGTCTGTGCCATCGCGGTCGAGGACATGACATATCCAGGCTCCTCTCCGTCTTTCCGGGCAAAGATCTGGTACAACGCCCAGCCGACGAACCCGGAGCAGTCCAGTCCATTCCCATGCTCGAACCGGTGCTGCCGGTAATTATAGTGGCCGGCATGCCCGTCAAAATAGGTATGCCAGGCCGGATTTTCGCCGAGCGTGAGGCCGTCCTTCCCGGCGCCCGAGTCCGCTTCGTTCCAGCCGCCTCCCCATACATACAATGTATGGCCGCAGGGCTGGAACGCATGGGTCAGGAACGCGCGCAGCGTCGGCCTGTCATGCGGTTCTGCCTTCACAGAACGGCGGACCATGGCGGCAAAATACCGGAAGAGCGGTGCGCCGTCTGCCACCCCTTCCATCGCGGTATCCCAGCAGTTGACCTCCGGGTGCCACTGCGTGCCGAGGATCGGAAGCGTGTCGTGCACGATCATCTCGGCGACGCCGTCCCGGCTCTTCTGAATACAGCGAAGGCCTTCGCCGAGCTTTCCCAGGGCCTGATGATGGTAGCTGTTGGTCACGACGCTTCCGCCATACATATCGTAGAGAAACGTGCCGGGCAGAATCTCTGTCTCGTGGTATTCTCCGGAGTCATCCGCGTGATAGCAGTGACGTGAGCGGAGCGGCTCGGGCAGATCCTGAATGAGCGTGCCGCCGAGGCCGACGTTGATGACCTGACAGCCCTTGCAGATGCCGAGCACCGGCCTGCCGGCATCTGCAAACCGGTGGAAGAGTCCGAGCTGCACCTCATCCAGAGCGCGGTTGATGCCGCGGCTCCCCATGTTCTCCTGATGAAAGAAGGCGGGATCGATATCGGATCCGCCGGGCAGAATCAGCGCGTCGTAAGAGTCCGCGTCCTCCGGGATCCGGTCAGTACAGGTATAGGCAAAGCCGAGGTGCTCCATGGCTTTCTGGTAGCGCGGCGTGTTCTCCGCTTTATTGGCAATCAGAATTTTGATCATATCGATCCTCCTTCTTTTAGATGGTAGTTGTGATCGGTTTCCAGATGCGGCTGGATGTACAGTGTATGCACAGGACGCACATCTGAGAAATACGAACGCCCCATGATTCCGGTTTGGAATGCATGGGGCTGATCGTCATTGATGCAGCATGCTGTGATATTCGTCCATTTCCTTCCCGTTGGCATAGATGAAATGGCCGGGAAGTATTTCATGGAAGGCCGGTTTATCCACGCTGTAGTCGTGCACGGAAGGATCGTAGACAAGAAGCTTTTTGTGCTTTTCTACCTCCGGATCCGGCTGCGGGATGGCGGAGAGCAGCGCCCTCGTGTACGGGTGCAGCGGATGCAGAAAAAGTTCCTCCGACTCTGCAAGCTCCACAATCCGGCCTTTGTGGATGACGGCAATGCGGTCGCAGATAAACCGCACTACCGATAGATCATGGGCGATAAACAGGTAGGTCAGGCCGCGTTCTTTCTGGAGGCGGCTCATCAGGTTGAGCACCTGCGCGCGGATGGAGACATCCAGTGCTGAGATCGGTTCATCGGCAATGATGAATCTGGGATTCATCACAAGCGCCCGGGCGATTCCAATCCGCTGCCGCTGCCCGCCGGAAAACTCATGGGGGAAACGGCTTGAGAACTCAGGGAGCAGTCCGACGTCAAGAAGCGCCTGATTTACCCGCTTCGTGCGCTCCTCCTCCGTCAGATTGTGGCCCGGCGCGTACAGCCCCTCCGCGACGATATAGCCGACCTTGGCGCGCTCGTTGAGGGAACTCATCGGATCCTGAAAGATCATCTGAATGTCCCGCGTGATCTGCTGATCTTCAGCCCGGCTCAGTTTTCCGGAGATGCGCCTGCCGTCGAACCGGATTTCGCCCTTTGAGATAGGATTGATGCGGATGATGGACCGGCCGATGGTCGTCTTGCCGGAACCCGATTCGCCGACGAGACCGAAAGTCTCGCCCTGATAAATCGCAAAACTGACATCGTCGACCGCGGTGAAGGGATGGCGCTTATTGCCGAACTGCACCTGAATATGGTCGACTTCCACAAGCTTTTTTCTGCCTTGCGCGGCGCTGCTCTTATTCTGCGGCATGGCAGCATCCGTTGCATTACCTCCGCGGCAGGCGTCTTTCTCCGGCGCCGCGGAGGGCGCCGGAGAGATGGTATTTTCAGTCATGAGAGGCCTCCTTCTTACAGCTGACAGCCCTGCCGTCAGGGGCGGCAGAAGATATGCTGCCGGCGTCTTCTCCGGATTCCGGAACCGCGGTGCCGTATTCCGGACCGGCAACGCCGAGCGCTATTCCCTTCTCCCGCAGCATACGGATATGCTCCGGCGGGTCCATTTTCGGCGCGCGCGGATCGGCGAGCCAGCTTCTGACATAATGCGTGTCTGTGATCCGGTACATCGGAGGTCTGCGGACAAAATCAATTTTGAGCGGATGCGGGTTCCTGGCGGCGAAGGCATCGCCGTGCACCTCGTAGAACAGGTTGGGCGGCGTGCCGACGATGGTGTAAAGGTCCTGTCCCTTGATGCCGAGCTGCGGCAGGGAGGAGAGCAGCGCCCAGGTGTAGGGATGGCGGGGATCATAGAAGATCTCGTTGCAGCTTCCGGTCTCGACAAAATCGCCGGCGTACATGACCGCGATGGAGTCGGCCACATTCGCGACTACGCCGAGATCATGGGTGATGTATATGGTGGTGAGGCTGTACTTCTCCTTCATTTGCTTCAGGATGCCCAGAATCTGCGCCTGAATTGTGACATCAAGGGCTGTCGTCGGCTCGTCGCAGATGAGAATCTCGGGACGGCAGGCGACCGCGATGGCGATGACCACGCGCTGACGCATGCCGCCGGAAAACTCATGCGGATATTGATGATAGCGGCGCTCCGGGTCGCTGATGCCGACCTCGCGGAGCAGATCGAAGACACGTTTTTTCGCTTCCTCTCCGTGTACTCCCTGATGGAGTTCGACTGCCTCCTGAATCTGGTATCCGATGGTCTTCAGCGGATTGAGAGAGGTCATGGGGTCCTGCATGACCATAGCAATTTTGCCGCCGCGGATTTGAAGCCAGTCCTCATTGGACTTCAGCTTAGTCAGGTCCTGGCCATGATAAAGGATGGAACCGCCGGTGATATGCCCGTTCGGGGCGTTCAGTCCCATGAGTGTGTTGACGAAGACGGATTTCCCTGAGCCGGACTCTCCGACGATGGCAAGACTTTCTCCCTTGCGGACAGACAGGCTGATGCCGCGCAGCGCGTGCAGCACCTGACCGCGGAGGGTGAATTCAAACTGCAGATTACGAACAGAGAGCAGAGGCTCCTGTGTGCTTGTTTCCTGAGGCATATGCAACTCTCCCATTTATACCCGGTGCCGCCAGATATCGCAGCACCCCGCGGGAGAAACGTCCGGATGGGCTTTCTCCCACATCGGGACATTGGCACCACTGGCACCAATGTCAGTCAGCAAGTGGCGAATCGGCGCCAGATGCTGGCTTATCTCAGATGGTTTTTCGGATCGGCGGCATCCGCGAAGGCATTGCCGACGATATACAGAGAAATCGTAATCGTGGCCAGAATCAGGACCGGGAAGAGCAGCTGATACCGGAGATTCGGCTGGCTCATCAGGAGACGTCCGGCCTGGACCAGATTGCCGAGCGAGGGAATGTCCGTCGGCAGGCCGATGCCGATGTAGGTGACAAACACCTCGTTTCCGATGGCCTCGGGGATGGCGAGGGATACCCGCAGCGCAATCACCGAGACGAGGTAGGGCAGCAGGTTCCGGGAGATGATTCTTCCGGTTGTGGTGCCGAGACAGCGCGACGCAAGATTGTAGTCGCGGTCGCGGATGATGACGACCATGTTGCGGATGAAGCGGGCCATAGACAGCCAGCCGGTCAGGCAGAGGGCAAAGATGATGGTGCCGACGCCGGGATTCATGATGTAGGAGATCAGAATCAGCACCAGTGTCTGAGGAACATTATCGAAGATGTTATACAGCTCGGTGAAGAAGGTATCGAGCTTTCGGACATATCCCCACAGAAGGCCGATCAGTGTTCCGAGCACTGCCTCCACGGATGCGACAGCAAATCCGATGCCGAGAGAGGTGCGGGTTCCCGCCCAGCATCTGGACCACAGGTCCTGACCGATGGAGTTTGTGCCGAACCAGAATTCGGAATCTGGCTGCTGGTTGATGATCTGTACGCCGCCCGCGTCGTTGTAGATTGTCTTCGGGTCCTTCTGATTTGGCAGAAGCGGCTGAATGAAGGTGAAGAGCAGGACGGAGATGATCACCACCAGGAAGAAGACGGCGACTTTGTCCTGAAAGAAACAGCGGAGCGTCGCGCCCCAGTAGGAATAGTTGGAGTATCCGGCCCGTTCGGCGTTGCTCTCGTCCACAGACGCCTCTGTGAAAAGCTCTTCCTCGGACAGGCCGCGGTATTGTTCATAGGGAGAGACCTGTTTCTTTAATTCCGCGGTCAGACTCCCCTCGAGCTGGGATGATTTTAAGCCATGCAGTGTCATGCCCTGGATCCCTCCTTTGTGGTGAAACTGATGCGCGGATCGAAGATGGCCATCATAATATCGCCCAGCAGCAGTCCGACGACGGAGAGCGCGGAGTAAATGACGACAAGGGCCTCCACCATCGTGTTATCCTGAATTTTGATGACCTGCACCAGCAGACCGCCCATGCCCGGGATGGAATACAGCGATTCCACGTACAGAGATCCCATCAGCGTGAACAGGATGGAGTTGGGAATGTATTGAATCAGAGGTACAAATGCGTTGCGGAACACATGGACGCGGCTGATCTTTCCCTCCGGAACGCCCTTGGCTCTGGCGAGGCGGATGTAATCCTTGTTGGCCTCATCCACCATATACCGGCGCAGCCACATTGCGTAGTAGACAATGCTGCCGATCGAGAGAGAGAAGACGGGAAGAATCCATGTGTACCATTTGTCTGCGTCAAACAGCATCGGCACGCCGAGCCACTCGCTGCCATACAGCTGAATCAGGAGATGATAGACAGCGGATGGAACCGCCTCGATGATGACGATGAGGACCGTGCCGAATTTATCCCAGATTTTGAAGCGGGACCTGGTGGACTTGGCCATTGCAATGCCGAGCGGGATGCCCAGCGCGAGCGCGAATGCCTGCGCAAGCAGGCCGAGCTCGATAGAGACAGGAATCTTTTTCGCGATGATTTTGGCGATGGGATAGCCGGCGCGATATTTGTTCGAGACGCCGAGGTTGCCGCGGAGGAGCTGGCCAAAATATTTGGCGATCTGTACAGGGGCAGGATCCTTCAGCCCGAGCTTCTGCAGCGTGACATTGACCTGGGCCTTCGACAGCTTGTCATAGTTGTTGAAGTAGCCCTCGATCGGCATGGCCCTGAGCAGCAGCAGTACGATCGCAATGACGATGCACAGCGTGATCAGGGAATGAATGATCCGTTTGATGATGTACCTGGCCAAGACGAACAGCCTCCTCTTCCATTGATGATGTATACAATTATCCCGCTAACTGCCGGAAACGTAAACCGGGAAAATGGTTAAAATTTCAAAAAACAATGCCGGGCTGGAACAGCAATATGTCTCCTGACAAGGTACGGCAGAGAGCGGAGCGGGACAGGGCGGCCGCCAGAAGACAAAATCCGGCGGACGGACAAGCCGTCTGCCGGATTCTTCGAAATCTGAGAAAAGGTATTCTCCCCGGAATATTCAGTTTGCGGAGGAAGCTTCCGTAGAAGCCGCGGCCGATGCTTCTGTGGAGGACGCCGAAGCATCGGAGGAAGCGCCGCCGGCCAGGGAAGCGGCTCTCGCGGTTTCCCAATCCTTCAGGGCCTGGTTGAACTCATCCATACTCATGGACTTGTCATGGACCGTCTGGAACTTGTAGCGCTGGTTGACCACGCCGTAAGGAGCATACTCACCCTCGAACGGGTTGATCTTGGAAACCTGATATCCGTTGCCGGCGGAGATGGAGAACGGCACCACAACCGCATGGTCGATCAGCATTTTCTCTGCTTCGGCGAACGTCTCATAGCGGGCGCTGTCGTCATCCGCAATGGCAGTGGCCTTCGCGACCTGATCGCTGTACTCCGCGAAGAGCTTCTTTGTATTCTCGTCCTCGGAGGTATCCCAGAAGTTGTAGCTGTTGTCCGCACCGAACGGCTCAGACCAGGTCTGCGGATCCGCATAATCGGCGCCCCAGTTGCACTTCATGAAGGCATAATTTCCGGAGCGGCGGACTGCGGACAGGAAGCCGGTATCAGGGCCTGCCTGTACAATGATATCGATGAAGTCAGAGCCGAGCACGCTCTCCATCTGCTGCTCCACGACCTGGCACTCCTTGTCCCAGTTGGTGACAGACGGGTTGTACGGCATCAGGACCTTGACCGGGAAGGTGCACCCGGCCTTTGTCAGCTCTTCCTTCGCCGTGTCGCGGTATTTGACCGCGGCATCCGCGTCGAAGCTGTTGCCGGCGGTGATTTCCTTGAGCGCGTCAAACTGCGTGTAATCCTTTCCGTCTGCCGATGCAAAGTTCGCGGGGGTGATGGTGTTGTTCACCAGATTCTCCGGGTTGTAGGGTTCGGAGACAGTCAGTGCCTTGACACGGTCAAGCGCAGCCATCAGAGCCTTGCGGAAATTCTCGTTGTTTACAGCGATCTTCCAGTTGTCCGGCTCGTATTCGGCATCGAACTCGGGGTCAAAGTTGAAGCAGTAGAAGTAACTGAAGGAGACATCCGGGCGGGAGCCGTGAACCTGATCCTTGACGGAGTCATCCTTGAGCCAGGAGTCGAGCAGATCGGCGCTGATGCTCGCGGTGTCGATCTCTCCGCTCTTGTACATGGCCGCTTCCACAGAGGAGGCGTCGGCATTGTAGGTGCTCGTGATGGTCCCGATGTGTACGTTATCCTTGTCCCAGTAGGACTCGTTTTTTGTCAGAACGTGCTTCTCCTGCGGCTCGTAGGTGGAGAGAATATAAGCGCCGTTGTACCAGAGGCTTTCGTTGTCCAGACCGAAGGAATCTCCGTACTCGTCCAGGCAGGCCTGCGCGACCGGCATATAGGAGGTGTAGGAGACGATGCTCAGGAAGAACGGGCAGGGCTGATCGAGCGTGTACACCAGTGTGTAGTCGTCCGGTGCCGTGACTCCGATGTCATCCGCAGAGGCTTCCGGGACGGGATCGATCGCGTTGCCGTCCTCATCGGTCGTCTTCGTGCCGTTATCGCTGGAGATCATGTACGCGGTGTAGTCATAATATTCCTGCGCACCCTTTACGATGGCGCCGGTGTCGTACATGTACTGGTTGTCGCATTCATGGGCGGCGTCGTTGACGTATTTTGCCGTGGTGACCCAGTCGTTCGCGGTGACGTCGGCCTTTTCCTTGCCCTTGCTGTCAACCCACTTGACGCCCTTGCGGATGTGGAAGGTCCAGACGGTCTGGTCCTCGTTCGATTCCCAGCTCTCGGCAAGACCCGGCTTGATATTGCCGTACTGATCGTAGTCAACCAGGCAGTCAATGACATTCGCGCTGATGGCATAGTCATTGGTCGTGCTCGTGGTGAGGTAGTTCAGGGTCTGTACCTCTCCGGAGTAGAGCGTGTTGAACGTAGAGCTGCCGTCCGCGGCAGCCTCGCTTCCGGAAGCTCCGGCTGGGGCGCTGCTTGTGCCGCTTCCGGACGAGCCGCTGCCGCAGGCTGCCAGAGACAGACACATGGTGCCGGCCAGGGCGCCGGCAAGGAACCTGTTTGCCTTTTTCATTCGAACCTCCTCTTCC
This sequence comes from uncultured Lachnospiraceae bacterium, assembly GCA_902781655.1. Lineage (GTDB taxonomy): Bacteria > Bacillota > Clostridia > Lachnospirales > Lachnospiraceae > CAG-791. The sequence goes on from CACZJZ010000018.1 coordinate 24,848, forward strand.
GCGGAATGGCCGCGGCATGATTTTTCCGGCTCCCGGTCCTGCTGCCACCTGGATGACGCGGGAGCTGGTTCTACACATCCGATCCAGACGCTGGATTGTGTCGGAACAATTCCTGACTGAAAGCGGCGCTGAATTGGTATAATTGTATACAAATATACGTCAGAGACACTAAGCTGTCAAGATTGCCCGGAAGTTCCGGGTTTGGGTTTACCTGTAAAAGAAAGGGCTGGAAAATCGCGCTGAAGATTTCTTGAACCGCGCGTGGATTGGGTTTATTGTACCCACTGTAGCTGCAGTCATCTCTATGCGGGACAGCCGGGCAGCGTTCCCGCACAGGTCATTCAAGACAGGCACAAAAGCAGGAGGATAGGCAACCATGAAGTACATCGACATGCACTGTGATACGATCTCCGAGATCTGGTATGCTACGTTGTCCGGGGACCGCGGCAATCAGTCGCTTCGGCGCAATCATCTGATGATTGATCTTGAGAAGCTGACAAAGGGGGACTGCCTCTGCCAGAATTTCGGCCTGTTTGTCAAGCTGCATCACTTCCTTGAATATCAGAAGGATCCCTACCGCAGCGACAGCGAGAAGGTGACAGGGGATCTTGCTCCCTATGAGACGGTGAAGCGGCTGATCGGCGTATTCCGCGAACAGATCGCAGCAAATGCGGATCGGATCCGGCAGGTGACGAACGGTGACCAGATCCGGGAGAATGATCAGGCAGGACGGATCTCCGCACTGATGACGATCGAGGAGGGTGGCTGCTGCGAGGGATCGCTGGAGCATCTTCAGGAGCTATACGATGCAGGCGCCCGGATGATGACGCTGACCTGGAATTATGAGAATGAGCTGGCCTACCCGAATTATCCGGAGGAGGCGCATTATTTTGCCTTCGAGCCCACAAATGACCACGGCCTCAAGCCGCGCGGGCAGGAATTCGTCCGGCGGATGGGGGAGCTGGGAATGCTGGTGGATGTCTCTCATCTCTCTGACGCGGGATTCATGGATGTCGCGGCTGCGGTGAAGGGTCCTTTTGTGGCCAGTCACTCCAATGCGAGAGCGGTCTGTGGGGTGAGCCGCAATCTGACGGATGAGATGATCCGGATGCTGGCGGAGCACGGCGGTGTGATGGGCCTTAATTTCTGCAAGGAATTTCTGGCAGAGAACATGGGCCGGACGAGGCAGGAGATGTGCGGGGCGGCTGCGAGGCACGCGAAGCACATCATCGATGTCGGCGGAGAGGACTGCATCGGGATCGGGTCGGATTTTGACGGCATCGGTGGATATGACGATATGGATGCCACTGTGCTGCCGGAGCTGGCAGAGACGCTGGAGCATGAGGGACTTTCGCACCGGCAGGTTGAAAAGATCTTTTACGGCAATGTACTCCGCGTGTATGATGAGGTATTGAAGTAAACTCCCGCAGGATGCCGGCGCGGGGAAAAAGTGCAGATATACCGGAAGGCGGAGCGGACAGGAAGGCAATAGACAAAACAGATATTTATTATGGAGAGGAGAGCACACATGGAGCCATTTCACTATCAGGATTTGGAAGCACTGGGAACGAATCTGCCGGACGACATTCTGAGCCGGAAGATGGCCGGGGATTTTGACGGAGAGCGGAGACTGATCGATCTGTGGCTCGGCAGGGACATCAGCGGGGCGCTGCGCGGCAAGCTCCGGGTGGAGCGGGAGATTTCCCGTTTCCTCGAGGCGGATTATCCATACACCTATGAGCAGGCTCTCGAAAAGGCGCGCGGTGTGCTGCCGGGCCTTACGGAGGCACAGTTTGCGCGGCTGCAGGATGAGGGACGGATCGACTGGATCTATGTCCACGGGCAGGAGCATTTCATCAGAAGCACCGCGGGGACGCTGCGGAATGATCTGGCACATGCAAAGACGCGCAGGCTGCTGGAGGAAATCGGTGCGGTGCCGCCGGCTGATAAGAACGGAAGCGGCGCCGCTGCGGCGCAGGGGACGAGCGGCAATCCGGAACCGGAGAAGGAGAGCACATGGCTGTGCTCTCTGCGGGACATGCATGAGAAGGGGAAGGACAGCTGGACCTTCCGCATCCGCTTCACGCTGAAGATCGAGGATAGCGCGTTCCGCCCGGGACATGTGAAGGTATATCTGCCGGTGGTCTGTGCGTGCGATTATGTCAGCGATATCCGGATTCTCGAAACATCGTCGGACCAGTACGTTCTGGCGCGCGAGGATGCGCCGCAGCGGACGATTCTGTTTGAGGAGAATATGACGGAGAATCACCCGTTCTTCGTCGAGTATGAGTTCACATCCACGCCGGTCTATCATGATCTGTGGTCAGAGACGGCGAAGGAGGAGAACCGGAAGGCTTCGGCGGCGATGACGGCAGCCGGAGGCGCCGAAGGCGATGCAAAGAGGCGCGGCGGAATCGGCATTCTGCGGCCGGACGGGCCGCTGCCGGATGGTGTCAGCCCGGAGGATCTCACGGAGCAGCTGCCGCATATCGCGTTCACTCCTTTTATGCGGAGTCTTGCGGAGAAGCTGACCGGACAGCTGGAGACGCCGCTCGAGAAAGCGCAGGCGATCTATGACTACATCACAGAAGAGGTCACCTATTCCTATGTGCGGTCGTATTTTGCAATCGAGAATCAGGGAGAGTACTGCGCACTGAACCGCAAGGGAGACTGCGGGCTGCAGGCGCTGATGTTCATTACGCTTGCCCGCATCGCCGGTATTCCCGCGAGATGGCAGTCAGGCAATGAGTTTGACGATTGCCCGCCTGGCTGCCACGACTGGGCTCAGATGTATCTGGCGCCGTGGGGGTGGCTTTACTGCGATCCGTCCTATGGCGGAGGAGCATTCCGCTCGGGCAGAGAGGAGAGGAGACGCCACTATCTCGGGAACCTCGATCCGTTCCGGATCCCGTCCAACCCGGCGTTTCAGAAGCAGTTCGAGCCGCCGATGGTGTATCTGCGCCATGACCCGTACGACAACCAGTCCGGCGAGGTGGAGTATGACGACGGCAGTCTGACTGAGGCGGAGTACGATACGGAGAAGAAGCTGGTATCCCAGGTTCATCTGGGATGACGGCAGGGGTGTGACGGTGAAGATCGCAGGTGTGATCGCAGAATGCAATCCTTTCCATGAGGGGCACCGGTATGTGCTCGCAAAGGCCAGAGAGATCACGGGAGCAGACCGGGTGGTCGTGCTGCTGTCGGGAGATTTCGTCCAGCGGGGTGAGCCGGCGGTGGAGCCGAAGGAGATCCGGGTGCGGCAGATTCTCGCCGGCGGTGCGGATGCCGTGCTGGAGCTGCCGGTGCTGTATGCCGCCTCAAGCGCCGAGTATTTCGCGGACGGCGCGGTGAACCTCTTTAACCGTCTCGGCGGAGTGACGGATCTGGTATTCGGTTCGGAGAGCGGCTCGCTCGAGCCACTCTCCAAAGCGGCAGATCTCCTTCTCCGGGAGCCGGAGCAGTTCCGGCAGGCACTGCGGCGGCATCTCGCGGAGGGAATGACGTATCCTGCGGCCCGGAGCGCAGCCGCGGCGGAGACTGCCGGTATCCGGCTGCCGGATACGTCCAATGATCTGCTGGGAATGGAATATCTTCTCAGCGTTCTGCGCCTGCGGAAGGGCGGTTCGAAGGTGACATCGAATCGTCGCGTTCAAACTTGCATGAATCCCTGTGGAACCAATGTCCCGATGGGGGAAAAGTCCCCCTCGGGCATTTCTCCCGCGGAGACCGCAGAGGGCACGGCTGGCAGTGGCGCCTGCCGGTTCACACCGCATGTGGTAAAGCGGATCAGTACGGTTTCCGCCTCTGCGCTTCGGGAAGAGCGGAGAAGGGCAGATCCGGCGGCAGTCTGTCCGGATGACTTTTCGGACATGCTGTATTATCGGATCCGAAGCGTGCTGCAGGAGGAGCGCACGCGGCCGGGAGCGCCGGCGCTGGATGATTTTCTCGATGTCACGCCGGATTTTGCGGACAAAATCCGGCGTGCGCTGCCGGAGTATGAGGGCTTTTCTGCCTTTACGGCGCGGCTGAAGTCGAAGGATCTCACCTATACCAGAGTGTCGCGAGCCCTGCTCCACATCCTTCTTGATATCCGGAAGAGCGACCTAGCGGCGTTCCGCCTGCCGGGCTATGTGCGGCTTCTCGGTCTCTCCGGGGATGCGGGAAAGGCGGGGGATCTGATTGGTACGCTGGCGTCTGGGCAGCTGCCGGTGATCGCGGCGCTCGGACGGGATCAGAGCAGGATACCGGCCCCCTATGAACGGATGCTGCAGACAGATCTGTTCGCCTCGGAGCTGTACGATGCTGTCTATGCCCGGAAAACAGGGCGCACGGCGGTCCTTTCGGAGTATGCAAAGCAGGTAATCCGGGTGTAAAGGAATAGAAATGGCAAAGAAAGAAAAGGAAGTCAAAACGAACGCGATGCGGATTCTCGAGCGGGAGAAGATACCCTTCGAGCACTTTTCGTATGAGCCGGACACCGAATTTGTCGACGGTGTACAGACGGCCGACAAGCTGGGACTGCCGCATGAGATGGTATATAAGACACTGGTGGCGGTGGGATCGGACAGGAATCATTATGTGTTTGTCATTCCCATCGAGGCGGAACTCGACCTCAAAAAATGCGCCAGGTCCGTCGGCGTCAAATCCGTGGAGCTGATTCATGTGAAGGAGCTGTTCGGTCTCACGGGTTATGTGCGCGGCGGCTGCACGGCGATCGGGATGAAGAAACAGTTCGAGACAAGGGTGGATGAGAGCGCACGGCAGCAGACGCAGATTTACGTGAGCGCCGGACGGATCGGCGCGCAGATCCGGCTTGCACCGGATGATTTTCTCAGGGCGGCGCGGGCGCAGTACGCGGACCTCACGGAGAAATAAGCATAGCCTTGCCATACTGGTTTCCGACAGGAATAGGGGAACAGTCCGTGCGGAATGAGGAGGCTGACGGGAGACGGATGGAAAAGACGATACTGATTCTGAATACCGGAGGAACGCTCTCTTCTGTGATGAAGGAGAACGGTCTTGCACCCGGGCTGACGACCGCGGATATTCAAAAGGAATTGCACATGGTGTCTCAGGGAGTCAATCTGGAGATGCAGGACTTCTGGTCGGTCGACAGTGCCAATATCTTTCCGGAGGACTGGGCGGCACTGGCCGCGAAGATCGCCGGCATCTGGCAGGATTATGACGGTATCGTCGTGATTCATGGCACGGATACCATGGCGTATACCTCGTCTATGCTTTCTTTTATGCTGCTGAACATCAGTATTCCGGTGGTTCTGACCGGGTCTCAGCTGTCCATGTCGGATCCTGTCGCAGACGCCATGGAGAATCTGCGGTGCGCCATTCATTTTGCCGCGACGGGCTGCGCAGGCGTCTATGTAGCGTTCAACCGGAAGGTGATGCTGGGCTGCCGCACGTCAAAGGTGCGGTCGTTCTCCTTTGATGCGTTCGACAGCATAAATTATCCTGAGGCTGCACACATCAGCTCTCTGGGAATGCGGGTCAATGAGGCTGTCCTTCCGAGGCGGAGCGGCGTGTTTCATCTGGAAAACTCGTATTCGGACCGCGTATTTCTGCTCAAGATGTTTCCGGGCATTCACCGCGAAATTCTGCGCAGTCTGGCGGGTGCAGGATACCAGGGAATATACATTGAGGCCTATGGCATGGGAGGCATGCCTTTTCTTAAGCATGATTTCATTGCGGAGATCGCGGATCTGACGGCGCAGGGGATCACCGTGCTGGTCGGCACACAGTGCCGCTATGAGGGGAGTACACTCAGCGTCTATGAGACGGGCAGGCGCGCGCTGGAGGCAGGCTGTCTGCAGGCGTTTGACATGACCGGCGAGGCGGCACTGACAAAACTGATGTGGGTCCTCGGGAAGACGAAGGATCCGCAGGAGATTCGGGATTATTTCTCGGTCAGTCTCTGCAGCGAGGTCTCTGCAGGTGTATACTGAAGAAACAAAAGCTATAAATCAGGAGGCATCAAAATGGGTAGAAGAGTAGTACTTGCCGGAGCCTGCAGAACGGCCATCGGCAAAATGGGTGGGACGCTCAGCACAACTCCGGCCCCGGCACTGGGTACGATCGTGATCAGGGAAGCACTGAAGCGTGCCGGCGTCCGTCCGGATCAGGTCGATGAGGTCTACATGGGCAATGTCATCCAGGCCGGACTCGGTCAGAATCCGGCCCGCCAGGCAGCTGTCAACGCGGGAATTCCAGTTGAGGTGCCCGCGACCACGATCAATGTGCTCTGCGGATCCGGTCTGCACTGCGTCAATCTGGCCGCAAAGCTGATCTCCATGGGAGACGCCGATATCATTGTCGCCGGCGGTATGGAAAATATGTCCATGGCACCGTATCTGCTGTACGGCGGGCGCTACGGATACCGCATGGGTTCCGCGACGATCGACGATGCGATGATCAAGGACGCTCTGACGGACGCGTTCGGCGGCTATCACATGGGCATCACTGCGGAGAACATTGCGCACGACTGGCATCTGACCCGGGAGGAGCTGGACGAATTCGCAGCATGGTCCCAGCAGAAGGCGGAGAAGGCCATCAAGAGCGGCGCTTTCAAGGACGAGATCGTTCCAGTCACGGTGAAGTCAAAGAAGCAGGAAATTGTGTTTGACACGGATGAGGGTCCGCGTTTCGGGACAACCGTGGAGACACTGGCAAAGCTAAAGCCGGCGTTCCTCAAGGATGGCACCGGCGTGGTCACGGCAGGCAATTCCTCCGGAATCAATGATGCGGCTTCCGCCATCGTCGTCATGAGTGAGGAAAAGGCCAAGGAGCTTGGAAGCGAGATTCTCGGCTACTGGGTCGGCGGCGAGCTTGCCGGTGTGGAACCGCGCATCATGGGAATTGGTCCGGTCGCTGCCACGAAGAAGGTCTGCGCGAAGACCGGATACAAAGTCGCGGATTTTAATCTCATTGAGGCGAATGAAGCGTTTGCGGCGCAGTCTGTGGCAGTTGCAAAGGAGCTGGGATTTGACAGGAGCAAACTCAACATCAACGGCGGCGCGATCGCGCTCGGCCATCCGGTCGGATGCTCCGGAAACCGCATTCTTGTCACGCTGCTCTATGAAATGAAGAAGGCGGGCGCACACAAGGGTCTTGCAACACTCTGTGTCGGCGGAGGCATGGGCTGCGCGGCCATCGTGGAGAGACCCTGAGCGGCCATCCCGGCGGGAACAGGTCTGGCACGGAAAATGGGATAATGGAATGATTCAAACGAAAAAACATACCATTGACAGATCCTGAAGTTTTTCGTACAATAATCTTCGCTGTCGGGGTTCCGGCGGCGGAGAATGTGCGTGCGTAGCTCAGCTGGATAGAGCGTCTGGCTACGGACCAGAAGGTCGCGAGTTCGAATCTTGTCGCACGCATTACCCCATATGATTTCACAACAGGAAAACTCCCGGAGCGGCCGCTCCGGGAGTTTTCCTGTTTAAGGTTAAAAAAGCCCGGACGGTTTTCTGAAATGAAAACCTGTCCGGGACAGTTCTGTCAGCCCATGACGACGGTCACGTCGACGGACTTCTTCGAAGCATCAAACGGAATGACATTTCCGCTGATCCGGGTGCCGTCCACAGTCATTTCCTTTACGCCCTTTTCGACATGATCGGGATTGGAGACGCTGATGTTATATTCCACGCCGCGGAATACGCGGTGGATGCGGAAATCGCCGAAATCCGCCGGCACGCAGGGGTCAATCCGGAGACCTCTGTGGGTCGGAGCGATGCCCAGAATATACTGGGAAACATCAAGGAAGGTCCACGCGGCGGTGCCTGTCAGCCAGCTGTTTTTGCCCTCGCCGAAGTACTTTGCCTCCTTGCCTGCGACCATCTGGCAGTATACATAGGGTTCGGTCCGGTGAATCTCGGAAATATCCTCGGTATAAGCCGGGCAGGTCTTGCGGTAGATGTCAAACGCCCGGTTGCCGTGCCCGAGAACGGTCTCGGCGATCGATACCCAGGGGTTGTTGTGGCAGAAGATGCCGCCGTTTTCCTTGTATCCCGGCGGATAGCTCGAGATTTCTCCGAGTTCCAGGTGATACCGCTTGTACGCAGGCCAAAGGATGCAGATGCCGTATTTCGTGTCGAGCAGCTCCTCCACGGACCGGAGCGCGGTCTCCGCCTGGCCGGTCTCGACGCCGCAGCCAGCCAGCACACAGAAGCCCTGCGGCTCGATGAAGATTTTGCCGTCCTCACATTCGTCCGACCCGACCTTATCGCCGTGCGCATCGTATGCCCGGAGGAACCAGCGGCCGTCCCAGCCTGCGGTCAGAACCGCCTCATTCATATCCCGGACCGCGCTGCGTGCTCTTGCCGCTTCCTTCTCATCGCCGCGCACTTCACAGAGCTCGGCATATTCTTCGCCGTATTTCACAAACATGCCGCCGATGAAGACGGACTCGGCCACCGGCCCCTCGGAAGGGCCGAAAGTCTGGAAGGACTCGCCGGGATGCGCGGAGAAGCAGTTGAGATTCAGGCAGTCGTTCCAGTCGGCGCGGCCGATGAGCGGAAGCCCGTGCGGACCGCGATGATTGATTGTGAAGTCGAGGGACCGCTTCAGATGCTCCATCAGACTGGTCGCCACAGACATATCGTTGTCGTAGGGAACGGTCTCATCCAGAATGGAATAGTCGCCGGTCTCACGGGTGTACGCGCTGACCGCAGCAATCAGCCACAGCGGATCGTCGTTGAAGCCGGAGCCGATGCCGGCGTTGCCCTTCTTCGTGAGGGGCTGATACTGATGGTAGGCGGAACCGTTCTGGAACTGCGTGGAGGCGATATCGATGATGCGTTCCCTTGCTCTCTCAGGGATCAGATGGACGAAGCCGAGGAGATCCTGACAGGAGTCGCGGAAGCCCATGCCACGTCCGATGCCGGATTCAAAATAAGACGCTGACCGGCTCATGTTGAAGGTCACCATGCATTGGTACTGGTTCCAGATGTTGACCATCCGATTCACCTTGTCGTTGCCGGACTCCAGGTGGAAGCGGCCGAGAAGATTCTTCCAGTATGAACGGAGCTCCTCGAAGCTGGCCTCAACCTGTGCGTCTGTCTGATAGCGGCTGAGCATCTCGTGGGCTCTTGTCTTGTTAATAATTTCATCCCGCGCGGTTGTGCCTGCCGCCCACTTTTCGTCCTCCGGATTTTCGATGTAGCCGAGGATAAACTCAAAGGTTTTCGTTTCGCCCGGCGCAAGGGTGACATTGATCTGCTGCGCCGCGATCGGGGACCAGCCGCTGCAGACGGAGCCGCGGCAGCCGCCGCTCAGAATTGCCTCGGGCTGATCGGCGCCGTTGTACATCCCGATAAATTCCGAACGAATGGTATCAAAGCCGTCGATCGGGCAGTTTACAGAACGGATGGCGTAGTGATTGCGCCGCTCGCGATACTCGGTCTTGTGGTAGATCGTGGACCCCTCGATCTCTACCTCGCCGGTGGAGAGATTGCGCTGGAAATTCTCGCAGTCGTCGGACGCGTTCCACAGACACCACTCCACATAGGAGTAGAGCTGCACGGATTTTGTCTCCGGGGAGTCGTTCGTCAGCTTCACCTGATCGATCTGGCAGGCGTCGCGAAGCGGAACGAAGGAGAGCACCGACGCAGTGATGCCGTTCTTACGCCCGGTGAAGCGGCTGTAGCCGAGACCGTGCCTGCACTCATAGAAGTCCAGATCGGTTCTGGTCGGCTGCCAGGCCGGGTTCCAGAGAGTATCTCCGTCCTTGATATAAAAATACCGGCCGTTGTTGTCGTAGGGCACGTTGTTGTAGCGGTAGCGCGTGAGCCGGAGCAGCTTGGCATCCTTATAAAAGGAATAGCCGCCCATTGTGTTGGAGATCAGACTGAAAAAGTCTCTGGTTCCGAGATAATTGATCCAGGGCAGAGGCGTTTTCGGAGTGGTGATGACATACTCCTGATCTGCATCGTCAAAATATCCGAATTTCATACTCTCTTCCTGTTGTCCTTTCTGCCGCGGATGCGCGGCACTGAGAGAGGAACCTGCCTGCGTGGAGGGTTCCTGATGAATGAGCGTTAAAAATGCCGGGCTGATGTCCATGACTGCCGCGCCTGTGATGTCCATTGCTGCGGCCTGCTCTCTGCCCGTTCTTTGTTAAACGTTTAAGGAACGCAATAGAAAGCTTCGCCACAAATTATACAACGGGTGATTTTGGGAATGCAACTGAAACTGATGGCGGTGCCGATGAACTGCAGGCAGATATCTCTGAAATTATGTGCATTATGTTTGAATATGGCACGAAATAAATAAATATATTGTTCAAAACGACATTTTATATTGAGATGCTGCCTTGCAATATCCTTCTATTTGTAATACTATTTTCGGAAGGAAGGTCCGAAAACGATTGCGAAATCCGGGCTGCAATGCATAAGGGGGAAAAGCATGGTTTCATTGAAGGATATTTCTGCCGCGTGCGGCGTTTCCATAGCGACGGTCAGCAAAGCCCTCAATCATCACACGGATATCAGTGAGGAAACCCGGGCAAATGTCCTGCGTGTGGCCAATGAGATGGGGTACTATCCGAACTCCGCGGCTAAGGCACTGAAGACCAACCGCACCCACAACATCGGTGTTTTGTTCGTGGACAATGCACAGAGCGGACTGACGCATGATTTTTTTGCCTATATTCTCAACAGCTTCAAGGAGAGCGCCGAGGCGAGAGGATATGATCTGACCTTTATTAACAGCAACAAGACAAGGCCGAACAAGATGTCCTATCTGGCACATGCCAGGTACCGCGGGTTTGACGGCGTATGCATCGCGTGCGTCAATTTTTATGACCCAGAGGTGATCGAGCTGGTGCGCAGTGACATCCCGATCGTGACAATTGACCATATGTTTAACAACCGGACAGCCATTCTCTCGGACAATGTCAGGGGAATGCACGACCTGCTGACCTATGTCTACGGGAAAGGGCACCGCCGGATCGCCTATATCCACGGAGAGGAAAACTCGGCGGTCACGCACAGCCGGCTCTCCAGCTTCTTTCGAACGGCGGATGAGCTTGGGCTGACGGTTCCTGATGATTATATCAAAGAGGCGCCGTACCGTTCGACCAGGGAAACTGAGCAGCGCACGGCGGAGCTGCTGGACCTGCCGGAGCCGCCGACCTGCATTCTGTACCCGGATGATTTCTCGGCGTTCGGAGGAATGAATGCCATCACGGAGCGCGGATTGTCTGTGCCTGGCGATGTCTCTATCGCGGGGTACGACGGCATCCGGATTGCCCGTCACATCGAGCCGCAGCTCACGACCATCCGGCAGGACACGCAGCGGATGGGCAGGGAAGCGGCCGATGAGCTGATTGAACTCATCGAACATCCGAAGACCACACTGGTCAAGCAGATCATTGTCGAGGGAAGCGTCTACGAAGGCGGAACGGTGAAGGACATCCGCGTGTAAGGAAGAAACGCCGACCCCCATTCCGCAGCCGGGCTTGCCTGTATTCTGGCATCGCCCGGATTTCAGTATCGCGGGAGGATCAGCAGCCTGCCGCCCGCGGCGAACGGCCGCCGGGCGACTGGAACTGCATCGGAGGAATCAAAGGGTGTAGTCGAACTGCTCCTCCCCGAACTCGTGGTGATGAAAGGAGAGGAGAAGCTGAAGGCAGACAGGGCGGCGGTGCTCCTCGCAGAAGGAAATCGCGTCCAGCACCTGCGCCTGGCTTAATATATGCAGAGAGAGGACCTGGCGGAGTACGCCGGGGTCATCTCTCCGGGTCATTTCAGACAGCAGATCGGGGAGGTTAGCCGTGAGCCAGCCGCGGTAGAATTCCTCCCGTCCGGAGGACAGGTCAATCGGCCAGGCGAGACGGCTGATGGCGATGGCGGCCCGCTCCATCGCGCCTGCATAGGTTTCAAACAGGCAGTCGTACGCGCGGAACTGAAAGAGCGTGCCCGGATCGGGCTCAAACACAAGCTTCTGTCCGAGACAGACGAGATCCTTTGCCTGGGGCAGAAACAGCGCCTCGATATCATCCTTTCGAAAGACCACGTCGGGAAAGAGGACGGATGCTGGCGCCGCCATGCCGGCAGCTTCGCCGGGATCAAAATCAAATCGTTCCAATTTACTGTTCCCGGTGAATGCGGACGGCTCAACCTGCCGGACGGAGGCGGGAAAACGGATGGCTCTCAGATCTGTCCGATGAAAGGCTCCGGTGCGGATCACGGTGACCGGTGCCGGGATGGTGTACTGCGTATCGTGGCCGAAGTAGCGAACGAGACAGCAGGCGTCTCCGTCCCGAAGCAGCAGAGAAGAACTCTCGATGGAGCAGGCGCCGCCGTGAGTGCGGATTGGAATGAGGCTGTCCACCTGATCGTTCCACCCGCTGTTTTCCAGCGCCGCCTCGCCGATCCGGCGGACGGAGGCGGGGAGGTCAAAGCAGGTGAGCGCGGGACAGTCCCGGAATGCGTGATCGCCGATTGTCTCTAAAGTATCCGGCAGGGTCAGCTCCCGCAGGTGGGACTGCCCCTCGAATGCCTGCGTGCCGATTTCTACAGTGCCCGGCAGTACGGCGTAGGAGGAGCGCTCCGAGGCGGAGGAAACGGAGATAAGACGGAGAGGCGCCGCCGGGCCGACTGGACCGTCGTACTCTGTCAGCCTCTCGTAAAGAGCATACCCGTCTGCCACGAATCTGCCCTGGACTGATCTGTCGGGCGATCCGTTCGGTCCGTGCGGTGTTCCCGGATCCTGATCGGTCTTCACCCGCAGTGCATTCAGCAGATACGGCCTGTCGATCCGACGCACACTGGCGGGCAGCGTAAGCTCTTCCATGGAACCGCAGAAGGAGAGAAAACCGCCGCCGATCGTTTCCACGCCATGGCCAAGATCGAGCAACTCCAGCAGGTAGCAGTAGGCAAAGGCCTCTTCGCCGACTGAGCGGATGGTATCCGGTAGGTGGATCTCCATAAGCGTCGTGCCTTTGTCGGAGAATGCTCTCGGTTCGATGGCAGTCACAGTAGCACCGCCAAGGGTATCCGGCACCAGAATGGACAGAGAATCTGACGAGGCGGGAAGGCCCAGAAAGCGGGTGATTACCGCTCCATCCCGCCGCACTTCATATTCAAACAGCTGATCTTCTGAAATCATGGCAATACCTTATTGCAGGGCCGGCGCGTCTCCGAGCAGGGAGGGGTCGATGGCATCGAGTTCGCGGGAGAGCGCCTCGCCGCGGTCATAAATTTCGTATTTTTTCGCATACCGGAAATAGCTGTCACAGTGGTGCGAGGAGAGAAAACGCACGGTGTCCCGATTTACAGAGAGGTTGGTCGTGAGAAGCAGCATTTCGTTGCCCTGTCCGAATACCTCATCCACAAAGGAGAAGAGGTGATTCAGGTGCTGCTCTGCAGCCTGTGCGTTCTGTTTCATCTGATTGACCGCCCTGGTGTATTCTTCCCGGATTTTTTCAAATGCAGCTGGTCCGTCTGTGGCCTCGGTCAGTCCCTGCTGACGGAGCAAGTCGGCCAGTTCGTCCAGCAGATCGGCCAGGGCCTGGGACTGACGCTCCTTTTCGGGGGAGAGCGCGCCTGCCATACGGCTCTGACTGCACTCTTCCTCGACTGCACTTCTGTGATCATTCAGTACAGCATCCGGCGTCCGGGTTCCCTCTGCCATCTCCTCCTTTGTACTCCGAAGCATCGGGAGAACCCGGCGCAGCGTATCGTCGCGGCGCTGCACAGTCCGGATTTCACCCTGGACTGCATCAGTCAACAGGCCGAGAAGGGAGACACGCTCATCGAAGCCGGCAGCCTTTGCACGCCGGCAGAGTTCGCGGGAAGCGCGGCCTTCCAGAATTTCCGGCACCTGATATTCTTCGCGATATTTCTTGTACAGCTCATAGTATGTGGCAAACTGGCGCGCGATTTTCTTGCTGCGGATGTACTGCAGAACGAGGGCATCGTCAACCGGGAAGTCATGTTCCTCGTAGAGCCGCATGGCATCGGACAGGTCTTCCCAGCCTCGCGCTGTGCAATAGGTTTTGCCATCGACTGTGTTCTCAATCCGGTAGAAGTCGTCGCTGCGGATATCGAGGTAGGTCAGGATGGCGGGATGAATGTCGCGCTCCACAGCGTAGGCACGCCAGACGCGGTAATCGGGATCGACCTCAAGGATCTTGAGACGGTCCATCATGGCAATATCAAATTCCCGCACGGAGCGGTTAAACTGCGGCGGATTTCCGGCTGTGACGATAATCCAGCCATCCGGAACCCGGTGCGTACCGAAGGTCTTATACTGCAGAAACTGCAGCATGGCGGGCGCCAGAGTCTCGGACACGCAGTTGATTTCGTCGAGGAACAGGATGCCCTGACGCCTGCCGCTGCGGGCCATGGATTCATAGACGGCGGCAATGATCTCGCTCATGGTGTACTCGGTCACCTGAAAGGTCTGTCCGTCATATTCCACATCCCGGATCTGAGGCAGACCCAGAGCGCTCTGCCGGGTGTGATGTGTCATCGAATAAGAGACCAGACCGATCCCGAGCTCCGAGGCAATCTGTTCCATAATCGCCGTCTTACCGATTCCGGGCGAACCGATCATGAAGATCGGGCGCTGACGCTGTACAGGAATCTTGTACTGCCCATGGGCGTCCTTTTCCAGATAGATGGTGATGGTCTGACGAATCTGTTCCTTTGCTTCCTGAATGTTCATGTTATACCTCGCTGTGCTGCGTCTTTTACGGTATCCGTGCTACAGGTCACTCTCGCTCATATGTGCGACGATAGCCCACGGCGGGATTTTGCTGTCTGCGATGTTGTCGCCGCCGTCGAGGAGAATGAAAGCGGCAGGGTAGGCCGGCGGCCTCCCGGGATAGGTGCCGTTGCCGTCGGTGAAATAGATCATGCCCTTGAGATTCGTGAAGACACGGTCTGCGATCAGGCGGTCCACATACTCGAAGACCGGGCGGAAGTCCGTCCCGCCGAAGCCGGACAGCTCGATGGTGTTCATATATCGGTCAAAATCCGCGTCGCAGGTGACGACGGTGTCCTCCTGCACCTTTGCATCGCACTGGATGATGTGGATGTTGACGGTCTCAAAGAAATCGTTCGAACTCTTCAGGATGGAATAGGTTTTTCGGAGAAACCGCTCTACCACGGCGCCCTGGCAGGAGCCGGAGGTGTCGAGCGCAATGACAAATTCGCGAATACGGTCGGTCTCGCGATATTCAAGCGGTTCGATGAGCGGCATGCGGTCGTAATGCTCCATACCGTAGGTGTAGTAGATGTAATCGAAGGAATCCTGATCGATGTGCATCTCTTCGCCGAGAACCTTGAACTTTTTCAGAAATTCGGAGTAATTGAAGCGGTCCCGGAGGGCAGCGGACAGATTCACCTTCACGGCGCCAAAATTACTGTCGGGATCGGAAGTATAAGCGCGCAGATCGGTCTGTGCGAGATCTGAAATCTCGCTCCAGTCATTCCGGCGTCGGCCGAGCAGTCCCTCTTCGGCCTCCTCGGTGGCATTTTCGTCCTGATCGGCCTCATGACACCCGAGATCGCCGATCATATTTGTGCCGCGGTGCGTGGAGGACTGATTCAGGGCGGAGGCGGGGTCCTTTTCTCTGCCGCGGAACCAGAGTCTGTGATCGTCGATAGTAAAAAGCTCCGCCTTTGCCGCGATCTCACCGAACCGCTGCGGGTTGCGGATGAGCCAGCGGTAGATTCGGAATACTGTCAGGGAGTGCACCTCCCGCTGAAAATCGGAAAGGAACAGGTGCAGATCACTGTCTGTGGAAAGGGCCGCGCCGGGAAGATTCAGGCCCAGAATCGAATTCTCCACAGCAATATCGGAAGCTACGTCCCAGAAAATCAGATTTCGGTTCCGCTCTCCGGCATCGAACGGATGCTGGTAGAGGTAGTGCAGAATGCAGTGAAGAAAGGCCCTGGCTGGATAATTGCGGTCTTCCCGGGCACGCCGGATGAGAAAACGGTCGTTGTACCAGAAGGTGTCGCCGTTCGCACCGAAGGACTCGGTGAAATCACCGCCCACCAGCGGCATCCGAAAGAAAGCGCGGGATAGGAAGGGGAGAGAGAGCATGATCCGGTCCCGCCCGTACGCCATCAGCGCTCCAGCCAGCGAGGAGAGACGACTGTCATCCGTCTGCTTCAAAATACTGGTTTCCGGTGCGGACGACTCCGTCTGCGCGGCACTTTCCGGCTGATAATCCGGATGAAATTTTGCAAAAAGGGAAATTGGCATAATTAACTATCGATGAGAGGAGAAAAAAGGTGTCTTCATATTCTTGCCTGGATATCAGAAAAAGCGGCATGGGGATATGCCCCATGCCGCTTTCAGCATCCGCAGGTCAAACAGAGGCAGAAGCGGACTTCTTGTCCTTCTTCCAGCTGTCGAGATCCATGTGACCGGCATCCCAGAGCTTATCTGCCACGGGAGCCCAATCCTTCGCATACTCGTCGCATTTTGCCGTCAGATGCTCGACAGACTCCGGAGAAGCCATATCTGTGGACGGAGCACCTGTCTCCTTGATGATACCGCGCAGCTTGTCCGGGTTCTCAAGCATCGGGCACGGACGGAGGTAATTGTCATTGAACGGCTGTCCCGCCTGATATGCCTTGAACAGCGGCTGCTGCAGGCACTCGATGAGGCTCTTCTCCTTGATGTTGGCCTGGCTGTAATGAATGAAGACGCAGGGTTCCACATCGCCGTTCGGGTTGATGTGGCAGTAGTACTTGCCGCCGGCGATACAGCCGTGCACCATTTCGCCATCGTTCTGGAAATCAATGGCAAAGATCGGAAGACCGGTCTTGTAGCCGCGGATTTCGCGGACTCTGTGATACATATATTCGCGCTGCTCCGGATTCAGAAGAAGCGCAGTGGAGGCCTCGTTTCCGACCGGCATATAGTGGAAGTACCAGGTGAAATACACACCCTTGTCGATCAGCATCTGCAGGAACTCGTCGCTGGTGACGGTCTTGTAGTTGACCGAGGTGTAGCAGATGGAGGTGGCAATCGGCAGGTGATGCTCGCGCAGGATATCCATGGCATGCATGACCTTGTCGAAGCAGCCATCGCCGCGGCGGCTGTCATTTGTCTCGGCAAACCCCTCGACGGAGATGGAGGGGATCAGGTTGCCGACCCGAAGCATGTCCTCAGCGAACTGATCGTCGATCAGCGTGCCGTTGGTGAATATCATGAAATAGGAGGTGTTGTGCTTCTCGCAGAGCTTGAAAACATCTGCCTTGCGGGTGGTCGGCTCGCCGCCGGTCATGACCCATGCATGAATGCCGAGCTCCTCGCCCTGCGTGATGACGGAATCGAGCTGCTCATAGGTCAGGCTCTTGGTGTGGCCGTACTCTGCTGCCCAGCATCCAGTGCAGTGCATATTGCAGGCGGAGGTGGGATCGATCAGAATGACCCACGGAATGGAGACGCCATACTTCTTTGAATTCTTCTGCACCTGCTTGAATCCGGAGAAACCGGCTTCAAATCCCAGATTGAGCAGCTGCGTTTTCAGAATCTTCGGATCGATGTTGTCCAGAATCTTGTTTGTGAACTGCATGTACTTGGAATTGGGATCGCGAAAGACATTGCGGAGATTATCGTAGGCGGTCGGACTCCAGGTATCTCCGTTGAACTTCTGGACCAGATCAACGATTTTGATCATATTGGCCGCACGGTCTTTATTGACGTTCTTGATGGCAGCATCCAGAACGACGCTCAGTGCCTTGCGCTCTGCAAGATGTGCTGCATTTGCTACTGCATTTGCCATGACTTCATACCTCTTTTCCCTGCATTCTTAGGCCTATATCTGACCCCATTTATACGTAATTTACCATCCGGGGAAAATGACTGCAAGGGACAGAATAGAGGGGTTGGGTAAAGATGACTGAACGTCAGAAAAGCAAAATCCGGACGCGCGCAGGCCGGACCGGAATGACCGGCACGCATCGGGACAGAAGGCAACCATGCGGCTTACAGGACTTGAACCTGCACCCTCTCGGAATAGAACCTAAATCTATCGTGTCTGCCAATTCCACCAAAGCCGCCTGCGGCAGGGATTTCTGCCAACTGTTTTATTATAGCGGATCGGCCGTGGGCAGGCAACAAAAAAGTGGTTGACACCCGGAGCAGGCTCCTCTATAATACAGAATGCGTCGCGGAAATGAGAACCAAGCGAGGTGTGGCTCAGTCTGGTAGAGCGCCTGGTTTGGGACCAGGATGTCGCAGGTTCGAATCCTGTCACCTCGATTTCGCGTAGGAAATTCACAAAAGAGCGTTCCTCAGCGAGAGCGCCCGGTCATGTATTTATGCGGGTGTAGTTCAATGGTAGAACACTAGCCTTCCAAGCTAGATACGTGGGTTCGATTCCCATCACCCGCTCTTTTGTGTCTGTAGCTCAGCTGGATAGAGCAACGGCCTTCTAAGCCGTGGGTCTGGGGTTCGAATCCCCACAGGCACACGAGCCGTAAGGCCCACACATATGGTGGGTGTGGCGCAGTTGGTTAGCGCGCCAGATTGTGGTTCTGGAGATCGTGGGTTCGAGTCCCACTACCCACCCTTGTCTCGGTAAGGTTCCGAAAGGTTCTTTCGGAACCTTTTTCCGGAGAAAGAGCTCCGGTTGCAGCCCGGTGCTTATATTTGCAATGGGCTATAGCCAAGGGGCTAAGGCATGAGATTTTGATTCTCACATTCGCCGGTTCGAATCCGGCTAGCCCAGCATGGGGCATTAGCTCAGTCGGTAGAGCACTTGACTTTTAATCAAGTTGTCGCGGGTTCGATTCCCGCATGCCTCAGTTTTCAAAGAATCCCGTAAGTGCGCGAGAACCGCGTGTTTACGGGATTTTTTGCGTCTCACGAGTGAAACTGTAGTACCAAAAATTGGACGATTTTCCGACATTTTGGAATAAAAGTTGACACGAAACTTGGCACGAATTGTCATGAAGAGGCTGACTTTTCAAAAAACTTGTTCATGAAGCCCCTCGCAGAGGGGCTGGTATTGAAATCTTGAAGCGTTTAACACAAAGGGTGCGCTGAAAGTCCGCTCTGCCCTGCTCAGATACACCGCGGAGAAATACCAGGGAGACGAGCTTATCCGGAGCGTGGAGAAATATCAGGATGCCTATACCGCAGTGGAAAAGACGAAAACGGTAAGTGCTGCCATGGGCGAGATGATGAATGACGCCATGTCCGGCATTTTCTCATCGAAGGAAGGCATTCATGATCTTTCAGAATGGCTGAATAAAAAGCAGGGCGTAAAGGAACAGAAATCAGTTCTCGGAACGCTGGCGGACCATTTCAGGGGAATAGAGACCGCCATGCGTAATCTGCTCAACAGGGGCACTCTGACTTCATCCGGGCGCCATGCTGCCATGATCGCAGAGAAGAATGCATCGAAGATCCGGAAGATGATTCTGGACGAGATGGATGTGGCAATCGAAAATGCGCAGAATGCGTCGCTGGATGAGAACGCGAAGAGTTCTGCAGCATATTCAGTCGGCGATTATGTTTTCGGACAAAAATCCTATACGTATGATGCAAAGAACAATGAGTTTGTATCGGATGATGGCCGGATTATCCCAGTGGCGGACAAAATTTTCTCTGTTAGCGATATAAAGAATGCAGAATACATTGTTCGTGAATTAGTTGCTGATCGAAAAGGTCCGCATATCGAGGAGATTTTCTAAAAAATATACCCACAACGGATTTATGAAATACGCGCCAGCAAAAGATAAGTCTGTCAAGATGAACATGTCTGCTGATGTGACCGACCTTATCGAGAATGCAACCGGACTACGGCATGAACCTGATAAGAATGGGAAACATGGTGTATTCGCTGGAAGAGGATGGAATTATTATGACGCAGATATTGCTGTAAAGTTCAGAAACGAGTATCAGATATTCCGATCGGAGCTGCAAATAGCGTTATGTTTATGATATAAAGAATCCAAAAAAATCTCATCATGGGGTGCGGCTACTTCGGAAAATCCTTCTGCCTCACTGACTGGGAAGCCAGCTTTACGCCCCATGAGAGATTTATCTGCTAATAGTGTAGTGCAAGAAAGCAATGAAGTCAATGCAAAGCAGGATTATCAGGAGATCGAGGATAGTGTTCCGGATGTCAAACGCTTCTCCATCGATGTAGACCATACGGTCCAGCAGACGAAAGACCTGATTGCTGTTCACAACCTCAATGAGGAGAACCTGCGGTTTTCTATCAATATCAGCGATGCTGAAAAGAAGCAGATTTTTTTGCTACAAAAAATGGAAATGAGATAATTATTTATATCGGCCACGCTGGCGGACCATTTCAGGGGAATAGAGACCGCCATGCGTAATCTGCTCAACAGGGGAACTCTGACTTCATCCGGGCGCCATGCTGCCATGATCGCGGAGAAGAATGCATCGAAGATCCGTAAGATGATTCTGGACGAGATGGATACTGCTATTGAGAATGCGCAGAATGCGAAGGTCGATGAGAACGCGAAGAGCTCGGCGGCATATTCTCTCACAAATAAGGACGATTATGCGATCTTCCTTTATCAGAATAATGATGAACAGAAGAGAGACGAGAGGCTAAGAGATACAAGTATAAAAATAGAAAATGCGAATAATGAAAACTATTCACAGCTTACTAAAGGTCAACTTTCGTCTATCGTGAATGCAAGATCGTTAAAAGAGATTGAGAATATTTTCAAAAATTACTGCGGGAAAATAAAAATATGGGGAACGCAGTTCCGCTCTCCTGAACTCGATTTTGAATATGGATTTTCTGTCGGCGCATTGCATGAAAGCGTACACAAGCAATCATTAATTAAAACTGGTAGTGAGGAAAATAACAAATTTTTAGCTCTTGCCAAAGCGATTGCGTCTGCAAATAGTATCACAAGCAACGCAAAGTTACTTGAGATGCATACGGACCAGGATTATGCGAAAAGCATTGAGCCGAATCACAAAGTAAATTCTAATATTAAATATACTTACGAGCTTATTTCCGGCTATATAGATGGGGAAAATATAGTTCCAGTAAAGATTACAGTTAAGGAATATTTAGAAAGAGCGAATACACCAAATATGATGTATGTCCTTGAATCATTACCTGCAATAAATAAGGACAGCATCACTATGAAGGCCATCCCTGACATGAATCAGGGAAGACGCGACACTCCGCTGTCCGATAACTATAGTTTAGCAGACATTCTTAGCGTTATCAAGAATAGCGCAGCTGATGACGAACGGCTTGATAAGGCAGTCGGCAGATATATTCCCGATCAGTTTGCCAATACAACAAAATCATTAACTGAGAATATCCCGACTAAAGCAAAGTTGTCCATTGATGTAGACCAGCCTGTCCAGCAGACGGAAGACCTGATTGCTGTTCACAACCTTGACGAGGAGAAACTGCTTGCCGACATCAACGAGCTTGGCGGCTTCCCTGCTCCATCCATTGCTATCATCCGGCAGGGGATGGAACACAATGGATATGGGGATATTTCAGTTCTGTTCGAGAAGGACACGATCGACCCGGAACGCAGCAAGTACAACCATGTGTATGGTGGGGATGCGTGGACACCTACATTCCCGTCCGTTGAGTACGACATCAATAACGATGTTTTTTATAAGGCCAGAGAGAAATTCAAAGCTCTTAAGGGCAGAATCCTGTCTTATCTTTATGAGGAGGCGCTGCGGGTCAACAATAACGGAACAGGAAACGTCGAATATTCTGGTATGGATAGCTTTGTTCAGAAGATGGAGCAGAACTACGGAATCCGTGCTGCATATGTCGCTTCAAAGGGCATTCAAATTGATGACAATGCGAAGCGGACGGAAGTTGGCAAATATGATGATAGCGAAGTAAAGGCGTTCGAGGCAGAGCGCAATACCCTGAGTCATATCGGCGTTACGGGCGAAGAGCTTCGCGAAATGCCGGTTAATCAAGTAAAACAGGAATACGGGGATCTTAGACTCCAGGCATATCAGGATAGGGCCAATACCATGGACAAGAAGAAAGCGGAACGGTTCATGGAGAAAGCAAAATCCAATTATGATGGCCCGGTCTTCGTGTTCAGAAACATGGTGGATAGCATTGCCAATGCGTTGGATTATTACAAAAATGGAAATCCGACGCATACAGAATATGAACGCGATGAGAATGCTATCCGGGAGAAAATTGATTCGAATATCAATGAGAAGGACCTTGAAAGCTGGATCAGGGACACCTATGAGGGCCTTGTTGGGAATAAAGGTATCTCTAATGGGGTGGACCCGTATACTCCATCCGGTAACCGGAGGGGCTTCCGTGCAACACATTATGCATTCATTCTTGATAATGTTGTCCGCGCTATGAGAGAACAGCAGGCCGAAAAAGGAGCTAACGCGTTTGCTGAAACCGGATTTACTGCTGTATCTACGAAGGATTTCAAGAATATCGATGATATTCACGCAAATGAAGATCCGATACAGAGCCTTTCGGAAGAGGAATATAAGAGCCTGCGAAAGAACATAGACGACAAGGTAGATGAAATTGCAAACTTGAGGCAAAGCCGATGCGGGCCGTCGGTCTGGAAGAAATTGCGGACGTAATTGCTCCGGATACTGTCTCTGACGAACTGAAGCAGGCACTTGAGAGCAATAACATTCCGTATGAACTGTACAAGGCAGGAGACAACGCAGACCGTACACTGAAGATGAATGCGCATGAAAATCTGCGGTTCTCAATCAATGTTGATAATGAAGGAAACCAGCTGAGCCATGACCAGAAGAACTATTTCAAGAATTCAAAAGTCCGTGATGATGAAGGAAATCTTCTTGTTATGTATCATGGTACTCCGCAGGGCGGCTTCACAAAGTTCCGTAACGGTCTCACTTATTATTTCACAAGTAACCCAGAATATGCACAGGAGTATGAAGGAAAGAATCCCCAGCGCGGACAGCAGAGCAATCCTCAGATTTATAAGGTATATCTGAATATTACTCATCCGTTTGATACCAGAAATGCTGCTGACCGGAAACTGTTCATAAATCAGTATGCGAAGGGAGGATATGCCCTTGGCATTGACCCATACAGCGGCGAGACAGGACTTTCAGAGAATGGACTTCCGGATTGGAATGAAGCAGATAACATTTATGATTTCCTTGAAGAAAATGACCTGCTCGATAAGTATGATGGTATGGTCATTGATGAGGCAGGAAGCGCACGAGGCTCAGGAAGCCCCTCGCAGAGGGGCTGGTATTGAAATCTTGAAGCGTTAAATACAAAGGGCGCGCTGAAAGTGCGCTCTGCCCTGCTCAGATACGCCGCGGAGAAATACCAGGGAGACGAGCTTATCAGGAGCGTGGAGAAATATCAGGATGCCTATACCGCGGTGGAAAAGACGAAAACGGTAAGTGCTGCCATGGGCGAGATGATGAATGACGCCATGTCCGGCATTTTCTCATCGAAGGAAGGTATTCATGATCTTTCTGAATGGCTGGATAGGAAGCAGGGCGTAAAGGAACAGAAATCAGTTCTCGGCACGCTGGCGGACCATTTCAGGGGAATAGAGACCGCCATGCGTAATCTGCTCAACAGGGGCACTCTGACTTCATCCGGGCGCCATGCTGCCATGATCGCGGAGAAGAATGCATCGAAGATCCGGAAGATGATTCTGGACGAGATGGATGTGGCCATAGAGAATGCAGCGAAAGCGAATGTGGTGGAAGGAGTTGGAGAAAACAAAGTATTTTCTCTCAAACAACAGGAGAAAACAAAATTAAGAGACAGAATAAATCTGGTAATGCAAGGCAGAAATTTTGAAAATGATATGGTATTTCTGAGAAATACTCCAAAAATATTGATTGATGAAATAGGACTTGAGGATATTCCAATGGCCATGACATCGAATCATGTATATTCAGATATCGTAAGCAGAGAAGAAGCAATCAGAAATGGAAGATTCAAAGAGAAAGTAAATTATCACGACTTAGGAAAGTATGGGTTTATACATGCAATCGACAATCTGGATGATCCAATAATCATTGTAAAATCCAGAAACGAGGATGCAAACACAGATATTGTTGCTGTAACGGATACCATTGATAAAAATGGAAATACCGTACTGGCTGCAATTCGAGTGGGGAAAGAAGGTAACATTTCTGGAACGAGAACCTACATCAATGATATTGGAAGTGTTTATGGAAAGAAGAATACGATTATTGGATATATTGAGAATGCCTATAGCAAGGGGAGAATATTGTATTTGAACAAAATTAAAGCCAGAAATGAGAATGCACCCGGGTTCCAATTACCCGACCGGATCCTCAACACTGGCTTTAAGTCAAATGTAGAACACTATAGGGACATTGTCAATAAAAAACGCATAAATAAACAAAATCAAAATACGATAGCAAGCCAGAGAAAGGCAGAAAATGATATATCGAATAAAATCAATGATCTACCAGAAGAAAGACATTTCTCCCTTGATGTGGATGAGCCTGTCCAGCAGACGAAAGACCTGATTGCTGTTCACAACCTCAATGAGGAGAACCTGCGGTTTTCTATCAATATCAGCGATGCTGAAAAGAAGCAGATTTTAAATGAAGAGAAAAGACTTCAAAAGCAGATCGATAACTGGAATGGAATTGATGAGTCGATACATTTTGAGGTAGCAAAAACTCCGGATATTCTCAAGAACAAACTGAATTTTGAATCTTTGTCCATAGAGATCGACTCTTCAAAGGTGAAGAAAATAAGTGTACAGAAGATAACGAGTACATACGCAAAAGAAAACGCCCAGCATATCCTTGATCAAAGCGATATTGAGTACGTTAATCAAGACAAAAAAATTACCATCAGCTGGCAGAAACTTACTAGGCTCCAATTGCCGTTCGTGAATCTGAATGCTGGTGGTTATAATAATACTTTATCACACAGTGCGAACATCAGCAATAACATTCAAACTCCCGGTTTATAATGCAAGAGAAGCGGGATAAATCCCCCGGCGCGAATATCGCTGACATTAAGAATAATGCGGGATGATAATATAATATTATAGGGAAGGTCTCAGGCAGGAGAGAGGATATGCAGACTCGTAATTTCAAGTTTATCATCAGCTATGATGGCACGCGGTATTTTGGCTGGGAGCATCAGCCGAATACGGAACTGACGATTCAGGGAAAGCTGGAGAGGGTGCTCACGGAGATGCACCAGGCGGAACACGGCGCGCCGCCGGAAAAGCCGATTGTCGTGATCGGCGCGGGTCGCACGGATGCGGGCGTGAGCGCGCGCGCCATGACGGCGAATGCGCTTCTCGACACGGCAAAGTCGGAGATGGAAATTCAGCAGTACATGAACCGTTATCTGCCGGAGGATATCAGCGTCAGCGAGGTGCGGCAGGCAGCGGATCGGTTTCACAGCCGCTTTAAGGCGGTCGGCAAGACATACCGCTATACGCTCTGGTACAGCGGAGACGGGACAAAGCCGGTTTTTGACCGGAAATATGTCTATGTGCTCGAAGAAAAGCCGGATCTGGCACGCATGGAGGAGGCTGCAGCGCGGCTGTGCGGGATGCATGACTATCGTTCCTTCTGCGGCAATCCGCATATCAAAAAATCCACGGTGCGCGTCGTGGACACCATCCGGATTGAGACAAGCGGGCGCTATATTCGTCTTTATTTCCATGGAAACGGATTTCTGCAGAACATGGTCCGGATCATGACCGGGACGCTCCTGGAATGCGGATATGGCAAAATCCGTCCTGACGAGATCGACGATATTCTGGAGGCCCGCGACCGGAAGCGGGCCGGTTTTACCGCGCCTGCCTGCGGGCTGTGTCTGATGAAGGTGGATTATTGAAATATGCTCTATGAAATAAGGGATGGATCTGTGAGTCAGCAGGGGGAGCCGGTGCTTTCCCACTTTGATTTTGCAATCCGCGGGACAGAAAAAATAGCCATCGTCGGGCGGAACGGCGCGGGCAAGTCGACGCTGCTGGAGGCGCTCGCGGGAGAAAAGGAAATCGAAATCAACCGCAAAAATCCTGCGTCAGGAGTCTTCCGGTCGAGAGCGTTCACGGTAGGAGTACTGCGGCAGCAGGCCTGTGAAAACCCGGATGAGACGGTGGAAGACTGCATTATGAGGGGTGTGAAAGCACTCTGGAAGAACGAGCGGGAATTCCCCCCGGAGGCGATGATGCCCGAAGAGAACATGACAGTGCAGGGCGTGGCATCCGAAGCGGACACAACAGTGCAGGGCGTGGCATCCGTGGGAGTGAATGACGATATTGCCGAAAGCGCCGGACTGTATTCGCGGGAGCGGTATGATTTTGAACAGCGTTATGACCGTATCTTCACAGGATTCGGGTTTTCCCTGGAGGATAAGAAGAAAAAGCTGGGCACGTTTTCCGGCGGGGAGCAGACGAAGATCTGCCTGATCCGGCTGCTGCTGGAGGAACCGGATGTTCTGGTGCTGGATGAGCCGACCAATCACCTCGATCTCGCGGCGGTGGAGTGGCTTGAGACATATCTGCGGGCGTATTCGAAGGCGGTGGTGTGCGTGTCGCACGACCGGTATTTTCTCGATCAGACGGCGGAGGTGGTCTGGGAGGTGTCGGGCGGGCGGCTGACCCGGTATGTCGGAGGATATACAGCGTATCGGGCGGAGAAGCAAAAGCGGGCTGCAAAGGCAGCGAAGGCTTATGAGGCGCAGCAGGCGGAGATTGCGCGGCTGAGCGACCTGATCCGGAAATTCCGCGGCAAACCGCGCAAGGCCTCGTTTGCCCGGTCCCGCGCCAAAATTCTGGAACGCATGGAGCGGATGGAAAAGCCGGATGCGGATGAGGCTGTCATTCACACAGGCGCCATTTTGCCAGCCCGCCCGGGCAGCAGGTGGGTGGTGGAATGTGAGGATTTGAAGATCGGATATGACCATCCGATCCGGGAGCTGTCACTGCGCATCAGGCGGGGACAGAAGATCGGAATCATCGGGCCGAACGGCACCGGAAAGTCAACCTTTCTCAAGACGGTGGCGGGTCTCCTTCCATCGATTGCGGGAAAATGCAGGGTAGGGGAAAATGTTGATCTCGCTTATTTTGACCAGATGACGGCGCGTTTCACGTCGGACAAGACGGTGATCGACTGGTTTCACGATCAGTTTCCGGCGATGGAGATGGGAGAGACGAGGCGAGTTCTCGCCGGGTTTCTGTTCCGGGGAGACGATTGTGGAAAACCGGTGTCGGGCTTGTCGGGCGGAGAAAAGGCACGGCTGATGCTGGCGGCGATTCTGGAGAGGCGGCCGAATTTTCTTGTGATGGACGAGCCGACTAACAATATGGACATTCCGGCGAAGGAAACACTGGAGTCGATCTTCCGGAGCTTTCAGGGAGCAATTTTGTTTGTGTCGCATGACCGTTACTTTCTCAGCCAAGTGGCGGAGGCACTGCTGGTGTTTGAACCGGGGACGAACAGAGTATGGTACTATCCCGGGAACTATCGGCATTACAAGGAACGAAAGGATCGCGTTCAGGCGGGGGAGGATGCCGATCTGCTGCGGACAGCGGAGGAACAGAGGCTGATCGAGGGGCTGCGTTCTGTTCCGAAGGGCGAGAAGGGGATGCTGCGGCGCATTTCGGATGCGGAGCAGGAGTTTGACTGGCGCTTTGCGGTGAACCGCACCGGGCGTGAGACTGCGGAGCAGGCGTTCGCAGAGGCTTTGGAGCGCGCGGAATATGCGGATGCGGAGCGGGCGCGGGATATCTGGACCCGGACGCTTCTTGACTGGTATGATATCTGGCTCGACCGGGAGGCGTACCGGCACGGCGTTTCTGCGCCGGAAGAAGGGATGAGCAGTGAGGAAGAGGAATGTTCTGCACAGGAACAGAATGCGGCCGGACAGGACGGACGACAGGCCGGCAGATAAATTCGGTATTTTTCACAGAATGTTCAGATTTTAAAAGGCAATATTTATCCATGATGGACTATAATTAAGCTTGGTGGCAGGAAAGGAAGAGAAAGCCTTCCGGAATCCATGCACCGCAATAGCCCGGGGGCTGCATGGCTTCCGCAGATAGAAGGAGGAACGATCAATGGGACTGTTTGGAGGAGATTCTGTAGAGGAAATCGCAAAGCTTGCCGCGAAGGGCAAGTCTGACAAGATTATCAAAATTATTGATAAGAAGAATGAGCCAAAGGAAGTGATCGCTGCGGCGATCAAGGCGCTCGGGGAACTCACTGCAAAGAACGACGAGGACAGCCAGAACAAGCTGACCGATCTGCTCGACAGCGAGGATCCGGAGATCCGCACAGCAGCGGCCAAGGCGGGCATTGAGACGGGATCGGACTACATGAAGACCAGGATCCAGCAGCTCATCGCGAACGAGAAGGATCCGAAGGTTGTGGAGGCGATCCGCGAGGACTATCACAAGAAATTCTTCGCGAACAACTGAGAGATGCGAGAGCAGCACAGGGCGCCGGGAGATAGCCGTTTCAAGATGGCATGGATGGCGCTGCTGTCAGGGGTGTGCCTAGGCATTTCAGAAAGCGTGCGTTATAATAGCGGTTGCCGGATCGTTCCGGCAGCCGCTATTTATATATATCATTATTTGTCATGATTTGGAGAATTTTATATGTCGGATACTATGGTGGTCACACGTTTTGCTCCGTCGCCGACGGGGTTCATGCATGTCGGAAATCTGCGCACGGCATTGTATTCTTATCTGATTGCAAAGCACAGCGGGGGTAAATTTATTCTCCGGATCGAGGATACGGATCAGGAACGGTTTGTGGAGGGCGCGACGGAGGTGATTTTGAATACGCTCCGGATGACGGGACTCCAGTATGACGAGGGACCGGATGTCGGGGGGCCGAACGGGCCATATATTCAGAGCCAGCGCAAGGAGATTTATCAGAAATATGCGAAGTGGCTGGTCGATCACGACTATGCCTATTACTGCTTCTGCTCCGAGGAGCGGCTTCGCTCGCTGCATGATGAGAACGGAATCGGCGGGTATGACCGCCACTGCCGCAACCTTCCGAAGGAGGAGATTGAGGCACACCTGAAAAACGGAGACCCTTATGTCATTCGGCAGAAAATGCCCCTCACCGGGACAACCACGTATTTTGACGAGGTATATGGCGAGCAGTCGGTGGAAAACAAGGAGCTGCAGGACCAGATTCTCATGAAGGCCGACGGTTACCCCACCTATAATTTTGCCCACATCGTGGATGACCATCTGATGGGCGTCAATTATGTCGTGCGGGGCAATGAGTATATCACCTCGACGCCAAAATATGTTCTGCTGTACGACGCGTTCGGCTGGGAGCGCCCGCACTACGTGCATCTGCCGCTGCTGTGCGGCAAGAATCCGGACGGATCTGTCTCGAAGCTGTCGAAGCGGCACGGCGCGGTATCGTTTGAGGAGCTGGTAAAACAGGGATATCTGCCTGACGCCATCGTCAATTATCTTGCGTTTCTCGGCTGGGCGCCGAAGGACTCGACGCAGGAGATCTTCTCACTGGAGGAGCTGGTAAAAGTTTTCACCATCGACGGGATTGGCAAATCCAACGCGGTATTCGATTACGAGAAACTGAAATGGTTTAATGCAGAATATCTGAAGAAGCTTAACCCGGAGGACTTCTTTGAGCGGATCAGGCCGATCTGGGCTGCAGCGGGTATGCCGGCCTATGTCAATCAGAAGAAACTTGCGGGTCTTGTGCAGTCGCGTGTCAGCACACTGAACGAGAGCGCCGATATTGTGGATTTTGTCCTGAGTCGGCTCCCGTACGATGCGGAGCTGTATACCAATAAGAAGAACAAGACAACGCCCGAGCTGTGCCTTCAGATTCTGAAGACCGTGCGTCCCGCGCTGGATGCGGCTCCTGCGTGGGAAAACGATGCCCTGTTCGAACTCCTTCAGCAGACCGCGGCGGACCTCGGCGTGAAGAAAAATGCCGTCATGTGGGCTGTCCGCATCGCAATTGCGCGCAAGGCCGTGACGCCGGGCGGCGCCACAGAGCTGATGGAAGTGCTTGGCAGAGAGGAGAGCCTGTCCAGGATGGACCAGGCAATACGAGAACTCGAGGCATGAGCGGGGTTTTGTCCCTAACGAGTTTAGCTTGTTTGGTACAATTTGTACCAAACAAGCTAAACTCGTTAGGGACAATTTTTGATTTCCGGGTGGAGTTCTCCGGTGCGGTCGTCGATCCGGAGAAGGATGTAGGTGGGGCGGTATCCTGGCTGGCGGGGCCTTGACAGGCTGCCGGGGTTCATGACGAGGACATCGCCGCATTGGATCAGCAGTGGGACGTGGGTATGGCCGAAGATGGCGATGTCACAGCCGTTCTGGCGGGCGGCGTCAGCGACGGCCTCCGGTCCGGCAAAATCGACGTGATAGCGGTGGCCGTGGGTGAGGAAGACGCGGTGGGAGCTGAGGGAGAAGATATCCGTCTCGGGCAGCCTGCCGGACCAGTCGGTATTGCCGCACGCAAAATGGCACTGGCAGCGGAGATAATCGCGGTAGAATTGTTCGCTGCCGCCGATGTCGCCAGCGTGGATCAATACATCGAGGTTTTCAGAAAGACTGCGGCGGATGGTGAGGATGCGGGAATCGTCGCCGTGGGTGTCGCTGATGATCAATGCGAGCATGGATTCCTCCCTGGTTATTCCGTCTGTGCCGGGAATTGCTGCCTGAGTGCGGCAAGTGCCTTCCGGAGCGCCTGACCGCGGTGACTGATGGCGTTCTTTTGTTCCGGCGAGATTTCCGCGCTGGTTTTACCAAACTGGGGCAGGTAGAAGAACGGGTCATAACCGAAGCCATTTGTACCGGCGATTGCATATCCGATGCGTCCCTCCATCGTGCCGCGCACGACAAAATCTGTGCCGTCCGGCAGAACGGCGGCTACAGCGGCCACGAACCGGGCGCCCCGCCGATTCGCCGGAACCTGCTTCATCCGGTCCAGAATGGTATTCATCTTGAACTGATAGGAGGTATCCCGCCCGAGATAGCGTGCGGAGAGGATTCCTGGCGCTCCGCCCAGGGCGTCAATACAGAGTCCGGAGTCATCGGAGAGTACGACGAGCGGACGGGCGGGATCAAGACCATGGGAGGCTATAAAGGCGTCCCGTGCCGGACCGCACGGAGGAAGAAGAGCGGCGAGGGCGCGCGCTTTGATGAGGGCGTTTTCCTCAAAGGTGGAACCGGTCTCCTCCGGATCGGAGACAAGGCCTGCCTCTCCGGCGGAGATCACGGGCGTGCCGGCGAGGGAAGGAGTTTCCTCCAGAATTTCGTGGACTTCTCTTACTTTATTCTGATTTCCTGTCGCAAAAATGATCTGAAATCCTGTCATAGGATGCCATCCCCCTGCTTTCTAACGGCTGCTCCTTTTCGGTGGTTTTGGCCCCGGAAACTGGTAGAAATAGGTTCTCAGCATTCCGTTGTAGATTTTGCGGTTTTTCGAAGCATGCATCCCCAGCTGACGTTCGCAGTCCTCATAGGAAGTGATGAGGTAGAGGGACCATGAATCGAGACCGCGGAAGCGCTCGCCGAGCGTACGGTAAAGCGCAGCGATTTCGGCGGGAGCGTCCGGAAGGGCGTCTTTCCCGGACCTGCGCGCTGCGGCTGCGGAAGAAGTATCCCGGACGGGTCTCAGCCCGTCATGTAAAATGGAGCGGCCCGCGGCGGCTTCCCGTTCCGCGCGGGTCTCGGCGACGCTCCTCGGGGCGTTGCTGCCGGGAGTGAAGGAGGCGATGCGTTCTCCGTAGGGCGGATTGGTGATGATAAACCCATATTTTTTGGGATGACTGAGCTGGTCGACGGGGCGAACCTGTAGGTGAAGCAGGCTGGAAACACCGGCCTGCGCCGCGTTGGCACGCGCGGCAGCGATGGCATCCGGGTCAATGTCGTACCCCTGGATGTCGGTTTCGATGGAGAGATCCACCATGTCCTCCGCCTCTTCCCGGGCGTCCTTCCAGTATCGTTTGTCGATGAGTCCGGTCCAGTGTTCGGCGGTAAAATGACGATGCATGCCGGGGGCAATATTCGCAGCGATCATGGCAGCCTCGATCGGAATGGTGCCGCTTCCGCAGAACGGATCCACGAGGATGCGGTCGCCACGCCAAGGCGTGAGCAGAATGAGGCCGGCAGCGAGATTCTCGGCGATCGGCGCTTTGACGGCCATGCGGCGGTAGCCACGCTTGTGAAGAGACTCTCCGCTGGTATCGATCGCGGCAGTGACCTGATCTTTCATGAGAAAGACCCGGACAGGGTAGGCGTCTCCGTCCTCGGGAAACACGGCAAGGTGGTAGCGCGTCTTCATCTTTTCCACCATCGCCTTCTTCATCACGGACTGGATGTCAGAAGGAGAGAAGAGCGCGGACTTCACTGACGAAGCCTTCGTCACCCAGAATCTGGCGTCGCATGGAAGAAAATCTTCCCAGGGGAGCGCATAGGTGCCCTGAAACAGCTCTTCCCACGTTTTGGCCTCAAACTGACCCACCTTAAGCAAAATACGTTCTGCCGTGCGCAGCCCGATGTTAGCCCGTGCAATGGCGTCCGCATCTCCGAGAAAGGTGACGCGCCCGTCACTGACATCCGTGATTTCATAGCCGAGATCATAGATTTCGTTTTTTACTACGCTTTCCATGCCGAAATGACAGGGAGCGATGAGCTCATATGTCTGCAAGGAAACCTCCTGCCCCGCGCGCGGGGGAATATAATAGCCGAAACCGTACTTATTGTAATGCACAGAAACGACGCCGCGCAAGAAAAGTTCGGAGCTGGACCCGGTTCGTACCAGAGAGCAGGAAAAGTGTTTGACACGCTCGGAAGGGGAGCCTTATAATAGTCTCCGTGCGACGGCACAGACAGCGGCTGAATTCTGCACTTTTGAGATCGGAACAGATTGTTCCGCATCGCACCTGTGCAGTGGAAGAGAAATCTTTTCCTGCCCATCAGTCTAGCGGACTCCCCGGTTTTAGCGAATCTGTCTCATGCCCCTGCGAATCGCATACTGAAAGGGCAGATGGAACCTGAACTTTTCTTGGAGGAATGACGATGAAGACATATATTCCCAGCGCTGCTGCCATCGAACGCAAATGGTATGTGGTTGATGCGACTGATAAAACTCTTGGCCGTCTTGCATCTGAAGTGGCAAACGTCCTTCGCGGCAAGAACAAGCCGATTTATACTCCTTTTCTGGACTGCGGCGATTACGTGATCGTGATCAACGCTTCCAAAATCAAGGTCACCGGAAAGAAGATGACCGACAAGATCTATTTCAAGCACACCGGATGGATCGGAAATGCAAAATATGCGACTCTTCGTGAAATGCTCGAGAAGAAGCCCTGCAAGGTAATTGAGCATGCAGTAAAGGGCATGCTGCCGGGCGGTTCTCTTGGCGATCAGATGGGCAAGAAGCTGTATGTTTACGAGGGCGCTGAGTACAAGCAGGTTGCACAGAAGCCTGAGAAACTCGAGTTTTGATCGGAGAAGGAGATTAGACAATGGCTAAAGCAGTTACGTATTATGGA
Organism: uncultured Lachnospiraceae bacterium; assembly: GCA_902781655.1. Taxonomy (GTDB): domain Bacteria; phylum Bacillota; class Clostridia; order Lachnospirales; family Lachnospiraceae; genus CAG-791. The sequence continues at coordinate 58,338 of CACZJZ010000018.1, forward strand.
ACCGGCAGAAGAAAGTCTTCTGTTGCCAGAGTTTTCATGACCCCCGGTAAGGGAAACATCACGGTCAATGGCAAGTCTCTCGACGAGTATTTCGGACTTGAGACACTGAAGAGAATCGTTCTTCAGCCTCTTGCAGCGACCGGCACGGCGGATCAGTTCGATGTCAAGGTCACCGTAAAGGGCGGCGGCACGACCGGCCAGGCTGGCGCAGTTCGCCACGGCATTGCCCGTGCACTGAACGAGGCTGACAGAGAAGCCTACAGACCGATCCTGAAGAAAGAGGGATTCCTCACCAGAGATTCCCGCATGAAGGAAAGAAAGAAGTACGGCCTCAAGGCAGCTCGTCGCGCACCTCAGTTCAGCAAGAGATAATCGTTTCACAACTTATTACGTCTTTGGACAATCATATACGATTTATTACACCTCAGGACAACTGTTCTGGGGTGTTTTTTATTACATTGAGATAATCACTAAAAATGTAGAATTCTACAATTTTATTGATTATGACAATATAAGGCGATAACATATAATTGACAAAAATGTAGAAGTCTACAATTTAGGAGATTATATGATAAAGCGAGATAGATATCTGAATCAGTTGATCAATGCCAAAAATAATGGATTTCCGAAAGTGATAACAGGCGTAAGGAGATGCGGTAAGTCATTTCTTCTTAAAGAGATATATAGGGAGTACTTACTTTCAGAGAACATTCCAGAGAGTAGGATAATTATCTTGGAATTGGATGATGATAAAAACAGCAAGTATCGCGATCCTTTAGAACTAGGAGCTTATATAAGGGAAAAATGCAAAGAAAAAGATAATTACTATGTTTTTATAGATGAAATACAGAAGGTATATTCTATAATCAATCCAAATTTCACTGATGGTAAACATATTTTGGCTGATGCTAATAATACTGAAGTAATTTCATTCGTAGACGTTGTCCTTGGCCTATCAAGAGAAAAAAATATAGATTTATATGTGACTGGATCAAATTCTAAAATGTTGTCTTCGGATATTGTTACTGAATTCAGAGATAAGGCAACAAACATAAAGCTGTCTCCACTGTCATTTGAAGAATATTATGGATATGTCGGAGGATCAGCAACTGAAGCAATATATAAATATATGCAATACGGTGGAATGCCGTTAGCTGTATTAAAAAGCGACGAAGAGAGAAAAGAATATCTAAAGAGCTTGTTCGCTACGACATATTTCGCTGATATTGTTGAAAGAAATCAGTTGAAAAAAGGAGAGGCCTTGGATGAGCTCTGTAACATAATTAGTTCTTCGACAGGCTCACTACTTAATTCAGAAAAAATAGCCAATACGTTTGAAAGTGTTAGACATGAAAAGATTGATAAGCAGACAGTTGAAAACTATATTGGTTACTTTAAAGATGCATTCCTTTTGCGTGAGGCTAAACGTTATGACTTAAAGGGAAGAAAAGAAATAGGTGCTCTTAGAAAGTATTATTTTATTGATACTGGTCTACGAAATGCTCGCCTGAATTTCGCTTTTCCAGATGAAGGTCAAATGCTTGAAAACATTGTTTATAATGAACTGTGTTATAATGGTTATTCTGTTAATGTCGGTGCTTTTGACACTGTTGAAAAAGATAAAAATGGAAAATCTATAAGGAAAAATAATGAAGTGGATTTTTATGCCACTAAAGGGCTTAGATCTCTTTATATACAGGTGACTGCTGATATCTCTAATGCAGAAACAAGAGAAAGAGAAATACATCCTTATTTTAAGTTAAATGATCAAGTACAAAAGATACTTGTTGTAAATAGACCGATTGGTGAAACACTAGATGAGAATGGATTCTTAATCATAGGGATTACTGAATTTTTATTGAAATATATCAAGTAAAATAATATTACACAAAATGTTTGTTTATGCTAGGAGGAGCCAGCATCAACTATAACATCATAGGGTTTATGCTCAGTTATGGTATCATTTTTTATAGAAGTTCTGAAATCTGAATAGGGAGATAGTAGATGAAAAAGTTTACTAGAGTTGCCACCAGCCGCATACAGTAGCCCTGAGCTTTCTACCGTACGCAGCAGGTAAACGGCAACTCGCCTTACAAATGCCCAAAACAAGGCATTTAAGACAGTAAGAAAGTTCTCCAAGAGATAATCGAGAACAAGAGATCATCGAAAAAGCCCGGAAGTACGCCATTTCCGGGCTTTTTCTTTACCCAAATCTCTTTGAAGCCTTTTCGAGACTTTTGAAGAAAAATCGCTCCGATTAAGTGGTTAATACTGGGGCAACGATCTCTTAGTAGTTAATTTTTGGGGCACCACACGCGAAAATGCAGATCTGGAGCTATTAGAAAAATTGGAACCGGGAGAGGAACAAAATACCTGAAAAGCTAAGTCTGGATGATTCTAAGACGCAGGAACCGTCCCATACCATACGTGGAAAAGTGACATGGACCAGAGCAGGGAGTGGCATGCACCCGCAAGTTTACTTGCAGGGGTGCATGCCACTCTTGTTGTTTATAGCGCGCCAGCGCGACATGAGTCGGACGCGGAGCGGACGACGAAGAAAGTCGCGGGATTTAGGTTCCATTTAGGAAGGCGCGGTATGCTCTCCTACAAGGCGGGGATAACCCGCTGGCAAAAGCGGGACAGGAGGCACAGGATGGGCGGATTTCAGGACACATTCCAGAGAAAAGAGATCAAATATATTCTGAACGCAGCGCAGTATCGGGAAATGCTCCGCTGGCTTCAGCCGATTGCGAGGGTGGATTCCTACGGCGAGACCACGATTCAGAACATATATTTTGACACGCCGGATTTCCGGCTGGTGCGCAGCTCTATGGAGAAGCCTCTGTACAAGGAGAAGCTGCGGCTCCGCACGTATGGAATTCCGGAAGTTGGTTCTACCGCGTTCATTGAAATCAAGAAGAAGTATCACGGTGTGGTGTATAAGCGGAGAATCGGCATGCCATACGGAGAAGCGCTGCGGGTGCTGTGTCATGGAGAGCTGGAGCGCCTGCTGGGAATGGCCCGGGCACAGCGGAGACTGGAAGAACAGGCGCAGAATGACAGGTACACCGAAGCGCAGATCGCGGAGGAGATCGCCTGGTTCTGCAGGGTGCATCGCCCGCTTCTTCCCGCGATGAAGATCCGGTACGACCGGATCGCGATGGTGGGCATCGCGGACCCGTCGCTCCGGATCACGTTTGACCGGAATCTGCGGTGGTCGATGCATCTGGACCTGCGGGATGCCGCGGAAGGAGAAGCGCTGTTACAGCCGCAGCAGGCTCTGATGGAGATCAAAATACAGGGCGCGATACGTCCGGATATTGCGCATATACTGAGCGGGCTGGGTGTATATCCGGCATCCTTTTCCAAGTATGGCGAAGGCTTTGCGCAATATTACGAGGATGCGCGGCGAAGCCGCCGCACCTTATCCTGGCTGGCGGAGCGGGCCTGGCAGAACGCCCGGGATACCTTCGGGCGTCCGGCGTGCGATCACGATGATCCGGAAGTGCCAGGGCAGAGCGGCGGCAATCTGGAGAACAGATGGCAGCAGCAGACACAGAGAACAGGAGGTCTTATCTATGCTTAACACGATATTTTCATCCGTCATCACAGCCGGAACGATCACACCGGCATCCTTTTTTGTATCGACCGCTGTGGCATTTGTGCTCGGAATTTGCATTGCGCTCTGCTCCCTGCGCATGCAGGAGCATTCGCAAAGCTTTGCAATTACACTCGCGCTGCTTCCGATGATTGTCGAGGCCGTCATCATGCTGGTGAACGGGAACCTCGGAGCGGGCGTCGCGGTCGCAGGGGCTTTTTCCCTTGTCCGCTTCCGCAGCGCACAGGGGACCGGGCAGGAAATCACGCAGGTATTTCTGGCCATGGCGGTTGGACTCGCAGCCGGCATGGGATATCTGGCGATCGCGGCAATCCTCACCGGCCTGGTGCTTTGCGCCTCCATGCTGCTGTACCGCTGCGGCTTCGGGACCGGAAACCACAGGGAGAGGACGCTTCGCATCACTATCCCCGAGACGCTGGATTTTGAAGGAGTATTCGACGATCTGTTTGCAAAATACACGGCCCGCGCAGAGCTTATGGATGTCCGGACGACGGGCATGGGATCGCTCTACCGTCTGAGTTATCGGATTGTGATGCGGGACAATGTCTCGCAGAAGCAGATGATCGACGAGATGCGGACAAGAAATGGCAACCTGGAAATTGTCTGCTCAAGAGAAATCCGAACGCGGACGGAAGAGCTGTGATGGATCATAGACCGACGGCATCTATGGTCTGAGCAGGGAACGGTTCGCGCAGGCAGTACAGACATACGCGGCGCGGGGAAGAAAGAAGAGGAAACAGAGATGAAAATACAGTCTGTGATAAAGCTTTTGGCAGTGATTGTGTCGGTACAGCTTGCGATGACAGGCTGCGCCAATGCGGACTCGGGAAGCGCGGAAAGCAGTCCGGTAAGTCTGTCAGCCGCTGATAGTACTGCCGGAGACGCTGGCGAAGAGGATGCAGACGCGGCGGGAGATACGGATACGGCGGAGACGGAGGAAGGCCTGCTGGTGAAGCTGGAGGACCTCGATCTGGAGGATCAGTTCTCGGACCGGGATCAGGACGCCTCTTATGATAAAGCAACAGCCACAGGCATTGCGCTGGATGGCGACACTGCCAGCGTGTCAGGAGACGGCGTGACGGTGGATGGCTCTACGGTCACGATCACGGCGGCGGGAACCTACGTCGTCACCGGGGAACTGGACAGCGGACAGATTGTCGTCGATGCCGGGGATGACGACAAAGTACAGATCGTGCTCGCCGGCGCCTCGATCACTGCCGGGGAGAACGCGGCCATACTGGTCAAAAATGCAGACAAGATCTTTCTGACGCTCGCGGACGGCACGACAAACACGCTCTCGGACAGCGGAGAGGCGTATGTGCAGCCGGAAGATCTGGAACAGACGGTGGACGGCGTGATTTTTGCCCTGTGCGATCTGACCCTGAACGGCAGCGGGACGCTCGAGGTGGCAGCGAAGACAGGCCATGGCATCGTCTGTAAGGACGATCTGGCGATCACAGATGGCTCTTATCACATCACGGCGGCGGGCAAGGGACTCGCGGCAAACGATTCCATTCGGATTATGGATGGGACATTTGACATTGATGCGGAAGACGATGCCATCCATACCAGTAAGGATGACACGGAGGGAAAGGGCTATATTTTCATCCAGGGCGGAACGTTCCGGCTCGCGTCAGGGGATGACGGCATTCACGCGGCGACAGCGCTGATCATCCAGGGCGGTGATATCAATATAACAGAATCTAATGAGGGTCTCGAGGGAGATTCCGTTGATATTCTGGATGGAACAATCACGATTGCCGCCTCGGACGACGGTATTAACGCATCGTCGAATGCAAGCGCCCAGAATGCGGAGAATGGCGGAGATGGGGCGCAGGGAGACGGCGGCTTGCCGAGCGGAACCCGGCCGCAGGGAAAGGATGGAATCCATCAGGGATGGAAGACAGCAGATGGAGAGAATCAGACCGGGGCGGAACAAGCTGATACAGAAGATGCAGGGGCAGAAGGCGCCAGTACAGATGATACTGGAACAGAGGATGCCAGAGCGGAAGGGACAAAGGCAGAGGAAGCAGGGCAGACACCTGCGGCGCCATCTGGCGGCGCGCGGGGGATGGGCAGAGGGATGAACGCAGACCCGTATGCGTATATCCGGATCAGCGGAGGCACGATTGTGGTCGATGCGGATGGCGACGGTCTTGATTCGAACGGATCGCTCTATATCGACGGCGGAGATGTGACGGTATATGGGCCGACAGATGATGGAAATGGGACGCTCGATTTCGGGGATGGCGGCGATGCGGTGGCTGAAATCACCGGCGGTACGGTACAGGCTTCCGGCTCTTCCGGTATGGCGGTGACATTTGCTGATACGTCCACGCAGTATTCTGTGATGTATGTGTTTGAGGAATCGCAGGCGGCGGGCACGACGGTCACGCTCAGCGACAGCAAGGGGAATGCGATTGCGGAGATGACTCCGGAAAAGGCGTTCCAGTCGGTGATCTTCAGCAATGCCGATCTGAAGGAAGGCACGTATACGATCACAGCAGGAGATACGGAGGACACGATCACGGTAGACAGTATCTCCGTCACCGCGGGGACACAGGCTGGCGCAGCAAAGGGAGGCGGGGGCAGGCCCATAGCGTGAAGGTTCGTCCGCGGCATGGTATACTGAACCCGGAAAAGCACCAGGCCGGGTAATATGGGGAGGGCAATACGATGAAGCTGCTGCTGGCGGACGACGAGGAGGAACTGTCCCGTGCGCTCAGCGCGATTCTGAGACACGCCGGGTATACCGTCGATGCGGTTGACAATGGCAGGGACGCCCTGGAGTATGCAAGAGTCGGTGCCTACGACGGGATGATTCTGGATATCATGATGCCGCAGATGGATGGGATGACAGTGCTGCAGAAGCTGCGGGCGGAGGGTGTGACGTCGCCGGCGCTGTTTCTCACAGCAAAATCCGAGATCGACGACCGGATTCGGGGGCTGGATCTCGGAGCGGATGATTATCTGACGAAGCCATTCGACATGGGCGAACTCCTCGCCAGAGTCCGCGCGATGCTCCGGCGGAGGCAGAATTTTGCACCGGGAGAATTGTCCTGCGGGAGTGTGTCGCTGGATCGCGCAAGCTGTGAGCTGCATCGCGAAGGATATGCGCCCGTTTGGCTCTCCGCACGGGAGTTTCAGATGATGGAAATGCTGATGGAGTCGCCCGGGCGGATCATTTCCGTCGATACCTTCATGGACCGCATCTGGGCGGACGGCTCTGCGGATTCAGATATTGTCTGGGTGTATATTTCGAATCTGCGCAAGAAGCTGCGGTCGCTCGACGCGGATGTCGAAATCCGGTCCACCAGGGGATTGGGATATTCGGTGCAGGCTGGCCGGCGGGGATCACTGCCTGAGGCGGAAGTGAGAACATCTCTACGGAAAACCGGAAAAGCGGAGAACGGGAAAGAACAGAACGCGGAAAAAGAAGAACAGAAAGCGTGAAAAGCAGGAAGCAGGGACAGCGGAGCAGGGAATGGAGCAGAGCAGCTGGATAAAATGGAAGAAGTGGAACCCGGTCCGGTTTTTCGGCCGGCAGGAGGCGCCGATGATCCGGAAGCTCCGCAGAAAGTTTGTGCTGACAGCGATGGGAGCGCTGCTGATTATTCTGGTGCTTCTGCTGGGATTCATCAATGCGGGCAATTTTATCCAGGTGGAGCGCCGGGCGGAGGCAATGCTGACAATTCTGCTGGATCACGACGGTACATTTCGGCAGGAGAGGCCGGCAGAACAGGCGGTGAATGATGGCAATGTCGACCGCCAGACCGGGAACGCTCCGGGAACAGAGGAGCGGAGAGATCCCATCGGAGCGCCCGGCAATTTTGAATGGAATCATCAGGTGGAGGCGCCGTTTGAGACACGCTATTTCTCTGTGGTGATTGCGGCCGACGGGACGGCGGCGGAGACGAACGTCGAGCATATCGCGGCTGTCACGAGTGCACAGGCGGATTGCTATGCGGCAGAAGCAGTTTCCGGCGAGCGGACGAGGGGGCATCTCGGGCCGTATTTATACGGGACGAAAACGCTGGAGAACGGGTCGGCACTGGTGGTTTTCGTGGACCGGTCATCCGGTCTCGCGGCGGCCGCAGATCTGATGCGCAGTACCCTGCTGATCGGCGCGGCGGCGCTTGTTTTGATGTTTCTTCTGGTCTGGCTGCTGTCCGGCATGGCGGTCCGACCGGTGGTGGAATCGCTGGAGAAGCAGAAGCAGTTTATCTCGGATGCAGGACATGAGCTGAAGACGCCGCTTTCCATCATCTCCGCCAATGTCGATGTGCTGGAGATGGATGGGGAAAAGAATGACTGGACGATATCGATCCGCCATCAGGTCCGACGCATGACTGATTTGGTCAACAATATGCTGACGCTCTCCCGGATGGAAGAGGATCTGGTGCGGCAGACATTCACGGAGGTCAACCTGTCGCAACTGGTCAGAGAGAGCGCGGAGCCGTACATTGCGACGGCCAGAGCCGGAAACCGCAGCTATCATGTCGATATCCGGGAGGGAATCTGGATGAACGGGGACCGGCGATCCCTGATGGAGCTGTGCGGACTGCTTCTGGATAACGCGATGAAATACTCTGATAAGGGCGGCAGCGTGCATCTTTCTCTGACGGCGGAGCGCCGCCGCATTCTGCTCGAGGTCGCCAATACCTGCGATGCGATACCGGAAGGAAATCTGGACCGATTGTTCGAACGGTTTTACCGCGCGGATGCCTCGCGGAGCCGGGCAGGGGGAGGATTCGGCATCGGACTTTCCGCGGCGAAGGCAATCTGTGAATGCCATCACGGTTCGATCCGCGCTGTTCGGGACGGGGATCACATCATCCGGTTCCAGGCATCTCTGCCGGAGGGAAAAGAGCCGGGCAGCAGGAAGGCGGGAAATCAGTGAGAAAGGCGGCGGCTATGGGCCGGGATGATGTGGAATACCGGGTTATTTTTCATGTAGATGTCAACTCTGCCTTTTTATCCTGGTCCGCGCTGAAACGGCTCCGGGTGGATCCGGATTCTGTGGATCTGCGCACGATCCCCTCCGCGATCGGCGGGGATGTGAGCAGGCGCCACGGCGTGATCACAGCAAGATCCATTCCAGCGAAAAAGTATGGCGTTACCACCGGAGAGCCTGTGGTGAGCGCTGTGCGGAAATGTCCGAATCTGGTGCTGGAACAGCCGGATTTTGCAGTATATCGGGAGTACTCCCGCCGGTTCCTTCAGATTCTGCGGACCTATTCGGACCGAGTGGAGCAGGTCTCCATCGATGAGGCGTTCCTCGATATGACGGAACGGTTCCGTGAGGAGAAGCTTGTCCGGGATCATTCTCCGGAGAGCGGATTTCTCACGAAAGGGTCGGATCTGCTGCAGCTCCGAAGAAAGAACGGGAAGACGCAGGAGAATGTGGAAACCAGGCCTGGTGGTGTCAGAGATGGCGCCCTGTGCGCAGAAGCACATGTGCCGGGCGGGAATCCGGCAGCGATGGCTGTGCGGCTGGCAAATGAGATCTTTGACACCCTCGGGTTTACGGTGAATGTCGGAATTTCCGGAAACAAGCTGCTCGCAAAGATGGCCAGTGATTTCAAAAAGCCCGGGAGGGTGCACACGCTGTGGCCGGAGGAGATCGCGGACAAAATGTGGCCGCTCGCCATCGGAGAGCTTTACGGCTGCGGGCGGAAGACCGCGGACAAGCTCCGGTCCATCGGAATCCGGACCATCGGGGAGGCGGCTGCAGCAGACCCGGAGATGCTCTGCTCCTACCTGGGGGAACGGGCCGGACTGGGCATAGCCGCCAGTGCAAACGGCATCTCGAACGACGAAGTGAACGCAGAGGAGGAAGACGCCAAGAGCTATTCCAATGAAACAACCACCAGCGCTGACATCACCGCCACGAATTTTGACCGGGATGCGATGCCGGTAGTCAGGGAATTGTCGCAGAGTGTGGCACGGCGGCTCAGCCGGGACGGCATGTTTGCGGGAACGATTGAGGTCAGTGTCAAGAGCAGCGATTTTCACCGATATTCGAGGCAGACGAGGCTGGAGAGCTCGACAAACGATCCGCAGGTGATATTCGAGACGGCTGTCAGGCTCCTCCGAAAGCTGCTGTATGGAAACGGCGGGCTGTTCCACGAAGGCCGCGGTGTGCGGCTCATCGGAGTCGGCGGAACGAATCTGGATGACGGGAGCTGTCGGCAGATGGAACTTTTTACATATTTAAGCCAGAAGGTTCAGGAGGAGCGTCAGGAGAACCGGCAGGAGGAACGACAGAGAAAGCTGGAAGCTATGATGCAGAGCATTCGCGCAAAATACGGAGAGAATGCGGTGCACCGCGGAAGGCAGTGATGTTCGGGAGAAGACCCGCTGCGGGCGGATAAACGGGGTTTGAGCGGGCAAATAGCAGAAAGCGCTTGCTTTTTTCGGAGTCAGGTGGGTATAGTAAGTTGATTTTGTGCGGCCAGCGGAGAATTTCTTTGGTGGTCGCTTTGCAATGAAAGCGTTTTGGGGCACTCTGCCTGGATGCAGAAAAGAATTGAAAGGCAAGTTGTTTTATGAGTAATACGCCGAAGGATGATGCAGAGCGTTTTGCGAGGCCGGAGAAGCCGGAGAGACCGGAAGAGGGGTATCTGGACGAGACGGTCACGATGGAACTCACGGACGTTGCGCAGGAGATCAGCAGGCAGGAGCAGAATGCTCCGGAGAAGAGAGAGACGGAGACCGGCAAAGAGAAGGAGGCCGCAGCAGACGCCGGCGGAGAAGATGAATCCGGGACGGCGGACGGTGACGAAAAAGGTGAAAAAGGGCTGGCTGACGGCGGCGAAAAAGGTGACAAAAGGCTGGGCGACGGCGATGCGGAGAAGGCACTTGACGAGCTGGTGCTCCCGGAGGCGCTGGCATCGGGCAAAGAGAAGAGAAGAGGATTTTTCCGTCGCCATACGGTGCTGACAGTTCTGCTGATTGTATTCGTGGTGTTCGATTCCGTCGCCGGAGCGGGATACGGCTATTTTCATTCGAAGTACCGCCTGATGCAGATCAGTAATGGCGAGGTCGATCAGCCGACAGAGATGACGGCGGAGGAAGAGAAGGACAACGCCATTCAGAACGAGGCACTCAAGGAACAGACCGCAGACATTGCGGAGGCGAAGACGATTCAGGCGGAGGGCGATATTTTCTCCGACAGCGACGTGTATAACATTCTTCTCATCGGCAGCGATGACCGCACGCAGAAGTTCAATGAGAATGCGAGAGGAGATACCTGTATTCTGCTCTCTATCAATAAGGAGAGAAAACAGGTTCACCTGGTGAGTTTTGAGCGGGCGAGCGGTATGCCGATCCTCGATGGGGAGTATGAGGGACAGTACGACTGGCTGACGCATACGTTCCGCTACGGCGGCGCCTCCCTGATGACGCGCGAGATTCGCGAGTGCTTCAAGCTCGACGTGACAAAATATATCCGGGTCAATATCTGGACGTTTATCAAGCTGGTGGATGCCGTCGGCGGCGTGGATATCGACATGACCGAGGCGGAAGCGGACAACATCAACCATCCGGAGGGAACCTACACTGAGGGGTACATCAAGGGCATGCACGTGCAGAAGGAGGTACAGCAGGATCTCCATGTGGGAGTGAACCATCTGAACGGCGCAACGGCGATGTGCTATGCCCGCCTCCGTTCGATCGACTCCGACTGGTTTCGTGTCCAGCGGCAGCGCAAGGTCATTCTCGCGGCCGTGGAACAGATGAAGAAGCTGAGCGTCACAGAACTCGACAATCTTCTGAACCAGGTGCTCCCGATGGTGCAGACGAACCTGACGGAGTCTGACTGCGCGGAGCTGATTACCCTGGTACCTGAATATCTGAATGCGGAATTTGACGATTTCACGATGCCGTTCAAGAATACCTACGGCATGATGACCGGCATGGAGGGACGGCGCATGTTCGCCGTGGATTTTGACACCTGTGCCAAAATTCTCCATTCTGTGCTGTACAACGGAGCCGATGCGGAGAGGCTGCAGACCTACTACGAGAATCTGTCGCAGCCCACGTACTACACGAGCGCCAGTTACAAGGCGGCGAACGGTACCGCGGGAAACAGTCAGGCGGGAAAGAGCACGCCATCGGGAACGGGCACTGCGCAGCATACCGCTGGAGGTACCGGCTCCGGGACGACCGCAGGGACTTCCTCCGGGACGGACGCGGCAGCTTCTCAGGGACAGCAGCCTGCGGCTGCCGGCACGGCTGGCGGTCAGGGCGGCATCCCGGCGGAGACGAGGGTGGATCCGAATACCGGATATCTGTATGATCCGAACACGGGCATTGTGTATGATCCGAACAGCGGCGCGGCCATCGGTACAGTGCCGGACACCTCGGTGCTGAATCAGAATGCCGCGCAGAGTCAGGGCGCAGGCGCTGCGGCTCAGACCGGGACAGCCGGTGCGGATGCAGGTGCCGGCGCGGCCACGGGAACCGGAGCGGATGGAACGGCCGGCACGGCGGCAGGAACGGTTGGAAATGCCGCAGGAGCTGCCGGGTCAGCGGGCGCGGTAGCAGGAAGCGGAACGGCGGCAGCAGGAAACGGAACGGCGGCAGCGGGCGCGGCTGCTGTTCCGGCAGCGCAGTGAATCGAAGCAGGGCGGCAATACGCGGTACGGTTTATTTCAATGAGCGAACATCATACACCGACAATCAAAATACTGGTGGGAACGCACAAGGCGTACCGTATGCCATCGGATCCGATGTATCTGCCGATCCGGCTCGGGGCGGCGCTGCACAGGGATTCGGATCTGGTGCTGCGTGGATACCAGAGAGACGACACCGGGGACAATATCTCCGCAAAAAATCCGCTTTACTGCGAGCTCACGGGGCTTTACTGGGCGTGGAAGAACCTGGATGCCGATTATATCGGCCTTGTCCACTATCGCCGGCATTTCGGCTCCCGGCGCCGGGAAAGGCGCTGTGCAGGGGATCCATTTGACCGTGTGATTCTGTCGGATGAGATTCTGCCTCTCCTGCCGAAGACAAAGGTCTTCGTGCCGGCAAGGCGGCACTATGTGATCGAAACGCTGATGTCGCATTACGAACATACGCACTACGGCATCCATCTGATAGAGACACGGCGGATCCTCGCGTCTCTCTGTCCGGAATATCTTCCGACGTTTGACAGGGTGCTCGGACAGAGAAGCGGCCATATGTTCAACATGCTGATCATGGAGCGTGCGCTGCTGGACGAGTACTGCAGCTGGCTGTTTCAGATTCTGGGCGAGCTGGAGCGCCGGGTGAATACGCAGGGACTGAGTTATTTCCAGGCGCGTTACTGCGGGCGGGTCGGCGAGATCATTTTCAATGTCTGGCTCGCGTATCAGATGGAGAACGGGGCGATCCGCCGCGATGAGGTGGTGACGCTTCCCTATGTCATGATGGAGAGGGTCGATTATCCGAAGAAAATTTCCAGCTTCCTGGAGGCAAAATTTCTGCACCGCAAGTACGAGCATTGATTTTGGCGCAGGTGCCGCAAACTATGCGGCCAGGGCTTATCGGGTACATAAAGGGCATGTCACTTTCCACGGTTGACGCATTCAAACATATTCACAGCGGAGAAACGGTCACACTCACGCGGGAGGAGCTCGGACAGCTCCAGGGCGTGCTGCTTGACATTCTCGCAGATATCGCCGATGTCTGCGACCGCCACGGGATCACATATGAGCTCGGCGGCGGATCCTGCCTCGGCGCCGTCCGGGAGCACGCTTTCATCCCCTGGGACGACGATGCGGACATCAACATGCCGCGTGCGGATTATGACCGGTTCATCCCGATCTTCCGGCAGGAGATGGGGGAGAAGTACTGGATTCATACGCCGCAGGGGACGAATAATTATGGACTGATGCTGTCGCGGATTTTGAAGAAGGGCACGTCGGTCAGAACGCGGGAGGATTTCCAGAATCCGGAATGCGGCGCGTTTGTCGATATTTTTGTCATTGAGAATACGTTTGACAATGCGTTTCTGCGGACGATACACGGTCTTGGCTGCATGGCGTACGGATTCCTGGTCTCCTGTCGGAAATTCCGGCGGGATCGCAGGGAGCTGACGGCGCTCGCGGCCTCGACGGGGGACCGGCATCTTGTCAGGATATTTCGCACGAAGATTGCGGTAGGGACGCTCATCGCATGGAGAAGCCTCGACGGTCTTGTTCGGCATGGAGACCGGTGGAATGCGATGTGCCGGAACAGCCGGTCAAAATGGGTGACGGTGCCCACTGGCCGGAAGCTGTTCTGGGGAGAGATGTACCGGCGGGAGCAGATTGTTCAGACGACAGAGTTCCGGTACGGAGTAAGACGGTTCCGGTGTCCGGCGGACTATCGGGAATATCTCACGAGACTGTACGGACCGGATTATATGACGCCGCCGCCGGCGGCTGACCGGGAGAGTCATGTGTTCTTCCGGCCGTTTCAATTGTGAGAAAACCGCCGCGGAAGGCGCGGCTCTGACACAGGCGCAGTACGGAGAGACAGCAGATGAATGTAGCGTTGATTTTTGCCGGAGGAAGTGGGAAACGGATGACGAATGCCTCCGTGCCGAAGCAGTTTCTGGAACTGTACGGGAAGCCGATCATCATTTACACACTGGAAAAATTCGAGAATCACGAGGACATCCAGGGCATTGTGGTCGTCTGCATCCGGGAATGGATTCCAAAGATGCGGATGTATATCCGAAAGTTCGGCATCACCAAGGTCAAGGCGATCGTGCCCGGCGGGGCGACCGGACAGGAATCGATTTATCACGGCCTGCTCCAGATCCGGAGGCTGTATTCGGAAGATACGACGGTGCTGGTGCATGATGGCGTGCGGCCGCTCGTAGACCCGGAGACCATCACGCACGCGATTCAGCGCGTCGGGGAGGTGGGCAATGCCGTGACCGTCGTTCCAGCCATAGAGACGATATTCCTGGACAATGCGGAGAACGGCAAGGTCGGCAGAATTCTGGACCGCAAGCAGTGTGAAATGGCCAGGGCGCCGCAGTGCTTCAAGCTGGGAGAACTGCTCGAGTGCCATGAGCAGGCGAGAGCGGAGGGAAGGGATGATTTCATCGATTCCGCCAGCATGTTCCGGCATTATGGCCACGAGCTGTATACCGTGCAGGGCAAGAGCGAGAATATCAAAATCACGACGCCGATCGATTTTTATATCTTTCGTGCGATCGTGGATGCGAAGGAGAACAGCAGAATCTTTGGAATATAAGGAGCAGAGATGGCAGTACTCAGGGTGTTGAAACGGAAGGCAAAAAGAATTTATCCGGCGGCGGTGGAGGGCAAGTTCTTTCACCGGATCGGCGTGGCATGGAAGCAGATGGCAGCGTCGGTGGACCGGAGTATCGGGTATCAGAACCGCAAAATTCTCTCCCGGAATACGCCGGTCAATCCGGACCAGATTATGTTCATCACGTTCAACCACAGCTATTCCTGCAATCCGAAGTATATCTGCGAGGAGCTGATCCGGCGGAACGCGAAGGTGCAGATCTACTGGGGCGTCACGAATCTCATCAGCCGGGGAGAAGTGCCGGAGCGGGATAATATCCACATCGTGCGCATGAATTCTTACGAGTATTTTGAGGCGGCCTGCTCCTCAAAGGTGATTGTGATCAATTCGCTGCTCGGCGACAAGTTCTATCCTTTCCCGACCAAGCCGGAGCAGATTGTCTACGAGACCTGGCACGGTTCGCTCGGCATCAAGCGGTTCGACCCGGCGCACTACAACACGAATGTGACCTGGCCGGAGGCGGCGGCGCGCACCGGCCGGCTCACAACCTACTGCATCACGAACAGCAAATTCGAGGAGGACGTGTTCCGGGAGACGTTCTGGAAGAATACGCCACTGCTTCGGCTGGGGCATGCCCGCAACGATGTTTTCTTTGATACGTACAGGGACAGAGCCGCGGCCTGGCGGAGGGAATTTCTGAAGGATTACGCGCTGGAGGAAGGCACCCGGTTTGTGCTCTACGCGCCGACCTTCCGCGACACTCATAATTTTGCCGTATATGATCTGCAGGCTGACCGGCTCCTGTGCGCGATGAAGAAGCGGTTCGGCGGGGAGTGGAAGCTCCTCATCCGGTACCACGACAACGACAAGAAGGGGGAGAAGACCAAGAACACGGTCCGGTCCGCGGACGTGATCGATGTCACAGATTATGCCGATATTCAGGAGCTGCTGAGCTTTGTCGATGCGGGCATCACGGATTATTCGAGCTGGATTTATGACTTTATGAACGCAAGACGGCCCGGGTTTATCTATGCGCGGGATATCGATCTGTACAACAACGAACGCGGGTTCTACTTCAAGCTGGAATCGACGCCATTCCCGGTGGCGAGAAATAATGACGAGATGGAACAGAATATCCTTTCGTTTGACGAAACGGCCTTTGTGAAGAAGTGCGATGCGTTTCTCACGGACAGGCAGAGCGTTGACGACGGTCACTCCAGTGAACGTATCTGCGATGAGATTCTCAGCAGGATGGGGGTTCAGTGAGCAGCGCGGGGCACCGGAACGCGCGGATCGACGCGCTCCGTTTCCTGTTTTCTCTCATCATAGTACTGCATCACACCCGATATCTGCTGGGATATGAGCACGCGATCTTCGCCGGAGGATCGCTTGCGGTGGAGTTTTTCTTCTTTGTGTCCGGCTATCTGATGATGGCGAGTGCGGCCCGCGCAGAAAAACGAGGGTCCCGCCCTGCGGGCTACGGCACGGATACGGCGCAGTTCCTCCGGCGCAAGATCGCCGGCATTCTTCCGGAGTTCGTGACGGCGTGGTTTGTGGGGTTCTTCTTCATCAGCGCGGTGCGGCATTACGGCCCGCGCGCGATGGCCGGACTGTTTGTCCGGGATTTCTTCGAGCTGACACTGGTCAAGATGAGCGGCCTTTTTGTAGGCGGCTTCGACGGCGTGATCTGGTATGTGTCGGCGATGTTTCTGGTGATGGCGGCGCTCTATCCGCTGATCCGCCGCTTTCCAGACTTCTTCCCGAAAATAGGCGCGCCGCTGACGGCGCTGTTTCTGCTGGGTTATCTGTGCCAGACGCAGGGAAGCCCGCGGGATCCGGCCGTCTGGCTCGGACTTTGCTTCAAGGGAATTGTCCGCACGGCCGCGGATCTGTGCATCGGCATCGTCTGCTGGCAGATCGCGGAGAAGATCCGCCGCGCGGATTGGACCCTGGCGGGGCGCATTCTGCTCACGCTGCTCGAGCCGGCGTGTTATCTTGCGGCCATCTGGTATATGTACACCCGGCTTCCGTCGAAGCAGGATTATTTCTTCCTGATGCTGTTTGCAGCGGCCGTGACGCTTTCGTTTGCCGATGTGCCGGGTGCGGCGCGCGCGGACGGCGGCAGGGCAGGACGCGTCACATCGTGGCTTGCCCGTTACAGCACGGCACTTTATTTCTCTCACCTTTACTATGCAACAACTCTGAACCGGATTCTGCCGGCGGACCTCGGAAACGCGCAGCGGGTGGCGGCGTATCTTGCCTGCGCCATGGGAACCGCGCTGGGCGTCATGTATTTTGCCGCCTTTCTCCGGGCGCACAAACGTGGTATGATACGGGCGTTTGTAAAGCCGGAGTAATCCCGGAAGGGCAGCGGCATAGGCCCCGGAATATAACGAGTATGAACAAGCTGATACAGACCATAAAAAAGAACAGTTTCCTTTTTCAGCAGCTGGTACACCGCGATTTTACGCAGAAGTACAAGAGAAGTATCCTCGGCATGGGCTGGTCCGTGCTGTCGCCGCTTCTCACACTGCTGATCATGAAGGTCATTTTCACGGAATTTTTCGCCAGGGACATTGATCACTACACAATCTATCTGTTCTCGGGCAACATTATTCTGTCCTATTACAAGGAAGCGACCAAGAACGGCATGAGTTCCCTGGTGGACAACGCGAAGATTTTCACGAAGATCAACGTGCCGAAGTATATGTTCACGCTGTCAAAGAACGTCTCGGCGCTCGTCAACTTCGGCCTGACGCTGATCGTGTATTTTGTCTTCTGCGTGATCGACGGCATCCAGTTCTGGCCGGGCATGCTCATGCTGGTCTTTCCGGTGGTGTGCCTTCTGATTTTCAACATCGGGGTCGGAATGATTCTTTCCGCGCTATTCGTGTTCTTCCGGGACGTGCGGTATCTGTACGATGTTTTCCTGACGCTGATCACGTACATGTCCGCTGTCTTCTATTCGGTCGAGCGTTACTGGTTCAAGCGCTACTTCCTGCTGAATCCGGTGTATGTGTACATCAAATATTTCCGCACCATCGTGATCGACGGCAAAATTCCGTCTCTCCCGTATCATCTGCTCTGCGCGCTGTACGCGGCGCTCGCAATTCTGATCGGGTCGCGGATTTACAAGAAATACAATCATCAGTTTCTCTACTATCTGTAATGGTGCCGCAAGGTGCGCGGCGCGGGGAATCGGTATGGCAGCTACCGCAATTGAATGTAAAAATGTCAGCATCCGCTACATCACAGGAGATTTCAAGGCGATCGGCCTGAAGGAGACCGTGATCCGGAAGTTGACCCACAATTATCATGTCAAGGAGTTCTGGGCGGATAAGGACGTCACGTTCACACTGGAACGGGGCGACATGCTCGGCATCATCGGCAGCAACGGCGCCGGCAAGTCTACGCTGCTCAAGGCGATCACGGGAATCATGATTCCGACCTTCGGCACCGTGAAGGTGAAGGGCAACATCGCAGCGCTCCTGGAGCTTGCCTCGGGCTTTGACGGGGATATGACGGTGCGGGAGAACGCATACCTGCGCGGCGCGTTCCTGGGCTATACCAGGGCCTTCATGGACGCAAAATATGATGAGATCATTGATTTTGCCGAGCTCCAGGATTTCCAGGACTATCAGTTCAAGCAGCTGTCGAGCGGCATGAAGAGCCGGCTCGCGTTTGCCATCGCCTGCCTGGTCGATCCCGACATCATCATCCTTGACGAGGTGCTGTCGGTCGGCGACGGCGCGTTCCGCAAGAAGAGCGGGGACAAGATGCGGGAGATTCTCGACAGCGGCGTGACCGGGCTGCTGGTGAGTCATTCGATCGACCAGGTGCGGGAGCTGTGCAACAGGGTGCTGTGGCTCGATCACGGGCGGCAGATCGCGTTCACGGACGACGTGGATTTTTACTGCGATGCGTATGAGGAATTCCTGATGACGAAGAAGCTGCCGCGGACGAGCGCCGATCTCCAGAAGCTGGCGCAGGGGCACAAGGTGCGCATGGCCGCGGAAGAGGCGGAGCGCGAGAAAAAGGTGCTTGCGCGGGCGAAGAGCAGGAAGAGCGGAACATGAACAGCGGCTCCGGGCTGCACGGTATGGAGGAATGAAAATGAGTTTATCCAAAGTGGAATGTCCGACTGATCCGACACTGCAGGAGGACCTGGAGCGGATCGCGGCGGATCCGGCGCTTCCGGTGGAGGAGCTGCGCGGCAGCGCCATCCTTATCACGGGCGCGACGGGACTGGTCGGCAGCCAGCTGGTGCGGGCGCTCGCCTGCCTCAACCGGATGCGCCATACGGAAATCACGATTCTGGCGCTCGTCCGGA
Source organism: uncultured Lachnospiraceae bacterium (assembly GCA_902781655.1). Classification (GTDB taxonomy): domain Bacteria; phylum Bacillota; class Clostridia; order Lachnospirales; family Lachnospiraceae; genus CAG-791. Next base: position 77,537 of record CACZJZ010000018.1, read on the forward strand.
ACCCCAGGAAGGCAGAGAGTATCTATGGAGGTCTGCTGAACCGGGGCGACATCAATCTCGTGACCGGTGACATCACAAGGCCGGAGGAACTGGCAGATGCCGTCAAGGTGCCGGTCGATTATATTTTGCATGGTGCTGCGGTCACCAATTCGAAGCTCATGGTGACGAAGCCGGTCGAGACGATCGCCACCGCGGTCGACGGAACCTGCAGCATTCTGGAGCTTGCGCGGTCGAAGCAGGTGCGGTCGATGGTCTATCTCTCCTCCATGGAGGTGTACGGCCACATGGACACCGACCAGCCGGTGACGGAGGATATGCAGGGCTATGTAGACCCGCTCACGGTGCGGAGCAATTATCCGCTGAGCAAGCGTATGTGCGAGAACCTCTGCGCGGCTTACCAGAGTGAATATCAGGTACCGGTGCGGATCGCGCGCCTTGCACAGACGTTCGGGGCAGGTATCCTGCCGGGCGAGAACCGCGTCTTCGCACAGTTCGCGCACAGCGTCATCGACGGGACGGACATTGTCCTCCACACCAGAGGCACCTCGGAGGGCAATTACTGCTACACCGCGGACACCGTCCGCGGCCTGCTCACGATCCTTGTCCGCGGCGAGGCCGGCGAGGCCTACAACGTCACCAACGAGGAGGCCCACACTACCATCGCGGCCATGGCGGCCATGGCCGCGGAGCGCCTGGCGGAGGGCCGCATCCGTGTCACCTTCGACATCCCGGAGACCAACACCTACGGCTATGCTGCGGAGACCCACATGCGCCTCTCCGGCGCGAAGCTGCGTGCCCTCGGGTGGCAGCCAACAGTCGGCCTTGAGGATGCCTACCGCCGCATGATTGAGAGCATGAAGGCGCAGGAAAACGGAAGGAAGTAGAGGATTGTCCCTAACGAGTTTAGCTTGTTCGGGACAATTTTTGTCCCGAACAAGCTAAACTCGTTAGGGACAATTTCCGGGGCCATTTTACAAAGCGAACAAGATTTAGTTGCATGAATTATACAAAAGCACTAAATCTTGTATTTTTTTGTCCTGAGCACTGGAAAACAGGCGGAGGGCACAGTATAATACAAAGCTGTGAGGAGCAGGGGCTCCTCACAGCTTTGTCTAAGGGACAATGACCGGGCCAGTCATTTATGAAAGAGCAGCTGCGGGGACAGCGCCGCAGAGAAGCAGGAAGAGGGAGAAAATATGTACGACGAGGAACTGGATGGAAACAGCCACGTGGAGGAACCCACGATGTGCGTGATGAAGCGTTCGGGGGAGCGTGTGCCGTTCGACGTGGACAAGATCGCGAACGCCATTATGAAGGCGAACCGGGAAGAGGGGATCATGTCCGAGCGTCTGACCGCGGATCAGATCCGGGAGATCGCGGAGGGGATCCGGAAGGACGCGGAGAACGCGGGCCGGGATCTGTCCGTCGAGGAGATCCAGGATAAGGTGGAGGATGCGCTGATGGGCACGGGGAAGACGAAGGTCGCCCGGCTCTATATTACCTATCGCTATAAGCACAATGAGATGCGCAAGATGAGCGACATCGATCAGAAGATCGTGGGCGTCGTCGAGCGCGACAACGAGGAGGTCAAGCAGGAGAACTCCAACAAGAATCCGACGGTTCTGTCGGTGCAGCGCGATTATATGGCGGGCGAGTGGAGCCGGTATTACACGAACCGGTATCTGCTTCCGGAGGACATCGTGCGCGCGCATCAGGAGGGAATTATTCACTTCCACGACGCCGACTATTTCGCCCAGCACATGCACAACTGCGATCTGGTGAATCTGGAGGATATGCTTCAGAACGGTACCTGCATCAGCGGCACGCACATCGACACGCCGCACAGTTTCAACACGGCCTGCACGGTGGCGTCCCAGATCGTGGCGCAGGTTGCCTCGTCCCAGTACGGCGGGCAGACCATCACGATGAGCCATCTCGCGCCGTTTGTGGATGTCTCGCGCCGCAAAATCCGTGCGAGACTGGAGCAGGAGCTGGCGGAGACCGGCGTCCAGCTCGGTGAGGACAAGCTTTCCCGCCTTGTGGAGGCGGAGGTCCGCAAGGAGGTCGAGAGCGGGTGCCAGACGATCCAGTATCAGCTGATCACGCTGCAGTCGACCAACGGGCAGGCTCCCTTCGTCACGGTCTTCCTGTATCTGCACGAGGTGCCGGAGGGACAGACGAGGGATGATCTCGCGATGATCATCGAGGTTATGCTGAACCAGCGCATTCTTGGCGTGAAGGATCGCAGCGGCGTGTATATCACGCCGGCCTTCCCGAAGCTGATCTATGTCCTGCAGGAGGACAATATTCGTCCGGGCACGAAGTATTACTATCTCACGGAACTTGCCGCAAAATGCACGGCGAAGCGCATGGTGCCGGATTATATCTCCGAGAAGAAGGCGCTGGAGCTCAAGGGAGACGTCTATCCCTGCATGGGATGTCGCAGCTTCCTGACGCCGGACCGCTTCACGGACGCCGGAATTGGCAATGTGGCGAACGCCGGCGATTATGTGCCGGGAAAGCACAAGTATTACGGCAGATTCAATCAGGGCGTGGTCACGCTGAACCTGGTGGACGCGGCCTGCTCCTCCGGCGGCGATGAGGACAAGTTCTGGGATATCATGCGGGAGCGCCTTGATCTGTGCCACCGCGCCCTGCGCATCCGCCACGAGCGCCTGCTCGGAACACCCTCCGACGTGGCTCCGATCCTGTGGCAGGACGGTGCGCTTGCGAGGCTGAAGCCCGGCGAAACCATCGACCGCCTGCTGTTTAACGGCTACAGCACCATTTCGCTCGGCTATGCGGGCCTTGCGGAGTGCGTCTATTACATGAAAGGCGTCTCCCACACGAGCGAGGAGGGCAAGGAGTTCGGCCTCGCGGTGATGCAGATGCTCAACGACGCATGCCAGAAATGGAAGAAGGAGGAGAACATCGACTACTCCGTCTATGGCACGCCGCTCGAGTCCACCACCTACAAGTTTGCAAAATGTCTGCAGAAGCGGTTTGGCAAAATCCCGCATGTCACAGACAAGAACTACATCACGAACAGCTATCATATCCATGTCACCGAGAACATCGACGCGTTTGACAAGCTGACCAAGGAGGCGGAGTTCCAGAAGCTCTCTCCGGGCGGTGCCATCAGCTACGTCGAGGTGCCGAACATGCAGAACAACCTTCCGGCTGTCATTCGTGTGCTGCAGCATATTTACAACACGATTCTGTACGCGGAGCTCAACACCAAGTCCGATTACTGCGATGTGTGCGGCTTTGACGGCGAGATCCGCATCATCAAGGACGAGACCGGCAAGCTGGTCTGGGAGTGCCCGAAGTGCGGCAACCGCGATCAGACCAAGATGCATGTCGCAAGGCGCACCTGCGGCTATATCGGAACCCAGTACTGGAACCAGGGCAGAACGGCGGAGATCGCCGACCGGGTTCTGCACCTGTAAGGATTTAAACTACGCGAGGCAGCAAAACCCAGTGGGGAATAGAAGGAGGGGCGCAGGATTGAAGAAGGTTGTGATTTTCGGCGGCGGAACGGGGCTTTCCACGCTTCTTTCCGGGCTGAAGCTGTTCCCGGTGGATGTGACGGCGGTGATTGCGGTGAGCGACAACGGGAGCAGCACCGGCGTGCTGAAGCAGGAGCTGAATATTCCGGCGGTCGGCGATGTCGGAAAGGTGCTTCTCGCCATGTCCAATGCGGATGATGATTTTGTCAGGCTGCTCGGCTACCGGTTCCGGAAGGAGGGGTCGCTGTACAATCATCCGGTCCGCAATATTGACAAAATATATGTGCCGCCTGCTGAACGTGAGGGGTACGGTGCTTCCGCTCACAGAGGAGAAGGTGGAGCTGGTCGGCGAGGGTCAGACCACGGAGTATTACGGCGAGGAGGAGGTCTCCAGAAATGTCTGCCGCATCCGGAAACTGTCCTACGATCACGATATCAAGATCGAAAGGGAAATCACGACGAAGATTGCGGAGGCGGATCTCATTATTTTCAGCTCAGGGAGTCTTTATACGAGCATTCTGCCGCACCTCATCGTGCCGGAAATGCAGAAGGCCATCGACGCGGCGATGGCACCGCTCATGTACATCAGCAATCTGGTGACGCAGCCGGGCGAGACAGACATCACCACTGTGAGCGGGCATGTGGAAATCCTGAACCGTTATCTGGACGAGCGGCACATCGACATTGTGGTATCCAACCGCGGCTCCATCGATCCGGGCGTGCGGCAGCGGTATCTCGATGCCGAGGGCAAGCGGATTGTGGAACTCGATGAGAGCAGACTCCACAGTATCGGCGTTGAAACAGTCATTGCGGACGACATCTTTTGTATTAACAGCGAGGGCAAAATCCGTCATAACGCGCTGAAGACGGCGTATCTGATCTTCAGTTATCTCATGGACCACAGCGAAGGCCAGGCTTCGTAAGCATGCATGGCACAGAGGGGGAGCTGCCATTGAGGTTTTCAGAGATCTTGACAGAGTATGTCAATGGTTCGTCGCGGACTAAAAACACTATCATCCGGGAGGCGGAGATCGACCGGTCGACCTTTTACCAGATTCTGAGGGGGAAGCGGCTGCCGACCAGGTATCAGTTTGCCAGGATCGCCGCACTGCTCGATCTGGATCGGGATCGGTTTGACCGTCTGCATCATGCTTTCGAGGCAGAACGGCATGAGAGCACGGAAAAATACATGGCTCCCGTCCAGAATTTCCTTTCCCGGGTGAATGAAGGGCCGGGAAGGATATTGGAGGAAGACTACGCCGATTTTGTTTCCGCTGAGCTGCTGGAAGTGATACGGGATGAGTTCGGCAGGGGAGGAAGGATTGATTTCTTTCTGCCGCTTCATCTGATGTACCGCTGGCATTTTCTGGATATCATGCTTCAGGAGTCGGAGAGACAGGCGGAGAGCAGAAAGAAACTACAGCTTGAGGGCGCGGATGCTCCGGTCACGTTGTGTCAGATTCGGGAGATCTGGACGTCCGACTTCGAATGGGAGGATGAAAGATGGAATATGTCGCTGGTGGAGACGTCCGGACTTTTTCTGTTCGTCAGCCGGGGATGCGATTTCTCTGTGTGGGAATATCCGATCCATCATGACAGGTCCTCTCTTGAACTGCAGCCCTCGCCGTATTACGTGATCGGGACCGACTGGATATTCCTCTCCAGCATCGACGGGACACGGACGACGATTCTGCACAACCGGGAGTATGCGCGGGTCTATCAGAATCATTTTGAAAAAATTCTGCCACGGGCAAGGAAGGTTTTTTATCAGGGCCCGAGGGGACAGGCGGAGAATAGTATTCCGCTGGAGAAATATGGCGTCCCGGACGGCGCATGGGCGGGCCAGCGGTGCATTCTGGCGTCCGAGAAATTCTGTGCGCTGCCGCTGCTTTCGGATGAGATGCTTGTCCGGCTGTCGGAGCTGCAGCCGAATCTCAGAGAAAATATTCATCGTTTTATGGCAGGCAATGCGATGCGGAGCTGGGTGGAGTTCTCTACGGAGCAGGGTGTTGAGGAAACGCGCAGGAGCGGACAAGTGCTGCGGTACGGCGCTCCGACAGTATTTGACGGGGCAGACCGCGACAGGCTGAATGCCGAGATATGGAGCTGTCTTGGGAAGCGTCTTTTTCTCCCGAAGCTTGCGCAATGTGTCCTGCATGGCTGGACGATTCAGGTCCGGGAGAAGCAGGATGTGATCATTTTTCAGAATGCCTGCCCTGAGACGATGTTGAGAACTGTGAATCCGAATATTGTGAATGAGTTTTTCCAATATTACCACGGGCTTGTGGAACTGTTTAAGGCGAGGGAGGACGGACCGGTGCGGACGAGTTTTGACTTCGGGGCGGGGGCGCCGGTTCAGCCTGACGGAGAGGATTGACGTCGATGTATTACGGAAATATCAAGTATTATGATATCGCCAACGGGGAGGGCGTCCGGACGACGCTTTTCGTGTCGGGCTGCACCAATCACTGCAAGGGGTGCTTTCAGCCGCAGACCTGGGACTTCACCTATGGAAAACCCTTCACGGAGGAGACGGAGGAAGCAATTCTGAAATCTCTGGAGCCGTTTTATATCGACGGGCTGACGCTCCTCGGCGGAGAACCGTTTGAGCCGGAGAATCAGCGGGTGCTGGTGAAGCTGCTGCGGAAGGTCAGAGAGAGATACCCGGAGAAGTCGGTCTGGGCTTATACGGGTTTTGTCTATGACCGGGATCTGCTGCCGGGACAGCGAAAGCACTGCGAGGCGACGGTGGAGATGCTCTCGATGCTGAAGGTGCTGGTGGACGGCCCGTTCATTGAGGAGCAGAAGGACATTTCGCTTGCGTTCCGCGGCTCTGCCAATCAGCGGATTCTTGATGTGCAGAAGACGCTCCGGGAAGGGCGGGCTGTGCTGTACCAGCTGGATTTTAATGAGAAAATGTGACGCGTCTCTTTCAAAATGGCAGACATTCTTCGTGCATGAATGCTATAATTATCCCATCCGGACGAGATGATTTCAGCAGATTTCCGGAAAAATATCATCCATGGAGGGCAGATTGTATGCAGGGTTACAGGAAGGTTACATGCAAGAGGGCGCCGGATGTCTTCATGAAGGTTGTTCCCGGCCATTTTGTCACGCCGAACTCACACATCAATTATTACATCGATATGACCACCATGAAGTCGCGTCTGTCGGAGGCGGAGAACACGGCGGCAGCGCTGGCGGACGATTACATTTCCTCGACGATTGTGGACTCCATTGTCTGCATGGACGGCATGGAGGTGATCGGCGCGTTCCTGGCGGAGAAGCTCACCCGGGCTGGTTTTATCACCATGAATCAGCACAAGACGATCTACATCGTGACGCCCGAGTATGATCTGTCGGGCCAGATGATTTTCCGGGAGAATATGCAGATGATGATTCGCGGCAAGCACGTTCTGCTGCTTCTCGCGTCCACGACCACCGGCAAGACGCTGAACCGCGCGATCGAATCCATCGGTTATTACGGCGGGCAAGTCGCCGGCATCTCCGCAATTTTCTCCGCGGCGAGCAAAATCCGGGAATATCCGATCCATGCGCTGTTCACGCCGGCTGACCTGCCGGATTACAAGAATTATGCGCCGGAAAACTGCGAGCTCTGCAGGCAGCAGGTGCCGGTCGACGCGTTCTGCAACGGCTTCGGCTATTCGAGGCTGACATGATTTAGAAAATTGACCTTTAATTGAAATATTCCAAACAGACCAACAACCCTCTACTTGCAGTCCTCGCAAATAGAGGGCTATCGGTTTGTTAATAGTTATCGAACTTTTCCACAACTTTTGTTGCCTATTTGTTCTTACTCATCTGCTTGAAAAAACTCCTGCTTCGTCCCGATAATATCTTCATAGTTGCTTTGAGTTACTGTGACTTCCAGATGATCTCCCTTATTTTCAATTTCTGCTTTTATATCATTTCTTCTGTCGTCTTTGCCGCTAAAGCTAAGAATCCCTGTTTCAGAATCGTAAGTTCCAATCGCGTTTTCGACATAAAGCAAATGGGTAACGCTATACTCGATCCTGTATGTGCTATCATCTTCTTTAGTGATATTCAGAATTTCATCAAAATCATTACTATAATAGCCTTCCTCTGGCATTTGAAAATTCGCAGTATCATTATTGGTTAGATGCTCGTTTGATACTATATCACTAACATTTTTGTTTTCTTCTTGTACTGAAGTGCTTTCAGTCGATGGTTCTTTATTTTCCTGAGATTGCCCACATCCAGCTAACCCCAAAACCATGCATAGCACAAACAGGTGAATTACTTTTTTCATAGCATTCTTCTCTTTATTCAATCGTAACTGTTCAGAACCCCTGGGGTTCACTGTAATACAATCCCGGCATTTCCGGCAAATGCAGCCGTTAATGCCTCATAAAATTGAGGATTCGCCCCAAAAGCCGATGCATATTGATGGTTTTTCGGTTTCGTGATTTTCGTCCATTTTCCGACTTGCTCTGTCAGGTCCGGATTTGATATAGTTGATACATCTGTTCCGACTGCTTTCTGTGCAGCTGGCAGGCAGTCGCATTTCGAATGGCAGTGATCTCCGAAGTGCTTTTTCTGTTTTTGTATTGCCGAAAGTGGTGCCGATGAGGCGCTCTGGGGTACTTCCATTCCCGGTTCCGGGAAATTGTTTCCACTTTTAAACTCATTTTCTACTTTTACCAATCTTTTGTTTATTTTTTGTCCTTTCGTTTCATTTTTTCCCTTTTCTGATTCTTTCTTCTTTTTCCGTTTTGTCTGTCTCGCCTGTGCGTTCTTTCCGGCATCTGTGGGAGATTGCCCGGGCAAAATTGAAACGGCAGTCTGAAATTCCGGGGTCTGCGGTACTTATCGGGGCAGCCCGTTGGTATGCGTTCCGGAGTCATGGTCGGTCAGCGGCAATTTCAGAACGGGAGGTGATGCCCGAGTTGGCCGGGATCAGCATGTCTGGTCACGGGTCAGATGACAATAAGGCTGGCTACGGGAAAACAGTGCAGAGTTCCGGGTATGCGGGGGTGGATCATACAGCGCCCGGAGAGTGCCGCGGCGGGGGCTGCGGCAGGGAGGTTTTTGATGATGAAATTGCGAGTGCGGCTGCTTGCGGGATTCACCGCAGGCATGCTGCTTGTCAGCGCCGGCCCGGGAGCCGGTATCACACTGCATGCGGAGGGTGGCGCGGACACCGTGGCGCTTTCCGGGACGACGCCGCTGATCGAATCGGTGAATCCGATCTTTCAGTCCGAAGGGAGGTCGGAGTCCGCCTCCATCGGAAAAGCGGAGAACGCACCGGAAAGGGTGAAGATCCAAGTCAATTATGGCAGAGGAGACGGAATAGAGGAAGCTGCGGCGCCGGAGCAGGCGGAGAATGAAGAGGCTGTGGCGCCGGAGCAGGCGGAGAATGAAGAAACTGCGGCGCCGGAGCAGGCGGAGAATGAAGAGGCTGTGGCGCCAGGGCAGGCGGAGAATGAAGAAACTGCGGCGCCGGGACAAGCAGAGAATGAAGAAGCGGGTGCAGCACAGACTGCAGCGCAGGCGATCCCGGACCAGAAAGAACGGGACAGGGACGATGCAAAAGAAACCGGTGAACAGGCGGAAGATACTGTCGGCGGGGAAGAGGAAAGCACTGAGAAAGACGAGGACAGCGGAATAGTCAGGAGGAGCGGTGTGCTGCGCGCGCCGCAGCGGGCGCCTTTGGCTGCGGGCTGGGAGCGCATGCTTGAGACCGGCGCACAGTTTGCCGCGGATGTGGCGTCGCTGGCTGCGCCCTCGGAGATACGCGGTCTGATGATTTCCGCGGATGCACCCGCCGGGACGGCCACCACAGATGTGGGGCTGCGGCATGTGCATGAGGATTCCTGCCGCCATGCACACGGCGCCGGCTGCTGGTCGACGCCCGAGTGCGTCTCGGATGGACAGGTGACGCATATCGAGGAATTTGACAATAACGTGGAGGGGTATACGGACCGTCCCATCGGATGGTGGTACTACACGCACTGCAAATACTGCGGAGCGGAGCTTATCTGCAAGAACCTCGGTTTTGGCAGAGCCTATGACAACGGGGAGAAGGTGCCCGGCTCGCGCTGTTCCTCGGACCGGAATCCGAACCGGACGCTGACCTGCGGCATCCGGGATGACCAGCCGGTCTGCGGCATGACAGAGGAGACGCACGTCGCGCATATCGATGCCTGGGTCGAGGATCATATTCTGTATTTATACAGCCATCAAAATCCGGGCACGGGTCTCCTTCTGAATCCGGACTGCAGCAGAATGTTCTCGGACATGAGCGGGCTGATCAGCCTGGACCTCACGAATTTTGACGGGTCGTCCCTTCGCGATACGACGGCGATGTTTCCGGCCAGTCTTGAGGCGCTCACACTGGGAAGCCGTTTCCGGTTCAGCGACAGCTCCGGAACCTACGCGACCGAGGGAAGCGGCCTGACCGGCGCCTGGGAGAAAGACGGAGAGGAGATCACGGACGGCGAGACTGCCGCGCCGTTCAAGACGCAGAAAACATTCAACACCACGCTGCTGTCCGGCACGTTTGAGGGACGCTGGAATCAGCACGCCGACGAATGGGCAGGCACCTGGGCCAGGCAGGAGGTGACGCATCAGTATTTTGCACGCGGACAGGCGGCCACGACGCCCGGCGGCAATGCCTGGGAGGAGCACAGCGCGGACAAGCGGTTCTACGGCTATTGTTTTGCCCAGCACCTGGCGCCGCCGGACGGGCCGTACAATAAAATTCTGGTTGATGATCCCGCGATTCTGACGGAGATTCTGCACGGACAGCAGTATCAGGCGTCGCCGGCTGCGGACAACATCAGGGATGCGATCATCACCGTGCTGTATTTTGGCTATCCGAATGGACAGCAGCTGCCCGGAGACCAGAATATACAGGCAAAATACGGTCTCTCCGACGAGGCGTATTCGCTCGTCACCTGGAATGTGCTTTGTCATTATTCCGACGGTTATAGCAGAAGAGACAACTTCTCCGGCAGGCAGAGAGAGGCATATGACGCTCTGCTCAGGTGCACATATGACAGCATCCCGGCTCCGCTGCGGCAGGAGATTCATCTCTATCTGTATGTCTCCCAGCAGCATCAGCAGCATATGGTTGCGGTTGACGGCATCACCTATCAGCAGTACGGCGGCGTCAGCGTGAAAAAGGTGGACAGCGTCTCCGGCGCGGCTCTGATGGGCGCGGAATTCACGGTTTATGATGCGGCGGGAAACGAGGTGGACGCGGACCGCAGCACGCCGGAGATCGATCCGATTGTCTCCGGCACCGACGGAATCGCCTGCCTGTGCCGCTGCGACGAACGGTCCGGCCTTGCACCGGGAACCTACACGATCCGGGAAACGGGAGCGCCGGATGGCTATGATCTGTGCGCGCAGGAATATACCTTTACTGTGCGGCAGAACGGTGTGATCACGCAGACCGGCGTCAGCGCCGCGACGGGACTGCGGGAAAAGATGGTGTTCCGGGACGATCCGGCGATTGTAAAGCATGCAGGCGGCATCCGGATACGGAAGGTGGATGCAGAGCATCCGGAAATCGGGATTCTGGGAGGCACCTTTGGCATCTATGCGGCAGAGACTGTCACCGCCTCATCGGTGGACGGAAACCGCACGGTCACGCTGTATGCCGCGGACGATCTGGTGACGACCCTGACAGGCGGACAGGACGGCCGGGCAGAGACCGCGGAGAACGCGCTGCAGCTCGGGCAGTATTATTTGAAGGAATTGGCGGCGCCCGCCGGATATCAGAAGAATGAAGCAATCTTTCCGTTCTCTGTGACGGCAGAAAATCGTATGCAGGATCAGGAGATCGTGATCCCGGATGTGCCGAAGAGGGGAGAGGCCAAACTGGAATTTCATAAAAGAGTGGAGGGCGGCCTTCACCCGATTCCGGAGAAAGGATTCTCGTTCGATCTCTACCGCGTGGCGTTCACGGAGGACGCATCGGGCGGAAGCGCGCAGCGGACGCTTGTCGGAACAGCGGTATGTGATGAGAGTGGAACCGTGGTCTTTGACAGCGGTAATACGGGCGGCGCACTGACTTTCTCCGGAACGGGCGATCTGGGACAGGCGAATTTCCTCTGTGTCGAGAGGACGGACGCGTCCTATTCCGAACAGTTTGCGGCGCTCGGCGCGGCGGACCGTTATGCCTGTGACACGCACGAGGAGGCGATCTGTCTGGCAATTTCGGATGATGGGGAGACGGAGCGTCTTCGTATCGTGCCGCTTTACGGGGTGACGACGGCGGCGCTCGCCGGCATCGGTGTATATGACACAGAGGATAAGATCACGGAGAATTACAGGCCGGCCGGTTTTCTCAATGCGTACCGCGAGCCGCCGGCGCTCCCGGATCCGGTCAAGAAGGTATCCGGCGGGACGACGGTGAAGAAGGATCTGCACAACCAGGTTAAGTTCGGAGATGTATTTCAATATGACATCCTGCAGGAAGTTCCGGCGGAGCTGCCGGCGGATCAGTTCCGCTCGTTTATCCTGCGGGACGAGCTGCCGGATGGCATCGCGGTGACGGCGGTCCGGGTGCTGGCGGACGGAGAAGACGTGACAGAAAAGTTCCGGTTCACGATCCGAAATCACGGCATCGCGGTGACCGGCATCGGGATGAGCGGCGCTGCGGAAGACATACCGGCACAGACCGATCAAATTCTGCCGACGGTTCCGGCAAGAACGCCGTCCTATACCGTACTGGCGGAGTACAGCGGAGATCTCGGCGATCCGGCTGTCTATGGAAAGACGTATGATTTCCGCTTCATGGTCCGGGCACTTGGCGAGGCGGAAACAAAGCAGAGCTACTTCAACGCGGCGCGGGTGGATATTGCCTATATGGAGACGGAGAATCATCTGATCGCGCGGGAAGACGGAAAGAATGTGTATGAGACAGGCCTGCCGGATCAGAAGGAGCGGACGCAGGATCCGGAAAAGGCGGTGCACAGCCGGATGACCAATCCCGTCCAGACCGATGTCTGGCCGTGCATCCCGGATTTTGCCTGGACAGTAGAGAAAACTGTCCTGGAGGAGAGCGGAGAGCCATGTAACCTGTGGGCGGTACATCCCGGGGATGTGCTGACCTACCGGATCACGGCACAAAATCTGCTGCACCGGATATCCGGGACTGTCACGCTTGCGGATCCGCTCCCGGCCCATGTGGCATTCCTCGATGCGGAGAGAGGCGGTATCTATGATCAGAAATCCGGCGTCATCACCTGGAAGGATCTGCCGTTCCGGGCGGGAGAGACGGTATCCGTGTCGTTCCGTGTCCGCGTGCTTGAGGAGAAAACGCCGGGCGACATCGACAATCAGGCCACGGCCGTTTCGCTTCCGGACTGCGCGGGGCGGCAGCAGAGCGGGGCAGAGGAAAACCGCGGGGAGCAGAGCGGAGCGAAGCAGGAGGAAGGCGATCAGAGCGGAACAGAGGAGAAGGAGGCTCCCGGAGAGACCGGTGAGGAGAGAATACCTGATCTGTCCGTCGCGAAGCAGACAGAGAGGATGCATAACTTTGTGCCGCAGATTGCCAAGGCGGTTTCGGACGGCAGTGGTACAAATGTCCACGGGGTATTGTTTGAGGAAGGAACAGAGCTGACGTATCACCTGTATGTATTCAATACGGACACGGCGGGAGAAAGCCCGAAGCGGGACGGCACGCATCGGATTACTGTCACGGACGCGGTGCCCGAGAATACAGAGCTGATCTCCGTGGCGGGATCGGGCCGTGTTATCAGGGAGATGCCGGACACAGGGACGCTGGCTGTCGACGATTCGCACTGCGCCGCGCTGGAAAACACGGCAGATGGTAAGACACAGGTGACGTGGACGGAGACGTTCGCGCCGCGGGAGGTGAGAGAGTATGTGTTCCGGGTGAGACTTAGGGGGCGCGGAACGACTGCCCGCAATATCGGAAGCATGACGGTTCCGGCGTTGGAGACGGAGACTGGAGAGGGAACAGAGGCCGGAGAGAAAGAGGCAGCCGGAGGAACGGGAGAGGAAGGACGATCCGCGCCGAAGGCAGTGGAGTTCCATAGCAATGAGGTCGTCAACGGCACGATTCAGGATCCGGTCAAGCAGGTGTTAACACTCGAAGGGAAGGACGTGCACGACGCCATGCTGCAGGTCGGCGACCTTTATCGGTATGCCGTCAACGTGGCCAATCCGGCGGCGGGAGAGAAGTATTTTGTCGTGACGGATGAAGTGACGGAGCTGGTCGATCTCGTGGATCTGGAAATCGACGGAAAGAAAGCAGAGGCGGCTGACGCAAAGTCTGCCGGAACCGCGGCCGGATTATCCGATGCCGTGACGGTGGAGGGGCGGCGGATCACCGCGGCGATCGCCGTCCCTGCAGGAAAGAGCCGTGTCATTTCGTTCACCTTCCGGCCGAACCGGAAGGAGTCGGTGTTCACCAATCGGGCACACGTCTGCCTGACTGGCAATGTTCCCCTCCATCCGGAGACGGGAGAGCCGATTGGGGGCGGAGCGGATCATCCGGCGGAGCGGGACACGAACGAGGTGCGCAACTGGACGCCGCGGAATCCGGAGAAGAGCGTGTCGAGAACGAATGCGTCCACCGGTGAGATTCAGAACATGGATGGCGCCGTGGTTTTCGGGGAAAACGGCGATACGCTGGAGTATGCGGTGAAGATCGCGAACACGTCGGAGCTTGTCAAGACCTTCACGGTGAAGGACCCGCTCGATCAGGATCTGGAATTTGTGGACGCCGCGGACGGCGGAACCTGGCAGAAGGAGAAGCGGACGGTTGTCTGGAAGTCGGAACTCGCCCCGGGGGAGACGAAGATTCTGCACTTCCGGGCCAGAGTGACCGGCGGCAGCAGGAATGCACACGCGGAAAATCTGGCAGTGATGGAGGTGGACGAGGCGCATCCGTCGGGCAATACGACAGATACGCCGATCGCTGTCACGCCGTCGAAACTGGTGACCGATGCCGACGGGGAGGATATCGACGACTTCCTGGTGAACAAGGGGGATGAGCTGGCGTATGTCATCACCGTGCACAATCCGGCGGCGGATACCAGACAGTTCCGCGTGACGGACAAGATCCCTGAAAACACGAGCTTTGTATCCATGCAGTCAGGCAGGAGCGTCTCGCCGTCTCATCGGGCGGACGCATCGCTGGTGAACACAGTGACGCGGCGGAGCGGAAGCAGGGAGATCATCTGGGTTTCGGATATCCCGGCGGGCGAGGACTATGAATTTGTGTTCCGCGTCCGGGCGGCGAAGGCCGGGTGCTATATTCCCAACTCTGCGCTCGTCACAGTGGACCGCAGCTCGATCCGGACCAACCTCGTGGAGAATTGGACACCCGAGGCACCGCTCAAGGCGGTGACGGCGGGAGGCAGAAACGCGCAGGGACAGACGTTCCCCGCCGGGGACGGCACGGAGCTGATCTATTCGATCACAGTGAAGAACCCGGCGAATACAGCGAAGATTTTTGCCGTGACAGACCGGCTTGACCGGAACCTGCGGTTTCTCTCCGCGGAGGACGGCGGGACTTTCGACGGGACAGCCGTGCGCTTCGAGGTGAAGGTGGGCGCCGGCGCCACGAAAGTTCTGACCTTCCGGGTCAAAATTGTGGACACGCCGGTCGGGAAGGAAATCCCGAACAAGGCACAGGTCTCCTGCGACTGCTTCGAAGCGGAGACCAATACGGTGACGGTCTATGTGGAAAAGGCGGTGAAAACGGCGTCGAAGCCATCCGCGGTGTCAGAGGATATCACGATCACGCCGGGCGTCAGAAAAGCGCCGTCCACCGGAGATGCCGCCGGCGCATGGGAGCTTGGACTTGTTCTTGCCGCGCTCGCGGCGGGATTTGCGGCGGCAGTGTATCTGCTGAAGCGGAAAAAGGGGTGATGCGCTGACAAATTGCTGGTATCATAGATGAACAGCAGACAGGTGGTCCGGGACGGGAACGCGCCCGGACCATCTGTCTGAACAGCACAGAGACATTTTTATCGGGCCGCGTCACAGGAAAGATTTGTTCTAAACAGCAATGACGCAGACAGGAGCAGCGCAGGACAGAATGAACCGGACTGACTTGATACAGGAATTACGCACAGGGACTGAACAGGCAGAGGAGAAGCCCAGGAACACTTCGGCAGGCTATGCGATGGCGAAGGAAGAATTTGACTACGCGCAGGATGCGATCCGGAAGCTGGCGGCGTACTACGACAAGAGAGTAGTGGGACAGACGCGGCTCAGGACCGCTCTCATCGCGGCGCTTCTCGCGGAAGGACATATTTTGATCGAATCGGTGCCGGGACTTGCCAAGACGACGGCGGCGAAGGCCATCTCAGATGCGGTGGATGGCAAATTCTCGCGGATTCAATGCACGCCGGATCTGCTGCCGGGGGATATCATCGGAACGCAGATTTATCATCAGGAGTCCGGAAAGTTCGAGACAATCTTCGGGCCGGTCTTTGCCAATTTTGTCCTGCTCGACGAGATCAACCGTTCGAGTGCGAAAACGCAGTCGGCGATGCTGGAGGCAATGCAGGAGCGGCAGGTGACGATCGGCGGCGTCACATACCGGATGCCGCAGGATGTGTTTCTGGTGATCGCAACGCAGAATCCGATCGAACAGGAGGGAACGTATCCGCTGTCGGAGGCGCAGACGGACCGTTTTCTGCTCAAGGAGATCATCACCTATCCGACACCGGAAGAGGAAGTGCAGATTCTCGACCGGATGGATGTGGACGCGCCGGAAAAAGAGCCTCCGGTGCTGTCGGTCGCGGATGTCGACCGGGTGCAGCGAATCACCGCAAGAGTGTATGCGGATGCCTCGGTGAGGGAGTACATCGCAAGACTCGTGGATGCCACCCGGCATGCGGATGAGCATCTTCCGGAGGACCTGCGCGGATATGTCAGAATGGGTGCCAGCCCGCGCGCCTCGATCGCGTTTCTCAGGACCGCGCGGGCGATCGCGCTGATGCAAGGCAGGACGTATGTGATTCCGGATGATGTCAAGGAGATGTGTCATCCGGTTCTACGGCACAGGGTGACGCTGAATTATGCCGCGGCGGCGGACGATGTGGCGGTGGAGACGATACTGGATGCGCTTGCGGGAGCGGTGCGCACGCCTTGAACGGGAGCACAACGGCGTCACTTTTAAATTGACATGGATGCCGCTGGCACGCGATATAAACATGAACGCAGATTATGTATCAAGAATTCAACATCTGGTGAGCCTCTCCACGCGGCGGAAGACCTCAAACATCCTGGAGGGCGGATTCCCATCCGTGTACCGCGGGCGGAGTCTGGAGTTTGAGGATCTTCGCGACTATGTGTTCGGCGACGAAGTGCACGACATCGACTGGAAGAGTTCATCCCGGGCCGGGAAAGCGCTGATCCGGCGCTATGTGGCGGAGAAAAAGCAGTATGTGCTGTTTCTGAGCGACAGCGGCGCGAAGATGACGGCGGATACCTCTGCCGGCGAGTCAAAATCCGATCTCTGCATGATGACGTTCGGCGTTATGGCTTATCTGCTTGACCGGCAGGGAGCGGATTTTGCCATGACCTGTGCCGGAAGGCGGGGAGCGGTGGATTCCGCGTTCCACGGCGGGAGGAGCCATATCGAGGAGCTGATCCGGCAGTACCGGCAGGAGGCGCTGCGGACAGGAGAGAGCGATATCGGCGCGCTGGCAGGCGATGCGGTGGATCGATTCCACCGGCATATGGTGCTCGTCCTGCTCACGGATCTCCACGGGATCGCGCAGCTGAGTGAGCGGGTGATACGCAAGCTGACAGTGAGCTGTGACGTGCGGGTGGTCAATCTGGAGGATGCCTATCTCACGGGATCGAACGTCTTCGATGTACAGAGAAACCGGTATATCGATGATTTCTTTCTGGCAAGTAGGGCACTGGGAGAGGCGGAACGACGGGAGCGGGTGCGTCTGCTCGGAGAGGCGCAGGCACTCTTCCGCCGCTACCATGTCGGTCTCGTCACGATTGCCCGGGAGAGCGAGATCGTGGACCGGACGATCAGGCTGTTTCGGGCGGACGAGGCAATCATGAAAAGGACGGAGCGGGAATAGGATGAAAGTTTCGGTTCCACTACAGCCGATGGCACAGTTCTCATGGATCTGGACAGCGCTCGGCGTGCTCTGCCTCGTGGCGGGCGCGGCTCTTGTTCTCTGCTGGGTACGGCGGCATCCGTCTGTACCGGAGAGGCGCGGGGAGAAACTCTATCGCACGGAACTGGGCAGATTATCAGAAGTACAGACGAGATATCTGCTTGCGCTGGACAGTCTGGAGTCCGCATGGCGACAGACGGGAGAGCAGGATAAGCGGGAGATTCACCGGAGAGTCAGCGGACTGGTCAGAGATTTTGTCTTCGAGTCAACAGGTGTGGAGACCATGCATCTGACACTCTCGGAAATCAGGCGGATCGACCCGGAGCGCCTGGGCGGGAGCGCCAATCTTGTCAGACTGGAGGATGTCGTGCGGCGCTGCTACGGACCGGAATTCGCCCCGCGGTCGCGGATAGAGACGCTTGTGACCTTTACGAAAACCAGGAGGATGATCTCGCGATGGAATTGATGCACCCGCGTATTCTGCAGATCGGCATTCCAATTCTTGTTTTTGCGGCGGCGGCGCTCCATATCAGTGTGAGCCGCGGCCTGTCTGCTGTGTTTCATCATCCGGCCGGAACCCGGAGAGAACGCAGTGACGCGCGGAACAGTGCGGATGGAAAGGCGGAGAGAAAGCGGCGGGAGCGGACAGAGGGGCACGGACAGCGGAACCGGTACCGCGGCGGCACGAGGACGGCAGCCGCTGATTTTGTGCAGGCGCTTCCGGAATATCGGAGGCGCCGGGTGCAATATGGGATTCTGATGGGCATTCTCGAGGGAGGCCTGCTGCTCGGACTGGTTTCCCTGCTTGTTCTGATGGCGCGGCCGTATCGGACAGAGACGGTGACGAGCGGGGTGAAGAAGCGGGATATCTATCTGTGCCTTGACGTCTCTTACTCTATTTATCAGCTGAACTACGATATTGTCGATTCTCTGGAACAGGTTGTGGGAGGGATGCAGGGAGACCGGTTTGGCATTTCGATCTACAATACCAGCACGGTCACCTATGTTCCCATGACGGACGACTATGATTTTGTCATCAGCCGGCTCGAAACACTGAAGCAGTATTTTCAGATGCAGAAGCAATATATGACGCTGCTTGGCGGGCGGAATGACTGGACGGAGCTGTCCGCGGACGAGCAGGAGACGTTAATCGATCTCTCGAACCGGATGGAGACGGTGGAGGCCGGCACGGTCACGAACAACGCGGCAAAGGGCAGCTCGCTGGTGGGAGAGGGACTGGCGACCTGTCTATACAGCTTTCCCGGTATCCGCACGGACGAGCGGACGCGGATCATTCTCATGGCGACGGACAACATGGAGGAGGCGGTCCGAAAGCCGCTGGTGGAGCTGCCGGAGGCGGCGGACCTGTGCCGTCAGAACGGGACGGTTGTATTCGGAATTTATCCGCAGCCGGAGGAAGTGGACGGCCTTACTTCAGAGGAAGACTACCAGGCAAACCGTAAAGAATACGAGGAAGCGGTGGAATCGACCGGCGGGCGTTTCTATGTGGAGAGCAAAACATATTCTGTGGACCAGATTCTCGCCGACATGCAGAAGCAGGAGGCCATGGCCGTGAAGTCCGTCTCGGTGACAAGGCAGGTGGACGAGCCGCAGAAACCGGGTTTTATGCTTGCGGCGGGGCTAATTGCTGCGGCGCTGGCCGGCATAGTGCTGCGGAAGGTGTAGGAACATCGGGGAAGCCCGGGAAGGGAAAATCACAGCGTCATGATGCAGCCCATTGTTCCAATTTCATTGGCCGCCGCGCTGGCAGCGGGTGTTATGACGGCGGCACTGGTGCATCTGGTGCGGGACAGCCGCACGGATGCGCCGCGGCGGGGAATGCTCCGGGTGGGGGTTCCGCGCTTTCTGCGGCTGACAGGCATTGTGATCCTGGCGTTTCTTCTGAATCTGCGGATACAGCGTCCGGTGTCGGACAGGAATGCAGAGCTCAGGAATATCGATGTGCTGTTTGTTCTCGACGATACACTCAGCATGTATGCCAAAGACGGCAGGGACGGAAAGACGCGCATGGCAGACGCGGTGTCCGACTGTCAGCACATCATCTCCCGGCTTGAGGGAGGCAGCTTCGGGCTCATCAAATTTGATAATCAGTCCCTCATTCTGGCGCCCTTTACGCAGGATGTGGACAATGTGAACGATGCCTTTCTTGCGGTGCAGCAGCCGGATTCTTACTACGCGCAGGGAACTTCTCTGAATGTTCCGTATGAGGACATGGAAGAGCTTCTGCTCTCTTCCTCGAAAAAGAAGGACCGCAAATGTTTTGTCTTCTTCCTGAGCGACGGGGAGATCACGGACGGAACCAGTTTGTCCTCGTACGCTGCACTCGCGCGTTACGTGGACGGAGGCGCGGTGCTCGGCTACGGCACGGCAGCGGGAGGCAAAATGACGGACGGCTACGGATATCCGATCCGGGATCCGGAGACGTATGCGGAAGCGGTCTCAAGAATCGATGAGACGAGCCTCCGGCAGCTGGCATCGGATCTCGGAGTGAATTATATCGCACAAACCCAGCAGTCCAATGTGGACGCGGAGCTTCGCATGATTGAGGCGTCCGCGGAGAGTATCCGCGGAAGTGGCGGGACGGTTGTGTATGAGGACACCTACTTTTATTTTGCCGTGCCGCTGTTTCTGCTGCTTGTCTGGGAGCTGGCGCTGCTGATCCGGGAGAGGAGGCTGTGATGAGCGGGAAAGAGAAGCGGCAGAGGGCAGCTTTTGCACTGTGGCTGACGGGACTCGCGGCAGGCGCTGTTCTCTGTGCGGCAGGCGCGCTTCTCACAGGACGCGCCGCAGTCAACGCGTATTTTGTCCGACAGGCGGAGCAGGGAGATGGCAGAGCGGGGCTGGAGCGCACACTGCTCACGATGAACTGGAATGAGGGCTATATCCCGTACTATAACCTGGGAAATCTGGAGGCCGCAAAGGGGCAATGGGAGAAGGCTGCTTTGCTGTATGAGAGCGCGCTCGGGAAGGGAGCCGCGCATCCGGCGGAGTGCCGGGTGCGCATCAATCTGGCTCTCAGCCTCGTGCATGAAGTGGATACGGACAGTGCGGAGGCCGCTGCCGACCGGCTGGAGGCGCGGAAGAAGGAGACGGAGGAACAGGCTGAACCATCTTCTGTGCAGATCAGTTCGAAGAATTCCGAAGGGGCTGAGGATGAAAAGGAAAAGATGGAAGATTCCGGGATGAATGATGAGGATGAGAAGGAGGAAGAGCAGACAGTCAGTTCCGGGCAGACAAATGAGGAAGATAGACAGGAGGAAGAAGAGGCAGAGGCTGACAGAAGGATGGTACAGGCTGCGCTTGTGCAGCTTTATGCGGCGCGGAATGTCCTGACTGAGGAAGCCTGTGCGGATGCTGGCTGGACGGAGCCCGGGCAGACCGTGGATCCGTCGTCCTTCCACAGCACGGACGCGGAGAAGCTCAAGGAGGAGATCGACGAGGAGATCCGAAAACTCGATCCGGATGCCGGGAAGGGAGAGACGAACAATCCGGATCAGGATCAGAGCGGCGGGCAGGATCAGGAAAAGGATGATTCGGAGAAGCAGAGCGCCTCGCAGCGGGAGAAGGAGCTGTCGCAGCAGCTTCGGCGGCAGCAGAGCACCGCGCAGCAGGAGCACAATGAGACACTCGGTCAGCAGACACTGCGGGACGCCGGCACAGAAAACGGCGGGGCGGAGAACACCGCTGACACGGGAGCATATCGTGGGAAGAACTGGTGAGGAAACATGCGGCCAGCCGGGAGCCGCGAAGTTTGGCCAGCAATTCTCATTTTCAGGAATACCAACAGAGGTAAGAGCGTAATTTAAATGGAGAAAGAGAGCTATGACGAGGAGAGAGACCATTTTTACCGTGCTGATTTTGAGCATCATCTCAGGGTGTATATACGGCCTGCAGGTCCTGCTCTTCCATGATCTTCGGAATACGGAATTCTATATTTTGCAGGATCTCGCGTTTATTCCGATCTCAATTGCGATCACGACGGTTGTTGTGGGCAACATCGTTGCGAGGCGTTCCAGGGAGGAAGCGGCTGAAAAGGCCGGCATGCTGAGAACGATGTTTTTCTCGGACATAGGACGCGTTCTTATGAAGAAGATAGATGCCATTTCCGAACCCTCCATCCCAGCATGTTTTGGCAACGGAATGAGCGTACAGAAGCAGCAGGAGATCATCCGTTCCACAGTAGTAACCGTGCATACGGATCGGGACACATACGAATTCATCCGCACCTTTTTAAATGAAAAGAAGCAGGATCTTATCACACTGTCGGGAAACAACAACCTGATGGATCAGGATGATTTCACGCAGCTTCTGGGCGGTCTTTTCCATCTGCTGGATGAATTTTCGCTCCGGGGAAGCTATGAAGAGCTGGGGGAGAGCGATATTTCCCACATGAACGATGATTTTGCAAGGGTACTGATCCTTCTCGGGACAAACCTTGCCGCCAGCGCAGAATTCCAGCAGAAGCACTTCCCTGACTTCTATCAGAAAGCGATCCGGAAGGAGAAATCAGAGGCAGCAGGGTGAGAGGATGACTTCTACGGGAGGAAATCATGGAGCGTGAATTGAAAAAGTAAATTCCAGTGTAGAAGTAAATTCTACTGCAACTTAAAAAGCTTTCTTTTTTTAATATTTCAGATGCAATTCTGCTCTGAGA
>CACZJZ010000019.1 GCA_902781655.1 uncultured Lachnospiraceae bacterium
CCTTCGCACCAGGCTATTCAGAATGGACTCAAAATCTCCGAGAAGCTGCACCTCGTCCAACAGCACATAGTATTGATCCTGGTCGTTAATTCGTTCGTTTAAATAAGGAAAGAATATTTCCGGATCCCGATACTTTTTATTCTCATAGACATCAAAAGCCATCTCTATAATATGATCGTCCGGAACCTGGTTCTTCCTGAGATACTCTCTGAACAACTCAAAAAGCAGATACGTTTTTCCGCATCTTCGAACCCCGGTAATGACCTTAATCAACCCATTATGACGCTTGGAAATCAGCTTGTTCAGATAGGTATCCCTGCGAATTTTCATTTTCATCATCCCTGTCTAATAATGATACAGAAATGCGGAATCCGCATTTTTGTCCATTTATATTGTAACCCACATCACACTGGTCGTCAGCGCTTCATGTGATATTTTTGCGGATTCCGCATTTTTGTCCATCTTATATGAATTGACGTTTTGCACCACCTGCAAACGAAACATAAAAAGAGGTTCCTCTCTCAGATTGATTTTGAAAAATGAGTGCATCTTTGCGCATTTAACATATGCATTTTTGACTTTCGATCAATATCGCACATGTTATTTTTGTCATGATATCTGGATTGTCATGATTTCTGGATAAGGAAGCTCTTTCCAAAAACGTTCCGACATATAGTTCTGAAGAACACCGCCGCAGAAATATTAAAGATTCTTCTTATAGCCATCAGATTTGTCACACAAAAAAGAACAGACGATAATCTCATCTGCTCTCCTTTATATTTGGTCATTTATTGGGACAATCTCGCGTCCTGAATATTTTCAACAGATGTATCAAGACTACGCAAAAGCGAAATCTTTTTCAGCTCTTCAACATCTTCATCAGAAAAAAGTCTGTATTCCTTATCAGACCATGCCGGATTCAACAATACTTTCTGGCAGTAGTATTCGATCGCTTTCTTGGTTGTTCCGGACAATTTAGCGGCTTCATTGATATACGCAGATATGCCTGCCATGTGCTCTTATTCCTCATGGCGCCTTGCTTCCCGTCACGCGTTCTTACACGGCTCTTCGTTTCGCAGCCTTTGTCAGTCCGCCAGAACCTCTTTCAGTATCTCCGTTCCCTCCTGCAGCAGGCTGTCCGGAATATTCAGCGCCGGCAGCAGCCGCAGCCGGTTCTGCCCGGCGGTGAGCACGAGAAGTCCCCTTTCGAGGCAGCGCCCTGCCAGTTCCGCCGCGCTCCCCTTTTCCGGTTCCACTCCGATCATCAGTCCCATGCCGGTCACCTGCTTCACGCCGGGCGCCTTCGAAAACGCGCGGAACAGATAGTCTGATTTTGCGCGCACCTCCGCGAGAAAATCGTCGTCCAGCCGCTTCAGAACAGACAGCGCACCTGCGCAGACGACCGGATTGCCGCCGAATGTCGAGCCATTATCGCCGGGATGAAAGATATCCTGCACCTTCTCCCCCAGCATTGTCACGCCGATCGGCAGGCCGCCGCCCAGCCCCTTCGCCGTCGTCGCCACATCCGGCGTGACGTCGTCATTCATGTACGAGTAAAGCTGTCCGCTGCGTCCGTTCCCGGCCTGTACCTCGTCGCACAGAAGCAGAATATCCTTCTCCCTGCACAGCTTCGCGATCCCCTGGACAAAATCCCTGCTGAGGGCGTTCACGCCGCCCTCGCCCTGAATACACTCGATCAGGATACCGCAGACCTTATGGGAAGCCGTCAGCTCCGTAAGTCCCTCGAGGTCCTCCGGCTCCGCATAGAGAAAGCCCGGCGTCAGCGGCTGAAAGAGCTCATGGAAGTGATCCTGCCCGGTCGCGGCCAGCGTCGTCAGCGTTCTCCCGTGGAACGAATTTTTCAGCGTGATGATCCAGTACGCGTCCCTGCCGTGGTGCTCCGCGCCGTATTTTCTCGCCGCCTTGATCGCGCACTCGTTCGCCTCGGCGCCGCTGTTCGAGAAGAATACCTTCTTCATGCCCGTGCGCCGGCACAGCTCCGCCGCGAGCGCAGAACAGGGCGCCGTGTAATACAGGTTCGAGGTGTGCTGCAGCGCATCAAGTTGGCTCTTCACTGCCTCCTGCCAGACCGTATCGCAGTACCCGAACGTGTTCACGGCAATCCCGGCGCCAAAATCAATGTAACGCTTTCCCTGTTCATCCTTAGCCAACGATCCCTTTCCGCTGACCAGTGTCACCGGAAACCGTCCATAGGTAGAAGCGATATATTCTCTGTCGAGCTGTTGAATTGTATCCATGCCTGTCTGAATTCCTTCCTCATTCCGGTCGCCGCGCGTAATCTATTCTCCCGGCGCGGCGCACTGCTTTTTTTCTTTTCTCCGCACCGGCTCCGCACCGTCAGCAGCTCCCGCTGCTGCGGATCATCGTGCCCGCGCCCTCATTGGTGAGAATTTCCATAAGCAGCGCGTGCGGCACGCGTCCGTCAATGATGACGACTGCCTTCACGCCGTGCTCCAGCGCATCGATGCAGCACTCCACCTTGGGGATCATACCGCCCTGCACCACGCCGTTCTGACAGAGTTCCTGCGCCTCCGACACGGTCAGCTCCTGAATAAGCGAGTCCGGATCGTCCTTATCCCGCATGATGCCGGAGATGTCCGTCATCATGATCATGCGCTCCGCCCCGATGGCCGCCGCGATCGCGCCTGCTGCCGTATCGCCGTTGATGTTATAGATATGCCCTTCCTTATCCCAGCCAAGTGTGGAAACCACCGGAATATATCCGTCATCCAGCATGTCCGTGATCATCTGCGGATTGATGCGCGTTACGTCGCCGACATAGCCGTAGCGGGGATCTTTTAATTTTGCCTCGATCAGGCGCCCGTCCATGCCGGAGACGCCGATCGCCCGTCCGCCCTTGGTCTGCAGCAGCGAGACAAGGGACTTGTTGACCTTGCCCGCAAGGACCATCTCCGCGATATCCACGGTCTCCTGGTCCGTCACCCGCAGTCCGTCGATGAATTGCGGAACCTTGCCGAGACGCTTCATCAGACTGGAGATTTCCGGCCCGCCGCCATGCACGACGACCACCTTCACGCCGACCATCGTGAGCAGCACAATGTCCTCCATAACCTGCTCCTTGAGCACCTCGCTGGTCATGGCATTGCCGCCGTATTTGATGACGATCGTGCGCCCGTTGTAGCGCTGAATGAAGGGCAGCGCCTGAACCAGCACCTCCGCCCTGTTCCGGTTCGTCAGTTCATCTGTTTTCATGTCCGGTAATCTCCATTGATTTTGACGTAATCGTAGGTGAGATCGCAGCCCCAGCAGGTCACAGCCGCCTCACCCTCGTGCATGTCCACGAGAATCTCCACCTCTTCCTCGCTCAGAATCTTCTTTGCTTTGTCCTCATCGAACACGATGCCCACGCCGCCCGCGCAGACCTCAATCTGTCCCGCTTTGGAGGCAAACGCGACATCCACATCCTTCGGGTCAAAATCCACGCCGGAGTAGCCGAGGGCACAGAGGACGCGGCCCCAGTTCGCGTCGCACCCGAAGATCGCCGCCTTCGTCAGCGTGGAATGGATCACGGATTTCGCGAGTGTCTCTGCTTCCTCCTTGCTCCGGGCACCGCTGACCGTGCAGGTGATGAGATGCTTCGCACCCTCGCCGTCTCTGGCCATCCGTCTCGCAAGCTCCGTGCACAGCGTCTTAAGCGCATCCACAAAGGCAAAATAATTCTCATTTTCCGCCGTGATCTCCGGGTTGCCGGCAAGGCCATCCGCGAGAATGATCAGACTGTCGTTTGTGGAGGTGTCGCCGTCCACGGAAATGCGGTTGAACGTCACGCGGCAGACCGCGAGCAGCGCCTTCCGCAGCATGTCCGGCGCGATGGCCGCATCCGTCGTGAGATAGCACAGCATCGTCCCCATATTGGGATGAATCATGCCAGACCCTTTCGAAATTCCGCCGATGGTCACGGTCTTTCCCGCGATTGTGGTTCGGACAGCGAGTTCCTTCTTGCGCGTGTCCGTCGTCATGATGGCGTGGGCCGCCGCGTCGCTCCCCTCCGGTTTCTCCGTGAGAAGCGCCTTCAGCTCTCCGATGTGGTCGCGGACAGGTCCGATGGGAAGCTCCTGCCCGATGACACCGGTGGAACCGACCAGCACCTTGTCCGGAGATAGTCCGAGCGCCTTTGCTGCGAGCGCCTGCATCTCCTCCGCGTGCTTTCTGCCGTTCGGCGCGCAGGCATTGGCAATGCCGCTGTTCGCCAGAATAGCCTGGCAATGCCCGCCCCGGATCGTCTCCATATCGAGCATCACCGGATCCGCCTTGACCTTGTTAGTCGTAAACAGTCCGGCGGAGGTGCACGGTGCCTCCGCGCAGATCAGCGCCAGATCATTCTTCGCCTTGTTTGGCCGGATGCCGCAGTGCATGCCTGCTGCCATAAATCCCTTCGCGGCTGTCACGCCGCCCCCGATCCACTCCATTTTCTATTCTCCTCCTGCCGCGGATTCTGTCTCCGGTTCATTCCCATAAGTCTTCATCCGGGTCGTACATGCCTTTGCTCTTGCCGGGTTCCTGCATATTGTCCTCTTGCTTCGTTTTTGCCCGGTTCATAGACGCAGTCCGCTTGTCTCATCAAACCCGAAGACCAGATTCATGTTCTGGATGGCGGCGCCGGAAGCGCCCTTCCCCAGATTGTCGAACCGTGCCACCAGCAGCACCCGTTCCTCGTTTCCGGAGACCGTCACTTCCATATCGTCCCTGCCTTCGAATGCCGCCGCGGAATAAAACCCGCTCTCATCCGCCGTCTCCCGATATCGGATCACCGGTCCCTGATAAACACTCCGGTAGACCTCCCGGATTTCCTCCACAGACCCTCTGAGATCCTCCGCGAACACCGGGATTAAACTCTCCATGCCGGAGTAGAAATCCGCCACCACCGGCAGAAATGCCGGCTCGTGCAGAAGACCAGTTTCCCTGACCATCTCCGGCAGATGCTTGTGATGCTGCGAGATGCCATATAATCTCGGCGCAGAGAGCAAATCCGTGCCGGCAGCTCCCTTGCTCCGATCCTCCGCCTCATACTGCGCGATCATCTTCTTGCCGCCGCCGGAGTATCCTGTGAGACTGGTGCAGGACAGCCGCGCGTCCTTCTTCAGAATTCCCGCCGCAATGAGCGGTGCGGTCAGTACGATAAAGCCCGTGGCATGACAGCCCGGATTGGCGATTCTTTTTGCGTGGCCGATCCGCTCTCTCTGCCCCGGAAGCTCCGGAAGACCGTAGGTCCAGCCCTGCTGCACCCGGTGCGCCGTGCTCGTATCAATCACCACCGTATCCTTTGGAATGATTTCCGCGATCTCTGCGGCCGCCGCATCCGGCAGACACAGAAACGTCAGATCCGATTCCGCTGCCGCTTCCCGCCTCGCTTCCAGATCATGCCTTCGCTCCTCCGGCAGCGTGATGAGCTCGATATCCTTCCGATCCGCAAGCCTTTCCCTGATTTTCAATCCCGTCGTTCCAGAAGAACCGTCTATAAATACCTTCTTCATGTTCATTCCTCTACCCCGCTGAGGCAAAACCCGCGTATGCGGTTTTGCCGAATGCGGCAGCACCGTTGCTGCTGTTTGAAAGTTCTGCATCAGCAGAACTTTCAAACCTCTACCCCGCTGAAGCAGGACATTTGTGCCTTCTCCTCGCTCTACTCAGCTTTATCAGCCTTAATCCAGCCCCTGTCCAAGCGGTTATGTATATTATAGTTATAATTATGCATTTTTAAAGGGGTAAATTGCATAATTATAAAAAATAATCTGCGGGACGATTTCGTTCAAACTGCTTCAAACTACCTGCTCGGGTGTAACAGTTTTGCCATCTGCATTTTTTGTGGTTTCTCACAGAAAATCCGGAAATAAAAAAGCCGGAGTCGCAATCTAACGGCGAATTCCGGCTGGCAATCACTATTCATTTACTGGAATCTATTATTACTGGGAATCTATTATTACCGATATAGGAAGTGGTGGTTCCTCGTAACCGGGTGATTTTCACCCCAGCTCCTCATGAGAATAGTCGAGGAAGCCCTCGCCCCGGATTTCTCCCGCGTCCGTCAGAATCAGGAACGCAGCCGGATCGATAGCAGAAACAATTTCCTTCACAATGACCGTCTGCCGCTTGCTGACAGCACACATGAGCACAGAGCGCTCTGTGTCCGTATACATGCCCGTACCCCTGAGTCTTGTCACGCCGCGGTTCATGTCCTGGAGAAGCGCATCCGCAATCTCATCATTGTGATCGGAAATAATAAATGCCAGATTCGCGTTCCGCACACCATAGAGAACATGATCAGAGAGATATCCGGAGATTGCCACGGACACAATCGCATAGAGCGTGTTGCGGACTCCGAAGATCCAGACGGAGAGCAGAATGATCGCGCCGTCAAGTACCGGGAGGATTTTCGCGGAGGAGATATGTGGCTGGACCTTGTTGATCAGGGCCGCCACGGTATCCGTTCCGCCGGTCGTTCCCTTTCCCAGGAAAGTGAGACCAACCCCGAATCCCATCAGAGCGCCGCCGATCACAGCGGTCAGAAACAAATCGTCCTCCACCAGCGGAATCTCCGGTATCACAAACAGCCACACTGAAAAAAGAACGGTAGTAAAGATTGTCCGGGACATAAAACGGAAACCGCGGATTTTGATAACAATGAGAAACAGCGGAATGTTCAGGACCAGGTTGGTGAACCACAGCGGCACCCCGCCTTTGATCAGAGGCTCCGTCACTTCCTGAATAATAATCCCAAGGCCGGTAAAGCCGCCCGGAATCACGCCCGCCGGAGCATAAAACAGATTGGAGGAAACTGCCATCAGCGCCGTGCCCAGAAGAATCCAAAGATAATCAATCTTTTTCTCATGCGAAATTGCCCTGGAAATCATCTGCCTGGCTGTCATTGGCACACCTCCCGATCCGATCAATACGGCGAATTCCTTCCGCCGCAAACGACATTATCGTACCGCGGAATGCTGGCGGGTGCAAACTGGCTGCCTCTACCACAGTTTTTCAAATTTTGCTTTCTCACCGCTTTTAGACTTGCTCCATTCCACATCATTTGTGACACTCACCCTCTCGCTGTCAAAAATCACAAGCCCGCTCTCCCGTGCGTGAATGGCCTTTTGTGAAATTTTGCGAGACCAAATCCCGTCCTGGATTGTATCTTAGATGAAGGATCCTTCAGAGAGGAGCAAAGCAATGAGATGAGGTTATCGGCAGAATATCTGGTTGAAAAATATCAGGAAAACATCTTTCGTGCCGCATTCAGCATCTGCCGGAATCGGGAGGACGCAGAGGATGTTGTGCAGAACACGTTCCTGCAGTATCTGCACACGAAGCAGGAATTTGACAGCGAGGAACACATCAGGGCCTGGCTGCTCCGGACAGCAGTCAACCAGTCCAAAAATATGGTGAAGGCGTTCTGGCGCAGGAACCGGACCTCCCTCGAGGAATATATGGCGGAGGTTCCCTTCCGAGAGCCGCAGGACCGGTCTCTCGTGGAAGCCGTTCTCGCTCTGCCCGAATCCTGCAGGATTGTCATTCACCTGTACTATTACGAGGGCTACTCCGTGTCAGAAATCAGCCGGATGCTGGATCTCTCACAGACCGCCGTGAAAAACCGGCTTCTGAGAGGCAGAAAGCAGCTCAAACAGACGCTGAAGGAGGGATGGACAGATGACGAATAGAGAAAACTACCAGAGAGCGTTTTCCTCATTGCACACATCGGAAAGCTTTTCATGCAGACTGGAGGAAACTAAAATGGCAAAATCAGGATCAATTAGTTGGCGCAAAGCACTGGCCGCCGCGGGCATCCTGCTCGCGGTGATGGCAGGCGGAAGCACCGCCTACGCGGCAAACGTCGGCGGCATCCAGCGCACCATACAGATCTGGCTCCACGGCGATCAGACCGAAGCGGTGCTGACGGTCGATGAAACCGCCGGAACCTATACCATTAACGACAAGGATGGATCAATGATCGAGGGAGGAGGCGGCGTGGTGATTGATGCGGATGGAAAGGAACGTCCTCTGACCGCGGAGGAGATCGCACAGGAGCTTGCGAACGATGTCGCCACGGACACCATCGACGGGCGGATGTACCTCCTCTACCACAGCCAGAAATTTGACATCACGGACAAATTCGCGGGCAGCGATTACTACTATGTGACCCTGAAGGACGGAGACTCTACGCTCTACGTCACCGTGTCAAAGGATGGTGCCGTCGCGTCAAGCCCGGACCGATACCCGCAGCCTGGCAAAGACTTCTTCAATGATGCGGAATAAAAGAAGAAAAAATGAGCGGCAGATCCTTACGGATCTGCCGCTCATTTTTTACCACCGCACGCTCCAGCGCTTCTCGTACTCTCCGTTCATGATCTGCGGTCTGATACAGCGTCCCTTCTCCAGCTCCACACCATCCGCATTCTGACGCTTTTGCAGTTCTGCAAGGAAACGCGCTCCGTCCAGCGGAAGCTCGACCCAGGATCCCGTCCAGGCGGAGAGATATGCCGCATTGGCGAGCGACAGACCACGGATTCCTTCGATCCCCGGCGCGAGCAGCGGAGAGCCGGTGCGAACCGCCCGGCTGAAATCATTCAGGATTCCGACATGGCCCGATTCCGGGCCTTTCTGCTCCAACTCCACCGTGCGCGTCGGATACTCCGGCATGCTGATATTGCATTCCTTCGTGATCTGCCGCACATCCTGATCGAGAAACTGCATGGTCAGCCTGCCGTTCTCAATGACTGCCTTCCCCCTGGTTCCGGCAAGCTCCATACGGTTTGTTCCCGGATATTCGCCTGTCGTCGTGATAAAGACAGCAGTCGCCCCATTCGGATACTCCGCATATATCTCCGCCTCGTCCTCCACCTCGATATCATGATATTTTGCCCTGTGGCAGTCAGCCAGCACACGGCACGGCATGCCGGTGATCCACTGCCAGAGATCGAGATTGTGAGGACACTGGTTCATGAGCACACCGCCGCCTTCCCCTTTCCAGGTTGCGCGCCACGATCCGGAATTATAGTAGAACTGCGTCCGG
The DNA here is from genome assembly GCA_902781655.1 of uncultured Lachnospiraceae bacterium. GTDB lineage: Bacteria > Bacillota > Clostridia > Lachnospirales > Lachnospiraceae > CAG-791. The sequence goes on from CACZJZ010000019.1 coordinate 9,047, forward strand.
TACCAGTTCGTGATCGTCCACTGAAAGCGCATGAGCTCTCCGAGCGCTCCCGCCTGCATCTGCCTGCGCAGTTCGGCATACAGCGGGTTGGTTCTCTGGTTATACATGATGCCGAACACGACGCCGCTCCGCTCCGCCTCACGGTTTTCCTGCTCCACACTTAAGACGTCAATGCCCTCCGGCTTCTCCGATAAAACATGAATTTTCCGGTGAAATGCCGCCTCCGCGATGACCGGATGAAGCGGGTGCGGCGTTGCGATCAGGACGGCATCCACCGTCCCTGCATCCAGCATCTCCCGGTAATCTTCGTAGATCAGTACACCCGGCAGATGCTCCTCCGCCCAGCTTCTGCGCTCCTCCCGGATGTCACAGACTGCGGCAAGCTCCATTCCTTCGACGAGTCCCTCCGCAATGTGTTCCGCGTGCGCCGTGCCCATGCTGCCGATTCCGATGACTCCCATTCTAACCTTGTCCATTACGCCACCCCATGCCGCGCTTCTCATGCTGTCCTTCGCACCGCGTCCTCCGCGGCATACCCGCGCGGGAATGCCATATAGGCTTTTCCTCAAATATGCTCGATCCTGATGCCGCTCTTCCCCAGGCTTTCCCTGGACACGGTCTTCTCATGGAAATGAACCGCGTGCCGCTGGATTCCTTCCGGCCGGTAGAAATCATCATCCGGTCCGAGCGGAAGCGTCACCATATTCCCTGTGAAACCGGATTTGTAAATGGCTGTGATGAGTTCCACCGTCCGGATTCCATCCTTGCCCGTAATGAGTGGCTCGGTATGCTGCTCCAGTGCCGTGAGCAGATTGTCGATCTCCCCAGTGTGCCCGGTATACCGGAGCGGCGGAATTGCCTCAGCCATCCGGTTCAGTTCCGTGAGCAGCTCCTGATTGTGATGCTCCTCTGGAAAGCCATTGTCCATCGAAATTTCCGCCTTCGGATCCCACGGGGCGGAAATCTTCGCATGCTCGCACTGCACGATGATGCTCTGCTCCTCTCCGTGATGAACCACCGAGCTGGTCAGCTGCGCCAGACTCCCATCCGCATATTTCATGACCGCCATCGACAGATCCTCCACCTCGGAGTTGTCATGGCACACATTGGTCATCAGACATGCCACCTTTTCCGGCAGGCCGCCCTCCAGCCAGTTCAGCAGATCCACATGATGCACGGCGTGATTCAGAGTTGGTCCGCCGCCCTCTTTCTCCCAGGTCCCGCGCCACCAGAGATCATAGTAGCAATGTCCTCTCCACCAGGCGGAGTTCACCTGGACCGAACAGATTTTGCCGGCGATCCCGCTCTGCAAAATCTGATGCAGCCTCCAATACGGATCGGTGAACCGGTTCTGCGCGACCTGTCCCAGAATCACATGGTGCTCCCGCGCGGTGTCGAGCATCGCCTGACATTCCGAGATGCCGGCTGCCATCGGCTTTTCAACCAGAACATGACAGCCGTGCTCCATCGCCTGGATCGCCACGGACGCATGGGCGAACGGAGGCGTGCAGACATGCACCAGATCGATCGGAATTCCGGCGTCCAGCATGTCTTCCGCCTTCTCAAAAACAGGGCAGTCAAGACCGTACCGGCGCCTCACCGCCTCCGCCTTGCCCGGAACAATATCGCAGAGCGCGACGATCCGGCACCTGTCCGGAAAGGTCAGGAGTCCCTGAATATGTGCATTGGAGATGCCTCCAGTCCCAACAACTGCTGCTCTGATCATGTTACCTCCTTGCTCATCCCACTCTTTCGGCAGTCATTTTTAAGATTTGTCTTCCCCGGCCACATGCCGCGCGGCGAGCTCCGCCTTTACCGCCAGCTCCGCCGCCTTGAAGCAGTGTGCCTGCGTCATCGCGTTTTCTGTCCGGTTGAGGCAGTCGAGAATGAGTTGCCCGAAATACGGATACCCGATCTTCCCGTCCACCTCAAAGTGTTGCTCCCCATCCCGGTTGACCAGGAATACATGATTTCCGGTATGCGACGCCGCGACATTGACATACTTGCGGAGCTCGATATAGCCATCAGTCCCGAGGATAAAGGTTCTGCCGTCTCCCCAGGTGGAGAGGCCGTCCGGCGTGAACCAGTCCACGCGGAAATGCTGCGTAGCGCCGTTGTCTCCGAGCAGAACGGCCTCGCCGAGATCCTCCAGCTCCGGATAATCCGGATGATTGTAATTTCCCACCTGGCTGTACTGCACCGAAGCATCCTGACAGCCGCAGTAGAAGAGGAACTGCTCGATCTGATGGCTTCCGATATCACAGAGAATGCCCCCGTACTGCTGTTTCCGGTAAAACCAGTCCGGCCTCGAGGCAGGATCTCCGATCCGGTGCGGGCCGAAGCCGTCCACGTGGATCGGTCTTCCAATCGCGCCCTGTTCCACAAGATATCCGGCATAGACCGCCGCTTCCACATGGATGCGCTCGCTGTAGTAGCACATGTATTTCTTTCCGGTCTTCTGCACCATCGCCTTCGCGTCCGCAAGCTGCTCCAGGGTGGTCAGCGGCGCCTTGTCCGTGAAATAATCCTTTCCCGCCGCCATAGCCCGCAGCCCCAGCGCGCAGCGCTCACTCGTCACCGCCGCGCCGCACACCAGCTTCACCTCCGGGTCGGACAGAATTTCTTCCTCCGACCTTGCCGCGCGCACGCCCGGATAGGTCTTCTGAAACTGCGCAACCTTTGCCGGGTCCCGGTCATAGACCCACTTCAGCGTGGCGCCCGCCTCAATCAGGCCGTTGCACATCCCGTAGATGTGGCCATGATCCAGCGCCGCCGCCGCGATCACAAATTCCCCGGGTCCGACAACCGGCACCGGTTTCCCTGTAGGAGCATAATTCATGCCATCCTTGCTGTTCATTCTCCTGTACCTCTTTGATGCAAAATCCGTAAACTCCATCCAAATCAGCTGCCGCAGACCATGGCGCATCTCTGCCATCGTCCGCGGCAGTCTGGTGGTACTCCGCCTTACTTCACACCGTAGAACGCCTCGCGCTCCCCGATGATAGTATCCATTCCGGCATCCTTCAGTTTGCCGATATATTCCTCGAAGGTGCCGTCAAATTCATCCGGCTTGCAGGTGATTAACTTCACCTGATACTCATCCTGAACCAGCTTGAGATCGGTGATCAGATTCGATGTAGAAGGGGAAGTATAATAGCTGTCCGGAAGCTGCGTTCCCTTCAGGGCATTCTCATAGTTGTCGATGACATACTGTTCATAGCCGGGACATTCCTTGGAGGTGCAGGCGTTGAAATCATCCACAGTCATGAAATATCCCTGGTTGCCGGTGAGGAAGAGATCCGTGCGGATCCAGTCCTTGTCCTTCGCGTTGTAGGCAGCATCCTTGACGACCGGGATGCCGTCCTGCATGGTATAATGCTCCCCCTCAAAGCCGTGATAGAGAACAAAGCCGCCGTCCTGCGAGCAAAGCCAGTCGAGATAAGTGACACAGGCCTCCACCTTCTCCTCCGATGCCGTCTTCGGGCAGAACGCGATCAGTCCTCCCTCTGAATATGCTGCGCTGTACTGATTCCCGTCGTTGACATTCTTCAGCGGTTCGATGGAAACGACATCCGCCTTCGAATTGTTCTGCTTCAAGGTCTGCAGAAGGCCTCCGCGCAGCACATCCACGCTGCCGTTGACGTTATACTCGCAGAAGCCGAGCTGTCCGGAGCAGAACAGATTTTTAAAGGAGTCGTCGTCCAGGGTGTAGTACTCCTTGTGCAGCAGTCCGTCGTTGTAAAGGCCGTTCATGTACTGATAGAACTGCTTCATGCCTTCCTGATCGTAATAATCCATGATGCAGTCCTCTGACGCCGCCACATTCCAGCGGTCCGGATCCTGTCCCAGCGTGGTGAACGCGGCTCTCATATTCCACATCTGATACAGAACCGCTCCGACGACATCCGCGGTTCCGTCGGGATTATTTTTCACAAACTGCGTCAGGACATCCTTCAGCTCGTCCGGCGTTGTCGGCGTCTCAAGTCCGAGCTCATCCAGCCAGTCCTTCCGGATGAACAGGTTTGACTTGGCCGTCGTTGCACGTCTTGCCACCACGCCGTAGAGCTGTCCATCCGCATTGCGTCCGATATCCAGACAGCTCTTGCCGATATAGCTCTTCAGATTCTTCGCCTGATTGTCTCCGTCGATGAAGGGAGAGAGGTCCCACGTGCCGCCCTGATTGAAGTAATCCTCCGCATAGGCGTACGTATACGTGATCGTGATGTCCGGCGCCGTCTGGCTCCCGACCATGGTCTGCATCTTGGTCACCTCGTCGCTGCGCGGAACGGGGATAAATTCCACGTTGATGCCGACCTTGTTCATCTCCTCGTTCACGTATTTTGTCCAACGGTTGTCCGTGATGGTGGACCCCTCCGGCGCGTTGCTGCGGTCAAACAGCTCCACGGTGATCGTCACGTTGTCAAAATTCTTGTCTCCATACGTTGTCTGATACTGACCTGCTGCGGAAGCGCCGGTATCTCCCGCCGTCGTCTCTGCCGATGTGGCATCCGCTGCTGCCGACGTGTCCTGCCCCGTCTGCGCTGCCGGAGCTGCTCCGCCTGACGTGGAGCTGCCGCATCCCGCAAGCAGCGAGCTGATCATAGCCGCGCTCAGAAAGCCAGCCGCCATTTTCCTTTTCATACCCTCAACCCTCCTTGCTTTGTCCATTTCAGTCTGTGCTGAATGGCTGTCCTGATCTCTTATACTCGTTTCCATAACCCGTGCCGCATCCTGTGCGGTACCTGCTCTCCCTGCGTCCCATCTCCGGCAGGCGCCTTGCCGGAGAACCGGGCGGCAGAAAGGCATCTGTTACCGTCACCCCTTGACCGAGCCGACCATAACCCCTTTGACAAAATATTTCTGCAGCCACGGATAGACCACCAGGATCGGCAGCGTCGAGACGGCGACGGTCGCCATCTTCAGCGACTGAGACATCACCATGCTCCCAACCCCCTCCAGATTGGCTGTGCTGTTCAGCTCCCCTCCGAACAGAAGAGAGCGGAGCCTCAGCTGCAGCGTATATTTTTCCGGACTGACAATATACAAAAGCGCATTGAAATAGGAATTCCAGTAATCTACCGCGTAGAACAGTCCGATGGTCGCGATGATCGGCAGGGAGAGCGGCAGAATGATGTGAACCAGCACCTGCAGATAGGATGCCCCGTCGATCCTTGCCGCCTCCTCGAGGGAGGACGGAAGGCTGCGGAAAAACGTCCTCATGACGATAAAATTGAATACATTCACCGCACTCGGAATAAACAGCGCGCCAAGCGTGTCGTACAGACCTACTCCCTTCACCACCAGGAATGTCGGAATCAGACCGCCGCCAAAATACATGGTGAACAGGATGATACCGGTGAGGAGCTTTCTCCCCGGCAGATCCGTGATCGAGAGAGCATACGCGGCGATGATGGTAAGCACAAGGCTCAGCGCCGTCCCGGCAAGCGTAACCGTGACGGTGGTCCGCATGGACTGCCAGATCTGCTTCTTCCCGAGAATCTCCTGATAGGCGGAAAGTGTGAAGTCCTTCGGATAAAAGGTGACATTGCCGGTCAGAACCGCGTTATACCCGCTGAAGGAATAAGCAAGCACGTTCAGAAACGGATAGAGACAGATGAACGTCAGTGCCGTGAGAAGCAGTACATTGATCACCCGCCCGGCTGTGATTTTATTTTTCATGGATTCCTCTCCTGTCCAGCCGCCTGACGCGGCACGAAATCCGACCGTTCCGGCTGTTAAAACGGACTCCTGCCCTGCCGCCTGACGCGGCGGCGCTGGCCACGTACTGTTTCGCACGCGGTCCGTCATTTGCTCAGAGAATGCCGTCCTCCCCGATCGCCTTGGCAAAGCGATCGGCGGCAGCAAGAATCACCACATTGACGACTGACTGAAACAGTCCGATCGCGGTGGACTCGCTGTATTTTGCCTGCTCGATGCCCATCCGGTAGGTGTATGTACTGATGACCTCGGAGACCTCCATGACCTTCTTGTTTCCGAGCAGGAGCGGCGCGTCGAGGCCGATCGTCATCATTTTGGAAATCTGCAGAATCAGCATCACGACGATGACAGATTTGATCGAGGGAAGCGTCACATAAATCAGTCTCTGAAATCTTGTGGCGCCGTCGAGATAAGCCGCCTCGTACAGGCTCTCATCCACGCCGGTCAGCGCCGCGAGATAGATGATCGTTCCCCATCCGATTTCCTTCCAGATATTGCTGGCCACATAGGTGAAAATCCACCAGCCGTTGGAGGAGAGGAACGGCACCGAAGACCCGCCGAGCTTTTGAATCATCAGATTGATGGTGCCGCCGTTCTGCGAGAACATGTTGACCACAATGCTGGCCACCACCACCCAGGAGATGAAGTGAGGCAGATACAGAATCGACTGCACCACCTTCTTGAAATACCGGTTCGCGACCTCGTTGATCATCAGCGAAACGGTGATCGTCAGCGGGAAGCTGACAGCCAGTGTCAACAGATTCAGAACAAACGTATTGCGGATGCTGTGCCAGAAATTGCTGTTGGCGAAAATTTTGCGGAACACCGCAAGCCCGACCCAGGGACTGCCTGTGATGCCCTTGAATACGTTGTAGTTCTTGAACGCAATGACAATGCCATACATCGGCGCGTACTTGAATACGGCAAAATACAGCAGAACCGGAACCAGCATGACATAAATCCAGCGGTAATTTCTGATCCTCATCATCGTCTTGTGACGGTCTGTTCCAGATCTTCCGACTCCCATAGAATTCCCGACTATACTCATCGCCGTACCTCACATTGCGAAAAACGCTTACTCCCCGTGCACTCTTCCTTGGATTACCCGCATCATATCATCTGCAATAACGCACAAATACACAGAACCATCCTTTTTTTATTGCATTTCCGAACCTCATTGTTCATACTATCTGATGTAAGCTCTTGAATCCGGTTCTGATCGTGCATATTCTCCATATAATAATCTGGATATTTGTGCAAAAATGATAAACGCGCAGGAGGAATCGAGATCGGAAATAGCCAATAGTTTTCCAATGAGCACGGCACTATTGTTTCAATGCGGGAGAAATTCCATTCTGGCATTTCTTCCTCCGGATGCTGGAAAAACAGCACTTCACAGATATGAAGAAAAATTACAGCTATTATTTTGAAACACAGGACCGCGATTTTATCGCAAATGTCAAGGATGAACCCATCGGCATCAATTCCTTTTTTCACTGCCACGACGGATATGAAATCTATCTTTTTCTCACCGGCGACACTTCCTTCTATCTGGAGCACGACGGCAAAAAGCTGAGGCGCGGCGACCTGATCCTGATTCCCCCGTACCTGTTTCATCACTGCATGGCAGTGCCGGAAACGCCGTATCGCAGGATCGTCATCAATATCAAGAGTGAATTCTGCCGCAAGAAAGGGGAGGATTTTCAGCGCCTTCTGGATCCCTTCTATCAGGAGGACTCGACGCACATCAACATTCTGCATCTCGAGGAAGATCAGATCCGCAGCATCATCCGCACTGCCGCGCAGCTGGAACGCGTGCTGGGAGAGGACGACTCCGCAGTAGAAAAGGATATGCTTGCGGAGGCCTATCTGACCATCATTCTCATTCTCATCTGCCGCGTATCCCGCAGGGTCTCCCGTCCGCAGTACACGACGACGCTTCCCCCTGTGCTCGCTTCCACGTTTCAATACCTGGACGATCACCTCACAGAGCCGATCCGCCTCGAGGACATCGCGGCCAGCGTCCATCTCCATCCCGGATACCTCAACCGCGTGTTCAAATCATACGTCGGCATGCCGATGCAGAAATATCTGATACAAAAAAGACTCGCCCTCTCTCAGCAGCTGCTGAAAGAAGGCAAGTCTCCCATTGATGTCTGTTATCAGTCCGGGTTCAACAATTACTCGAACTTTTCCCGCTCTTTTTCCTCTCACTTCGGCATGTCGCCGAAGCAATACCAGATCTCCTCCCGAAAAGAATACGCCGTCGCGAGATCCGAATTCGCGCGCGAAGCACCGCGTTGATCAGCTCATCCGGCTCACTCCTCCCCCACCAGCGTCACGGCGGTCATGGAATGATGCACGGCCTCGAGATACCGGCCGAACACCTCCGCCGTGCGGAGCTTGAGACTCGAGGTGTTGATGCAGGGATGCGCGCCGATAAATTCGCTGTCCAGAATGTCCCGGTCCACGAGAAGACGCACCCTGTCCGCCTTGTCATTCATCAGCCCCATGATGCTGGCGGAGCCGGGCGCACAGTCCAGCAGCTCCTCCATCTCCTCCGGCGTCCCGAAGGAAAGCCTTGCGCAGCCGAGCTGCGAGGACAGTTCCTTCGTCTTGAATTTTTTGTCGCCCGGCATCAGCAGCAGATAATAATCCGTGTGCTGCCGGTTGGTGAGAAACAGATTCTTCACCACCTGCGCATGCAGAATTTCATCGATCTTCAGACAGGCCTCCATCGTGTATGCCTTCGCGTCCGGGTGATCCACATGCCAGTACTCCATCCCGAGCTCGTCGAGCAGATCATAGCAGCGGATTTCCTTGGGCAGACGCCCGGACAGATCCGCCGGACGGCCCTTGATCAGTTGATATTCTGCCATTGCACAAGCCTCACTAAAACCAGAAAACCAGCAGCATGATGCCGGTTCCTCTCGATTCTGCCGCTACTCTATCTGTCGGTTCCACATGCGTTTGTCGCTTTCATGCCAGCGATTCCGCATGTATTTGCCGCTTTCATGCCTGCCGGTTCAACATGATTCTTCAGATCTCAAAATCAAAGCACACCCTGTTCTTCGTGTTCGGCCGGACCACGCCGTTCGCCACCGCGAGATGGGCCGGGTGCACCGCGTATCCCTTCAGCGCCTCCGGACTCTCCAGCGTTGTGTCGAGCATCAGGTCCGCATTCGACGAGGCGAGACCGTCGATGTTCACATGCACCTCCAGAAGCCCCGGCACCTTTCCGACAAGGCCCTCGAGTCCGGCCTTGATCTGCTTCTTCACTTCCGCCTTCTGCTCCGCGGAAAGCTCATCCTTTAACTGCCACAAAATCACATGCTTTGTCATCCCTATACCTCGCTGAGGCAAAATCCGCGAATGCGGTTTTGCCGAATGCGGCAGCCGGTGCGTCAGCACCGTTGCTGCCGTTTGAAAGTTCTGCATCAGCAGAACTTTCAAACCTATACCTCCTGCCGCGCTCTTCGCGGCATCATAGCACATCAGTACTCTTCCGGCGAATCTTCACTCACTGACAGCGTCCCGCTTCTCATGAGCAAACCCTGCCCCGTCCCGGAACCGGCAGATCATCTCGTTCGTGAGGCTCATATTCTCGAACGTCTCCGTGATATCCGCGCGGCGCACCCACTCCGCGACGGAGAGCTCGTCCTCCTCCATCGTGATGTCCGTATCACCGTCCACCTCGCAATAATAGCCCAGCAGCAGATCAGAGTCAAAGCCCCAGGGCTGCGATTTGTAATAGCGTATGTTCTTCACCCGCAGCCCGGCTTCCTCCATAACCTCCCGGCGCACCGTATCCTCGCCGGTCTCCCCGATCTCGCAAAATCCGGCAATCAGGGCCCTTCCCCGGTATTCTCTGCCGCGGTATCTCGTCATCAGCAGGCGGTCTCCGTCAGTCACGCCCACAATCACCGCCGGCATGATTTTAGGATACGATACATTTCCGCACACCGGACAGACCATATTCCGTTCCTTTTCTCCGAAGCGCATGACAGCGCCGCACCGTCCGCAGAAGCGGTTGTCCCGATACCAGCCGTAGAGCTGATACGCCGTCTCTCCGGCAAAGCTCAGATCCCTCGGCCTGCTGTGCCGGAGGAGCGACAGCCGCCCGTATTCATATCCCGGTATCACCGGCGGCTCCTGAGCCGCGCTGCCCGGTTCCCTGCTCATCCACAGATAATAAGCCGTCTCCTCGATCGTGAAGAGATACTGCAGGAACGCGCCGTCAAGACCGGCCGCTTTTACCTCTTTCACCATCGGAACCGCTATGTCAGTGCCAGTCTCCTCCATCCCTGTCCGGACGAGCACATTTCTGCCGCGGAACAGAAAGACCCGGTCCTCTTCCTCAGGCTCTCTTTTCCTGCTGTATTCATTCCGGAACACCTCCGGACCGATATCCTGAATCATACGTATTACCCAATCTTTCTGCGAAAGATTCGCGATCTCTGCCTCCTTCTCTCAGTGCCAGACCGCCCAGATGAAGAGATACCCTGCTGTCACCGCCACCAGCGTGAAAGGTACGCCGATTTTGCAGAAATCGCCGAAGGACACCTGGTATCCTTCCTTCTTCAGCATACCGGTCGCCGCCACGTTCGCGGACGCGCCGACCGGCGTCAGGTTCCCGCCGAGCGTTGCGCCGCTCAGCAGTCCGAAGTAGAGAAGATATGGCTCAATTCCCATCCCCGCGCAGATGCTCCGGAGCACCGGCAGCATGGTGGCGACATACGGGATGTTGTCGATGAACGCGGAGATCAGTACGCTCATCCATACCACGATCGTATAGAGCAGGAACAGATTCCCCCTGCCGAGACCTGCGATAAACGCGGCGAGATCATCGATCACACCGACATGCGAAACGCCGCCGATGACAATGAAGATACTGACCAGCATCAGAATCGTCTGCCAGTCGAACTGCTCGACCGCGTGCTGCAGACCGCCGAAATGATGGTATTTTGCAAAATGTGCAAAAACAGCGATGACAGCATAGATACAGCAGATACAGCCGTTTGTGATGTCCGGTTTGTTCGGAACGAACGAGGCCAGAATCAGTGTGATCACCAGCGCCACGAGAAACACAGTCGGCGCATAATCCTCGACGCGGGTCTTCTCCTCGCAGGAGACAGGTTCCTTCTCTTTGCGGAAGAGAAACATAATCACCGGCACAGTCGCGAGCGCGCCCAGCTCGACGGCAAAAAAGATGCCCGGCCTGCCGTTCATCCAGAAGAATTTGGTGAAATCCATGTGCGCATAGGCGCCCAGCATGATCGACGTCGTGTCGCCCACCAGCGTCGCCGCGCCCTGCAGGTTAGAGGAGACTGCGATCGACAAAATCATCGGCACCGGGTTGATCTTCAGTTTGCGGCAGATCGCCAGACCAACCGGCGCCACCATCAGCACCGTCGCCACATTGTCGATGAACGCCGAGACCACACCGGCGAACAGGGACATGTACACGGCCACCATCATGGCGTTTTTGGACCGGTCGAGCAGCATATCCGCGATCCGATTCGGCATCTTTGATTCGATGAAATAATCTACCACGATCATCGTGCCGGAAATCATCAGAATCACATTCCAGTCGATCGCGGTGAACACCTCGTTCATCGGAATGATCCCGAGAATCATGAACAGCACCGCCGTTCCGAGCGCCGCCCAGGTGCGCCACTCCGTCCGGACTACCATCAGAACATACATGGCGATAAACAAAATAATCGCTGCCGTTTTCAACATTGTGCCATTTCCTCCGCTTTCATCATCGGTCCGCTTCTGCCATTGACGCAAAAGCGGCGGGACCTTACCACAGCCTTTGCTATGATAAAGTCTCGCCGCTTGGATATTCCTGCATCAGGATCTGCCCCGGGCCGGATGGCCGTCATGACGAGGACAGATACAGCATCTCCCTCCGGATCCGCTGCCAGCTACTCCCTTTAGTCAACACGATTATACTCTGACAGTAACCTGTCCGAAAAGATTTTCTTTCGAATCAGGCTCTGTATCGCATTCCTCCGGCATCCGTCTTTCACACCGCAAGGCTCATGCGCGCCTTCCGTTCCGCGTCGGGATCGTCGGTGTCGAGCACCCGAATATCCGCGCCGAGGGACCGCAGCTTCTCCGGAAAGTCCTCGTATCCCCGCTCGATATAAACCACATCGTGAATCTCGGACCAGCCATCCGCCGCCAGTGCCGCGATGACAAGCCCCGCTCCGGCGCGCAGGTCCGGCGCCGTGATATTGGCCCCGGTGTAATACGGCACACCGGTCACGATCGCGGTATTGCCCTCGACCTTGATCTGCGCCCCCATCCGGGTCAGCTCATCCACATATTTGAACCGGCTCTCGAAGATGCTCTCCGTCACGATGCTCGTGCCGTTCGCGAGACCCAGAATCACCGTGATCTGCGGCTGCATATCCGTCGGAAATCCCGGATACGGCAGCGTCTTGACATGCGTGTTGATCAGCCGCTTGTTCGCTGTCACCCGGACCGCGTCATCCGAAATCTCCACCTGGCACCCAATTTCCTCCAGTTTCGCCGTCAGCGACTCCAGATGCTTCGGAATGACATTGTGAATCGTGACATCTCCGCGGGTCGCCGCCGCCGCGAACATATACGTCCCGGCCTCAATCTGGTCCGGGATGATGGAATATTCCGTTCCGTGCAGCTTTTCCACGCCGCGGATACGAATCACATCCGTCCCGGCGCCCTTGATCTGCGCCCCCATGCTGTTGAGGAAATTCGCACAGTCAACAACATGCGGCTCCTTGGCGGCATTCTCGATGATCGTCAGTCCCCGCGCGAGCGATGCCGCCATCATGATATTGATGGTCGCACCCACGGACACCACATCGAGGTAGATATGACTTCCGATGAGATCCTCCGCCCCCGCGACGATCATACCGTGTTCAATGCGGACGTCCGCCCCCAAGGCGCGAAATCCCTTGACATGCTGATCGATCGGCCGGAGGCCGATGTTGCATCCCTTCGGCAGCGTCACCTCCGCCCGGCGATACTTCCCGAGCAGCGCGCCGATCAGATAATAGGAACCGCGGATTTTGCGGACCGCCTCATCCATGACCGGACCGTCCACGATCCGGGATCCATTGATCCGGAAGGTATGGCGGTCTACACGGGTAACAATGGCGCCGATACTCTCGATGGCACTGAGAATCGCGCGGATATCGCTCACATCCGGCACATTCTCCACCAGGACGGTTTCATTTGTCATAATGGCCGCGGAGAGAATCGGCAGCGCCGCGTTCTTGGCACCCGCGATATCCACCTCTCCGCACAGGGGATTGCCTCCCTTGATCGAGTAAAACTCCATGTCGGCCTCGTTCATTTCTGCTGTTTTGTCAAAATTCGAACTAAGGATAAACTGAAATCCATGGGTTGTCAACGAACCCAACGCGCGCGGAATACAGCGCACTGATTTCTCCCTGATTTCCTCCTCTGCTCAGTTCAGGTAATTGAGCGGATTCACAGCCTCTCCGTTGATCCGGATCTCAAAATGGCAGTGCGGCCCGGTCGAATTGCCGGTGTTGCCGGACAGTGCGATGCGCTCGCCCTGCTTTACCGTCTCCCCGACGCGCACGAGAATTTTGGACAGATGCCCGTACCGCGTCTGCACGCCGTTGCCGTGATCTATATAGACCACATAGCCGTATCCGCTCTGCCAGCCGGCGGACGAAACCGTGCCGCCGTTCGACGCCATTACCGCCGAACCCACGGAGCAGGCGATGTCGATGCCCTTGTGATAGGTGCTCGCGCCTGCCTTCGGCCTCGACCGTGCGCCGAACCCCGAGGAGACATAGCCGCCGGAGACCGGCCAGACATACGTCGGAGGCGTCTGCGTGCCGCGCTCCACAATCTTCGGCACCGCAGCCACAGTCACCTCTTCCTTCACGATCTCGCTGCTTTCCTTCTGATCGTCCTCATAGGTGACATCGGCGATGACGCGCCGATGGCCAGCCGACGGCTCCTGCACCACCTCGGTCTTCGTCGTGTACCAGCTGTTGTTGTCGATGTAAACCGTGTCCTCGTTATAATCCTCTTCGTAATACTCCTGCTTCGTATACCGGATCGGAAGCTTCGACTGCGGCACCGTGACGGTGATGAGATCGCCCACCCGGATCACCGCATTCTCATCGGCATAGTTCGGGTTCATCGCAAGCAGATCATCCATTGACAATCCATAATCCTCCGCAATCTGGGAGAGCGTATCGCCCGATTTCACCTCATATGTCTGCTTCGCTGCGTTCTGTTGCAGCACATCACTGGTCGCAGCCGCCAGATCCGAGACCTGATCCTTCGGGAGATAGGACTCCGCCACCTCGACTGTCTTGCCGAACGAAATCGACGTCAGCCCAAGCTGATAATCGTCAAAGCTGGGACTTACCACCGGCTCCGCGGAGACCAGCACATCGTCGAGCGCCTCGTTAATGCCTGCGATGGGAAGACGCGACGCCTTCGCCGCTTCCACATCCTGCTCATGCGTCGTGGTAATTTTGGTCGTGAGGCCGCCGAGATGCCGCGCCGTGTCCTGAGACAGGCTCACAAGAAACTCATGATCCGTGTCATACTGCCCAAGCGCCGTCTCCAGCAGAGAGACCACATCGTCCGATGTCGGCAGAGACACCATATATTCTCCGATTTTGACTGTGAAACAGCGCTCCAGAGAACTGCGGGCACTTCCCTTCAGGACATCCTTCATATGTCTTATGACCACACTGCGGTCATCCACCCTGCCCCACAGCACCTGCCTACCGGAGAGCGAAAGCTCCGCCTTCATATACATCAGATCGCCGCTCCCGGACGCCACCGCCCGGCGTGCCGCGATCAGATCCCGCTCCGCTTCCTCCTCCGAACCGACGACGCCGACCTCCGTGCCGTTCAGCGTCACCGTATACATCTGACTTCCGCTGAAATCCACGTGCTGCCAGCCCGGCATGAGAAAAATCACGGCAGCGAGCGCGAGGCAGCTGCCGAACACAAACCAAAGATGAATTTTGCGCTGATAGATTGAAAAATATTTCATGAATGTCGTCCGTTATCCGGCTTCTTTTTTGCCTTTTTCTTCACCGAAAAGCCGAACGTTCCGAGCTTCTCCCCGAGCGCGTAATACTCGCCGTGGGAATACGTAATGAGATCCGCCCTTTCAAGATCGAGACGCCCCTTCTCATCGAGATACCGGTCGTCCACATCCGCGCTGAGAACCCGCGCCACATACACATCGTGACTCCCCAGACGCAGCACATTTTCCACACGGCACTCCAGACAGATCGGACTCTGCGCAATACCCGGCGCCTTCACAAACCGCGACGGCGACGGCTCAAGCCCCAGCGCAGCAAACTTATCCTCGTCGCGGCCGCTCCTCACCCCACAGTAATCCGCCGCCCGGACAAGCCCTCGCGTCGTCAGATTCAGCACAAACTCCCCCGTCTCTTCAATCATATGATGCGTGTAACGCTCCGGCCGGATCGAAACCGACACATACACCGGATCCGAACACAAATTTCCGGTCCACGCCGCCGTCATCACATTCACATGCCCCGCCGCATCCGCCGCGGTGACCAGCACCGCCGGCACCGGATTCAGCAGATTCCCCGGCTTCCAGAACTGACGCATCCCTCTTCTCCCGATTGTCCCTGACAATCCACCGTCACAGCATCGCCAGCAGCCGATCGACCAGCCCCAGCTTGTCACACACCTCGAAGAGCAGCGTCAGCAGCGCCGCAAGGAAAGTCAGTACCTGCAGGGCGGATGCACCCTTCTTCGGCGCTTTTTTCTCTGCCGCCTCCTCCTGCATCTCACGGAGCGCGGCGTCCATGTTGTTCTGTGTCTGCTGCATCGCGTAAATCGCGGCCTCCAGATCCTTGGTCTGCTTGTCCAGCTCGGAAATCAGCGCTGCCTGCACGTTGCGGTAGACCCGGACGCCGTCGCGATAGGTCGCCTCGTCGGACGCCTTCAGCTGGTCCGACAGCTCCTGCTTCGTCTGGTTGATTGCCTCCAGGATCGCCCTGCCTTGTGCCGCAGAGGTCTCTGCCTGTCGCCGGAAATCCGCATTCTCACTGCGGAGCCGGTCCGCCTCTCTGGCCTCCGCCTCCCCATTCGCGCGGATCATCCCGTCCGCATCGTCAAATCCCGCAAAAAATTCAGACTTCATCTGTCAAGATTCCTTTCGCGGCGCCGCATTGTCCGGGCCGCAGCAAAATCTGTCTCATCATATCATTCAGGACCCGGATTCGCAAACCTGTCCGGCCCGCGTGCGGTCCGCCTCTTCCTGCCCAGGCAGAAGGATCTCCCGGATCAGCCGCTTTCCGCTCTCCGTCCCCGCGACCGACGAGAGAAAACGGCGCACATTCTCCTCCGGCCAGTGATTCTCCTCCGCATTCGCGATATAATCCGCCTCCAGCAAAATCTGATAATCCGCGCCATCCACGCCGGTGACCGTGTGGTGATGGCTCACCAGATAGATCACCCTTCCGGCAGCCGCCTCATCCATGCCTGTTCCCCGGAGGAAATCCCTGACAATCCACGCTCCCTCTTCTTCCTGATGCCGTCCTTCCGTGTTGCCGTATTTTGTCCGGCAGTACGGGCAGGCAATGTCATGCGTAATGGCAGCGGTCTCAAGGATGTACTGCGTCCGGCTGTCGAGTCCTTCCAGCTCCCCGATCGTCTTCGCGTACGTCCAGACCCGGATCAGATGATCAATGTCATGCAGATTGCCCTCTGAGAATACAATCATTTTCTCCAAAATCTGTGCTGTCGTCATAGCCATCTCCGTCTGTTTCTCCCCTTGCGCTTACCCCCTGCCAACAGGAGCCTCCGCTCAGCCCCTCACGATCCCCCGGTGATACGCCATGTTGATCTCCGCGATCTCCTTTTTGCCGTCGATATAATCCTGATACATGCCCCACGGACTGCCGCCGCCGAGCCAGCAGGAGGAACAATTCTCACAGCCGCCCTCGCAACTCAGCGACTGCCGGATGATCTCCTCTCTCTCTTCCTTTGTTGTATCCTTAATCAGTAGACTCCTGAATTCCATCTTATACCTCCTGCCATCACATCGGAAAGATCGTCCACAGCCCGGCGATCACAAGGGCAGGCAGCAGATTTGCCACCCGGATTTTCTTTCCGAAGAACAAGTTGATCCCGACACAGAATATCAGAATCGACCCGATATACGAAATATTGTCGATCACCGCATCCGTCATCACCGGCCGCATCAGGGAACTGAGCAGCGTCATCGCGCCCTGTACGATCCCGACCGGAATCGCGGCGAAACCGCAGCCCTTGCCCATCGAGGCCGCCATCACCAGAACAATGACAAAATCCAGCACTCCCTTGGCAAACAGAATCGCATGGTTTGCAAACAGCCCGTCCTCAATGGAGCCGACGATTGCCATCGCTCCGATACAGACCGTCAGCGACGCCGTGACAAAGGCATCCACAAACTGTGCATCCTTCGCATTGCCCGTCTTCTCGCGCAGCCACACGCCCAGCCGCTCAAACCCGCGCTCCAGATTCAAAATCTCTCCGATCACGCCGCCGATGGCCAGACTGCCGATCATCATCATCGTTCCGGTCGTGCCGAACCGGCCCTCCGAGAACGTCAGCATTTTGGCGAGCGTGCCGCCGATTCCAAGAAAAATGACAGCGACCGCATTTGCGCTCATCAGCGTCTGTCTGACCCGCTCCGGCACCCGGCTTCCAACCGTGCAGCCCAGAATCCCGCCGGCGATAATGGCTGCTACATTAAATATTGTTCCAAGACCTGGCATTCCCACACCTCACGTCATATCATTGACAGCATCAATGTCAGTTTGAACATGGCGGACTGGCGTCGCTCTCAAACCATATCCGCTACGACATGGTAATGCAAAGCGGATTTCCATTCAATGCTCCACGTGATAAGATGGCACCAGCTATCACCACGGTAGCAGCCGTCAGAAACGCGGCATCAAGGCCCTGATATGGGAGATTTCATTTCGCACATTTCTCCCGCGGGTGCCGCAAAATGTGCGGCACGGAGTATAGCTATGATACTGAACACCGGAAGCAGAACAGATATCCCCGCTTTCTACAGCGAATGGTTTGCGAACCGCCTGCGGGAAGGATTCTGCCT
Organism: uncultured Lachnospiraceae bacterium; assembly: GCA_902781655.1. Lineage (GTDB taxonomy): Bacteria > Bacillota > Clostridia > Lachnospirales > Lachnospiraceae > CAG-791. The sequence goes on from CACZJZ010000019.1 coordinate 26,898, forward strand.
CGTCCGCAATCCCTATAACCCGTCTCTTGTCACCCGCTACCGCCTCGATCCGTCCGTCGTGGACGTTCTGTCCTTCTGCTCCAAAAACCCACTTCCCATGCTCGCATACCAGGATCTGCTGAAACCGTACCGGCAGTTCTGGCACGTGACCATCACACCCTATGGGCGCGGCATCGAGCCTCATGTTCCGCCCGCCGCGCAGGTACTGGAGACCTTCCGGCGCCTGTCCGAAGCAGTGGGGAAGAATTCTGTGGTATGGCGCTATGACCCAGTCTTTATCAGCAAAGACTACTCTGTAGATTTTCACATCCGCGCATTCCGGCAGATGGCCCGGGCGCTGCATGGATACACCGGTCAGTGCGTCGTCAGCTTTATCGACCTCTATGAGAAAACGATGCGGAACTTTCCGGACGTCCGCCGCGTCACACCACAGCAGCAGGAGGCTCTCATCGCGGCCTTCGCGGAAACGGCGCAGGAGAACCATATGCAGATCCACCTCTGCTGCGAAAGCGCCTCCCTCGCAAGACCCGGCGTCGATGCGGACGGCTGCTTTTCCCAGTCCGTCCTGGAGAAATCCCTCCATATCCATCTGCAGATTCCGAAAACCGCCAGAGCCCGCTCCGCCTGCCCCTGCCTCCTCGGGGCCGACATCGGCGCCTACAACACCTGCAGTCACGGCTGCCTCTACTGCTACGCCAACTATGATGCGGAGAGCGTGCGCCAGAACAGGCTCCGCCATGACCCGTCCTCCCCGATGCTGATCGGGCATCTCCGGCCCGAAGACACCGTGAAGGAGGCAGAACAGCGCAGCTTCCTCGATCCCCAGATGACTCTCGACGATCTGCTGTCAGGAAGAAGTTGACGTTCCCCACACCAGCCCTCTGCACCGGCTGATCGCCGCCGCCAGCTCTTCCTTCCGCGGCCTCGCGAGATCGCCGGGAATATGCCCATTCTCCTCATACATCCCGAAGCCTTCCCTCTGGAAATCCAGCTCCCAGCCGCGAACCAGGGAGGCGACATTGTTTCTTCCGTTCATCTTCCCCTTTGCCATCAGCAGAAATGTCCGCGCTAGGCACTCGCTCTGCTCCCGATCCGCCAACTGCTCCACCAGCCGCAGGTCTGTCTCGCCGTGTCCGATCAGAAAACCATCCGTCCCCAGACTTTTATGCTTCACGCGGCCTCTCTCTTCGTCAAAATCCCTGCCTGGCCGCGGAAAGCGTCTCTTCTGATCCGGACAGATATCCGGACCGCCGACCGCCGGCGCTGCCGCTTCGCCTTTCTGAAACGGAACAAGGGCGCGGACACTGGCCGTCACATCCTTTGGCTCATACCGGTCCATCTGGATGATCGTATCCGCCTGCCCGAAGAACGCGCCGGAGCTTCCCGCCACCAGCACCGTGCTGACGCCGGACTTCTCATAGAGCGCACGCATTCTCCCGGAGAACGGCGTGATCGGCTCCTCCTCATCCGAGACGATCTTCTGCATCAGCGCGTCCCGCACCATGAAATTTGTGGCACAGGTATCCTCATCCATCAGCAGCGTCCGCGTGCCGCACTCCATTGCCTCCACCACAGACGCCGCCTGCGAGGTGCTGCCGCTGGCATTTTCTGTGAAGAAGGCCGTCGTATCCTTCTGGTTCGGAAGATGATTGATGAACAGAGAAATGTCGTCGCCATTGACACAGCGCCCGTCCTCCGCACGGACTTTGACGGCGCTGTCGTCTGTCACGACATATTCTCTCCCGTCTCCCGCGATATGATTATAGACGCCAAGCTCCAGCGCCTTGAGCAGCGTGGATTTCCCATGGTATCCTCCGCCGATGATCAGCGTGATGCCCCTTCTGACAGCCATGCCGCTGATCGTCCCGCGATGCGGAAGCTCCAGCGTGATCCGGTCCTCCTCCGGCGCGCGGAACGGCAGCGCATCCTGCATCGGTTTCTGAGAGATGCCGCTCTCCCGCGGCAAAATCGCTCCGTCCGCGACAAAGGCGCAGAGTGACCGTTTCTCAAGCTCCGCCCTGAGAAATGCCTGATCCTCCGCCAGATCAAGAACGCTCTGCACCGTCCCGCTCTGCCACGCCGCCGCACAGGCTGTCTCCCGCACCACATCCGGCAGGAAGCGGAACAACATCTTTTCCAGTTCCCCTGCCAGCACCGTCCGCCCGGCTGCCGGGAAGCCCGCGTAAAAGCGAAGCGTCACGCCGCCCGCCCTGTCAAGCTGGCAGGCGCTCCTGTCGAGAATCTCCTGCCCCGGCCGGCTCGCGATCATCGTCCCGCTTTTCCCTGACCCGCCTGCTCTTCCGGATATGCTGCTCAGCTTTGCGCTGAACCTTCTTAATATCATATCCTGCAGCGCGACGCGCGTCTCATACCTTCCGCAGGCGCCCTTAGGCCAGCGCGCGTCCTGCGCCTTCACCGTGACTGCGAGGTCTGAGGGCGCGGCAAAAGGATCGCCCTGCACGTGGACAATATGCAGCACATACGCGCCAAAATCATAGCTTCCCTTTAGTGATTTATATGCCGGATATCCCCGGTGATCGATACTCCGCAGTGTGCGGAGCAGTTCGTCCTTCGTTTTCACAATCTCTCCTTCCTTCGTCTCAGAACAGCGACATCTGCTCATAGTCAGAATGCCTGCTCAGACCGGGCGGAACCTGCCGGAGAAGCCTCTCCGTCATGCTGTCATCCAGGATCCAGCCATCCAGCTGATCTTTCTCCAGAATGAGCGGCATTCTGTTGTGCACCGGCTTCATGGAGGCATTGGCAGCTGTGGTAATAATCACGAACCTCCCTGCTCCATCGGCACCCCCGGCACCAGAATCCACATCGGAATCCGCACCGGCGCCGTCAGAATAGTCCGCAAGACCCGCCATAAAGAGAATCCCTCCAGGTCTCTGAAAGCGGTTCTTCTCTTTCTCCGCATTCCACTCATAGAACCCTGCCGCTGGAACCGCGATTCTGTGATGAAGCACGCCCTCCCGGAACAGCTTCCTGTCAAAGACAGATTCTGCCCTGGCGTTGATCATCAGTTTCTGATCCCTTGTGAGAAATCCCCATCGGTCCATCGAGACAGCCAGCTCTCTGCCTCCGATTCTCCTTCCAATGATCCAGGCAGAGTCCGACGGGCGGATATCATGCCTTGTCCCGCGCTTTCCCGGAGGGAACCCGATATGCATCCTCTCCAGCTCCTCATCCACTTCCTGATCCACCCAGAACCTGCAGCACATGAATCAGTCCCTCCTGTCCAGACTCCGCCGCATCTGAATATGTGGTATCCCTGCCTCCAGGAACTCCCCAGATACCACCACGAACCCCGATTTCACGTAAAAACCTTCCGCATGCTTCTGTGATTCCAGATACACCTCGCGCGCCCCCATAAACTGTGCAGCGCCCTGCATCGCCGCTTCCAGCAGCTTATGTCCCAGCCCCTGCCCATGTTCCCGGGTCAGCACACGGCCCATCTGGATTGTTCCAGGCTCATCCGCCTTTTGGAACATACGCAGATAAGCGATCACCCTTCCGTCAGAATCCGTGCGGAAGACATGGATACTGTCATAGTCAACCCCATCCGCATCCGGATACAGGATTTTTTCCTCTCCCACAAATACATCCGCCCTTGCCCGCATCATTTCATACAGCTCATGTGTCGTCAACGCATCGAAAGAGCAGATCTGGAAGTCTCCGATTTTCCCCCGCACAGTATACCCTCCATACCATTCTGACCCGCTTTTTATTCCCGATTCAGGTAGATTCTACCACAGGTAATATTGACCAGAGAATGTTGTTCCTTTACACCGGTAAAATCGATTCACTTCAGATTCACTTCAAATTCACTTCAGACCAACCGTATATTTTCCGCCAGCCGTTGACGCGGCATGGGGAATCTCTTATAATACTGTGCAATCTGCGCAGGGGTGTGAATTTTTCGCTGCCTGCAGCAGTTTTATCTCATTAAAAATATCACCACAGGGAGTTGCAAAAGGGTATGGAAACAGCAAACGAAAATGTACAGAAAACCATTCTGACCTACGAGGGTCTTCGCAAGTACGAGGATGAGCTGCAGGATCTCAAGATCAACCGCCGCAAGGATGTCGCGGCGAAGCTCAAGGAGGCCCGCGCGCAGGGCGACCTCTCCGAGAACGGAGAGTACGATGCCGCGAAGGACGAGCAGCGCGATATCGAGACCCGCATCGCAGAGCTTGAGAAACTCCTCAAGAATGTCGAGGTCGTGGACGCCGATGAAGTCAGCACGGACAAGGTCAGCTTCGGCTCCAAGGTCAAAATCCATGACATGGAGGAAGATGAGGATCTTGAATATCAGATCGTCGGCTCCAAGGAAGCCAATATCCTGCAGAACCGCATTTCCAATGAATCTCCGGTCGGAAAAGCCCTGATCGGTTCAAGGGTTGGCGACACCGTCTCCGTCGAGATCCCGGCCGGCATTCTGAAGTACAAGGTTCTTTCTATCGAAAGAGCATCCTGAGAAATCGCATCCTGACAAGGCGGCAGAGCGCGGGATCGCTGCTCTGCCGTTTCAATTTTACAAACTATGAGAGAGGGTTATCGTGACAGACAATCAGCAGAAGAACAATGCACAGACAACCAGGGACGTTCCGATCGATGAGAATCAGCTTCGGAAGGTCCGCCGTGAAAAGCTGGAGGCGCTCCAGGCCGCGGGGCGCGATCCGTTCCGGATCACAACATTCGATCAGACCTGGCACAGTGCCGGGATCAAGGCAAAATTTGACACGCTCTGCGGTGAGTCTGACGATGCCGGAAATGTCACGCGGGAGCCGGTGACGGTCCGCATCGCGGGCAGAATTATGTTCAAGCGCGTCATGGGAAAAGCATCCTTCTGCAATGTTCTCGACCGCGATGGGAATATTCAGGTCTATGTCTCCCGCGATGACCTCGGAGACGAGGACTACGCGGAATTCAAGCGCCTCGATATCGGCGACATCATCGGCGTAGAGGGCTTTCCTTTTAAGACGAAGACAGGGGAAATCACCGTGCACGCGCAGAAGCTCACCCTGCTCTCCAAGTCCCTCTACCCTCTCCCGGAGAAATTCCACGGTCTGCAGAATACCGATGCCCGTTACCGCCAGAGATATGTCGACCTCATCATGAACCCGGAGAGCCGCGAGGTTTTCTACAAGAGATCGGCGATTTTGCGTGAGATCCGTAACTTCCTGGCCGGCAGGGACTTCATGGAGGTCGAGACGCCGATTCTGGTGGACAACGCCGGAGGCGCAGCTGCCCGTCCGTTCATCACACACTACAACGCGCTCGATGAGGACAAGAAGCTCCGCATCTCGCTGGAGCTCTATCTGAAGCGCCTCATCATCGGCGGAATGGAGCGCGTGTTCGAGATTGGCCGCGTGTTCCGCAATGAAGGTCTCGATCAGCGGCACAACCCGGAGTTCACCCTGATGGAGCTCTACCAGGCGTACACCGATTACAACGGCATGATGGAGCTGACCGAGTCCATGTTCCGCGATGTCGCACAGAAGGTATGCGGCACGACCAGCCTGTACTATGGCGATCAGAAGGCCGGCACCGGTGTCTCTATCGACCTCGGTAAGCCGTTCCGCAGACTGACCATGACCGAAGCCATTCGGGAAGAGACCGGCATCGATTTTGACAAGGTCGAATCCGACGAGGAGGCAAAGAAAATCGCTGATGAGCACCAGGTTGCCTACGAGGCGCGCCACAAGAAGGGCGACATTGTCAACCTGTTCTTCGATGCCTTCTGCGAGGATAAGATGATCCAGCCCACCTTCATCATGGATCATCCCATCGAGATCAGCCCTCTGACCAAGAAGAAGCCGGACGATCCGTCCAAGGTCGAACGCTTCGAGCTTTATATCAACGGCTGGGAGATGTGCAACGCCTATTCCGAGCTCAATGACCCGATCGATCAGCGCCAGCGCTTCGAGGCACAGGATGCCGCCGCTGCCGCCGGTGACGAGGAAGCCGAGCACACCGACGAGGATTTCCTGCATGCGATGGAAATCGGCATGCCGCCGACCGGCGGAATCGGCTACGGGATCGATCGCTTCGTCATGCTCCTGACGAACAGCGAAGCGATTCGCGATGTCCTGCTCTTCCCGACACTCCGCAGCGGAACCTCAGCGGCTTCGGCTGAAAACGGAGCTTCTTCATCATCTGCAAAGGCAGAGAGCGGAGAAGGCACCGACGGAGAAGCAGCCGGAGAGAAGGCCGCTTCTGAAGACAGGAGCGGATTCTTCACACCGAACGACAGCATCGATTTCTCAAACGTGAAGATTGAGCCGCTCTGATTTCCGTGCTGTAAAGGTAAAGGAGTGCTCGGCTGTTCCGAAGTCCAAGAAGCTTCTGAAGTTCGTACTGGACGATGGAACCGGCACTGACCGCATCATTCTTTCTGGAATTCATGCTTATTATGAGCCGGAAGAGCTGGTCGGAAAGACTCTGATCGCCATCACCAATCTCCCGCCGAGAAAGATGATGGGCATCGACTCCTGCGGAATGCTTCTCTCCGCTGTGAACAACAAGAAGGACAGCGAAGACCATTCCGGCAGGTGCAAAGCTGTATTGATCCGGGGAAAATCATAGGCAAAAACCTTCAAGGCACTCCTTCTCAGAATCCATCTGAGAGGGGGTGCCTTTTTGCGTGCAGACAGCAGGAAAAGAGGCTGAAAAGCCTTTCATCCCTGTTTGAATAGAAACCAGATTACGCAGATGCGTATGATCCTTGCATCTGCCCACAAATCCACAAGGAGGAAACGTATGGAACAGGAGTATCAGTGAAAGAACTTTCGTTTTTTCACACGACCTTCCTTTTTATACACGGGGTTGTTTGATGGCTCAGAGGAAGGGGGGAAGGTTAACCATGCTGGATCGCTTGCGATCACAATTTGTGACCCCGGGTTTTGAAAGGAACTCGGGACACCTGAGTTTAATCAGTTCTTCTTTAGATATATATTAAAAAAATGCGGATATCCGCAAAATTATCATGAATGATCTTGATGGTGCAGCAGAATAAACGGTATAATATACGTGAAAAAGATGCGGATATCCGCAAAAATATAATGAGGAAACAGCGCATGTATCCGAGAGAGCAGTATCTGAACAAGATCATATCGAAAAAGGACAATGGGCGGATTAAGATCATAACAGGGCTTCGCCGAAGCGGAAAATCTGTCCTGCTTTTTCAGCTATACCGTGATTGGCTTATAAGTGAAGGAATTCATGAGGATCATATCATAGCT
>CACZJZ010000020.1 GCA_902781655.1 uncultured Lachnospiraceae bacterium
AAGCTTCCCCGCGAGACGGTGGAGGTCAGCTACGATCTGGAATATGGTCAGGCGACGCTGGAGATGCACAAGGATTCTATCAGGCCGGGGCAGAAGGTGCTGATCGTGGATGATCTGATGGCAACCGGCGGGACGGCAAAGGCAATGGTTGATCTGTGCGAGAAACTCGGCGGACAGGTCGTCGGCGTACTGGTGCTGATGGAGCTTGCCGGTCTGAACGGCCGGAGCGTGCTCGATCCGGTTCCGGTGTTCAGCGCAATTTCCTATGAGGGAAAGTGAGGCGCGCATCCCTCATTGGTGCTGCGCGGGCGGACGGGAAACTGCCGGACCGGGGGAAAAAGCATGCGCCTCGCGCAGGAAAAGAGAACAGAAGTGAAGAAATATATCAGCTGGAATGTGAATGGTTTCCGCGCCGTGATGAATAAGAACGCTTTTCTTCCCTTTGTGGAGCGGGAACAGCCGGATGCCATCTGTCTGCAGGAGACCAAGATGCAGGAAGGGCAGGCGGAGCTGACCCTTCCGGGGTATGATCAGTACTGGGCGTACGCGGAGAAGAAAGGGTACTCCGGCACGGCGGTGTTCACAAAGGAAAAGCCGCTGTCAGTGCGATATGGCATGGGCATCGCGGAGCACGATCACGAGGGAAGGCTCATCGCCTTGGAGTATCCTGACTACTGGCTGGTCACGGAATATGTCCCGAATGCGAAGGAAGAGCTGCAGCGGCTTGCCTACCGCCAGACCTGGGAGGATGATTTCCTGTGGTATCTGAAGCAGCTGGAGAAGACGCATCCGGTGATTTTCTGCGGCGATCTCAATGTGGCGCATGAGGAGATTGATCTGAAGAATCCGAAGACAAACCGCGGTCACGCAGGCTTCACGGACGAAGAGAGAAGCAAGTTCACGGCGCTGCTGAATGCCGGCTTTGTCGATACCTGGCGCTATTTTTATCCTGACAGAGCAGGGGTCTATTCCTGGTGGAGCTACCGCTTTCATGCCCGGGAGAAAAATGTGGGCTGGCGGATTGATTATTTTGTCACCTCAAAATCTCTGGTGCCGCGGCTCCGCGATGCCATGATCTATACAGATGTCACAGGCTCGGACCACTGTCCGGTTGGACTGCTGATCGAATGAGTCTTTATCCGCTGGTGCACAGACTTAGGAAGAAAAAGGAGAAATTCATGAGCGAACCAAGTGAAAACTGCACACATGACTGCAGTACCTGCGAAGAGAACTGTGCGGACCGGGACCAGAAGAGCTTTCTTGCGCCGGAGAATCCGAAGAGTCATGTCAAAAAGGTGATTGCGGTGATGAGCGGCAAGGGCGGCGTCGGCAAATCTCTTGTGACGGGCATGGCGGCCGTCGCGGCGAGAAGAGCCGGATTTTCTGCGGCCATTCTGGACGGCGATATTACAGGACCAAGCATTCCGAAGATGTTCGGCCTGACGAGCGCGGATGTGTCCGCCACGCAGACGAGTCTGATTCCGGCGCAGACAGTGACCGGCATCAAGGTCATGTCTATGAACCTGCTGATGGAGAATGAGGAACAGCCGGTGATCTGGAGGAGTCCGGTGATCACTGGTGCGCTGAAGCAGTTCTGGACTGATGTGGAGTGGGGCGATGTAGACTATATGTTCGTCGACATGCCGCCGGGAACCGGCGATATTCCGCTGACGGTGTTTCAGTCGCTTCCGGTGGACGGCATTCTCATTGTCACCACACCGCAGGAGCTGGTCGGTATGATCGTCGAAAAGGCGGTTGGCATGGCGAGAACCATGAAGATGCCGATTCTGGGCATTGTCGAAAACATGAGCTATGTGAAATGTCCGAACTGCGGAGAAGAAATCAGGGTGTTCGGAGACAGCCATGTGGAAGAGATAGCGGCGAAGGAAGGTATCCGTGTGCTCGGGCGCGTGCCGATCGATCCGGAGATCGCAGCCGCAGCTGATCACGGCAAAATGGAATATATCGATACCGCGTGCCTTTCTGGCATTCAGGACGCACTGCCGAAGATCTGAGCGGGCTGCGGAGTGCGAGGCAGAACAGGCAATGATTCAGAACCCCGCCGGGATTTGCAAGGCAAATTCCGGCGGGGTTCTGAATAGTCCGGTCAGTGGCTCTGTGCGGATTTTTCCGCTCTGGACCGGACGGGCTTTTTATTTTTGTCGTAAATGATTTTCAGACCCTTGAGCAGGAGATTTTCATCCAGCACGATCTGATGCCTGCAGTACGGCGCGATCTTTGTGGCGAGGCCGCCGGTCGCAACGATGGTGGCCGGCGTCAGGTCCTTTTCGAACTGATCCAGGATGCCGTCGACGCCGCCGACGGTGCTGTAAAAAATACCGGACTTCATGGCTTCCACCGTGTTGGTGGCGATTGCCCGCTTCGGCGGCGCAATTTCAATATTGGGCAACAGGGAGGTGTCCTTGACGAGTGCCTCGAGAGAGATCCCTACGCCGGCATAGATGACGCCGCCGATATATCGCCCGGCCTCATTCACCGCGGTGACAGTGGTCGCTGTTCCCATGTCGATGATGAGCGCGGGGAGCGGATAGAGTTCCCTGGCGGCGACGGCGGTGCAGACGAGATCGGCGGCAATGGTGCCGGGATCGTCGAGACCGATATCGAGTCCGGTTTTCAGACCGGCACCGACGATCATCGCCTCCTGACCGGTCACCATACGCACGGCGCGGCGGAGTGTCTCGGTGAGAGACGGGACGACGGTGGAAATGATGGCTCCGGTCATGGACTTGGGAGCGATGCCGCCCAGGCGGAGAATGCGGTAGATGTCCGCTGCATATTCGTGCTCTGTGCGGCGCTGGTTGGTCTGCAGGCGGAATACATTGACGATATGGCCGTTTTCGTCGATGACGCCGAGCACAGTATGAGTATTTCCGGTATCCACAGCTAGAATCATGGGAGTATCTATCCTTCCTTTACAGTGTCTTCCAGCATGCCGTGAGGCAGCAGAAGACAGCAAACTATGTCAGAAGCAGTTCTGTCTGCAGCAAAATCGTTCAGGATCTGGCATTCACTTCACCGCCAGCACAGAGCTATCTGTGCTCAGTTCATAACTATTATGGGCGGTGCCGTACACCTGGGTCCCCTTTGGCGCCTGGATGGTAAAGGTGACAGAGGAGGAACCCTTCGGCCAGGTCTGCAGCCGCGAGGTCTTCCCATCCACTGTATAGGAATAGTACAGAAGAGGATAGGACGAATCGGTGTCTGCCGCTGTCAGACGGAAGGATACCCGGCTTCCGCTCCGGCCAATCTGCTCCAGCGTGCAGACGTCAGGCGCTGTGGTGTCCTGAGGAATACCGCCGGCCGGTGCGTCCGCAGTCTCAGGCCGGACGTACTGGGTGAAATCAATCCCATAGGAGGATGACTTCAGATGGAACCAGGCAGCGATGGAGACAGCATCCGCGTGAGCAAGCTGCGACAGGAAATCCTTTCCGGAGAGCAGGCTGCGGTCCTCCTCGCTGTCGAGGTAGCAGTGCTCGATGAGGACACAGGGAATGCCGGCCGCGTCGCTGTGACGGATGATGCCGTAATAATCGCCGTGCTGGCCGATGCGGGTCTTGACCCCCTTGCTGTACAGGCCGAGGCCGGAGAGCATCGCCAGCTCGGTCTCACCGAAGGAAGCACCTACAGCATAGTTGTGGCCGAACGCAGAAGTCCAGACCTCGGAGCCATAGTAGTCGTGCCGGTTGCTGGCGTTGAAATGCAGGCAGATCAGCATGTCGGCATGGTGGGCAGCCGCAATATCGGCGCGTTCCGATAAGGTCAGCGAGGAATCATCCTCCCGCGTCAGGAAACACTGGACATTGTCGTAAACGGACAGTTCCGCCTGAATTGCCTTTGCAAGCTGGAGCGTCAGGTTCTTTTCCCGGTAGGGCGCATAGATCGCGCCCTGATTGTCGCTGTTTTCGAGCGGACCGCCGTGCCCGGGATCAAGCACAATGACGACCGGATTCTGCCCGGCAGGCGCAGCGGAGGCCGCCTGCGCGTGCAGCGCCGCCCAAGGAGCCAGAAACGTTCCGAATGCCAGAGCGGCTGCGGTGACAGCCGCCGCTGCGGAAGTGAATGCGGCTCTGGCTGCGCCGGAAAGACGATGGCCTGTCAGAGACCGGTTGGTTTTTATCAAAATTCTGCTGCTTTTCATTATTTATACCCCGTGCCGCGTCCTTTTCGGCACCAATACCACTTTCAAACCTATCCTGTGTCTATTTTATTCTGCTGCAGCCAGTGTGCTAAATCCTGCGGATCAGATCCCAGATGCCCATCATCACCGTGTCAGGGCAGATTTTGCTGAAGAAGCGGTGCAGAGTGCAGACCACGCCAGGCGTGGAGACGGCAAATCCGGCCCTGCTGTCATACAGAGCATGGGATACGACAGACCCTCTTTTCGTAGAGAAAGGGAAGTGTCTGATGTAGGTGCTGTCCTGCGTCTTCCGGGCAGTGCCGATGAACTCCGTGTCCGTGATCCAATAGGGGCAGACGGCGGTCACACTGATCCCGCGCGGCATCACCTCCATGCGGAGAGCCCGGCTGTAGCGGTACAGGAAGGCCTTGGTTGCCGCATAGACATTCAGATACTGGAAGGGCTGGAATCCCGCGGTGGAACAGATTTCCAGGATGCGGCTGCCGGATCCCATGAAGGGGAGCACTGCCTGCGTCATATCCACGGCGGCGCGGCAGTTGAGATCAATCATCCGGTCGATGTCGTCCCGGGAGATGTCCTGATAACTGCCAATTTTGCCAAATCCGGCGGCATTGATGAGCAGACCTGCAAATGGATTTTCTTCTGCCAGAAGCGACGAAATCTGATCGATGGAGTCCGGAAGCGTGAGGTCGAGCGGAATGGCGCGGATTGGCACGCGGACGCCTTCCTGCAGGGCTTCGAGCCGCTCACGCCGGCGGGCAATGACCCAGATCTCATCAAAGGATTCCTCAGGGTCGGCATCGATCTGACGGACGAATTCCTGGCCGAGTCCGCTGGAGGCGCCGGTGATAATGGCAATCTTCTTTGGATAGCGGCTGCAGGATGCTGACTGTTCGGAAGGAACTGCCGCAGAGGAAGCTCCCGGCGCATCTCCGTCGTCTCCGCGCTCGGGCTCCGGACTGACGGAAACGCCGGGAACGTAGGCTGCCGCGCGGCTTGCGGCGTCAGAGGAGGAAGGCCGGACCGCCCCCGGTGCCGGCGCTGCCGGGGATGTGACGGGGGCAGTCTCTTCCGGAAAATTGTCAGAAGAAATTTTGAGTTCGGTGTATTTCATGACGCGCACTCCTTTGCCGCTATTATACGACGAAAAGGATTCCTGTTTCCATGGTTCAGAGCAATATCGTCGCTGCGGTGTTCAGAGAGATTTCATTTGTGCAGCTCCTCCCTTGTTATTATAATGATGGCAGGTCTTACAGAAATGGAAGGAAGACATTTTGGATAATAACAGAAATCAACGCGGCAGCAGCGGAAACGGCGGACAGCCCCGTCAGAATCTCTTTATTTTTCTGATTGCTGCCCTGATCACACTTCTGGTCGTCAGCTTCATGATGAGCGGCTCCAGCAGCACAGAAAAAGAGATCACCTACAATGAGTTCATCGGGATGATTGACGAGGGAAAGATCGCCTCTGTGACCATTGGGGACGACAAAATCGATATTGTCCCGAAGACATCCGGCGGTGTGTCGGCGGCGGGGGCTCAGCTCTCTTATTACACCGGGAGAGCGGAGGACATCACGACGATCACCGACCGCCTGCTGAAGGCGGATATTCCGGTCAGGATGCGGATTCAGAATAATTCCGGTCTGCTTCTCACCTTTCTGCTGGAGTATATCCTTCCGCTGATTCTGTTCTGGGTGCTTCTGTCCTTCCTGTTCCGGCGCATGAGCAAGAGCGGCGGCGGAATCATGGGCGTGGGGCAGAGCCGGGCGAAGGAATATGTCCAGAAGGAGACCGGGATCACGTTCGCGGACGTGGCCGGAGAGGATGAGGCAAAAGAATCGCTGCAGGAAGTGGTGGATTTTCTGCACAATCCGGAGAAATATTCCAAAATCGGCGCCAAGCTCCCCAAGGGCGCTTTGCTCGTGGGGCCGCCCGGCACAGGCAAAACGCTGCTTGCCCGCGCTGTCGCCGGAGAGGCGCATGTGCCGTTCTTCTCTCTGACCGGATCGGATTTCATTGAGCTCTATGTCGGCGTCGGGGCCTCCCGTGTGCGCGATCTGTTTCGGGAGGCAGGACGGAACGCGCCCTGCATCATTTTCATCGATGAAATTGACGCCATCGGACGGAGCCGCGATTCGCAGTACGGCGGAGGCAACGAGGAGCGGGAGCAGACGCTGAACCAGCTGCTGTCCGAGATGGACGGCTTTGATCCCTCGAAGGGCATCATTGTGCTCGGCGCGACCAACCGCCCGGAAATTCTGGACAAGGCACTGCTTCGGCCTGGCCGCTTTGACCGCCGGATCATTGTGGAACGTCCGGATCTGAAGGGCCGTGTTGCGATCCTGAAGGTACACAGCCGGAATGTCAAAATGGATGAGACGGTTGACCTGGATGAAATCGCGCTGGCCACAAGCGGGGCGGTGGGTTCCGATCTCGCCAATATGATCAATGAGGCCGCGATCAACGCGGTCAAGAATCACCGGGAATATGTCAATCAGAAGGACCTTTTCGAGGCAGTGGAGCAGGTTCTGGTCGGCAAGGAGAAGAAGGACCGCATTATGAATGCGGAGGAGCGGCGGATTGTGTCCTACCATGAGGTGGGCCACGCGTTGATCGCGGCAGTGCAGAAAAATTCAGAACCGGTGCAGAAGATCACCATTGTGCCCCGCACCATGGGCGCCCTTGGTTATGTCATGCAGGTTCCGGAGGAGGAAAAATATCTCAACTCCAAGGCTGAGCTGCACGATATGATCGTCGGCCTGCTCGGCGGGCGCGCGGCGGAGGAACTGAAGTTTTCCACTGTCACTACCGGCGCCTCCAATGACATTGAGAAGGCCACCGACATTGCCCGCAAGATGATCACGATGTATGGCATGAGCGACAAATTCGGGCTGATGGGGCTTGCCACTGTGGAGAGCCAGTATCTCTCCGGACGGGCACAGTATAACTGTGCCGATGTGACGGTCGCAGCGGTCGACGAGGAGGTCAGGAAGTACCTGGAGAAGTGCTATCAGGAGGCGAAGGATCTCCTTTCCCAGCATCAGGAGGCCATGGACAAGCTGGCAGAGTACCTCATCCAGCGCGAGACAATCACCGGCAAGGAATTCATGAAGATTTATCATGCGGTGGAGGGGATGCCGGACACGCCGGCAGCGGAGGACGCGCCTGCGGGAAAGACGCCGTGGGAGGAACTCCGCGCGGAGATGCATGCCGGGGCACCGCAGAACAGGACAGACGTACCGGAGGGACGGCAGGACAGCGGGGCCGGGAAAAATGAGGCGGCGCCACAGACGTCAGCCGGCGCAGAAACTGCACCGGAAAGAAGCAGTGAGACCGGCGCAGCAGCCGGAGATGCCGCACACGAGGAACCCGGTGCTTCCGCCGGAACGCCCGAGCAGCCGTCGGAGCATACCGCAGCGCAGCAGACAGAGGCGGACCGGGCGCAGCAGCCGCGCGGACGCTTTTCGGGTGCCAATCCGGACGATCTCGGAAAGCGGCCGTGAGGCTGCGCCTGACCGCAGAAGTCCGCGGCAGGCCGGCAGGCAGAATATAGATGGGAATGAGTTTGTATGGCAACACAGCCACAGCCTGCATCAAGAAATCATTTTGATGTCACGGAGGAACTGAAGAAATTACCAAAGAAACCGGGGGTCTATATCATGCACGGCGCGGAGGACACGATCCTCTACGTCGGGAAAGCAGTGAATCTGCACAATCGGGTGCGATCCTACTTCCAGAAGAAGATCGTCGGACGCGGCCCGCAGATCGACAGCATGGTAAGACAGGTCGCCTGGTTTGAATATATCGTCACCGACTCGGAGCTGGAGGCTCTGATCCTGGAGAACAACCTGATCAAGGAGCACCGGCCAAAATACAACACGATGCTGGTCGATGACAAGACGTATCCCTACATCAAGGTGACGGTGAATGAACCGTATCCGAGACTCCTCGTGGTCCGTGAGATGAAGAAGGATAAGGCCAGGTATTTTGGCCCGTTTACCAGCGGCGACGCTGTCCGGAGTACGATCGAGCTGTTGAACCGGATGTTTGAGCTGCGGGACTGCAATCGTGTTTTGCCGCGCGATATCGGAAGAGAGAGGCCCTGTATCAATTATCAGATTCACCGCTGCTGCGCACCGTGTATGGCTGGCGGCGCTTCCCAGGAGGATTATCGCGCCCGGATCAGCCGGGTAGTGGAATTCCTGTCGGGGCACTATCAGCCGCTGATCGACGAACTCACGGCGAAGATGGAGGAAGCCTCGGCGCAGATGGCGTTTGAGAAGGCAGCGGAATACCGCGATCTTATCCGCGATGTGCGGATGGTCACGCAGAAGCAGAAGATGTCAGAGGAAGTGGGAGAGAACAGGGACATTCTCGGCATCGCCAAAGAGGAGGAGAACGCAGATGCCGACGCGGTGGTGCAGACCTTCTTCATCCGCGACGGGCGTCTGATCGGACGGGAGCATTTCTATATGACTCATGTGGGGGGAGTTCCGAAGGAAGAAATTCTGTCGGAATTCATTCGCCAGTTTTATGCCGGGACTCCCTTCATTCCCAAGACCATCATGCTGCCGGTCGATGTGGAGGATCGGACTGTCATCGAGGAGTGGCTCTCCGACCGGAAGGGGCAGAAGGTATCGCTCGTCGTGCCGCAGAGAGGGCAGAAGGAACGCCTGGTGCAGCTCGCCGAGGAGAATGCGGCGCTGATTCTATCGAAGGATCGGGAGCGGCTGAAGCGGGAGGAGGGGCGCACCATCGGCGCAGCCCGGGAGGTGGCGGACTGGCTCGGCCTGAAGCACGTCGACCGCATGGAGGCCTATGACATCTCAAATATCAGCGGTTTTGCCAATGTGGGTTCCATGGTAGTATTTGAAAAGGGACGTCCGAAACGGAGCGACTACCGCAAATTCGCGATCCGGACGGTCTCAGGTCCCAATGATTACGCCTGTATGCACGAGGTATTGTCAAGGCGGTTTGAACACGGTCTTGAGGAGAGAGCAGAGATTGCGGGGGATGCGCAGGATGGATACAGCCTGTCAAAATTTGCGCGTTTTCCGGATCTCATTCTTATGGACGGCGGCCGTGGGCAGGTCAATATCGCTCTCGAAGTGCTGAAGGAGCTGGGCCTTTCCATTCCGGTCGCGGGCATGGTCAAGGATGATCATCACCGCACGCGGGGGCTTTACTTCAACAATGTCGAGATCCCGATCGACACACGATCGGAGGGCTTCAAGCTGATCACCAGGATTCAGGATGAGGCGCACCGATTTGCCATTGAATATCACCGCTCTCTGCGCAGCAGGGCGCAGACCGAATCCCGGCTGGACCAGATTCCCGGTGTCGGACCGGCACGCCGGAAGGCGCTTATGCGCACCTTCCGCTCAATGCAGGAACTGAGAAACGCGGATGTGGATACCCTTGCCTCGATTCCGGAAATTCCCCGGCGCGAGGCACAGCAGATCTATGATTATTTCCATCGGGGCAATGGAAAGCAGGATAACGATCCGAACCCTCATCCCATAGTCGATTCGGGATGATGAATCGTTACAAGATATGGTAATATGTTGCTAATCATGCAGTCCCGCAGGCGGGACAGAAAGGGTTCGTTCTATGGCAGGCTTACATCTCAGCAAGGTCATCGAACAGGAGAAACTCGAGAATCTCACACCGGATATTGACATTTCCGGCATCAAGATCACACAGCCGGACGTCAACCGCCCGGGCATTCTTCTGACAGGATATTTTGAGCACAACGATCCGAACCGCGTGCAGATCATCGGTTTTGTCGAGCATTCTTACATGGAACAGATGCCCGAGGAACAGAAGGACACTATTTATGATAGGTTTCTCGGCATGGGTGCGCCGTGTGTCGTATTTTGCCGCGAACTGCGTCCGGATGAAAAGTTTCTGGAGTATGCGCACAAATATAACTGCCCGGTGCTGCTGACCAAAAAGGCGACCTCAGCATTTATGGCCGAACTGATCCGGTGGATGAATGTTCGGCTCGCACCGATGATTTCCATCCATGGTGTGCTGGTCGATGTCTATGGCGAGGGCGTGCTGATTACCGGCGAGAGCGGCATCGGCAAATCGGAAGCCGCGCTGGAGCTGATCAAGAGAGGACATCGTCTGGTCTCGGACGATGTGGTGGAGATCAGAAAGGTCTCGGATGAGACGCTGATCGGCTCGGCACCGGATATTACGAAGCACTTCATCGAACTGCGCGGCATCGGCATCATTGATGTCAAGACGCTGTTCGGTGTATCCTGCGTCCGTGATACCCAGAACATCGATCTGGTGATTCAGCTCGAGGAATGGGACAAGGACAAGGATTATGACCGTCTCGGGCTGGAGGAGGAATATACGGAGTATCTGGGCAACCGCGTGGTCTGCCACCGGATTCCGATCCGCCCGGGCAGAAACCTGGCTGTCATCTGCGAGTCCGCTGCGGTCAATCACCGTCAGAAGAAGATGGGCTATAATGCGGCGCAGGAGCTGTACAACCGTGTCCAGAAATCGCTGATGCGCAAGCACGACGGCGACGAAGAGGACGACTGAGCAGTGGACTGATGCAGGTGCCGCGGGGAGTGCAGCGCAGGGATAAAGAAATAAAGGAATCACGAGGGAGGAACGAAATGAGCAGTACTGTGTTCGGCGTGGATGTCGGCGGAACAACCGTCAAGATCGGTATGTTTGATCCGGAAGGGAATAAGCAGGCGGTCTGGGAGATCCCGACCAGGACGGGAGACAGCGGCATATATATTCTGCCGGATATTGCGGCTTCGATTCAGAAGAAGATGGCGGATAACGACATCCGGAAGGACGATGTCCTTGGTGTCGGCATCGGTGTGCCGGGTCCGGTGGATGAGACAGGGACGGTGCACAATGCGGTCAACCTCGGCTGGGGCACTTTCAACATCCGGGAGACAATGGAAGGCCTGATGGGCGTCAAGGTGGCTGCCGGCAATGATGCCAACGTTGCTGCCCTCGGAGAACAGTGGAAGGGCGGCGGCAAGGGACACAGGGACATGGTCATGGTGACGCTCGGCACCGGTGTTGGCGGAGGCATTCTCGTCGGCGGCAGGCTGGTCGCAGGATATAGCGGTGCCGGCGGAGAGATCGGCCACATGCACATCGAGGACGACGAGACGGAGGCCTGCGGCTGCGGCAATTACGGCTGTTTTGAGGAATATGCGTCCGCAACCGGTGTCGTCCGGATCGGCAGCCGGATTTTGAAGGCAACCAGGAAGGCCAGCACGCTCCGCGATCTGCCGCAGCTCACGTCGAAGGACATTTTCGCAGCGGCGTCGGCCGGGGATGAAGTGGCAGTAGCCATCACGGAGAAGTACGGCTATTACCTTGGGAAAGGACTGGCGATTGTGGCGACGGTTCTGAATCCGGAGATGATCGTGCTCGGCGGCGGCGTCTCGAAGGCAGGCGAGGATCTCATCCGGCTGCTGAAGCCTTCCTTCACAAAATATGTCTTTCACGGCGCGCGGGATACCAGGTTCGCGCTGGCGACGCTCGGCAATGATGCGGGCATGTATGGTGCAGCCAGACTGGTGCTGCAGCAGCGGTGAGCAGTATGACAGATCAGGAAACGCTTTGCAGAGAGCTGCGCGCGGTTTTGCCGTCTGACCGGATTTTGCGCGGAGAACCTATGGCGCGGCACTGTACCTTCCGCACCGGCGGTCCCGCGGACTGGTTTCTGCGGATATCCACGGGCCGGGAGCTGACGGAGGTGCTGCGGATTCTCAGGGGAGCGGGAGAGGCCTATTTTCTGCTTGGCCGGGGAAGCAACATTCTGGTGGATGATGCCGGATACCGCGGTGCCATCGTGACGATGATTCCGGAGAGTGGGGAGAAAACGGAGTTCACGCAGGCATCATATGATCCGGAACTGCCGGACTGCATCACGGCAGGAGCGGGAATGACGCTGGCGGCGCTGGCAGTCTATGCGGCGGATCATTCCCTCACCGGACTCGAATTTGCCTCTGGGATTCCCGGAACAGTGGGCGGCGCGCTCGTCATGAACGCCGGAGCCTATGGAGGGGAAATGAAACAGGTGGTCCGGTCTGCGGATCTGCTCCTGCCGGACGGTGCTGTCAGGACATTTTCGGGGGAGGAGATGCAGTTCGGCTATCGCCGGAGTATTCTGAAGGAGAATGGCGGTACGGCATTGCGGGCAGTCTTTAAGCTGCAAACGGGAGACCCGCTGCAGATCCGGGCACAGATGGCGGATTACACAGAACGGCGGAGGAATAAACAGCCGCTCGAGTATGGAAGCGCCGGAAGTACCTTCAAACGGCCGGAGGGACATTTTGCAGGGCAGCTCATCGAAGAGGCGGGGCTGCGCGGCTTCCGTATCGGAAACGCAGGCGTCTCGCTGAAGCACTGTGGCTTTGTCATCAATTACGGAGGAGCGACGACCGCGGAGGTGAAGGCGGTGATCGCAGAGGTGCAGCGGCGTGTGAAGGAGACCAGCGGCGTCCAACTCGAGCGTGAGGTCATCTATCTTTGATGCCGCGGCATCCGGGGGCAGCGTAAATCGATGGAAATTGTGATTGTGACAGGCATGAGCGGCAGCGGCAAGATGACCGCCATCAAGATGCTTGAGGATCAGGGATATTATTGTGTGGACAATCTCCCGGTCCGGCTCATTGACAAATTCATGGAGCTGATGGCAGCTCCGGGCAGCGAGATCACCAAGGTCTGTCTCGGTATTGATGTCCGGGGAGAGCGCTCCTTTGATTATGTGCTGTCCATGCTGCGAACGCTGAAGGAAAAGGGATATGAGTACAAGATCCTGTTCATGGATGCTTCGGACGAGGTCCTGATCAAGCGCTACAAGGAATCGCGCCGCGGCCATCCACTGGCACCGGATGGCCGGGTGGAGGACGGAATCGAGCGGGAACGCCGGATTCTCCGGGACATCAAGGAGCAGGCGGATTATGTGATCGATACCTCCAATCTGCTGACCCGGGACCTGAAGCAGCAGCTCATTGAAATGTTCCAGAAGGACAAGGACTATAATTCCCTGATGGTGACGGTGATGAGCTTCGGATTCAAGTACGGCATCCCGTCGGATGCGGATCTGGTCTTCGACGTGCGCTTCCTTCCAAACCCATATTACATTGATTCCATGAAGCACCTGACGGGCAATGACAAACCGGTTCATGATTATGTCCTCGGTTTTCCGCAGACACAGGAATTCATGAAGAAGCTGGACGATATGATCAGCTATCTCATCCCGTACTATGTCAAGGAGGGCAAGAATCAGCTGGTCATTGCCATCGGCTGCACCGGAGGACAGCATCGCTCCGTGACGATCGCAGGGGAACTCTATGCGGCGCTCAGGGGACATGGAGGCTACGGTATCAATCTGGTTCACCGCGATGTGCGCCGGGCCAGGTAACGGGGCGGGATGATCGTGTCATTTTCTGGCAAGGTAAAAAATGAACTACTGGGAATCCTTCCGACGCGCCAGCACTGCTGTGAGGCGGAGCTGGCCGCGCTGCTCTGCGGGCTGTACCGGCCGGATCGGAAGCCGTCCCCCGCGGAAGGCAGCGTGTCGCTTCCGCTGTCTCTGGAGAATGAGGGTCTGACCCGAAAATTCATGACGCTGATGGAGAGGATATCTGCGGCTCATACAGACGGTCCGCAGGATGCGCCAGGGATGCGTGCAGCAACCGGCATGCCTTCTGCCATGCGCGGAGAGGTCCCGGGGACGCTGCTCCGGCGCGGGTGTTGCAGGAGAGCGTTCCTGCGGGGCATGTTTCTCGCCTGCGGTTCCATGAGCGATCCCGGAAGAGAGTATCATCTCGAGTTTGTCTGCAGCACACAGCAGCAGGGAGCGCAGGTGCTCCGTACGCTGCAGAAGGAGAAGCTGACCGGCCGCATGGTGCCGCGCAGAAAATATTTTGTCGTCTATCTGAAGGAGGCGGAGGAGATTATCAACCTCCTGAGCCTGATGGGAGCGCATTCCGCGCTGATGGAGATGGAAAATTCCCGGATTCTCAAGGATATCGCGAATGACGTGAACCGCAGGGTGAATTTTGAGACCTCCAATCTGATGAAGACGGCCACGGCAGCCGAGCATCAGGCGGAGGATATTCGATATATCGGGCAGCACGGAGGCTTCAGCAGACTTCCGGAGGGACTGCGTGCGGTGGCGGAGCTCAGGCTCTCACATCCGGACGCCACGCTGAAGGAGCTGGGGGAACTCTGCGATCCGCCGGTCGGAAAGTCCGGCGTCAATCACAGGCTCAGACGGCTGTCTCAAATTGCTGCTGTTATGCAGAGACACGAAAAAGTGGAGTAATTTTTGGCGATATAGTATAATGGCTGTATTCGTTTCGGGCACATTGTCTCAGAAATGTGACCCGGCCGCACGGCAGACGTCCTGCCGGGTCAGAACAGAATTGCTGTCCGGAATCTTTTCTCTGGGGAGAGAGAAGATGGCGGGCAGAAGCCTCTGAGTGCATGACGTGTATTGGGGTGGTTACGTTTTCGTTGTGCAGTAAGGAGGAGAATTATTATGATTAGTAAATCTATGACCGTGGAACTTCCTGGCGGGCTGGATGCCAGGCCGATTGCGGAGCTGGTGCAGGTGGCCAGCACGTTTGACAGCAGCATTCATATTGAGTCCGGGACTACCAAAGTCAATGCCAAGAGCATCATGGGGATGATGGCGCTTGATCTTGACAACGGGCAGGCGCTCACTGTCTATGCCGACGGCGCGGACGAGAGCGAGGCGCTGGATGGAATCGAGCGTTTCCTGAAGGGCGAGAAGAAAATCTGATCTGACAGCGGAAAAGAGGAGGCTGCCGCGGACTTGTACCGCGGCAGCCTCTATATTTGAAGGCGATCGCACACAATCGAGAGCGGAACACGAGATGATATGCGTCTGGAAGAGCACGAAGGATCAGGAGGTCCGGCGGAGTCTGAACCGGAGAAGCGGAGGCCCCGGGATCGCTGCTGTTTCCGGCGCCTGGCCTGCCGGCACTGGCTGAAAGCCGACCCGCCGCAGCAGATGAAGGGATGCGGCGTTATCCGCCCGGGATACGGCCTCGATTTCCTCAAAATCCAATACGCGAAACCCATAATCCAGAATCGCGCGGGCGGCCTCGATGGCAAACCCCTGCCGTCTGCAGTCTGCCCGGATGAGGTATCCGAAGGATGGAATAAAACCGGGACGGCCGGCGTCCGGGATGCCAAAGCCCATGCGGCCGATGATATCGTCCCCGTCTGTGCAGGGGCAGGCAGATCCTCCTTTCGTCCGGACGAGGGCCCAGCTGCCGAAGCCATAGAAACCGTAGACGTTACGGATATACGACCTGAGTGCCTCCTGTTCCCTGCTGCGCTCAGGCAGGAGCGGAGAGAGAAAACGCGCCGCGTCAGGATCGCGGTAGAGACGGTACAGCGCGTCGAGATCGTGGCTGGTGTCTGCAAATTCGCGCACAAGAAGCCGCTGGGTTTGGAGAATCGTCCAGGGAAGTCCTGTTCCGCGCTGATAGATTTTGTCAAAATCGTCGGCATCAATCTGTGCCAGATCGGAGAGCAGATAGGGCGCTTTCCCGAGATTTTCCGATGCGTTCCAGTCCGTGACGCAGGCGGCGCAGGGGACGGACGCCGCCAGAAGGAGAGACAGCCCTGCCGCGGAATCGGTGATCCAGAGGGTGCGGGGGAGAGCCAGTGCAGACTGGAAGGACGCACTGAGACGCAGACTGGCGCCGGGATAAGCACTGAAGCGGACAGTTTCGCGCCGGACAGATTCTGGAGCCTGTGCCTGCAGGTCCTCGAGCCAGAACACGCGCGTGTGAAAACCGTCCTCCTCCGCGGAGGTGAGAACGGCGTCCAGAGCGCTGCGGTCCGTGTGAAATTTCATGAAAAGGTAAGAGATATTTTGCAGGTCCATAAGGTATAATGAGGAATGTCGGCATGACTGCGGAAAAATAGGTTATAATACCGGCCAGGCGGTTCAGCATGATGATAACACAGCGGCAGTCGCATGGCGCGTAAGGAGGAGAGCAATGGCGGAAAATCTCACAGTAACGATTACGATGAAGGACGGGGGCGTCATGAAGGGGGAGCTGTATCCTGATGTCGCACCGCTCACCGTGGAAAATTTCAAGAAGCTTGCGGATGCCCATTTCTATGACGGGCTGATTTTTCACCGCGTCATCAAGGGCTTTATGATTCAGGGCGGAGATCCCACCGGAACCGGCATGGGCGGTCCCGGCTGGAATATCAGGGGAGAATTCGCGCAGAACGGCGTGAAGAATGACCTCAAGCACACGCGCGGTGTGATGTCGATGGCGCGCGCAATGGACCCGGATTCCGCCGGTTCCCAGTTCTTCATCATGCACCGCGACGCGCCGTATCTCGACGGGGCCTACGCCGCGTTCGGCAAAATCACCGATGGACTCGATGAGCTCGACCGGATTGCGGAGACGAGAACAAATGGGGAGGATCGCCCATACGAGGATCAGGTCATCAAGACCATCGTCGTGGAATGACATTTCACAAAAAAAACACAATCACATGACATTTTGCCCACAATTCCACCGTAGCATGGAAAAGTACTGACAAGGTACCAGACAGGAATGATGCTGCGGAGGCATTGCGGGCTTTCTTTATGCTGCCGGATGCGCCGCAAATCAAAATGACGCCCGCGGAGCTGTGCGGTACCGAAGGGAAAAAGCCCCGTGAGAGGGCGTCAGAATACCAAGATACCCGAGTGGAGGTAAATCATGAAAAAGAATTTTCTGGTTCGTACAGGCGCAGCTGGCATGGCTGCCATGATGCTGGGTGTGATGCTCACAGCCACCCCGGTCATGGCGGCTGGTCAGACGGAGGACAGCACAGAGGTTGTGGTCGGGTCCGGCATTACGATGTATACGTCGTATCCCGGATTGACCGTGAAGGCAGGGGATACCGCTACCTTCGCGCTGAATTTCACCAACGCGACGAGCAGCGGGGAGACGATGGAACTGAGCGCATCCTCCAAGGATGGTCTGGAAGGCTACTTTACCGGGAGCAGTAATACCGTAAACAGCGTCTATGTGCCGTATGGCAATAACCAGAGCCTGGTGACGTACACGGTAAATGTCCCGGATGATACGCAGGACGGCACCTATCACATCACGCTGACCGCAAAGGGCGCAAGTCACACCAGTACGGTGAATCTGACGCTGCAGGTGCAGGAACTGGATCTCGGTGCCAGCACGCTGAAGGCAGAGACAGATAAGCAGAGCGGGGATTCCTCCAGTTCCCTTTCTTACAGCCTGACGCTGCAGAACAACTCCCTGGAGACACAGACCTTCAAGCTGAGCGCTGATGATGCGCCGAAGGGCTGGAAGGTTACCTTTGCGGATTCAAACGGAAGCAGTCTGGAGTCTGTGGATGTCGATCCGGTTGGCAGCACCACAATCAAGGTGACGGTAACACCCTCCTCTGATGCCGGTGCGGGCGATTTTAAAATTCCGGTCAAGGCAGTGTCCGACAGTGAGAATCTGGAGCAGGATCTGACAGCCACCATCACGGGGACATACGATCTCGGGCTCACCACACAGAGTGGCACACTTTCCTTCAAGGCAAAGGCCAATAAGAAGACACCGGTTGTGCTGGACATCACCAACTCTGGCAATGACACACTGAATAACATCAACCTCACCGCGACAGCGGCCACGGACTGGACTGTTGAATTCTCCGAGAGCACGATTGATTCCCTGGCAGCAGGAGAAACCAGGGAAGTCACTGCCTATGTGACGCCGGCAAGTTCCGCCATCAGCGGAGACTATGCCATGACGATCAAAGCGTCGGCTGATGAAGCGAACACCTCCAATCAGTTCCGTGTCACCGTGGAGACACAGACAGTCTGGGGCATCGTCGGCATCATCATCATTCTTGGCATCGCAGCAGCGCTGATCGCAGTCTTCAATAAATTCGGGAGGCACTGATTCATGGAAACAGCAAACAAGGATGAGATCGTCATCCGCACCGTCGATCTGTGCAAGACCTACGGGACGCTGAAGGCGGTGGATCATCTGAATCTGGAGATCCGCAGGGGCGAGATCTTCGGTCTGCTTGGCCCGAACGGCGCCGGAAAGACGACGACAACGCTGATGCTTCTGGGCCTCACCGATCCGACTTCCGGTTCGGCGTCCATCGAGGGACTCGACTGCACCCGAGATTCGCTGGCGGTCAAGAATGAGGTCGGATACCTTCCGGACAACGTCGGATTTTATCCGAACATGTCCGGGAGAGACAATCTCATCTTCTCCGGGGAGATGAACGGGCTGACCCGTGAGCAGGCAGGAGAACGTGCAAAACAGGTGCTGGAAAGGGTCGGCATGACCGAGGCGGCGGACCGGGACGCGGGGACGTATTCCAGAGGCATGCGTCAGAGACTGGGCATTGCGGATGTGCTGATGAAGCAGCCCAGAATCATCATCATGGATGAGCCCACCGGCGGTCTTGACCCCCAGGCCACGACGGACCTCATCTCGATGATTCATGACCTGTCCAAAATCGAGGGCATCACGATCCTGATTTCCTCGCATGACCTGTATCAGATTCAGAAGATTTCCGATCGTGTCGGAATATTCGTCAAGGGGCATATGATTGCCTGCGGGCGCATTGATGAGCTCGGCAGGCAGCTGCAGAATGAAGGCCTGTATATGTTCGATGTCTGGGCGGATCGGAACGGCGACAGTACATGGGACAAGGATCTGCTGAATGACGTGCGGGCGCTTCCGAACGTGAAGCTAATCGGGCGCAAGGTGGATGGAACCATTCATGTGGAGTCGAGCGAGGATGTCCAGCGCGGGCTGGAAGAGACGCTCCTCAGGCACAATTACACGGTCCGCGAGATGCACCGTCAGGGAGGCGATCTCGACGAGATTTACCGCAAGTATTTTGAACGGGCCGAGGCCGGGGAGAAAGGAGGAAAATCCAATGGCAGAAGTAAAGCCGGAGCAGACGCAGGAGAAAAGCGAACTGGGTCTGACGAGAGACCTTCAAAAATTAGGAGAGGGCTTTCGCGCATTCTGGGCAAGTGAGAAGTCCGATGCGGCCAGGACGAATCGCCGTGGCATGCGTGTCCTGTACAAGAAGGAGCTCTCAGACCATCTGGATTCGACGAGATATCAGATACTGTTTGTCCTGCTGGCCTGCATTATGATTTTTGCCGTGAACGGTGCAATCTCGACCATTTCTCAGGCGGCACAGCAGACCTCTGACGGACAGACGTCCGTCTCGGAATTCCTGTTCCTGCAGCTGTTCACGACGTCGGGCAGCAATGTCTATTCGTTCTCGACCTTTATTGGTTTTCTCGGCCCCATCGTTGGGATCATGCTCGGATTCGATGCGATCAATGAGGAGGTGGCGCAGGGAACGCTGAACCGTCTGGCGGCGCAGCCGATCTACCGCGATACCATCATCAACGCCAAGTTTCTGGCGGGTCTCACGGCAGTCGCCATCATGATCTTCACACTGGGCGGTGTCATGACCGGATACGGATTGATACGGACCGGGCTGGTGCTCACGGGCGAGGAAGTCGCGCGGATCGTGATGTATCTGTTGATGTGTACGCTGTACATCAGTCTCTGGATGGCGCTGGCAGAGTTATTCTCTGTGACCAGCCGGTATGCGGCAACCTCGGCGCTGGCTTCCATTGCGATCTGGCTGTTCCTCACCATGTTCTGGTCCACGATTGTCTCCGGCATCGCAGGAAGTATTTATCCGGTGAACGGCGGCGGGTATCAGGCGCAGCTCAATGCGATCAGCAATTATTCTCTGCAGACCGGACTCAACCGCGTGTCGCCGTACTATGTATTCAGCGAGATCACGACGATCCTGATGAACCCGAATGTGCATTCCACCAATGTAGTCAGTCTGCTGACCTCCCAGGAGGGTGCTGTGGCGAGTTATCTGAGCTTCGGACAGAGTCTGCTTCAGATCTGGCCGCACATTGTGCTCATGATTGCGGAGACCGTGATCTTCTTCGCAGCAGCCTACATCACCTTCATGAAGAGAGAGATCAGAGCGTGACGCTGCACAAAGCTGGTGGATGTTCCTCTGAGAAAGAGGCATCGATATAGAGAATCCCCCTCACGGACAGGAATGATCCGTGAGGGGGATTTTCTATACCGAAGGACTGTCAGATACTTGCCCGGCGAAGTTCCGGCTTGTAGCCTGCTTCCCCGAGAGCGTGCAGAATCTTTTTCTTATGCTCTGTACCGAAGGCTTCCATGGTGATGGTAAGCTCCACCGCAGCGCTGCGGTTGATCGAGACGAACTGGTTGTGCTCGAGCCGGATGACATTGCCATTTGCCTGGGCGATGACGCCGGCAACCTTGCTGAGTTCTCCCGGCTTGTCCGGCAGCTGAACGGAAACGGTAAAAATCCGGTCGCGGAGGATGAGACCCTGCTGTACCACAGAACTCATCGTAATCACATCCATGTTGCCGCCTGACAGAACGCAGGCGATCTTCCTGCCTCTGCAATCGATGTGGCGAAGGGCAGCTACGGACAGAAGTCCTGAATTCTCGACAATCATCTTGTGGTTTTCCACCATATCGAGGAATGCCTCTACCAGCTCCTCGTCCGGCACAGTGATGACGCTGTCCAGGTTTTTCTGCAGATAGGGGAACACAACAGAACCGGGTGTCTTGACCGCAGTGCCGTCCGCAATGGTGTTGACGGTGGGGAGAGTAACAACCTTGCCGGCCTTCAGGGAGGCGGTGAGGCAGGCGGCGCCCTCCGGCTCAACGCCGATCACGCGGATCCGGGGATTCAGAAGCTTTGCAAGGGTGGAGACGCCGGTTGCGAGTCCGCCGCCGCCGATGGGGACGAGGATGATGTCAACCAACGGAAGTTCTTTATAGATCTCCATGGCGATGGTTCCCTGACCGGTCGCGACAGCAGGGTCATCAAAGGGATGAATGAAGGTATAGCCATGCTCTTTGGCAAGCTGGAGCGCGTATTCGCAGGCTTCGTCGTACACGTCGCCGTGCAGAATGACCTCGGCACCGAGGGCCTTGGTGCGATTCACCTTGATGAGTGGCGTCGTGGTCGGCATGACGATCACGGCCTTACAGCCGTAGCATTTCGCCGCATAGGCGACACCCTGGGCGTGGTTGCCGGCAGAAGCGGTGA
Organism: uncultured Lachnospiraceae bacterium; assembly: GCA_902781655.1. GTDB lineage: Bacteria > Bacillota > Clostridia > Lachnospirales > Lachnospiraceae > CAG-791. The sequence goes on from CACZJZ010000020.1 coordinate 21,320, forward strand.
TCAGACCCTTTGCCCTTGCCTCGTCAGAAAGCGTGCTGATTTTGTAATAAGCGCCGCGGACTTTGTAGGCGCCGGTGCGCTGCATGTTCTCCGGCTTGAGATATACCTTCGCGCCGGTCAGATCACTGTAATAGTCGGACTCGATGAGATCCGTGGGACGGGTAACCCGTTTCACAATCTCACAGGCCCGTTCAAAGGCTTCAATGGTTAATTCTTTCAAATCAGACTCCTGTTTCTTCAGATCCAAATACCAATGATCGCCTGTGCGGGAATTTCCCATGCACAGGCCCTTCCGGGAACCGGGATTATAATTCCGCGACAGCTTCAATCTCGCAGAACACATCCTTGGGAAGACGCGCCACCTGCACACAGGAACGGGCAGGTTTTGACGGGAAGAAGCGCTCATACACCTTGTTGAAAGTGCCAAACTGATCCATGTCGGAGATGTAGCAGACGGTTTTGATTACTTTGTCCGCGCCGCTGCCGGCCGCCTCCAGAATGGCGAGGACGTTGCGGCAGCTCTGCTCCGCCTGTGCCTCCACGCCGGCTCTGAGTGCGCCGGTGAAAGGGTCGATCGGGATCTGTCCGGACGTAAAAACCAGATTTCCGGTGATGTATCCCTGGGAATACGGGCCGATCGCCGCAGGTGCTTTTTCTGTGCTGATGACTTTCATGCGATACCTCCCTCCCGCGCGCTGTGTAGCACCGGGTATAAATTTCTTCCTATCTTACGCGATTTGCAGATGGATGAAAAGAAGGAAATTCACCGCCATCCCGGAGGCACCGGCCACGGCATCTGGAGGATTGACGCCTTCGCCGGGAGTTTGTGGTATCATTTTCTAAAGATAATCAGGCGCAGAGACTGCGTGGGAAAGCCGGCCATGGAGGATATCAGGATGAATTATGCAATTGCGAATCTTCACGGGGATTATGATCGTTATCAGAAAATGCTCGGTAAAATCGCTCTGAAGGAGGATGACACGCTCTACGTGCTCGGCAATGTGCTGGACCCGGAGGCACTGGATGGCGGCATGAAGCTTTTTCAGGATATGGCGATGCGGCCCAATGTCATCCCGATTCTCGGACGGAATGAATTTCTTGCGTCTATTACACTTGGCGATCACACTGCGCCGAAGGAACAGGCAAAATTGAAGAAGATCCTCTCGCAGCTGGGAGATGCAGAGCAGGCGGAGCTCATCAGTTGGATCAAGGGAGGCGGCAATGCAGTGACGCGGGAATTCCGGGAACTGGGACCGGAGGATCAGGAGGATTTTCTCGATTATCTCAGCGAGTTTTCACTGGTGGAAGAGGTCCGGACAGAGGAGAGAACGTTTCTTCTGGTGAGCGCGGGTCTCGATCATTTCAGCCCGGACCGTGACCCAGAGGACTACCGTCCGTGGGAGGTGATTTATCATCCGCTTGATTTCAGCCGGAAGTATCTTCCGGACCGTTGTCTGGTGAGCAGCATCAATCCGGAGCCGCACGCCGACCGGATTGTCATGAAGAATCGGAACATTGCCATCGACTGCGGCACAAGGCTCGGATGTCTCTGCCTCGACACTATGAAACCGTCATATGTCTGAGCGGCAGGCGGGAAGGCCCGCGGCACGGGCAGAGTGAACGGGAGGACGATGGCGGGACTCGATGGATAAAATTCTTTCTTATACTCTCCGGGAAGAAGACCTCGGGGAGACGGCAGGCGGCCTTGTCAATCTCGTGTTGAAAAATCGGATCGGTGTCACCGGTCACGAAATATCCAGAGCCAAGTTTACGCCGTCTGGCATTACGGCGGATGGCGCGCAGGTGACGGTAAAGGATCGGATCCGCCCGGGACAGACGCTCCGGGTGATACTTCCGGAGCGCGGCGCAGGGGAGGAAGGAGAGGAACGGGTTCTTCCGACGCCGGCGCCCCCGGGGCTGCTCCGCTTCCTGTACGAGGATGCGGATCTCGTGGTGCTGAACAAACCGCCGGGAACCGTGGTGCATCCCACGCACGGTCACTGGCACGATACGCTGGGCAATTATCTTGCCTCGTATTATCAGGACTGTCCCGGCGCAGTGGTCTGTCATGTCACCGGCCGGCTTGACATGGATACCAGCGGAGCGCTGATATATGCCAAAAACCGCGCCGCGGCCGGACGTCTGAACCGGGAACGTCAGGAGGGAGTCTTTCAGCGCACCTATCTTGCACTGGTTCATGGTGTCTTTCCGGAAGGACAGAAGTGCGGCACAGTGGATGCACCCATCGGGCGCGAACCGGGTGTGCTGATGAAGCGGAGAGTCGCGCCGCCGGGCGAGGGCGACCGGGCGATCACGCACTACCGCGTCCTGCGGGATACCACAGGAGCGGAGCACGCTTCTCTCGTCGAGTGCAGGATCGATACCGGGCGAACGCATCAGATCCGGGTGCATATGGCATATCTCGGCCATCCGCTTTATTGGGATCCACTCTATGGCTTGCCGGAAGAACGGGAGGGCGGCCGGGCGATGCTCCACGCGGCGCGCGTTGCGTTCCTGCAGCCATTCACAGGCAGCCGAATTGCCGTTACGGCCCCGGAGGCTGCGGATTTTGCCGCGCTGCGGGGACGGCTGGGACTTTAGAGAGACGGCAAAGAGTACAGGCGGAAAAGAGGGCAGAGCTTTGGAAGGACGAAGCGACATTCCGGTGCCGGATATCGAAAGAAACGAAAATGCGGCAGAGGATACCGTGCAGCGCGGGAGCCGTATATACCGGCACCTGGAGCATGAATTCCCGCCGCTCTTTGACAGGGACGCGGAGACCCTGATTCTCGGCAGTTTTCCCTCTGTGAAATCACGGGAGCAGCAATTTTACTACGGACATCCACAGAATCGGTTCTGGAAGGTGCTGGCGGCGCTGTATGGAACGGCAGTGCCGGAAACCCGTGGGGAGAAGACGGAGCTGATCCTGTCGCATCACCTTGCCCTTTGGGATGTGATCGACAGCTGCGATATCCTGGGGTCCTCGGATGCGAGTATCCGAAATGCGGTTGTGACCGATCTTCCCATGATTCTGGACCGGACAAGAATAGACCGCATCTTCATTAACGGCGCGACGGCCTGGCGTCTCTATGAAAAGTACCAGAAGCCGGCGATCCACCGGGAGGCGGTGCGGCTGCCAAGCACCAGCCCGGCCAATGCCGCGTGGAGTCTTGACCGCCTCATCGCGGCCTGGTGGGTCATTCTGCCGCCGGAGGAATGACTCCGAATCGGGGGGCGGAACAGAACGCTCCTGCAGAAAATGGCAGAAAAAGACCCGGGTCTGCAAGATCCGGGTCACACGGTGCCGAAGTTGGGCTGGTCACAGGATAAATTCACACACCCACAGGGCAATCACAATACCGAGCGCCATGCCGCAGGCAACCTGCAGCGGCGTGTGGCCCACGAACTCCTTTAATTCCTTCTGATTGGTAAAGACCTTTCCGAGATTGGTGAACTGCCGCCGCATTTCATTCAGCATTTTGGCCTGTTCTCCTGTCTCCCACCGCACGCCCATCGCATCATACATCACGATGAACGCAAAGAAAAAGGTGATGGCAAACGCGGCGCTGTTCAGCCCGTACTGGCAGCCGGCCGCGACACACAGCGCACAGACTGTGGCGGAGTGGCTGCTCGGCATACCGCCTGCGCCGAAGATGCGCTCCACGGAGAAGGTGTGGTTGACGCCCATGTAGATCAGCAGCTTCAGGAGCTGCGCGGCGCACCAGGCGCAAGCGGGTGCGAGGAGCATGGGATTGTGAATCATCGCTGAGAAGGTGTATTCGGGCATGTTCGCTCCTGTTATGTCTTTCTTCTTTTTCAGTCAGCCGCGTATCCCTGGTCTTTCATATAGACGGTCAGCGCGTCCCTCCAGTCGGCGTACCGGTGATCCGTTGTGAGGCGGAACATATAGTTGTCGAGGATGGAGTAATGCGGGCGCGGCGCGGACTGCGGATTGATCTTCTGATACTCTTCCGTGCTGACGGGGACGATTTCCGTCTTCTTTCCGGCCTGCCGCATGATTTCCGCCGCAAATTCTGCCCAGTTCGTGGAGCCTTCGCAGGTGCCGTGGAACAGTCCGTAGTTATCAGTCGGCAGCAGGACCCGGATGGCCTTTGCCAGCTCCCGCGTGGAGGTCGGCGAGCCAAACTGATCGTTGACGACGGTCAGGCGGTCATGCGTCTCGGAAAGCCGGAGCATGGTCCGGACAAAATTTTTGCCCTCGCCGTACAGCCAGGCTGTGCGGATGATGAAATAGCGGTCCGCAAAGTCACGGACAAAATTTTCCCCGGCGAGCTTGGTGATGCCGTACACGCTCCTGGGCCCGACCGGATCGAATTCGGTGCGGGGGTCCGGACAGTCGCCCGGAAATACATAATCCGTGGAAATATGGACCAATTTTGCCTTCTGATCGGTGGCGGCGATGGCCAGATTGCGGGGGCCGATCGCGTTGATCTTATAGTTGAGGTCGAGATGGCTCTCCGCGGCATCGACAGCCGTGTAGGCGGCACAGTTGATGATAGCCCAGGGCTTCACCTCGCGTGCAAAGGCCAGTACGTCGTCGATACTGGTGATGTCCAGCTTTTTATCGACCGGAACGAAGCCCGGATCGGACACGTCCGTGTTGATGAGATGGTATTCCGGGTCTCCGGCGAGAAGCCGGTTGATCTCGATGCCGAGCTGACCGTTGCAGCCGGTGACAATAATATTTCTCATGAATTTTACAGCTCCTTTTTGATGATGCCTCATCCGCGGCCATGTCTGTATTGTGCTGGCCTTAGGCCCGATCACGCCGCGACTTTCCGTGGTTTAGTTTACTACCATCTCTTCCGATATTCCAGCGGCGTCATGCCCTCCTGTGCCCGGAACACCTTGATGAAATAGCCGGCGTCCTGAAAGCCGGTTGCCTGCGCGATCTCCGCGACCTGTGCGGTGCTGAAGCGGAGCATGGATTTGGCGTGGGAAATGCGGATGGCGTTCAGCTCTCCGGTGATCGGCGTGCCATAGCGGCGGCTGAACTCTCTCGAAAGGTGGTAGCGGCTGAGGAAGAACCGCTCCGAGAGCATGCCGAGGTCGATGTGCTCCATATAGTGCGTCTCCAGGTACTCGTGCACCTCGCGCAGTTTCTCCTGAGAAGAGGCGCCCGGCCCGGACAGCGCTGCGCTCTCGGCGAAACAGGCGGTGACAATGTCGGTGATATATTTGTTCGAGAGTAGCTCCATCATGGAACCTTTGCTGCGATGCAGACGGAACAGGGTCCCGAGCGGCTCTGTGAAGGCGGTGAGGCTGCGCGGGTGGAACACCGGCGAGTATCCCTGCGACAGAAAGGAGGCGTAGGACGCGGCGGCCTCCGGGCCGTCGTAATGAATCCAGAAAAGGCTCCAGGGATCCGCTGCGGAGCTTTCATGGGCATATTCGCCTGAACAGTCGATCCAGACACAGTCCCCGGCGCCGATGCTCCGGCTCTGTGATCCGATCCGGGTCCGTCCGCTGCCAGAGAGCACGACGAAGAACAGAAAGGAATGCAGGCCCTGGCGGCTGGAAATATGAGGCTCGAGGCTCTGCAGGGTGCCGATCTCCTGCACATAGTAATAGTGCCGCCTTGCATAGGCGGACGGCGTTTCCAGAATCCGGTCGGAGGAAGACTTTGGCATTGCAGATCCCTGCCTTTCTGATTTTGTATTTACTCTGATCTTTTTACGTGAACTTCCTGAAAGATCAACCTACAGATCGGGAACTCTTTCTGCGTTCCATGACCAGACAGCGGACGCAGCAAGAAATTACCATTTAAGAGCAATATCATTCCTTGAATGACCATTTATACGGTACTATACTGCCTTCATGTCAGATAAAAATATTACCATCTATACATAAAGGAGACAACATGAGCGATCACAGGACAGCTCTCATCACCGGCATTACCGGTCAGGACGGATCGTATCTGGCAGAATTTCTGCTCGCAAAAGGGTATGACGTACACGGCACGATCCGGCGTTCCTCCACGGATTTCCGGGAACGCATCGCACATCTGGAGGGAGTGCCGGGCTTCCATCTGCATTACGCAGATCTGGGGGACTCCATGAGTCTTGTCAAGGTCATCGGCGCCGTGCGCCCGGATGAAATTTATAATCTCGCAGCCCAGAGTCATGTGCAGGTCAGCTTTGATGTGCCGGAGTATACGGCGGATGTCGATGCGGTCGGCGTGCTTCGTATTCTCGAGGCTGTCCGCACCTGCGGGCTGGCGGATACCTGCCGGATTTATCAGGCATCCACCTCGGAGCTTTTCGGCAAGGTGGAGGAGGTGCCGCAGCGGGAGACCACGCCGTTCCATCCGTACAGTCCTTATGCGGTGGCCAAGCAGTATGGCTACTGGATTATGAAGGAATATCGCGACGCATATCATATGTTCTGTTGCAACGGCATTCTGTTCAACCACGAGTCGGAGCGGCGCGGCGAGACCTTTGTCACGCGCAAAATTACCCTTGCGGCCGCACGAATCCGTCAGGGGACGCAGGACAGGCTTTATCTTGGAAACCTCTCCAGCCTGCGCGACTGGGGTTATGCGAAGGATTATGTGGAGTGCATGTGGCTGATTCTGCAGAACGATCATCCGGATGATTTTGTCATTGCCACCGGTGTGCAGCACAGCGTCCGCGAATTTTGCCAGCTTGCCTTCCACGATGCCGGGATTGAGCTGGAATTCATCGGCGAAGGCGCGGAGGAAAAGGGAATCGACAAGGCAACCGGCAGAGTGCTGGTCGAGGTGAGTCCGGACTTTTACCGGCCGACAGATGTGGTCAATCTCCTGGGAGACCCGACAAAAGCGAGAACCCAGCTCGGGTGGAATCCACAGAAGACGAGCTTTGAGGAGCTGGTGAAGCGCATGGTGGATTCCGATATGCACAAGGCGGCAGTGGAACGGGCAGGCGAGCGTGTCGCAGAAAATCTTGAGGAATACATGGAGAAGGGAATCAGCCGTTAGAATGGCGGCAGCGGCGGATGCCTGCGCTTCTGCCTGCGGCAGGAATTCGCGATATCAGAAAACGGAGATTGTCAGGCTGCTGTTCTGCTGCCGCCAGGGGTGATAGAAAAAAACAGCAGCCGGAAAGGAAACGGACAGAATGGAAAAAAATGCAAAAATCTATGTAGCAGGGCATCGCGGAATGGTCGGATCTGCCATCAAGCGTGAGCTGGAGCGCCAGGGCTATACCAACATCATCACGAGGACGCACAAGGAACTGGACCTGACCAGACAGGACGCGGTGGAGGATTTCTTCGCGGAGGAAAAGCCCGAGTATGTTTTTCTTGCAGCTGCCAAGGTCGGCGGGATTGTCGCCAACGAGGAGGCGCTCGCGGATTTCATGTATGACAATATGATTCTGGAGATGAATGTCGTACACAGCGCCTGGCAGAATGGCTGCCGCAAGCTGGAATTCCTGGGTTCCTCCTGCATCTATCCGCGCATGGCACCGCAGCCCATGAAGGAGAGCTGCCTGCTGACCGGACCGCTTGAGAAGACGAATGAAGCCTACGCGCTCGCCAAAATCAGCGGACTCAAATACTGTGAATTTCTGAACAGGCAGTACGGCACCGATTATATTTCGGTCATGCCGACCAATCTGTATGGCCCGAATGACAACTACCATCCGACGCACAGCCATGTGCTGCCGGCGCTGATCCGCCGCTTCCATGAGGCCAAGGTCCAGAACCTTCCTTATGTCACCTGCTGGGGCGACGGCAGCCCGCTCCGCGAGTTCCTGTATGTGGACGACCTGGCCAACCTCTGTGTATTTCTGATGAATCATTACAGTGGCAACGAGACAGTCAATGCCGGAACCGGAAAAGAACTGACCATCCGTGAACTCACGGAAAAGGTCGCGTCTATCATCGGCTATACGGGAGAGATCCGCTGGGATCCGTCGAAGCCGAACGGCACGCCCCGCAAGCTGCTTGATATTTCCAAGACGAAAGCGATGGGCTGGGAGGCGAAGACGAGCCTGGATGAGGGCATCCGCCTGACATATCAGGACTTCCTGAACAATCCCATGCGGGCGGAACGGTGACGCCGGCATCTGATGATACATACTTAGTCGGGTAATATGAATGGCACTCAATATTGTTCTGCTCTCCGGAGGGTCCGGCAAGCGGCTCTGGCCGCTGTCCAATGACATCCGGAGCAAGCAGTTTATCAAAATTTTCCGGCGGCCGGACGGCTCCTATGAATCGATGGTACAGCAGATGTATCGCGAGATCCGTGAGGTCGATCCGGACGCCCGTGTTTCCATTGCCACGTCCAAGTCGCAGGTTTCGGTCATCCATAATCAGCTGGGGCAGGATGTGGGGATCTCCGTGGAGCCATGCCGCAGGGATACCTTCCCGGCGATCGCGCTCGCGACGATGTATCTGCATGATGTGCAGGGAGTCGGTGAGGACGAGCCGGTGGTGGTCTGTCCCTGCGATCCGTATGTGGAAAAGGAGTATTTTGCCGCGCTGCGCAGGCTCAGTGAGCTGGCAGCATCCGGGCGGGCCAGTCTGTGCGTCATGGGGATTGTGCCAACTTATCCGAGTGAAAAATACGGGTATGTGGTTCCTGCGTCGGATGAGCGGATCAGCCGGGTTGCCGCATTCAAGGAAAAACCGGATCTGGAGAGTGCAAAGCAATACATCGCCCGCGGCGCGCTGTGGAACGCCGGCGTGTTTGCTTTTCGCTGCGGGTATATGATGCAGAAGGCCCATTCTCTGCTGGAGTTCACGGATTATCAGGATTTGTTCGCAAAATATGAGACGCTGACGAAGATCAGTTTTGACTACGCTGTCGCGGAGAAGGAGCAGGATATCGCAGTGATGCGCTTCGATGGGCAGTGGAAGGATCTCGGCACCTGGAACACGCTGACAGAAGCCATGGCGGAAAACACGATCGGCAATGTTGTGCTGGGAGATCGCTGCGAAAATGTACATGTGATCAATGAACTCACAGCGCCGATTCTGGTGATGGGGCTTCGGAACGCGGTCGTCTCCGCCAGCCCGCAGGGAATCCTCGTCTCGGACAAGGGAGAGTCAAGCTATATCAAGAAATATGTGGAACACATTGATGACCGCGTGATGTTTGCGGAGAAAAGCTGGGGGACTTACCGTGTTGTCAATGTAGAAAGCGACAGCGTGATGATCATGAACACGCTCAATCCCGGCGCGCACATGAGCTATCATAGCCACGAAAATCGGACGGAAATTCTGACGGTGATCTCCGGAACCGGACGTATCATTATGGACGGCAAATCGCGGGATGTATCTGCGGGCGATGTCGTCACGGTCCGCCCCGGCACCAGGCATACGGTGATTGCGGATCCGGACACAGCGCTGAAGCTGTTTGAGCTGCAGCTCGGCACCCGGATCGAGGCGTCCGACAAGACAAAATACGAGTATACGTTTTGAACCGCCTGTTACTCCGCAAAGCAGCGATGCTTCCACGGCGCAGTTTCCGGAGAAAAGGAAATCAGGAAAGGCTCCATTGCGCGTCTGTGCGGGATGCGGTGCAATGGAGCCTTTTTCTGTGCCTGACGCAGGAAGGCCTGACCGAGAGACCTATGTCAGGGGAATCTGTGCCACGGAGGAGAAAATGAGGTCCGGGCGGACCTTGGATTTTGCGGCATCCTCCAGCGTGGCTTCGCCGGACAGAACCAGGATGGAGCGGAAACCGGCGTTTACGCCGGCAGCGATATCGGTGTACAGACGGTCGCCGACCATGGCAATCTCATCCCGGCGCAGGCCGGGGAGACTGGATTGAGCAAGTCTTGCCATGAGATAGTCGGAAATGTCCCGGTTCGGCTTGCCGATGATGCGGTCCGGATAGCGAAACGCGGAAGCATGGATGAGTTCCAGAAAAGAACCGGTGTCCGGGATGAATCCGGTTTCCGTGGGACAGTTGAAGTCGGGGTGTGTCGCGAGAAAAGGCGCGCCGGTCCGCACCAGATCACAGAACCGGCATAGCTTTTCGTAAGTAAGGGAAGTGTCGAAGGCAGCGACAGCCACCTCCGGGTTCCGACTGTCCAGCAGGATGCCGGCGTCCAGAAACTCCTTCTGCAGGAGTTCATTTCCGAGAAGAAAAATTCGTTTGCCGGGAAAATGCTGCTGCAGATACCAGATGGTTGCCTGGCCGGAGGTTACAATCTGTTCGCCGGTGATCGGGAAGCCCATCCCGGCAAGCTTGTCCATATAGTTTTCCGGTCCCTTTGAAGAATTGTTGGTGAGAAACACAAAGCGACGGTCGGTCTCCGCAATGCGGCGGAGAAATTCTCTGGCACCGTCGATCCAGCGCTCACCGAGGTATACGGTGCCGTCCATATCCAGCGCGAATACGCGCACACTGCGCAGAAGGTTCTCAGGATCCTGATTGACTGTTGGTAAGTTCTGTGACATTTTTATACCCCATGCTGCGTTCTTTGCGGCATCCGTGGGGGAAACGCCCGAATGAGCCTTCTCCCGGGTCGGATAGCCTTTTCTGTCCAGA